>JBCBSS010000103.1:0-28893 GCA_039819065.1 Bacteroidota bacterium
ATTGGATAGATATCCCAATAGCTACGGTGCCGAGTTGTGCGGTGAACTTAAGGCTACCATACTGGAACAGAGTCTATCTATGACGATGGAGCGTTACCTGTCTGTTGGGCAGCCTTCGAGGTTATTGGTAAGGTATAATAACATCGACACTTTAAACCTCAAGATCTTCAAGGTCGCACGGCAAAGCATGAAAGCCCTGAGTAGAAATAGTGCAGATTCTTCGCGATTTAACACGGCGAAAACCACATCTCCTATAAGTAGCTGGCAAGCAGTATTGCGAAATGAACATGATTACCATAGCCATTCCACAGAGTTAGTAATGCCAGAGTTGCCTCAAGGGTGTTACTTGATGATGGTAAGCCCGGATAGTCTGAAGTACTATGCCAAAGATACTTATGCTTATCAGGTTTTCCAGGTGAGCAACCTGGGGTTGATTACAGGCAAAGACCAAGAAAAGGGAGATTATTTCCAAGCCGTCAATCGCATTACTGGACAACCACTGTCGAATGCCAATATTCGTTTAAAGAATAAAAATACAACTAAGTATAACCTACCTTTTGATAAGACCTTGAGGACTGACAAAATGGGGTTGGTGTTTCCGAATTACTCGCGACAAGTTCATTCTCTGGAAGCAACTATCACCTCTTACAATGATACGTTAACGACAGCAGACTATCGTTTCTATCGTAATAACCGATCACCTGATCGTAAGGAATACGTCAGGGCCAAGCCGTTTATTTTTACGGATCGCAGTATTTACAGGCCCGGGCAAAAAGTATATTTCAAAGGTATTTTGGTCAAACAGGTAGGCAACAAATCGGACATTGTAGCCAATGAGTATGTAGAGGTATACCTGGATGATGTAAATGGTGATGAAGTAGGAAAGATGAGGTTAAAGTCCAACGAATACGGGTCATTCAGTGGAGAATTTAAATTACCATTAAGTGGAATTACCGGGGAATATACCCTCTATGCAGAGGAAGATTATGAAGAGGACAGTCATTTTTATGATGAAGAATTGGACGATTTTCTAGACAATCCAACCACTATCTCAGTTGAAGAATACAAACGACCGAAATTCGAAGTCAAATTCGATAAAGTAGAAGAAAGCTTCAGATTGAATGATACCATTCACATCAATGGTGAAGCTATCTCTTTTTCAGAGAGCACCATCAACCACGCTAAGGTAGCCTATACTGTAAAACGCATGGTAAGATACCCTCGTTGGTACTATCGGCGTAGTTACAGATACCATTCCAGTTCTTCTCAGGAGATCACACATGGTGAGACCGTCACCGATGCTTCTGGACAATTCTCTATTGACTTCAAGGCTCTGCCTGATCTCTTGGTAGAAAAAGATGGTCAACCGGTCTTTGAATACGAGGTCAATGCCGATGTCACTGATATCAATGGGGAAACCAGAAGTAATACTACCATTGTGAAGGTGGGGTATCACACATTGTCATTAGCGGTTGAACTACCTGATCAAATAAAAAGAAACGTCAAAGGCAATAGCTTATCCATTACTACTAAAAACCTGAATGGCTCACCAGTAGATGCCCAGGGCAAGGTCTACATATATTACCAAGTACCTCCACAAACCCCTAAAAGGTCCCGCCCTTGGAAAACACCTGATTACCAAATGATCAGCGAAAGAGAGTTCGCTACACTCTTCCCATATGACCACTACAATAACCAGGAGGACAGTGAAGACAATAAAAAGCTAATAGTAGAATACAACTTCAATACAGCTCGATCTTCACAAGTGCCACTGATTAATTATAAAAAGTGGAATACTGGCCGGTATTTGGTGATAGTTCAATGCAAAGATGATTTTGAACAAGAGGTGATCTCGAGAAGCCAGTTCGAGTTGATTGATTCCAAGAAGAGAATACCCAATCCCGGCGATATTTTTACTGTGAATTTGGACAAAGAAATCTATGACACGGGAGAAGAAGTGATTGTCACTTTGGCAAGCCCAATTGAGGTATATGTGACGATTGAGATAGAAAAAGGAAATATAGTGATTGATCGACTTGTCGAGCATGTAAACAATGAAGTAAAAGAAATTAGGGTACCTGTCTCTGAGGATGATGGTAATGGGTTTGCTATCCGATATCATTATGTTCGATACAATGAATGGAAATCCAGTTATAAAGTAGTCAGGGTCAAGCCTGAAGGATCAAGGCTAAATATCGTTACCAATACTTTCAGAGATAAATTACAACCGGGGGATTCAGAGACCTGGAGTTTTAAGATCAGTGGTGAGGGTAAGGACCGCGCAATGGCTGAAGTACTTACCAGTATGTATGACGCTTCGCTTGATCAATTCAAATCGCATAGTTGGTCTTTCTCTCCATACCAACGGTATCCTTATTATGTCTATCCACAAATCAGTGGTCGACAGAGTTTTGGAACCATCAATTTTAATATAAGAAACCTTCGGTCAAGGTATCTTGGCATCATAGGTCAGCAGTTTGATCAACTGGATTGGTTTGGCTTCAATCTCGACAATTTCAAGTATGCCAATCGCCGATATTTGGAACGAATAAGATATGCTACTTATTCCAGTAAAACCAGTAAGCGAAAGGACGAACAGCTTCCTGCTGGTGTTGTGATAGGAACGGTGATCGATCACCTCGGTGAGCCCATGCCCGGTGTTAACATTGTGGTAGTGGGGACTGCTATAGGAACCGTGACTGATTTAAATGGTGATTATCAATTGAATGTTGAAAATGGAAAAGAACTGGAAGTCGCCTTCATTGGCTACAGAACAGAACGTACAACAATAGGTGGTAAAAACATCATTAATTTCAAGTTAGAAACTAGCTCACATGAGTTGTCTGAGATTGTCATTACGGCAGAGGGCATCAGTGAAGAAAGAAAAAGTCTCGGCTATTCGGTTACTTCAACAGAAGAGGTATTGCATTATACTGATAGTGACTTTAGAAGTCTCCTTCAGGGAAAAGTTGCCGGAGTGAGCATTGTTCAAGATAGTGTGCCCAACGCTAATGTGTTAGTAAGAGGTAATAACTCGATCAGTGCAAAAGACAAACCGCTCTATGTGGTTGATGGGAGAATCCTAGAATCTTTCGAATTACCGCAAAATGAGCTATTATCTGTCAATGTATTAAAGGGCAAAGCAGCAACTTCATTGTATGGCTCGCAGGCATCTAATGGTGTTGTGATCATCAATACCAGATCAGGACAAGCCAAAATCGAACGGGAATTAGCTCAGGTACAAACCAGACAAAACCTCAACGAAACAGCCTTTTTCTTTCCCCATCTAAAAACTGATGATAAAGGTAATACGGAATTCAGCTTTACTACTCCTGAGGCATTAACCAGATGGAATCTCCAAATATTGGCGCATACTAAAGATTTACGATATGGGTTAAAAACTCTGCAGACGATCACTCAAAAAGAGTTGATGGTAGTGCCTAATCCGCCCAGGTTCCTCAGGCAAGGTGACAAGATTGCATTTGCTGCCAAAGTGGTGAACTTGAGCGGTGAAAAGCTGAATGGTGCGGTAGCGCTGCAACTCTTCGATGCCTTTACCGGCAACCCAGTAGATGTTACATTGGGCAACGTAGCCAAAAACCAAACCTTCGAAGTTGAGGCGAAAGGGAGTCAGAATATTACTTGGCAACTCAGTATACCAGAAAATATTCAAGCCATTCGGTATAAGGTGGTGGCTTCAGCCGGTAACTTTTCTGACGGCGAGCAGAGCATATTGCCTGTACTTACCAACCGGCTGCTCGTAACGGAAACTTTACCTATGAGCGTAAAATCGAACCAGACTAAAACATACAACCTCGACAAGCTTGGTAATCACAAATCAAGCACCCTTAAGCACCACCGACTCACACTAGAAGTGACTTCTAATCCGGTATGGTACGCCGTTCAGGCACTACCTTACCTAATGGAATTTCCTCACGAATGCGCCGAGCAGACTTTTGCTCGTTACTATAGCAATACGCTGGCAAGCCATGTCATCAATTCCAATCCAAAGATCAAAAAGGTATTCGATCAATGGAAGTCTAACAGCGCGCTGATTAGCAACCTGGAAAAGAACCCTGAACTGAAAAGCATCATCATCAACGAAACGCCTTGGTTAAGAGATGCGCAAAATGAAGCCGAGCAAAAACAGCGACTGGCGTTGCTATTCGATCTGAATCAATTGCGATCGAATCAGGATATAATTATTGATAAGTTAGAACAAATGCAACTCAGCAACGGTGGGTTCCCCTGGTTCAGCGGCGGCTATTTCGCTAACCGATTCATCACCCAACATATCATTACAGGGTTCGGTCACTTGATGCACCTTGGGGTAAATAACGATAATGACAAACTCACCAAAATAGTAGAGAATGGTATTCGATTCTTAGACAATGAATTGGTCAGGGATTATAACCGGCTTCTAGAAGAGGCGGCCTCAGAGAGCAAAAGCCATCTGGATAAGAAACATTTATCCCCTCGTCAAATTCAATTTATCTATATGCGTAGTTTTTTTAAAGAGCACAGCATATCCCCGGAGTTGAATGCTGCCATGGCCTATTACCTTAAGCAATCCAAGGTTTATTGGAAAGAATACAGTTTGTACATGAGGGGTATGATAGCCCTTATTCAAGCCAGAAATGGCGATGAAAAATTAGCCGGTAGTATAGTGAGGTCATTATGGCAAAACAGTATTACCAATGAAGAATTGGGTATGTATTGGAAGGAAAATAAAGCCAGCTGGTGGTGGTATGAGTCCCCAATCGAAACACAAGCGCTTATGATAGAGGTTTTCTCCGAAATATCTATGCCTACTAAGTCAGAGGTGGAGAATCAGGATATAATAGATAATCTCAAATTGTGGCTGCTCAAGCACAAACAAACTAATGCCTGGAGTACAACCAAGTCTACCACCGAAGCTATTTATGCCCTGTTATTGAAAGGTACAGATTGGTTATCTATTGACGAACAGTTAAAAATTAAGGTGGGCAATCAGGCAATTGATCCATCTCAAAATCAAAGTATCAAGGCAGAGGCGGGCACTGGCTATTTCAAAACTTCATGGAAAGGTGAAGAGATCACAACAGAAATGGCTAAGGTCGAAATCGTCAAACAGGATAAAGGCATAGCCTGGGGAAGTTTGTACTGGCAATACTTCGAAGACCTTGATAAAATAACACCTGCTTCCACTCCTCTCCAGCTTGAGAAAAAGCTCTTCCTCAAACGTAATACAGACGCTGGGGAAGAGTTAGTGGAAATTGATGGCAGCACCTCTCTGGTATTAGGAGACCTGATCACGGTCAGGATAGTCTTAAAAGTAGATCGGGATATTGATTTCGTACACATGAAAGATATGCGTGCTTCGGGACTTGAGCCCATCAACGTAATGTCAGAATACAAATGGCAAGATGGTCTTGGCTATTATGAAAGTACCAGAGATGCGAGTACCAATTTCTTTTTCGAAAGCCTTACCAAAGGAGTCTATGTATTTGAATATGACCTCAGAGTAAACAACAAAGGTGACTTCTCAAACGGGATAACTACTATTCAAAGCATGTATGCCCCGGAATTCAGCAGTCATAGTGAAGGGGTTAGGATCAAGGTTGATTAAGTGATAGTTAAAGGGTATCAATCATAATTTTGGCATCCTTCAACATATATCGAGCCTACTCCACCCTCACCAACTCAACCTCGCCAAAGCCGCTGTCCTTGCCGTCTTTGTAGACTGCTTTGATGGCATACTCATATTGGCGTGATACACTGGTCCTCGTATCTATGAATTGTCTGGTATCCTTTTCTAGTTGCTGAACCATGTTGAAGTTGCCACCATCTACAGCGCGGTAAAGCCTGAAGTAGTAATCACCTTCTACCGGATAAGCCCAGGTTAGCTGTATAGCTTTGGTTTCAGGGTCGATAGAAGCATTAATCTGGGCTACCTTGGGCTTTCTGGTAAAGTCTATAGCACTTAATGTCAGTGTATATGAGATATCCGATAATAGCCCTGATTCGTCTTCCGCTTTGATGCTGTATTCGTAAGTCACATTTCTGGTCAGGCTGTCATCGAGATATGACTGGTAAGTTTTTAGGCTATCGAAGGTAGCTATTGCTAACCACTCAGAAGTACCCTTCTCTCTGCGGTACAATCGGTGCAATACTACATCATGACTGGTACTTTGAGCCCAGGTCAAACTTATGCCTTCCTTGCTCACTTTATAATCAGTGAATACCGGGGCAACCGGAGGAATGACATCGGGCTTGACCAATTCTATCATTTCGGAAAAGTCAGAATAGTTGTAATAAGCATCAACCGCGACCACCTTGTAGTAGATATTCCTGGTCAGCACTTTGATGTTGACGGTATCCCTAAACACCGTATCCATAATGGGTTTATTGCTTAGGTTCGCGAATACGTGATCATCCTGATTGGCATAGAATACCATATAGCCCTTCAGGTCTCTTTCCTTACCTAAATCCCACCTCAGGTCAACCACTCCAGCAGTGTCGATACTACCAATTAGGTTTTGAGGTGGTGCCGGAGGCAGGCTGTCTACTACCGTACCATGCACCGGAAAGGCTACATTGGCGTTGCCGGCCGTATCCACTACACCTACATAATACCAGTTATTAGTCAATTCATCATAGCTCGTATCAATGAATATTCTGCTAGAAACAGGCAACATTTCCGGAGTGAGATTAACAGGTTGATCATCTGTTCTCACACCTCTGGCCACCATAAAACCGGCTATATCCTTGGCATCATCAGCCATTTCCCAGGTGATCTTCATTTGAGCCGTACCGGTTTGTTCCGCTTTGATATTGAAGGGAGCATCAGGCGGCGTTCTATCGCGTCCCATGGCTTTTATCATTTCAGAAGGTTGGCTTAGCTCGCCATAAGTTGTTAGGCCCACTACCCGATAGAAATGAGGTTCATAATTGTCCACCGAATCTGTGAAAGATATCCAGCCTTGAGAAATGTCGCTACCCTCATAGGGACTATCTAAGTAAGGAGTCTCGTTCAATCTGGTAAAGTTCTTGCCATCGTCAGAACGTTCAATGTAATAAGCTGAAAAGAATTGTTCGTTAGTCGCCCGGTCCCAACGCAATTCTACCGCTCTCTCCCACTCCTTCACTACTTCAACATGCATATCCGGTTCCGGGGTAATCTCGTCACCTTTGATCAAGAAATAAGCGGTGTCAATAGGATATTCCTCGCTGCCGGCCAGGCTGTATATTCTATAGAGATAGGTTTTGTCCGACTGTATGTCTTTATCTTCAAACCTCAGCCCCAGGGCGGTGGCTGCTCGCGACGAAAACTCTGCTGTCATCAGCGCTGTGGCGTACAGATTTTTGAACTCATCTGCTTTGTCTAAGAAGGAAAAGCCAGTAGCTCCTTTGGCATTGGCGTTTCGCTCACCATAAAGTGTTTCGGCGGCCGCAGCAGCATAATCATCAATGTCAGCAATTTCCGACCACCGTTCCAATGGCCAGGGCTTGATAGGCTCCGTGACTAAGGGTTGGTAGCCCACTTCCAGAAAGTCGTCGGCATCAGAGAATACCATCCTATCCAATTGGTATCCCTTAGCATTGGAGAGTTGCCAAGCACCCGGAGTACCGGGCGCCCAGCGCAAAATAACCCTCGCTCCCGTATTCTTGCCGGTCAACTGCAAGGTGGGTTGCTCAGCCACCTGTTGTGCCTTTGTGGTGGTTGCCAAGCTTATGATCAACGAGCTAATGATAATGATGCGTTTCATAATTTCATATCAGTTTCCGGTGTGGGTAAAAGTGATTCTACGGTGCGTGCCATCCACCATAGTGGGGATGCGATTAGGAGCCGGGTAACGGTATTGCATGATAAAAGAATGTCGATTGGGGTCAAAAGATGTATTCGGATAGAGCATCTGCTCATTTGATCTAAAAAGTATCCCTATGAGATCGTAATACTGCTGTTGATGGAACCGTGCCAAGTAATGGGACACCGTTCTACCCCTTACCACAAAGTCTTCCCCATAGCGATTTTTATACTGGTTGTAGTAATAGTTAGGATTGTGGTACCTGGGGTTACTAGGACTCATGAAGATACTTCTACCCCCGAGTTCCTCAGACAGATAACCTCCCAGCGAAGACTTGAATCTGGAGAAATTCACGATTCCGGGAGTAGACAGCTGATGTTTCACCTTGACTACAGGTAGTTCAATTCCTTCAGGCAAACCAATGCCTGGCAGCGGTATGCCCAACCCAGAATCTGCAGAGGCAATTGGTCTACTCGAGGATGAAGTTTCTTCCGGTGGATTGTGAGCCCGATCCAATTCCATCTCACTCAGAGGCCCTCTAAACGGACTATCGCTGGAAAATTTTACATAGTTGTCATAACTATAATAGTATGGCATAGTCATATCAGGTAGATAGTGCCTGTTGATAATGGCGATGATATTAGCCGTTGGAGCGTTGATATTCGTTTGGATTTTATTTCTATAGTAATAATTGACAGGGTAACTGTTATTTGAAAACTCACCACCTAGCTGCTTGAATTGGATATCAACCAACTCATCAAAAATTCTGGTACCTGAAGGGTCAGTAAAACCACGTCCATCCAGCCAATCAAAATTGGTTTGCTCGTCAAACTCGAGTGTAAAGGACTCTATATTAAGGAAGCGCGAATAGGATTTACCTGGCTGCAAACCGCTCACCTTCTGATTCAGCGTATTGTGCTGGTCTGTTTTGAAATGATAGTAGTAAAGTACATGTTCTCGTGGGTTTCGCACTGTTGGTCCTGGAAGCGCCTTCTTCCTCACTTGTACCGTACCGACCGAGCCTGCAATTAGATTTTCATAGCGCTGCTCGAAACGTTTTTCAGTGGCATCTCGCACAACATCACTCACTGTTACATCACCTATACCTGAAGCGCCTATCAGGTCAGCTTCCCTTTCTGTTTCTATCTTCAGCAATTGTACCGTATAGTGGGTATCGTTTTCTAACTGAGATACATCATAAGCCACCGTGGTTCTACCGTTATTCAATTGAATCGGCACATCAATGGTGGTTTCTGAACCTAATTTGAAAAAACGGGCGATATAAACGTGTTCGTTGAATTCACTGTTGTAGGTGTCGAAATTGTTATCATCGGCTTTGCCCAGTTGTACATACCCCATATCACCTTGAGTCTCCCCTTTGAGGAAGTAGTTCTGGTTTTTGAAAGGATAGGTAAACACAATGTTATCATCAGTGAGATGATCGGGTGCATCAGCTGTGGTGAAGTTGGCGTCCTTGTATTCTTCCCAGTCGATCAGGACTTCCGTTCCGTTAGGGAAGTATTCTCTCGCTTTGAGGGTAATGCGTTGCGTATACTGGGTTCTGCCTTTCAATACCACTGCCGTTTCCATATCAGCCACGGTATTCTCTTCGGCAAAGGTCCAATCACGACAACTTACCTCGAAGCCTGATGAAACCTCTTTCAGCGTCCAGCTTTCTATGAACGGCATAATCCGTTGTGGTGGTAGCGGTTCTCCATCTATATCATCTTCTTGTGGTATCTCCAGCACTTCATTTACTGGTATAGCGAACGCCGCTGACATGTTGGTAAAGACACTTACATCATTGCTGCCTGACGGTTGTAGATCCTGAATCACCTGAATGTCGTCTAGTGGAGATCCCGATTGCGGTGTACATTTGTTGCCGATGTTTACCTTGAAAGAGAAACTACCTTTGATCAACCCGTTCAGTACGGCATACCGGATTCTGGCTCTTCCTTCCGCCCAGGCCGGATTAGGTAGCCCACCTCTGAGCAGCATACCCGCACCCATTTTGAAGATAGAAAGTTCACGGCGCCTTCTAAACAGCCTCACCCTAATACCAAAATCACCCTGGAGTGCCATGTAGAATTGACCTGTTGCATACCAGTCATTAACACCGGGGGCTAAACCGGATTCTTTACAAACGCGTCCAGGGTCTTTGGTCACATTGACATCGAAGCCCATGGCCATATCAATATCGAGGTAGAATGGTCGTGGGTTAAGGCTTAGCCCTGTTTCGAAGCTACTGCCGAAGGCAAAACCCCTGGCCTGATTGTAGGTCACTTCTGACAAAGGTGACCTGGCCAAACTACCATCCCTCAACTCGCTCAGTTTGTCAGAATTACTGGCCCTGAACCGTTCATTGTTGGTACCCAGGAATATTTCCAGGAACTTCTCACTAGGCCTCGGCAAAGTTGAAGGTATTCCATGCCCTATCATCAAATAGGATTCTAACTTCATCAAGCTCTTCTTGAGGCCCGGTATTTGTAAAGAAAGGCCGGCGCGATTATCAGGAGAACCCATGTGATAGTACCACTGATCTGGCCCGGCATAAAAGTCAGCCATCACGAATGCCTGATCTGTACGCCCTTTATAGCCCTCTGGTACGTTCTCTATCTCTCCTGTACCCACCAGGATATCATAAATATTCACAGTAATGAATATCTGTCCATCCACTGTTTTCTGGCCACCAGCAGGTTTTCTATAATTCACCTCTACATAGCCCATGATAGGCGTATTAGCAGTAGATGGAACACCTTCAGAAAAGACCCGAACATTGCCTTTGAAACCCATGTAAGTCAGACCACCACTATGACTAAAATTCGCTTCAAGGGTCACATCAAAGTTATAGGCTTTGCCCTGTCCATCAGACCCAAATAGTGCCATGAACTTCAACCCCAATCGGGTATCATAGTGAGGCCGGTAATCCACTCCTGAACTGGCATTGGCACCATCTGCATCTCCATCGGCCATGATGCGATCTACAGATGGCAAGCTCGACCCAGGCCTCATGTGGTGATACACACCACCGCCTATCCCATAGAGTAGTAAACTGGGCGGGAAGAAGCTCAAACCGCTACTGCCAAAGGTGACCATACCTTCCACATACCAATAGCTGAAATAGTCAGGTGTATTGAAGCTGGCATCGGGCCTGCTTTTGTAAGTACCGAACTCTGCCTTGAATCGCGCACCAATGCCCGCAGGAAGTTCTACATTCAAGGCACCTCGTACGCCTTTGGCAGACGCTTCCTTGTAGAATTCAAGATAGCCTTCCAAGGTAATGGCACTGGTCTCGACCTCCAGATGTATAGCATCAAGGTCGACTCCGGTAAGCTTGAGTCGTTTCTTGCCCGAGGACTTAGTGACAATGGCTGCTTCAAGCACTATTTCTGCCTTGGCAGAAAAGCCACTATTGTCTCCGGCTAGGGTAAGCGTCGGCACAATGGTCAATGTTGGGTTAAACCCATTCAGGCCCAACTCCAGCGTATCCAACCCGATGGGAAAGCCTGACATGCTTTTTTGCGGGCTGGCCAATGAATAACGGAAGTCGCGATCATCAAAACCTGCGTCGCTATTAAAGCGCAAATGTTCTACCGTAATGCCTGGCATGTTCAGATTGAGTGCGTCATTCCTGGCGGATTCGCCATCATTAGGTTGATTTTCACTGGAAATGCTCAATGAGCCATTCAAGTCTACGCCAATGAAATTGTCGCTGCCCAACCTAAGCTCGAAAGTAGACGTGGGCTCTATATTGACATCGGCAATCCACGCTTCAAATGAGAGGTCTTCCTTCGGGCTCACCACAAACTTAAATGCGGTTTCACCTGAAGATTGGTCAACAGCAGCAGTGTATTCGAGGTATTCCCTTTCACCTGTAATGGGGACACCAAACTTACCGGCTAGACCAGCACTAGTAAACTCGCTCTGCACAATATCCACAAAGAAGCGATCTATTGAGAATGAGAACCCTTCTACGTGCCCGTCTTCTTCCCAGGTGATGAGATTATCGACTGAGAACGAGGCAGTGAAACCGCTATTGTCTTTGATCAGGTTGCTTATCCCTGCGCTGATGCGCTCACGGTTGGCATTACTCACATAGCCTGGTGTACGCATATGGAGGCGTTTGAGCCAGAATCCGGTCCACGTATTTCTTAACCGGGCTTCCTCGCTTTCCAAAGTTGGACTGATGTAGTTGTCAGGTAAATTAGCCTCAAACTCCGGTGGGTTTTCTATATCAGAACAATCCAACCACGCTTCTTCGACCACAAAAGCATAACCTTTCAGTGCATTGACCGGAAACTGGAATGGGTCCATGTCAATTCTGGCCATCAGGTTGGTACCACGACAAGCTTTGAAATTCATTCTGGCTACCACTTGCCCTTCTCCCGGCGTACCATCTGGTGTATCTGGCACCATCACGTCGCGAGCGAATTTGTGCTCGGCGGCTAAATTCAGGCATTTGAAACCGTTACAATCCCAATTAAAATAGGAATACGAAGTACTGTCGTTCATGTCCTCAGCACTTTCAAGGCCTTTGAAGGAGAACTGTGAGCCATTGCGTATGGCGAAAGTGTGATCAGTAGGAATGAAAGCCACTCCTTCCCTCCCAAAACCATCTGGTGAAAAACAAAAGTCACCGATACCGGCCGAGAAGAAATGGGTTTCGTCAAACAGGTTGAGATCAATATTGGCCACAGCTTGGAGCGCCGCTCTTTCAGGTGTAAATGACATTTCGAGAACGGCTATGGTAAACTGCTTGCCCTCGATTTCTTTGTCTATGCCAATGGGCATGCCGATAGCACGGTTCCCCGTAAAGCCACTCACCAATCTCTCTCCTATGCTTAAGTACTCTTCCAGCTCATCAGCCGTAGATTCGTTCATACCCAAGGCAGTAACGCCATCGTTTACGGTAGAAGTGTAGGGAAACTCCTGTTCTTCTTTGGCTTCTACTGTTCCTGAGAAAATCTGGTCGTCGCTGTTGAACTTAATATTCTCAAACTCAACCAGCACCTTTAGGTTGAGGAAACTCACATTGACCTCTCCTACTCCGGTGAACTTGTCCACGCTGCTGGAAGTTACCTCTGTCACTTCCATATCAAAGAGACCGATCTTGAGCATTTTACCTGCACTAAGACTGGCTATTGCCGTTCTGTTAGTGATTTCGGGCGCTTCGCAGCCAGAAACGCAAGCACCACTTGCTACTTCTTCGCCACTTCCTGTACCTATCTTGAAGTGCCAGACAGGGCTAATGCTTTGCGGTTCAGAGGCAAGGTCATTAGGGTCAGAAAGCCATTTAACGCGCCAGTAATAAATACCTTCGGCCGTTAATGTAGTATCAAAAACAATGGTCTTGTATAGCGCGTCGGATATGGCAGATGGATCAGTAGTAAGCTCTAAACCATTAATTCTGTCATTCTTAGAAAACAGAATGCGCTCAAACGATTCTGACCTGGACACTTCGAGTACCCACCTTTCGTCTATGGCTCCATTGAACATGTAAATCAACGAATCTCTGCCACTCACCTGCGTCACAGCAAATTCTGGTATGAGTTTCTCAGGTGCGTCAGCCGATAGCCATTGTAATTTAAAGTTTCCCGGTGGAATGGTACTGCCAGAAGCTGGTTGTTGCAAAGTCGGAGGCGACATGCCCACATGAAAACTCACAGGAGAAACGGCACCATCAAGTACCTCTCCGTCAAGCAGTTCCATGGTACCGTCGAATGCCCAGGTATAGCGTTTACCTCTGCGAAAGTCATGCGCTTCGGCTTGGTTATTCTTGTAAACGGGTAAGTGCTGAGATTGCTCCTCTGTCAGATCTGAGAAAAGCAATCGGCGCTGTGTATCATGAGGGCCATCGGGCCATCGATTTCTGCTGCGCCTCTCATCCACATTGCCCATAACGCCATCGTTTTCTTCTGAGAGGGTGAAATCTCCTTCGAAAACGCGGTAGCCATCACTGTAGGGTGTAAACTTGATCACAAATGGGAAGAAATCGAAAGGGATGTAATCGCCGTCTTTTGGATACTCCGGTTCAAACTGAAAGCCGGTTGATCCACTTTCTACATAGTTGAAATGGCATACCACACTGGCTCCGTTGTTTCTGAATTGTACCTCGTTTTCGGGATCATAAGCGATTACCTGAAAGGCATATGATTTACCTGGTTCCAGGAATTCTTCTGCCAAAGCCAGGTTGAAGGCCTGGTCATCAATATCATCTCTCTCAAAAAGGAAAGGAGATGTAGCACTGTTCATAACATCGTTTGGATTACGACCCGGTGGGTCGATCTCTACCATTCTCACCTTGAATAATACACCTTCATAACCCATGTCTGGCGGAGCGAAAAGCCATTGCATGGTCAAGTCTGTTAAATCTTCGCTGATGAAAGCACCGCACTCCGGGAAAACAATATCAGGTGGGTTAGCAAAAGTGACTTCAAAGTCAGTACAACCCATCAGCAGTTCCGGTTGATCAGATAATGCCTTACCAGGGATTTCACAGTCAAAAGCGCGTAGACAAAGGGTGTAGGTACCTTCGGGCAGCGCCTGGTCCCCTCTAATTTGATCCAGGCTTACACCGGAGACCCTTAAATGGTTCGGATCAAAAAGCTCTTCCAGATCCATACCACTGAGTTGGTTGACTCCTGGTTCTATGATAATGCAATTCGTAGGCAGGTTATTCGGGTCTGTTTCTATTTTAATACCACGTTCATCGTTGGTCAAACTTCCGCTCAGAATAATCTTAAAAGTAGAAGAGGTATTGTTGGTAACATCGATGAAAATGCGCGACTCGAAATCGGAGTAATCAGAAAGCCTGAGCGGGTATGGTCTGGCCACATTTACCCTCAATTCTAGAGGAAACTGTGCCAGGGAAACATGGGCTATGAAGAGCAGGAAGAGCAATGTACCTAGCGTTTTCCAGGCTCTACCTTCGCCACCATTAGTATCCTCGCCATTGTTGGTGTTGTCACCAACAACACTCGTTATGTGGCTGATGATAGCACCACGCCGCGGCGAACGACTTACAAAAATTGGTGAAGTCAATCTCCTTAACCTACTGACTATATGATCATTATGATTAAATAAACTCATGATTAAAAGGCGTAACTATAGTTGATACTTCCTAAGAATTCTGTAAAATCGCTTACCCGTGTATTGGACGAGATTCTTCTAATCAGATTGGCATTGAAACCCAGCGTATGCTTCTCAATCGGTGTCAGGCTGATGCGCGACCCGAATCGTAGCGTGTTACCTCCTTTTTGGTCATCCAATTGTGTAGAGAAATAAGCCCCTGACAAGCCCAATGATAGTTTGTCACTCATCAACTTTTTACTGGCACTTGCTCTCACCCCTATTCTACTGGAACTGATCCCGGAGCCTTGGAAGTCATTATAGTTGGCTCCAACACGCCAGCTCAACTTGGTGTCTTTATTCCTGAATCGAAGTGTAAGTGACGGCGTAATGGACCTGCTATCGTTGTCCCTGAAGGTTTCATTGGCTTGGTTCTGGCCAAATGACTGGTGGTAGGCGGATAAGTTGATCGTATACTTTCGGACCTTGGTGCCAAAGCTGTAATTAGCATTGGCGGTGATGCTGTTCGAAAACTGTTCCAATTCTAAAGAGTCGATGGCATCTCTTTGGACTAAATCAATCCTTCTCCGATTGATCTGAAAGTTGGTCAATGAGGTAGAAACTGAAAACCTGGAGCTGGCTGAGTAGTTGACCCGCAGCGCATTGATCAACCGGTTAGTCTGATTGTTTTTGTCATCAAACAGGTTATTGCGCTGCCAACCTACCCTACCTGCTATGCGCAGCTTTCTATTGAACATAGACCAGCTTGGTGAGACAGTAATGTTCTCCAGATCATTATTGAAAAAGTAGGCACCCATGGTCTGGAAATCAGGATCAATGCGCTCGTATTGTGTTTTGAGGCTTAGTTGTCCCAGTTTGAAAGCCAGAGAGGCCTTTCCAGCTCTTAAGAATTGTGTAGAATAATTTACCTCAAGCAGGTTATCAATCAGGCCAGCCAGCGGAATATCCTCGCGAGGTGGGCCATTGGCAAACAGGTTGCTGGTCCACCCGCTGATGGCGAAGTCTACGCTCAGGGTGACTTTTTGAAGGATTCTTTGCCTGGCTTTTATACCAAGCGCTACATTCTCTTGTGGATTGACTGCTGCACTATCTACCGGTCTTTCGATAGAATTGGCAATGTCCCAGCCCTTGAAAACGATCAGGTCAACATAATTGGTTGATTTGCCATAACCTACTTTGACTGAATAACCTCGCCTTAAGTAGGTCGGTTGTACCTGGTTGAAGTTGAGTGTATCTTCTTCTATGGGCCTTAGCAAGCGACCATACATAGCGCCCAATCGCCAATTTCCTGGGTTCGCTTCTGCTCCTACTCCATTGAAAATATGTCCATTTAAAGTGTATTGTGAGAATGAGAGATTACGATAGCCCAAATGCACCGTCAACCATTTGTAGTAAGGACTCACTCCGAATTGGTTGAATGGTTGCCGAAAATCCTGTTGCTTTTGGCTAACCACAAAATTGAATGGAAGGGTCAGCCCATAGATACTCAGTGTTGGGCTGCCCGATAATGTCCAGAAAAATGGATCTCTTGATCTTATATCTCGATTAGACTCGTAGAAATTCATGTTGGCATTGATACTGCCCGAAAGCCGCACTGGCTTTTGCCCCTTCAGATTACCAATATTCTGTGCTTGGGTTTCCCAGCACATCATGAAAGCTACCAGAGCGATTATTTTGGCTAAGGATTTCATGGGTTGAGGTCAATTTTACGGATGAAATTGTTGGTGAAGTCGCATATCCACAGTTCATTGTCAGAAGCAATGTGAATACCTGTGGGGAAGTTGAATTGCGCTTGATCTCCCGCACCATCTTGCAACCCTGAAGCGCCCGTACCTGCTATTGTAGTGGTTATACCTCCTTCAATTTTGCGAATGCTGTGATTACCTCCATCGGCTATGTATATGGCTCCCTGGCTATCTGTTTGCAAGTCGTACGGTAAGTTAAACTGTGCAAACCCGCCGGTTCCGTCTACAAATCCACTGCCTTGGAATCCAGCCTCCGTAAGCAGGAAGTTACTGGCCGTAAGCATACGTCGAATACTGTGGTTCAAGGCATCGGCAATGAGCAGGTCGCCACTGTTATTGATAGCAATACCAATCGGATTGTTCAATTGGGATTGTGAACTGAAACCATCATTGAATCCCGGTGTGCCATTACCTGCTACAGTAATTACTTGGCCAGTTTGTAAGTCCAACCTTCTGATGGCATGATTGGCAAAGTCTGAGATATACAACAGGTTTCCATTAATGGCAATGTCTATAGGTTGGTTGAACTGGGCCTGTTGCAGCGCCAAACCATTAGCAAAACCAGCCTGGCCTATACCTGCCAAGGTGGAGACATTACCATTCGTATCTATTATTCTAATGACATGATTATTGACATCCGCTACATAGACATTACCTTGCCCATCTCTATCCAGCCCACCTGGTGAGTCAAACTGTGCTTGTGCCGCTGGCCCGTTGGTAAAACCAGCCGCTCCAGTACCGGCAAAGACTGTTACATTTCCGAGTTGATCAATGCGTTTGATCTGATGGTTCTGGGTATCACTGAATAAAAAGTTGCCGTTGCCGTCGCTGATAATTTGCAATGGGGCTCCAACGCCTTCATTTGGCCCGGCAATAGAACTGACTAGCACAGAAGGCACTTCTACCGTAAACACTGGTCCATCGGCTGTCTTGTTATTGGCAGTGGTGGTGACTGAAACAATACCGGTGGTGGCGCCTACAGGTACTGTGAAAGTAATGAGGTTTTCGTCAACAGAATTGGTTTGGACAATTTGCCCATTGAGACGTACTTCAACATCTACGAAGGTAAGTCCGAAGTTGCTGCCGTTAATACTGACGTCTGTGCCTACCGGTCCACTGGTAGGTGAAATACTGGTGATAACCGGGCAATCGTTGTCTACGGTAAATATTGGCCCAGTGGCACTTAGTCCCGTCACCAGTGACTGAACAACTACTGCGCCTGTAGTGGCATTGGCCGGTACAACCGCTTCTATTTGGCCATTGTTGATGCTATTGATAACAGTCACTTCGCCATTGAACGTCACTTCAATTTGTGAGGCTACATTGCCAAAGTTATCTCCTAATATGGTCACCACTGTGCCTGGAGGGCCTGTGGTCGGGTTGATCGATTGAATAACCGGAGGAATCTGAACTGTAAAGATGGGTCCGGTGGCAGTTAAGCCCGTCACTGTAGAGCGCATCGCCACAGCGCCGGTGGAAGCATTATTAGGCACTACCGCCCGAATTTGCGTGTTGTTGATGCTATTGATAGTGGCTGTTTCGCCATTGAAAGTCACCTCTACCTGAGCGGCCACAGTACCAAAGTTGTTACCTGCTATCGTGACCACCGTACCTACAGGGCCAGCGGTTGGGGAAATTGACTGAATGGATGGTGGTACCTGTACGGTAAAGGTAGGACCATTGGCGCTCAAACCGGTCACCAACGACCTGACAGCGACTATTCCGGTGGTGGCACTGTTTGGCACCACAGCTTGTATCTCGGTGTTGTTGATGCTGTTGATAGTGGCCGCTTCACCATTGAAGGTCACTTCGATTTCAGACGCTTCGGTTCCGAAATTACTTCCGCTAATGGTCACTACTGTACCTACCGGCCCGGCCGTTGGAGCAATAGATTGAATTGACGGTGGGACTTGGACGGTAAAAGTTGGCCCGTTTGCTGAGAGGCCGGTTAGCAATGACCGAACCACCACGTTTCCTGTGGTAGCATTATTAGGAACAACCGCCTGTATCTGCGTATTGTTGATGCTATTGATGGTAGCCGCTGCACCGTTAAAGGTTACTTCTATGTCCGCAGCTTCTGCACCAAAGTTGTCTCCCTGAATGGTCACTACTGTGCCAATCGGTCCGGCCGTTGGCGAGATGGACTGAATAGAAGGCGGCACCTGTACGGTAAAGACAGGTCCATCGGCACTTAGTCCGGTAATCAGTGAGCGCACCGATACGATTCCGGTAGAAGCGCCTCCCGGTACTATGGCTTGTATCTCCGTATTGTTAATGCTATTGATGGCGGCCACGAATCCATTGAAAGTGACGGCAATCTCAGCGGCTTCAACGCCAAAGTTGTCACCCTGGATGGTCACTACTGTTCCAACTGGCCCCTCTGAAGGGGATATGGATTGAATAACCGGAGGTCTATTCACGGTAAAGAGCGGCCCAATGATAATCTCACTTCCGTCTTCGATGCGTATGGCTCCGGTGGTTGAGCCTACTGGCACCGTCGTTTCAATGCTTGTGGGTGTAAGCACATTAGCGGTCGCCACAGTCTGATTGAAAAAGAGGGTGAACCCAGCACTCAACTGGTCAAAGTTCTGACCGGTAATGACAACTGGGTCACCCTCTTGGCCAGAAGAAGGGTTGGCCGATATAATCGCTATAGTTGGGTCGTCCAGAATGGCCAGGATTGGCCCTCTGACCGTATCATTGCCATTGACCAGAGACACTTGACCTGTATTGGCATCGTTCGTAACGCGTGCACCTATGAGCCCCGGCGATTTCACTGTGTTTCCTAATTGTTGCGTATTGAGGAGCACCTGAAAATCCAATGGAAGTAAATCATAATTCTGACCGTGAATCATAATAGAGTCACCTCTAAAAACCGCTTCTGGTCTTACTGAGTCAATAGTTATGACAGGTGGAACAGGAGCGTCCAGCACAACGAAATCAGGGCCGATGGCTATACCCAAGGGATTTCTTATGGCTACCGGCCCTGTACTGGCAGTATCCGGAACAATGAACTCAAGTTGTTCTGAGCTAAGTGAAATGATACTGGCCAAGCTACCGTTGATGAAAACGGAATCAGTATCGATATCCTGAAATCGTTCTCCATTCACCGTAATGGTATCTCCAGGGATACCCATGTCGGGTACCACATTGGCGATGGTGACTGTTTCGCCTCCGTCAGTGAAGATGTTTTCATCAACACAAGCAGAAAACCAGACACATAGTATAAGTAGTGCGCAGAGGCTCAGTATCAGGTTAAATAGTCTCATAGTACCATTTCACTTGAAGCTTTGTTGTATGGTGTTTAATCGAAACAGACGTCCCCCGAAGGGTTACTGGTAAATGTGTTATCGGATTCTATCAGATCAGAATTGATGGATTGTACATAAATGCCGCATCCGGCACTGTTGCGAATGATAGAATCGAAAATGGTCAGACTTGGCGCAAAATTGAAGATGTCCAGGCTGATATTGGCTGGTTGTCCTCCGAAAATAGCATCACTACCTCCATATTCTACAATACAGAATTCCATTAGATTCTGGTTGCTGGTGCTTTGTATCACTATTCCTTTCCAGTAACCGGGTGTCTTCTGTACTCCGGTGAAAGTAATAGGGTTATCTGCTGTACCTATCGCACGAATAATGCCTTCAGGTCTGTCGAATGGCACGCCAAAGAATATTTCCGAATTGGCCTCGAACTCTAACGTTGCACCAGGTGAAATGGTCAAGGTGGCTTCTATTTCTATATTGCCTAGTACTCGGTAGATGGCACCATCTTCAAGTCCAGGCCAGGTGGCATCATCTCTTAGTGCGTTTCCAGCGGAGGTACCGGCAATTTCCACACCTTCGAATCCATTACCTCCAGCATATTGTGAACCTGCATCCAAAGCACCTACGTTAATGGCTTCCAACAGGACGGCAGCTTCAGTGTTGTCCTCGAAGGTATTATTGGAGAATTCCCTCAATTGGCTGAACCACTCCATCACCAGGCCATAGCCATCGTTTTCTCTTATGGTAGAGTTGGTCAGTCTTAGGCTGGCAGCAGCTCCGCCAGGTTCTACATCCACTGCAATACCCGCTCTTACTCCACCTAGAATGTCATCGGCTATTTGGTCGCTACCGGCATATTCTACCACTACATTGTTCAACTCATTGCGTACATCATTGGTCTGGAAAACAAGCCCTCGCCAGAATCCCGGGGTTTTAGTCTGCCCGGTAAAGACGATAGAATTGGCAGTTGCTCCATTGGCGATCAGCGCTCCTCCTCCAAACTCTCGCATGATGAAGCCAGCATTGGCTCCAAATTCGATCACTACACCTGATTCTATGGTTAGAACGGCATCAACATCAAGGAAACCTTCTACTATATAGTCAGGTTGGGTAGGATCACATACCAGATCAATTAGGGTAATGTCGTCGTCGATGTCGCTATCGATCAAAACGGGAACCGGAACGTTGGTATCATCTACTCTGACCATCACGTCAGGAACAAAGTCACAAGCAGTACAGCCTTCATAGGTTACTGATATTTGGTTGGCATTATCCAGCGTGATCACGATTGGCACCCATTCACTGCCTGAGCCCTGATCTACCAAGCCTTCTCCAATAAATGTATTGGCAGGACCGACCATGATATTCCTAAAGACATTCTCATTACAACCAAAGTCTTGATTGTTCACCCCAAAAGCTTCGAGTATTCCAAAGGCAGGGTCTCCAGAGAAGTCAACCACTACAAAACCATCGGTTGTAGTGCCATTTGTGATGGACAGATCGAGCCAGTCACCAATTAAATCAGATAAAGTCACGGAATCTGGTGTTCCCCCTCCGGGTTCTTCGTCATCTCCACAACTCCACAAAGCCAATATGACTAAAAGCCACAAATACGATTTTCTCATCATTTTAGTAGTGTTTATTTGTTTTAGTTAAATTTTCAGGTTGCGTTACTTCGTGAATCGCAAGGTTTTGATCACTTTGCGGTCATGAATGATCTGTAGTTGGTACTCCCCTTTCTGGAGATAATCTACATTCAACATGATCTTCTTCGGAAGATGATGTATTGATCCTTCATAGCCGCTCACCTTCTTTTTCACTAATGGTCTTTTGGTTTATGGTTATCAGTTGCGCGCTGATAAATGATTCAATTTAGAAGGAGTCGCGCGTGTGGGCTATAAAATATGTAACAAGGGCTATGAGATATGTAACAACAGGCTTGAATGGCTTTAAAGGCTGTTTTTATGATGGTTTGATAGTGTGATCATTTGATAATATGATAGTTTGATGATGTGATGGTTTGATGTGTTGATAATGAAATGATTGGATGATGTGGTGATTTGATGATGAGACGATGACATAAGTAAAGAATGTCATTTCGACGTGAGGAGAAATCCTACTCTAAAGTGCATTGTATTAGCATTTATTCTTCCCACAGTCTCCTTCAGAATCTACTTATTTCTTTTAAGAATACAGACGTCATCAATTGATGATATACCCTTCGTGTAGGTTGTGCTTACCTCCAATAAGTTTCTTTGCTTATGACGTGTTTTTATAATACGCCGGAAATCCTTGCTGTTCTTACCCCTTTGTATTTCCCCTAACATTAGGGGAAAACTCCACAGAACAACAGAACTGCCAAACGATTTCAGCCAATGTCATCCAATTTTGTGTATTTCGAAACTAAAATATTAAGTCTCAGAAGGACTGATTCGATGGTCTGATAGGCAATGTGAACTGAACTTTGTTTCCTCTTATCTATAACTTCCAACTTCTATTTATTTCTACCTAATTCTATCTATTTACAGATACTTCTACCTATTTCTATTTACTTCTTATAGCCAATAGGATCCTCTCAGAATGATTGGGTACGAGTTAGGCATAACCGGTTTCTTCCATACCTAAGGGCGGTTTACTCATACTTCAACGACTGGGCTGGATTGACCTTTTCGATGGCAAATGATTTGGTTAAGGCGATCACCGCCACGGCAACGAAAATGGTCGAGAAGGACAACACAAACCATATCGGGCTTATCGTCACTTGGTAGCTGAAGTTGTCAAGCCATATATCCATCGATTTCCAGGCAATGGGTAAAGCGATGATGGTTCCTATGAGCAACAATTGCACGTATCCTTTGGAGAATAGATACAACAAACTTCTCAGAGATATGCCCAATACCTTTCTTATGGCTATCTCTTTGGTCTTATTCTGTATGCTGAAAGAAATAAGTCCATATAGCCCGACCAGGGCTAACACAACCGAAATGACGGTCAGGTAGGATATGATCTTGCCTACTTTTGTTTCGGCTTTGTACAGCCGGTCAAATTCCTCATCCATAAATGAGAATTCAAACGGAAGCTCACCTATTACTGCTTTGAATTGACCTTGGATCATGTCAATGGTCTCAGGCATATTGTTACTTGAAATCTTCACGGAAAGCTGATTGTGCTTTCTTTTGTCAGTCACCTCAATCACCAAAGGTTCAACCTGATGGTGTAAAGACCTGAAGTTAAAGTCCTTGACCACACCAGTCAGCGGCTGCTTCCTCTGTTCTCCGAATGGCGATAACTGTCTACCCAGGCCAGCCTCCCAACCAATAGCTTCAAGCGCGGCTTGATTGATCAAGTATCTCGAGTCATTCTCAGGCATGTTCAGAATATCGTCTGGATTGCCCTCAGCCATTTCGATGCCCAGTGTTGATACAAAATCCTTATCAACGGTCATTACAAACATAGAACGTGGTTCGACCTGCCCTTCCCACCAGATGGTCTGATTCCAATTGGCTGCTCCTGGTACAAAGGATGATGAAGCCACATTAACTACCTCAGACGAACTCCTCAGTGCTGATTTTAGCGTTTCGATCTTGGCAGCCCCCGGCTTAGAATATAGCGGAATGTTGACCACCCTTTCTTTGTCCATTCCCAGATTCTTAGACTGGATGAAATTCATCTGGTCTGATATGATCAAGCTACAGATGATCAGGGTGATGGAAATACAGAACTGAACCAGAATCAGGCCTTTCTGCAAAGAAACGCCTTTATCGCTTTGGCCTATTCCGCCTTTCAGGATCTGAGCAGGTCGAAAGGAGTTGGCGTAAAAGGCCAGGTAGCTACCGGAAATGATTCCTACTAAGGCTATTACCAATGCCAAAAATCCTAGAAACGCATAATCATTGAGGTTTATAACCATTTGTGAATCAAGGAGGTAATTAACCAGAGGTAAAGTGAAACCCAATATTATGGCAGCCAGCAAGAGTGATATGAAAGCCGTAATGATAGCCTCGCCAATGAACTGAAAAGTGAGCTGGAATTTTCCTGCGCCTACCGCTTTTCTCAAGCCTATTTCCTTGACTCTTTTGATGGACATAGTTATCGCGAGGTTCACATAGTTGATGCAAGCGATAAGGATGACCGCGATAGCTATAGCCGCAAATATGACGAGATACTTTTCATCATAGGCTGGGAAGAGGTTGCCACGATTACTCTCAAAGTGTATTCTTTCAAGAGGCTGGATGGTGAATCGCTCGAATGTTCTTTCATGTCCTTCAGGAGTGCGGTTTTTAAAGGCACGTACTGCGCCTCCCACGGCTGCTCGGTTCGCGTTTGGATTGAGCAGCAAATAAACATACCAGTTAAAACGATTCCATGATTCCAGGTTTCCCTCACCATAAGCCCTGTCAAGGTTGTCAAATGAAATAAGGTAATCAAAAGTGATATGGGATTGCGCTGGAACGTCTTTGGCCACTCCAGTGACTTGAAAGGTTAGCGCCCTGTCCTTTAGCACTAATTCCTTTCCAATTGGGTCTTCATCTCCGAATATCTTCTTGGCTATGCTTTCAGTGATCACTATGGCACTGATATCATTCAGGGCGGTATTAGGATCACCCTTGACTAAAGGGAAGTTGAAAATCTCGAAAAAGGAAGGGTCAGCCATCATGAAGTAAGGCTCGTTGAAGCTATCCTCTCCGTGCTCGACTACAACTTTTGGGCTATTGCTCACTTTATGGAACCTCGTATAGGCTTCGATGCCCGGTATATTCTCTTTAAGCGCCTGAGGTAAGGGTGCTGGCCCTTTTACCCAGGCATTTTCGGTATTCGGTTCTCCAACGACTAATCGGTATATGTTATCCCTATTGTCATGAAAGCCATCAAAGTCATATTGGTACTGGATGTGCAAATAACACAGGATGCAACAGCTAAGACCAAAGGCCAGTCCAAAGATGTTGATGAGGTTGCTTAACCGGTATTTACCCAGGTTCCTGATGAAGATTTTGATGTAATTAAACCACATGTCGAATTGGTTTGGTTGAAAATGGCCGTGAGAAGGAGCTGAAGGTCATAAAAAGCTTCAGACACATTGAAATGACCGAATAGCCCTAAAACCTTTATGGAAAAGACAGCGGGCGAGTGTAATAGGTTGCATAGAATGGTTGGGAATACTCTGAACAAAGAGTTACAGAGCTGCCAAATGATTTCGGCCAATGTCATCCAAAATTGTTAAAAGGGCAGCCAAAAAAGCTAGCATTCGTAAAATAGAGACACCACATGCTTTAAGGAGTAGTTTTACTATCCACCTACTGGAACAGGGTATTGAATTGCATCATATTGGATGTTGTCGCTAATTTGCAAAACGCTTGTACCAAGATCATATGACGAAAAAGAACACAAAACGAATAATTAGAATAGCATTGTTGATCGGAACAATAACATCCCTGTTCTTTGTTCCATGGCTCTTGGTAAAGGCATGGATACTACCGCTACCGGATACTGTTCAGGAACAGTTAGATGAGGCCATTGGCCATGGGTTTGACGGAATGATTGTCTATGTAGACCAAACTGGCCAATCACCTCAGCATTTTGCCGCTGGCTGGCATGATCGAGAGTCCAAGATACCAGCTAAGCCTGACGCCTTGTTTAAAATTGCCAGCATCAGCAAGCTATATGATGCTGTGGCTGTCACCAAATTGGTCAGCCAGGGACGTCTTTCTTTGGATAAAACCATCGCTGATTACCTACCGAAACTAGTAGGGCGAATTGAAAATGCTGAGAAAATTACCCTGAGGCTGATGATACAGCATAGAAGTGGCATTCCCAATTTTACGGATGCTCCGAATTTTTGGGCATCTCCAACAGCAACCTATGAAGAGAGTCTTGCATTGATTTTGGACAAGCCTGCTCGATTTGAACCAGGTGAAGATTATCAATATTGTAATACCAATTACCTGTTAATCAACAAGATAATGGATGACGCGCTCGGTTATGGCAACTTCCAATTCATTCAGGAAGAAATTCTAATGCCACTTAAGCTTGACCATACATTTAGTTCGCTCAATGAAGTGAATTTGGACAATGTCATGAGTGGCTATCACGTAGGACACCCCTTTGATTTAAAGGAAGATGAACATGGGATGTTGGCCACAGCGGAAGACGTGGGTACTTTTTTGAGGGCTTTGAACGATGGCTCTTTGTTTGCCCCAGAAGAACAGCAAATATATACTTCCATTTATGAGTATGAACATGGAGGTTGGGTACCAGGATATCAAAGTTTTGCAAAATATCACAAAGACCTTGATGCTGTTATTATAGCATTCTATAGTACGACTGATTCTAAACTGTACAATTGGAACTTGTCAGAAATCATAAATAATAGAATTGCTAAAATAGTCAGAAATAAAAACTAACCACAGCAGTGTATAAAAGGCATTACAACACCCTTTATACTCACCGTTTGGTTTAATGGTTTCATTTCAGAATTGATCTTCAATCCCAAACCAACATTAAGCGTAGAAGGCGCGGCCTTAAAGCATCTCTGAATTGACCACCTATTCATACCTCAGTGATTCGGCAGGGCTGAGTCTTGTTACGCGTTTTGTTTGTATAAAAAGGACAGATAGAGCAAGAAGCAATAAAAGACCTGCGGAAATGAAGATTTCTGTCAGATTCATATCAATGGCGTACGCAAAGCTGGCACGCCAATTATCCAGTAAATAGTAACTTAAAGGCCCACCTATTACTACCGCCACCAGGACAAGTATCATCAATTGTTTCCCCACTGTAAAGAATATCTGGTGGAGTTTAGCTCCTAAAACCCTTCTCAACCCTATTTCCTTAGTTCTTTTCGAGATATTAATCAGAACAAGTCCGTACAAGCCTAGCACGGCAATTACGATAGCTAGCAGTGTGAATGCGTTGACAATCTTACTGATACGCTCCTCATTTTTATATAGCGACATGAATTCATCCTCCAAAAAATAGTAGTCATAATGATTTCCGGGGAAGACTTCTAAATACTTGTCTTTTATGGCAGCAAGTAAGCCATCTGTAGGTGTGCCGTCTAGCTTAACCAATAGTCTGTTTATGCCGTACATGGGCCTAAATATGACAGGATCAATGGCGTGGTGAAGAGATCGTTGATGAAAGTCATTAACCACTCCGACAATGGCAGCCTCCGATTCGTAGTAATAAAGCATGCTACCAATAGCATCCTTTGGGGATTCGAACCCAAACAAGTCTAAAGCAGATTCATTAATCATGATATTCTTAACATCTTTCCAATCGTAATGATGATCTGTAGGTTCAAAATCTCTTCCAGCTAAGATCTTGAGCCCAACCGTCTCAGCAAAGTCGTGATGTATATTGAGGGTATTACAAGTAAGGTTTGATTTCTCAGAATCTGCGGAAGAGCGAATAGGACTAATTACGCCCATATTATTACCTGTTGCCCTGTTGGTAGCCGTCACATTTGCAACGCCGGAAAAGGCTGCTATTTCGTTTTTTAAGCGTTCGGTTCTTGGGATGTAGGTGCTATCCCATTTTGTCAGATCAGGCCCGTAGATCGCCAGTGTTTTGTCGATAGATATGCCCAGGTCCTTTTCCATCATGAAGTTAACTTGTCGTCCTACTACTATGGCTCCCACAATCAATAGTAATGAAACACAGTATTGAAAAACGACTAAAATATTGTTAAATCCCTTGACCTCGCCCTTGGCTTTATAAGTGCCCTTGATTACATCCTTAACCCTAAAGGAGGCAATGATGGCGCCCGGATAAATTGATATCAAGAGTGCCAGTAAGCCAAAGCCGCCTAAAAAGACGACTAAAAACGGCACCCCCCATACATTCGCATAGATCAGATCATTGATGGTGAGTGATAAGCCAAGATACTGGTTGAAATAGGGCTGCAAGATCAAACAGAGCAGAAAAGATAGAGCAAGGGATCCTATATTCAATACTAGCGATTCGATGGAAACTTGTAGAACAATTTGCTGCTTAGTAGCACTTAACGATTTTCTAATGCCCACCTCTTTGGCCCGTTGTAGCACGCGACTGGAAGTAAGGTTGATGAAATTGATCCAGGCCACAAATACCAGTAGGATCGCAATAACCAGCATCATCCACACTACTCTCCCATTAACTACATTAGCCAGATCATACTCGTAGTAAGGACCAAGATGTGAACCCAATAAAGGCTGCAAGTAAAACGCTTCTTTCAACCCCGATGCCTTTCCCTCTTCAAAATAACGATCTCCGAATGCCGCTACTTTTTCATTGAGTAGATCAATATCAGCATTTTCGTCAACCAACACATAATGATAGAAATCTGACCAATCCATGCTATTGTCCGCCCTTTCTCCCCATCGGTCTATATAAGAATCATATGAAACCAGTACTTCAAATTGCAGTTGTGAGTTTATGGGCGGATCCTTGACGATCGCTGTGATCTTTGATAACCAATCGCCGTTTAATTCGATGGTCGTATTGATCAAGCTTTCAACTGGTTTATTCTTGCTGACCAAACGCGAGGCATAGGACTCCGTTAGGACGACTTCATAAGGATCGTCCAGATTACGCTTTGTTTTATCTCCGTACAAGATCTCAAAGTCCAGTATAGAAAGGAATTGCTCATCTACGGCTAAGACATGATCGGCACGCAAAACACGTTCTCCGACTTTAATATGCCCCCAGTCTGGAAATATGCGTGTTGACTCGATCACCTCGGGAAAATCCTCTTTCATCAATCGGCCTATGGTAGGCATGGTAATATTACTATGCTGTATCGATTCCCCATTCCGATACCGTTCGTGAATCACACGATAAATATGATCAGCCTTAGAATGAAAGCGATCAAAACTTAATTCGTGTAAGACGTATTCCAACATGAAAAGTGAAACCGTAAAACCTGCGACTAATCCGAATAGGTTGATGGCGGTAAATAGCTTATGTCTCTTGAGATTCCTGAAAGTAACTTTTAGGTAGTTATTGAAAAGTCCCATATGATTTGAG
>JBCBSS010000104.1:0-28317 GCA_039819065.1 Bacteroidota bacterium
CTCCGACGAATCTTCGTCGGAGACAAAACCCTTGGAAATAACTAAAGTGGCTGATCACAAATACTGGGTCAGCTTAATATCTTTCAAATAATCATCTTCAGAACTTTACGACACTATTTATGAAAAACCTTTTCCAACTTCCATCGATTATTCTGGTCTCTTTATTATTTCTATCTCACGCCGCTTTTTCTCAAAGTGATGAGTATAAACTAGATAAATCGTATAATATAAGTGCCAATGGCTTTATAAACATGCGTACCAATGATGCTGATATAAAGATAGTTGGTAGTAATCGGGATGATGTACGCGTAAAAGTGTATAGGAAAGTAGAAAGCAAAGGTCTGGCTTCCAATAATTCCGAATTCCGTATTGACATTAGCGAAGACGGTGGTGACTTGGTAATCAGGGAAAAACGTGAAGGCAATAGTTATGTTGTTATGGGCTACCGCAAGGTAGAATACAAAATTAGCATTGAAGCACCGAAGACAGCCGGACTGAAGATCAACGGCGATGACGATGATTATATCATAGAGAATATCGACGGTAATATCACTATGAAGGTGGATGATGGAGATGTAAAATTGAGCAACTGCAACGGCTCAAACTATGATTTTGTGTTAGATGATGGAGATGTCGATATGGATGGAGGAAGTGGTAACCTTTCCATTCGTTTGGACGACGGGGATTTCGTTGTCAAAAATGGCAATTTTAAAGAAATCAATGCTGTAACCGATGATGGAGATATCTACCTAGAGACTTCTTTAACCAACGATGGTGATTACTTCTTTAGAACAGATGATGGCGGTATTGATATGACTGTCACTAGTGGTGGCGGTGAGTTTGACATCCGTCATGATGATTCCAGGTTATCATCATCTGATGACTTTCGGGTAATCGAGAAAAGTGAGGATGAGACGAGGTTAAAACTGGACAATGGTACTGCCAAAATACGCATGAGAGTCAATGATTCCAGAATCAAACTTAGTCGCCTCTGAGCTTGATTAGCTTAGGCGGAAAAGCGTATTTCAAATTTTGTTCCGCCTTTGTTATCAACATCAAGCTCTCCTTGAATCTGATTGACCAAGCCTTGAACCAGATTCAAGCCAAGGGACTCATAAGACGTAATGTCGGTTCTTTCCAACCCTTGCCCATTATCGGAGATAACCAACAAGTAGCGGTCTTGCTCTTCTTCCAACGCTTTCAACTTCACATGTAATTCGCCATTGGAAGAAGCCAAGAAGGCATATTTGAAAGCATTGCCCACTAACTCATTAATGATTAAGCCAAGAGGAACCGCCAAACCAAGGTCCAATTCAATCGGATCGACATCCAAGTTGGTGTTCACTGTATTGACCTGCTTCTGGTAGGAATATTCAAAGCTTTTAAACATATCATTGATATACTTATCCATTCTAAGTTTGGCCACATTACCAGTATCATATAGACTCTGATGGATGAGCACCATCGATTGTATTCTATTCTGACATTGTAAAATGGCCTCCGCGAGTTGACTGTCTTGTATGTTTCTAATTTGTGTGTTAAGCAGGCTAAGAACGATTTGCAAGTTGTTTTTAACCCGGTGATGAACCTCACGCAGTAAAACGTTCTTCTCATCCAGAGAGTTGTAGAGGCGTTTGGTTACTTCTTTGAGTTCCTCATTCTGTGTTCTTATTTCTTCATTTTGGGCGTTGATGGCCTCACTCTGTAACTTAAGTGTGTTAGTATTCTCTTTGTTAAGGTCTTCCGTTTTCAAATATTCGAACTTAAGTCTCCAAACTATCAGGTAGGTGAATATGAATGCGAACGAAGGGTTAAGAAAAGAATAAAAGACTTCTGTATCGGACATATCAACAAACTGGTGTTGGATGTAGTAGTAGTTTACAGCACAAAAAAAGACAGTGCTAATCAACAACATAATGACCGGAATTTTACCCTCAAAGAATAGTAAGGGAAGCACTGCCAGGAAAACAAATGATATGTGTATGTTCTTAGTATGATCTAATTTGATAGACAGGAATACGAAAACAAGGTTGAGCACAAGAATAAACCATATTCTGGCCAGTGTATAAAACCCATACTTCTGAAAAAGGACTGTAACAATGCATATACCCAAAAGAATGGCGTCTAAGCCAAGCATAGCAAAATTACCTATGCTCAAACTAATGATTAGATAACAAAGAAAAATTACGGTTCCGACGAGGCTTAAGGTGTTGAGCAATCTGACTTTGCGCATTTCAAAGCCACTAGCATCAGGCTTTATTCCTACGTTCATCAAGTCTCTCCAGTTATTTTTCAGCCATCCCATTTTTCTATTAGCTACAGAAGGAAAGCCCTCTTCGTGCAGCTATTGAGCTTAAATTTTAGTTACAACAATCAATTAAATCTATCACCGTAAGGCAATTGTAGAATAGCTTTTCATACCGAACCAATACACTTTCGGTGAATAAACAGATTCCTCAGATAATTACATTTAATCATATTAATTTATCCAACTACAGACCTGTTAAATGTAAAAACTCCTATTAAAGAGTAGTTTGTATAAATACTTTTTTCCCTAAGATAAAAAGTACAGGATAGTTAATTTGGCACGAACTGAGGTTTTTTAGGAACGAAAAGCTTAGAAAAAAGCAATAATCAGATGAATGGTACAATCTTGATCAATAGACAAGCAACTCAAAGCAACCTTCTACACATATCTCATGTTGACTCCGGAAGATAATTAGCACACCAACGGCTTTGACTCTTTAAGGATGAATAAAGCTAGAGGTGCGGAAAACAGTACAATAACTTAAGCATTAAAAAATGTCAAAGAACACATTATCTAGAGGTGCTTTATTCAAAAGAATAAGGTCTGGAGAAAAGAAACAGGATATTTATGATCAATTGGTTGAGTCAAATATCCCAAGAAAGCAGGCCGCTAAATTATTGGTCAGCATTCCTTCATATCAACAATTCAGGAAGTACAGTATTATGAATTACTTACTGGCTATCGCTTTGTTGGTCATAGGTGCGCTCACCTTCTTCATGACCAGGAACGTCATCACAACAGCCGTTTTCCTGGGATTATCATATGTCATTTTCCAATTCAAAGTGAATCAATACTACAAAGCCGTGGCAGTACTTGGCTTGGCTTGTTTGTCCATAGGCATAATTGCAGCGATGGGAGATTCGCAAGGAGCTGATGAATTTTCCTTGTTCAGAATCATCATTATATATGGTTTATTCCCTATATGCTTTGTTATCTCATTATTACTAAGCCTTAAACTGAACAAGGGGGTTACGGAAAAGCGACAATCTTACTACAACGAAGAAGGTCAATTAAGGGCATATGTCGAATACGAATTCGACGAGAAGTAAATTGATTTCAACACTATCTGCTTAATAGAATAAAAAATGAGGCTGTCTCAAAAGCCCGCTTTAATGTCATCCCGATCAATCGGGATGAGAAATCTTACTCTATTGATAATCAACACTTTGAGTCGAGTGAGATTTATCCCTACGGTCGAAAAGACCGCTTTTGAGACAGCCTCATTTTTTCTATAGGCTTGAAACTGGGATAAGCCATCAATCCAAAAATTATCAAGTCACAACTATTGATAGCGAAGCGTTTCTTATCCCAATAGTCCGACTAGACCTTATATTCTGAATCTTTAATGGTAATCCGGTTACCACCATGGTTAATGGCTTCATGGATTTTATAGATGCAAACTTCGCTTTTGAAAGATTCCTCAGCATCGTAATTAAGCTTTTCATTGCCTCGCAGCGCTTCTATGAAGTTCTTTAGGTGTGCCGTATGCGCCGCGAGGTTATAAACGATATCCATATCCTTCATATCATTGATATCGTAGCTAATCTGAGGGGCAGTTTCCTTGATACCCGAATCCCCCTGTTCCTGTTCTTTATATTTCTGCAGATCCCCGAGATTGCTGATATATCCTTTGTCAATGTACTTCTGCCATTCGCTAGCGGCTACTGCGGACTCTCGATATAACTTATTGTCTTTGCCTTCTGATATAATAAAGGCTCCTTTATCCCCGATGAAGCGTTCGTAAACACCAATGGCCCTTGAGTTAGAAATATTCTCGTAGATACCTATTGCAGGGCCGTTTGGCGTATCGTATTCCAGAATAGTGGCCATGGTATCGGCTTGCTCAAAACCGAAGTAGGAATTATTACCCGCGGCATAAACCGTTTTAGGATAAGCATTGAAGAACCAGTTGAAGATATCAATCTGGTGTGAGCCTAAATCGGAAACAACACCACCACCGAGTTCTTTATAATTACGCCAGTTGTAAACCTGGTCTACATTATCGAAACCATACCTTTTGAGTCTGCTCAAATTGATGTTATCCTTTTTGTTAGGCATTTGAGTCCATATTCTGGATCTGTTCCACTGACCTATGGCATGGGTCAGCCTGCCAAACATTTTCTCTTGTTGCAAGAGTTTTTGGTAGGTAAAGCGATAACGATCATTACTTCGTCGTTGCCTTCCTATCTGCAATAGCTTACCGGTTTTCTTCATCGCCTGAGCCATATTTTTGGCATCTTCCAGCCTATTAGACATGGCTTTTTCGCAATAGACATGAATACCTGCCTCTAAGGCGTCAATAGTATGTTTGGCATGCCAAAAATCAGGCGTGGTTAAAACGATGGCATCTAGCTTTTCCTTCTCCAGCATGTCATAAAAATCCTCGTAAGCATTGACCTTCTTACCTTGCTCGGCCTTGAACCTATCTTTGGTCTGTTCCCTCCTGCTTTCTATGACATCACAAACCGCCACCAGATTACAGCCTTCTATCTTAGGTATATTACTGAAGATAACGCCTCTACCTCTGCTACCGCAACCCACTACCGCTACGTTGATCTGGTCAAGTGCTGAAGCTATACCGGCTCGCCCACCTAATGGTTTTGCCAGGATCAAACCAGCACCAAACACACCAGCCGTTTTCAAAAACGTTCTGCGATTTTGTCCGGATTCTACGTTTTGTGAGGATGTTCTTTTTTCAGCCATATATCATTGCCCGTTTATGTTAATACTGTTGTTTAAAATTGCTCGTATCAAGCAAATTACATAATTATTTTCTCAATATGTGAAGTTGTTCGTCTGTACTGTATGCTACCCAGCTGATCACTTCCAAATCTGACGACAGTTGACTCACTTCTTCTTCATTCAGCAGAAATAACGCGGTAGAAAGTGCATCAGAATAAGCTGCACTATGGCAACAAACCCAAACACGTCCAAAAGAGACGTCCTTTCTATTTGTACCGGTTCTGGGATCAAAAATATGATTGCCTTGCCAATACGTACCAGATGCGCTCACGGCTGTATCGTTCAATTGAAGATTTTGATATGCTTCTCCGTCAGCTATTTTAAAATCCCAGGAAGTGTTATCTGTAGGGCCACCTTTTACGGAAATAGTACTATCACCAGAATTGAGGGCGTAGTTTTCTATGCCCAGTTCACTGAGGAGTATTCCTAATTGGTCAAGTGCAAAGCCCTTCCCTATACCTCCCAGGTCAATCTTCATTCCTGGTTTGATGCAGTAAATGCGGTTTTCATCCGGATCAACGTAGATACTTGCCTGCTGTTTTTCTTCAAATGCCGTTTTTAAGGCATTGTTATACTCGCTGATATTGAGAAGTCCTTGCTTGTAGCCACGGAAGATGTTCATCCATTCCGCTACACCCACATCAAAGGCTCCTCCAGTCCAAGTTGATATTTCAATAGCCTGTTTCAGGCAGGCATAAGTTTCGTAGTCCAAAAGGAGATTATCTCCTTCCTTCATTCTATTAATTCTGGAAACATCGCTATCGGGAATGAAGCGACTGAGTTTGGCTTCTAGCTCATCAATGCGTTCAAAACACTGTTGAGCCGCATTTTCAGCATACGCCTCATCTACTCCGTCAATCTGGACAACAAACTGAGTTGCCATGGCCTGATGCTCATAACTTAACATATCGCCCTAAGGAAAAGAAAAATACCCGCCACTGCAATACTTTTTTGATCACTGGCGGGTAATCTGCCTTCGCTAAAGCTTCGGCAGATGAAGGAGTTGGTGGTTTAATTCCTCGGAGCTTTGACCCGGAAGCTCGGACCCAGGGTTAGTTTAATACCATTTATTAGTCCATCAGTTTGAAAGGCGTATAGGACAATAGAATAGGTATCAAGCTATTCATTCGTTCATTAAGATTGCCTTTATGCTTTGAGAATTAGTGGTTGTTAAGGATATGAAATGATCATAGTTCCTCATATTAAGAACATTATATTAACGTGAATATCGCTTAAGAAAGGCGCAGGGCAGTGCCTGAAACTTAAAAAAACATGTCATATCGATCCCGACTGGTCGGGAGAGATATCTCTCTTTTTCGAAGTATCGAAAGTATCCAAATACAGCATTTTGAGTGAGAAAGATTTCTCGTTACACTCGAAAAGACAGGTTTTTTGGGTTTCTTATCCGATATTCACGTTATATTAACACGACCGTTTTTATCAAACTGGCTAATTAACGTCTTCTATTATTCTTTTTCTTTTCTTTCTTATCTACGTCAACATTTTCGCGTACTACTTTTTCCACTACACCATTTACACTCTGGATGATTACCTCCTTGTTTCCGTATTTATAGCCATAGCTCCATCTCATATCTGCAAAATTGGTGTCTAGATCAATGTCTATATCTGTGTCTACCTCGACATCGACGTCAAAGGATGTGTCACCTTTTACCAATAGCTTATCTTTTGTTTTACATTTATTCTTGCCTTTGTTTCTGAGTATACCGGTGATGTAAAAGCTACCTGAACCGCCATTGAGTACTTCTCCACCATAGATGACCAAATCAGATACACCTTCCACTCGTCTGAGATCGGAATTTCTGACAATGAGTTTGGTGTCTGAGCCTACATTATCAAAAGCCACCGTCAGTACGCCAGCCGAAATAGAAGCTTTCACGTTTTTCTCACTAAGGCCTTCAAGGAGTATTTGTGGAGATTCTGTTCTACCTCTTTGCACTTCAAGGTGTTTGAGAGGGCCGGTTATCACTATTTTATCGAAAGCTGAGAATTCACCCAGTTGAATAGGTTGAGCTTGAGTATTGATACAGACAACCAGGATCAGCATTAAGGTTACTACTATATTATTTTTCATGGTCACGTTTTTAAAAGAGTATTAGGCCTAATTAAGTATTGTCATGGGTGAGAGCAGAAAAGAAAGGTGCCTCTGACCACGGATATTCCGAAGAGAGGCCCTAACTGAGTGATAGCTTTAATTATCCCGCTCACCGCTATGTAAGTCTATTTTTTTCTCACGTAGATATCACCGTTATAACTTTTCATCATGATCTCGGCGCCACCACCGTTAATATTTCCTACTACCCATTCTCCGATTTTGACACGGTATGACCCCTCCCTTCTCCTCGATTCAACCTGCTGGTTCTTCAAGTCAATATCGAACCCGGTATATACTTCTCGCTGCGTTTTCATTTTCAATGAAGCTTTGACAGAAGCGGGGAAAGTAATATCCACGTTACCGTTATAGTTGGTAAATGCCATAGGCACTCCCGCTTTTACCTGATCAAAAGTCACCTTTATCTGGCCATTGTACGTATCTGCCACGGCGGCACCAGATATATTGAGTAGTGTGATCTTACCGTTGTAATTATCCGCTACCACCTCACCACTCACATCGGACACATAGATAAAGCCGTTGTTATAGGTTTCTACATGTAAGTCAAAGTCTTTGGGCACTTCTATATCTAAAGAGACGCCTTTGTTATGTGAGTCAGAGTCCACTCGCACATAGTTGTCCTCTTCTCTGACCTCCAGATCAATGGTTCCAGCAGATATCCTCTTAAGTCCTTCTTTGGATTTAGAACCACTCGAATTCTTAACCTCACTGACATATTTCACCAATATATCGCTTCGGTTGGTACCCTTTACTGTAATAGAACCTCTTTTTATATCCACTTTGAGTTTTCCTCTTTTCCCCGGGCTACTCAATGGCACGGTTATCTCTCCTGAATCCCCACTCTGCGCCATTGAACCAAGAGGTATGATCATTATTAGCATGATCAACAGCATGTTCATTTTTAAACTTTTCATCATCTTTCGTTTATATCTTTTTTATTAAAATCGCTTTCTAATGAGGTGTATTTAATTGCTCACCTCTTTCACATAGACATCTCCATTGAAAGTCTCGAAATCCAGCCGTGTGCCACCATTTCTCACTTTCACTCTTGACTTGTCTCCTATTTTGTATTTCACACCTTTGCCCTTATCCCCTTCATATTTCTCTACTTTCGTAGGCAAGTACTCCAGCTGTTGGATGTTTGTGTAAAATTCCCCGTTAAAGCTTTTGAAGCTCATGTTAGCCGATAGGCCTTGACGGAAATTGGCTTTGATATCACCATTGAGTGTGTAGAATTTAGAATCATCGGTTGGGTTTCGGGCGTAATCCAGCACCACGTCGCCGTTGATCGTATGCACATCAGTCCTTCCTGAGATTCCCGAGATGAATATCCCCCCGTTGATGTTTTTCGCTTCTACCTCTCCTTTGACTTCCTTGATGTTCACATCACCATCGTTGATGGTAGAAATGAAGAGATTCGTTTGATAGGGTACTTTGATGGTAAAGTCGAAGTTGAAATCATAATCAAAATCGCAATCCTTGTTCCATTGGTAGCCAGTCCATCTTTTCTCGTTCCAGCGCCCTTTTCCGGGAAAGGCGTTACAAGGATGTTTGATGTAAACCACTATGCTATCTTCTGCCTCTAACACTTCCAGGTCGATTTCTTGTTTACCTTGCTCTACCCATTCAGCTTTTCGCCCTTTTACCGTTCTCTTAGCTTCTAACACTACCTTATTCCCGCTATAACCTTCCACACTTACGTTGCCATTGATATTAGCCAGATAGAGCAGGTTCTGCGCAGATGCATCCGCAAAGCTTAATTCCCTGCTTATTTGATTGCTATGTTGTTGGGCACAAGCCGTAATAACTACGGTGTAGAGCATGCCTGCGAATAATAATTTAAATGCTTTCATGTTTAGTGTACTTATGGCCGATTAAATCAGCGTTTCAATACTTTCTTCTATTTTGTCTTTCACTTCCTGAGGTGTATTTTCCTTTTTGAGAATCTCTTTCAACTCATCGACAGATCGCTTTTCTTGTAGTGCTACCATCACCTCAGCCAAGGCCATTTGCACCAATGGAGAGTCTTGATGAGTGATGGCCTGTATTAGCCCCTCTCTCACTTTCGGATTATCAGCATATTGGTAGAGTCCTTCTATTGTGGCAAGACGTACATTCACATTATCGTCATTGTTCAGTGTTTGCAGCAAGGCTTCTACTACTTTTTCATTCACCCCTACTTCATCGGTCATACTGACCGCCCTCAGCCTATCGCTGATTGATTCTTTCTCCAACAGAGTCAACATCATCATTTCCCGCATCTCTTTCATCTCCGCCGATAGTGTTTGGATCTCCTTGGTTTTGCCCTGATTCATGAGAAAACCTACAGCCAGACCTCCGATTATCAGCGTCAGGCTATATGCTAATCGCACAAAACCTTTACTTAACCCTAGTCTTTCGATCCAGCCGTTGATAACCTCATTCAGATTGAAGCTCTTAGATGCCATGGCCTTTTCTTCACCAAGCATCTTATAAAAACCGGCATTGAGTTGATCACTTGGTGCTGGCGTTTCAATCTTGGCGACACCTTTTTTGAGCTGATCAAGGTCAGACAATTCTTCGATCTGAATGATCCCTTGCTCAATATATTCCTCCAACAACCTTTCCTCTTCAGACCCCAAAAGCTCACCACTGTTGTACTTTAGCATCAGTTCCTTTGCCTTTTCGTTATCCATGATCTTCTATTTTCTATTTCCTTATTATCCATATACCTGCGTGTGCAGTACCTGGTAAATTTTCTTTAAATCTTTGAGTGCTCTAAAAACTTTTACCTTGACCGCTCCTTCGGAACAGCTCAATACATCACCAATCTCCTTATACTTCATACCCTCCAGCTTGCTTAGCGTCAAAATCTCCCTTTTCTCTTGATCCAACCGCTCCATAGCCCGTTTTAAAAGCCTGATATCTTCCTCTTGCTTCTCCGCTCTATCGGCATCCTTATCTCCTAAGCGGTCTTGCCAATCTTCGATGTCATCTGTCTCGCCCAGTTTATTCTTTCTATAATGATCGTTATTCACATTTCTAGAGATATGAAACATCCATGTCTTGAACTGACCATCCCCTTTAAAACTGTGCTTATATTTCAGAATCCTGACGAAGACATTTTGCACCAAATCCTCACTTAGCTCAGCGTTGTGACTCATGTTGTAGAAAAAGCCAAAGAGCACCTTTTTATGTCTTTCGAAGAGCAACCCCAGTTTATCCAGATCACCTTCTTTTACTTTTAGCATTAATGCGTTGTCTGAAATTGATTCCAAATGCTAGCTTTGTTTAATCAAACAGGGAAACTCGGCCACCCTGAAATGGTTACATATTCGTTGAGAAAATTCTTAACAAAAATGTATTGGTCTGATAATTAACAATTTAAGAACTAAAATTAACCTGAGTTTTGACATACGACTGATGAAGTTTCGAGCAAAACATTTAAAAAGCAGTCTTTTCGAACCTGAGAGAAATCTTTCTTGGTAAAATGCGTGGCAGAACAACGGCAATTCATTCTTAATTGAGAAAGATATCTCCGTTTCACTGCGATATGACTGTTTTTTTAATGTTTTGTCTCTTGTTTATGTTGACTCAATTTAAAATTAAGGCAGGTATTACAAGTGCTTGTAGCAGAGTGAGTTTTTATGGAAGAGTTTCTTAATACAGATTTTTTGGAGGCCTCTAATTTCGTAAGGCTTTCTGCCATACTATTCGTTGTAGTATTCCTGAGATATTTGATTGTATCAGGGGTGTTCCATTACACATTTTATGTGCTGTTCAAAGGGCGGTTCGGTCATCGCATCATTAATGCTAAACCTAAACAGCAGACACAAGTCAGGAAAGAGGTCACATGGTCGGCTATCACGTCCTTCATTTTTGCCATTTCTGGTGTTTTGATGGTTGTAGCCTGGCAACAAGATCTTACGGCCATTTATACAGATTTTTCTAGCTACCCCTGGTGGTATATCCCTATTAGCCTGTTTATAGCACTATTTATCCACGAGACCTACTATTACTGGTTACATCGTTGGATGCACATACCGAAAGTATATCGGATCATGCACAAGGTGCACCACGATAGCATCGAAACGTCATCGCTGACTTCTTTTTCTTTTCACCCTTTAGAATCTGTGCTTCAGGCCATCGTCGTTCCGCTCATAGCGCTGTTTCTACCCATGCATATTTATGTGCTACTGCTGATGTTAGTGATCATGACACTATCAGGCACACTCAATCATGCTGGGGTAGAATTGTTTCCCAAAGGGTGGGAAAAGCATCGGTTGGGAAAATGGCTAATCGGCGCCACGCACCATGATGAGCACCATAAAAAGTTTCGTTATAACTTCGGGCTCTACTTCACTTTCTGGGATAAATGGATGAAAACCGAAAGTCCTGAATTCGAACATAACTTTCGTAAAATGACCAAAACCGAATGAATGGTATAAACCCCAGGGTAGAACCCTGAACCCAAGCTTCTGGGCAAAGTCACGAGGAATTAAAACACGACCTTCCGGTCTGCCGAAGCTTTAGCGAAGGCAGATTAAGGTTGTGCCGCTATAAAACTCAAGGAATCGAGATTGATTTCTTGGTCATACAGGTATTGGGCAAGTCCGTCATTTCCAACTAGCATGAGTTGCCCGTTAAACGGTATGACATCATAAGCATGAATATCATCGAAATGTGCTACCTGATTATTACTGATATCCAATGGGTCAGAAGCATCAAATACCTTAAGTCCATCGTCGCCATCGCATAGAAAAAGAACACCTTGATCAATACCGAGACCATGTGGATTGTGCATTTGATATTCAGCCACCAGGAAAGGGTTACTCAAATCTTCAATATCAACCACTTGTAATACATTAGTGAATCGCTGACAGTTATTGCCTGATCGCAACGTCACATAAGCATACTTACCTTCTACCACCACTGGATCACAGCTTACTACATGCTGATATTCACTGATATATTGAGGATTGTCAGGATCTGCTATGTCATAGATAAACATACCTGCTTGTGCACCTATAAACAGCTTATCTCCTTTAGGAAAGATGGTTTCTATACCAAATCCAATTTGTGCAGTAGTCACCTTCTCAGTTTCAGCAGGGTTCGTGACGTCAAACACATTTAAGCTTTGATTATCCACGGTGTAGAGACGGTCACCACTAACAGCAAATCGTGCCAATGAGCCCCCCACACCAGTTACTCCAGGGGCAACTGACGCCAATTCGTTGGAATCCTCACAGGCAGTAAATATGATGAGAATACTAATTAAAATATACTTAGAAGCTTTCATGTCGATTTAGTTTTTTTCTTTCCAACCAGTTAGAATAAGATCAGGGTTTTCAGGTTCGCAATACCAGCCGTCGGGGGCGCAGAGGTTTTGCGGGAAAACATTCTCATTGCGCTTGACCACTTTGATATTCTGAATGACTGAGATATCCAATACCACTAAATCAACCACATTGTCCACAAATAAGAAATTGTCTTTGACGGCGATATCCAAGTTGCCCGGTACCTTAATGAACCTCAGGTTTTGTGGGTTCCTAGGATTGATGTTGTTGAAAATGTGGACACCTTGTCCCACTTCGTTGATAAACATCAGATTACCAAACCTGTAAATTTTACCGGGATGTTGTAGAGGGCGAGGGTCAGTCACTTCGATTGAAGCGTTTAATTCCTCTCTGGTCATGAAGATGGGCTCGAAGTTCGAGTCGTTAATGATTGGCTCTTCTTCTACAAAATAAAGACACCCTTGTAGGGTAAATAAAAGGGACAGGAATAATAAGATGTAAGTCTTTTTCATGCGTTTAAGGTTAATTTCCCAAATACTTAATGTTTAGTTAGCCCCGCAAGTACCTGTCCCTTCAATTACGTTAGACCCAGCTTCTCTCTGAAGGGTTGGAAACTTATCTTTACTTTTAATCTGACTAGAATAAAGAAGCAAAACATCAAACTGAAAGTGGTGTCATGGAACAATATGATGTGATAGTAATTGGTGGTGGTCAAAGCGGCCTGGCCATGGGCTATTTTCTTCGGCGAACAGGATTTAAATACATCCTTCTTGATGAACAAAATACTGCCGGAGGTGCTTGGATACATGGTTGGGATTCACTGAAATTGTTCTCTCCGGCAGAGCATAACGCACTACCGGGTTGGCCCATGCCCAAACAACCAGGTCATGAATATCCGACTAAAGATCATGTCATCAATTACCTTGAAGAATATGAGAAAAAGTATAAACTATCGGTTCAAAGGCCTGTCAAGGTAGAACAGGTAAACTATGTAAACCAGCAATTTCAGCTCAGTACATCAGTTGGTCAATTACAAACCAAAACGTTGGTCAGTGCTACTGGCAGTTGGGCTAACCCTTATACCCCAGAATATGAAGGACTATCTTCTTTCGAAGGATTGCAGGTTCATTCTGCCTTCTATGAGAGTCCAGAAAAGTTTGCTGACCAGCATGTGCTGGTCATTGGAGGAGGAAATTCAGGTGCACAGATACTCGCCGAAGTTTCTAAGGTCGCTAATACTACTTGGATCACATTAACAGAACCCAAACTTCTCCCTGATGAAGTAGATGGCCGTTATCTGTTCGAGTTTGCCACCAAGCAATACAAAGCCAGAATGGAAGGAAAGGATATCAAGCCTGCCGGTGGCCTTGGAGATGTGGTGATGGTAGACTCAGTAAAAGAGGCCAGAAGCCGGAACGTGCTGCATAGCAAGAGGCCTTTTAGGTCATTTTACGATAAGGGTGTAATATGGCCCGACGGCTCTCAAACGCCTATTGATGCTGTGATCTGGTGTACCGGTTTCAAAGCTTCGCTGAATCACCTGGATGGCCTTAACCTCAGAAATGAAAACGGCAAAATAGATACAAAAGGAACCCAAGCGATCAATCAACCAGGATTATGGCTTGTGGGTTACGGTTCATGGACGGGCTATGCTTCTGCCACTTTAATTGGTGTGGGAAGAACAGCCAGGCAAACCGTCAAAGAAATTCAGGCTTATCTGCAGCAATAAGATTAGGCTATCCTTTCCATTTAATATTACACCCGACACTTGGTATCTGATTCTCGCCTACTGGATTCCCCTTCAGCATATCATCCAGTGCATTGCGGATATCTTTACCTGACAATTCTATTTCATTGCCCGGACGACTATCATCGAGTTGTCCTCGGTAAACCAATTGCATCTCCTTATCAAAAATGTAAAAGTCTGGTGTACAGGCAGCGTTATATTGTCTTGCCACCGTTTGTGTTTCATCATACAGATAAGGAAATGGATACTGAAATTTCCTTGCCTCTTCGTGCATCAGTTCGGGAGAATCTTCCGGATAGTTTTCTACATCGTTGGAGCTTATAGCGATAAAGGAAATATCTTCAGGAATATAGTCATTGGCCAGTCTTACCAACTCTTCTCTGATATGCTTGACGTAAGGACAGTGATTGCATATAAACATGATGACGGTGGCTTTGTCAGATTTAAGCTCGTCGAGGCTCAGTTTTCTGTCCGAAACTGTATCCAAGAGCTCAAAATCGGGAGCTTCCGTACCAAGTTCAACCATATTGGAAGGTGTAAGTGCCATATTAATGCTGGTTATGTTGTATTCAAATTTAACTAAATAAGTGCTAAAACCTCTTGGTCGCTGAGCATAAGAAAGTAAGCTTAATCAACTACCTTAGCCGCGGTATTTCTACTTTACAGCATATGAAAATTGGCCTAATTTCAGATACGCATAGTTATCTGGATGACAAAGTTTTTAGTTACTTCGATAAATGCGATGAGGTGTGGCATGCAGGCGATATCGGATCAATAGATGTGGCGGATAAGCTATCAGATTTCAAGCCTTTTAAAGCTGTATACGGTAATATTGATGGTCATGATATCAGAAACCAGTACCCTGAACATTTACAATTCGAATGTGCCGGATCAAAAGTCTGGATAACCCATATTGGCGGCTACCCTCCAAAATATACACCGGCCATGAAAAAACTGCTGGCTGAGCATACGCCTGATCTTTTCATCTGTGGGCATTCCCATATCCTTAAAGTGATGTCAGATCCTAAAATGAATAATCTATTGCATATGAACCCAGGAGCTGCGGGGAAGCATGGGTTTCACAAAATCAGGACACTCTTACGATTTGAAATCAACGAAGGGAAAATCGGGCAGGTTCAGGCCATCGAGCTTGGGAAAAGAGCATAAAAAAACCGTCACTTTTAGGTGACGGTTGTGATATATCGTGCTAATAGCTACTTACTTCTCTTCTTCTTTATCTGCCTCCTCAGCCGACTCTTCTTTCTTCTTAGTCGTCTTTTTAGCGGCAGGCTTTTTCTTAGCCTCTGCTTTTGGTGTTTCTTCAGCTTTAGGCGCTTCCTCTACTTTTTCTTCAGCTTTAGGCGTTTCTTCTACCTTCTCCTCAGCTACTACAGCTTTCTCCTCTTTTGGAGCCGCTTTGGTAGCTTCTTCTTTTTTCGCAGCTGGCTTTTTAGGGGCTTTTTTCACTTCTTTCACCTCTTCAGCAGCCACTGCTTTTTCTTCCTTCGCTTTCGCTTTTGGCTTTGCAGCATTTTTGCTGAATTCTTCTTTGATCGCCTCAACATCTACCATTTTGATCACAGGCTTTGAATTCAAACGCTTCATCGCTTCCTGTCTAACCCTAGCAGTAGTTTTATTCCTTCTTGCTTTTCTTTTAAGTGTAGTAGCCATTTTTAATTTCTGTCAGTTTTAACAAAAGAGGTGCAAAGATATGGGATTGATATTAAAATCAAAAACCTATACCCAATAAATAAGCAGCACCAAGAGCCCTTCCAATCAAAATTTAAATGCCTTTTTGTAGCTTTGCCGCTATGAGCAATAAACCTACCATTCCTAAAGGTACGAGAGACTTTGGGCCTGAAAAAATGGCCAAGCGCTATTATATTATTGATAACATAAAATTGGTATTTCAAAAGTATGGCTTTATGCCCCTTGAGACACCCTCAATGGAAAACCTGTCAGTACTCACCGGCAAATATGGTGATGAGGGTGATCAACTGCTATTTAAAGTATTGAACTCAGCCGATTTCCTAAAAGGGGTGGATGTTGAGGATTTTCATGCCGGTGCTAAGGCAATGTCATCAAAAATATCAAGTAAAGGCCTACGCTATGACCTGACTGTTCCTTTCGCGCGGTATGTAGTCATGAATAGGAATGATATAACCTTGCCGTTTAAAAGGTATCAAATACAACCTGTTTGGCGAGGAGATAATCCTCAAAAAGGTAGGTATCGTGAGTTCTATCAATGCGATGCTGATGTAGTAGGCACCAACTCTCTCATTTGCGAAACGGAGATCATACTTATGATCAATGAAGTGTTCGCCCGATTAGGAATTACGGATTTCAGCATTAAGGTCAATCACAGAAAAATACTGGCCGGCATCACTGAATATGTTGGAGCCCAAGGGAAAGAGACTGATTTCTTCGTAGCACTAGATAAGCTAGATAAAAAAGGTTGGGACAGTGTAAGCGAGGAGTTATCCGATAAAGGTTTTGATCAAAACTCGCTGGATAAGATCAAAGGTATTATAGCACTTGACGGTGCAAACCAGGATAAAATTGAAACGCTATCTGAAATGATCAGCGATTCGGAAAGTGGCAAAAGTGGTTTGGAAGACTTAAAAGAGGTTCTGGACACGCTCAAGCATTTTAATTTATCAAATGACCACTTAGAATTGGACTTATCTCTAGCCAGAGGCCTTTCATACTACACTGGGACTATTTTCGAGGTTAAAGTCAATAACGTCTCTATAGGTAGTGTGAGTGGTGGTGGAAGGTATGATGACCTAACCGGTGTTTTTGGCCTAAAAGGATTATCAGGTATTGGCTTCTCTTTTGGTGTGGATCGCCTGTTCGACGTATTGGAAGAACTGGATCTTTTTCCTGAAGAGGTGATATCATCATCTGAAGTGCTCATTACCTACTTCGATGATGAATCTAAAGCTTACGGCCTCTCTGTATTGGGTGAACTTCGGAAGCAAGATATCAGTGCAGAGATTTACCCTGATTCTGCCAAAATCAAAAAACAGCTTGGCTATGCTGACAAAAAGAGCATTCCATATGTTGTTTTGATCGGACAGAACGAGGTGAAGTCTGGCCAATTGAGTGTGAAGGATATGAAACAAGGCACGCAAGACAGTCTATCGGTGGATGCTTTGGTATCCAGAATTAAAGGTTGATATTGCCGGATACATTATCAGCTGCAATTTAGCGTACTTGGTTACGTTAAAAAGAAACGAGGTATTACTAGAAGTTTGATCAAATTATTATCAGCATTGAAAGGACCTAATGTTTTGATGTTAGGTGTTATTCTAATGTCCATTGTATTGATTAGTACATTGGCTTCAAAGGATATCTATGCTCAAAGCTTAAGCGACAAAGGCTCATTTAGTCTGAACGCTATTGAAGGTTGCCGTCCTTTCACAATACAAACGACTTTTTTGAATGGGTGTCCAGCTTCAGACTGTACAATTGGTGTTGATTATGGTGATGGTAGTAGATCAGGAGAAGACCCAACTGTCAGTGTTTTCGAACACACTTTTGACACACTTGGCACCTTTGAAGTAATCTATTTTTATAGCAAAGTATTCAGTTTTGGAAAATCGGATACGCTGACCATTAGAGTAGTCGATAACATTCAACCTCAGTTTGACATATTCACCTGTAGCAATAACGAGGTGACTATTGATATATTAGATAATAACTACGACAATTATATCATTGACTTTGATAATGACGGCATTGATGAAGATACGATTCGAAGAGGAGGGGCCATATTGCCTCACAACTACGGAACACCGGGTAATTTCAATATCAGTGTTCGCGGTCTAAATGACGAAGCGGCGGATAACTGCAACGAGTTCACTCAACCTGTTACTGCATTAGCTGTCCTCCCCCCAACCTTCATTAATTCTCTTATCGTGTTAGGCAGAAATCAAATACAAATTGATTTTAATCCTCAGGAAGCCATTCGATACAGGCTGGAAGTGGCGGTTAATAACGACAATAACTTTTTCTTCCTACAGGATATTCCCAGCAATGTATCGTCTTTTACTGTTAATAATACCAATCTTGACTTCGAGAGCAATGTGTATTGCTTCCGAATAGCGTCATTCGACCCTTGCAATGTCTCATCAATTTATTCCAATACAATTTGTACTGTGATCCCGTCTCTTCAAATTGTAACCGATGAAAACAGGTTGACTTGGAATACACTGGGTGGTGATATTGTCAATTTCGACGTAGAACGTGATGGCGGCCCTTTTGCCTCTACTCCCAATACTTTCTTTAATGATCAGGACATCGTGTGTAATACAATATATAGATATAATGTAATTGCTAATTATAGTAACGGGGGTATGACTGCCACAAGTACGTCATTGGCGCGAAGTGGCACTGCCTTTTCTTCCGAAGTACCCGCCTCGATCAATGACATTTCTATACAGGTGAATGGAAGAAGTATCAATGTACTGTGGAATGAGCCCAATGGTTTCACCACAACGTCTTTTGACGTGGACAGGAAAAGTCAGGGCATCAACGCTCAATTCTTACCACTTACTTCTATCAATGCCACAACCTTAACCGATAATGATCTTAACACCTCCAGCGAATCACATTGCTATCGCATAGATTATATAGATGATTGTGGCAATGCAGCTGATGAAGGTATCACTGCTTGTTCGATATTACTTCAAACCGAAGTGACCAATACGACTGATATTACACTTGTGTGGAATGCATATGAAGGTTGGTCTACTGGAGTAAGCGATTATATCGTTGATGTCATAGATAGAAATGGCACTACCCTTCAAAGTATTCCGGTTGGTATTACCACAAGTTTTGTTTTTACGGATGTCAATCCGAACGAACAGGTTTTGTCCTTTAGAATCAGAGCTGTTGCCAATGATATAACACTGGCAGAATCCATTTCCAATATTAATACCGTTACACGATCTGCCAACATAATATTCCCCAATGCTTTCACCCCGAACGGAGATAATGTAAATGACAGGTTTAACATTGTAGGCCGTTTCATTCAGCAATATGAGTTAAAGGTATTTAACAGATGGGGGCAATTACTATTCATGACCAATCAGACTGCGGATGAAAATGGGTGGGACGGCACTTTTGAAGGGCAACAGGTGCAAGCTGGGGTTTATACCTTTACTGCCAGAATAGTTGATTTGGCTGGTAATGAGATATTCAAGTCAGGCCCCGTCGTTCTATCAAGAAACTGAATACCCAACTTCAGTAAAATTCTATAAGCGGTACTTTGATATTGGAGGAACTAAAGCGATTTTTGTCTCAGTCATCTCTTTTGGCTTAAATAAGATTAGATATGTTTGATATGATGAAGATGCTTGGAAAAGTAAAGGAAGTCCAAGCAAAAGTTAAGGAAGCGCAGGAAAATCTGGTTCATATTACTGCCTCAGCAGAAGCGGGAGCGGGAATGGTTAAAGCTACTGCCAATGGCAAAAAGCAACTCATCGCCCTAGAAATTGACCAGGATATCATCAAGCCAGAAGACAAGGAGATGATGCGTGATTTGATCATTGCTGCGGTTAACAAAGCCATGGAAGAGGTAGATGTACTGGCAAAGGCAGAATTGAAGAAGAGCACTGAAGGTATGCTGCCTAATATCCCGGGTTTGGATCTTAGTGGTATAGTTTAATATGGATAACGTTGCAGTTGTTATTCTCAACTACAACGGGAAATCTCATCTGGAAAGATTCCTTCCAAGTGTAATTGAGCACAGTGGCCAATGTCAGATTATCGTGGCAGACAATGCTTCCACTGATGATTCTGTTCAGTTCCTCAAAAGCAGTTTCCCCACTATTCGGTTGATCCAACTCTCTCATAATACAGGGTATAGTGGTGGATATAACCAGGCGTTGCGTCAAATTGAAGCGGACTACTTCGTGCTGCTCAACTCTGATGTCGAAGTGACGGCTAACTGGGTCACCCCCATCATACAACTAATGGAAGCGGATGATCATATCGCCGCCTGTCAGCCCAAAATACTGGCTTTCAATGAGCCTACACAATTTGAATATGCAGGAGCGGCCGGAGGATTTATTGATACATTCGGCTACCCTTTCTGCAGAGGGCGGATATTTGACTCGCTAGAAACCGACAAAGGTCAATACGACAATACCATTGATATTTTCTGGGCTACGGGCGCCTGCCTTTTCATTCGTCGTACAGCCTACGAGCGCGCCGGTGGTTTAGATGAAGATTTCTTTGCTCACATGGAAGAAATAGATCTATGCTGGCGTCTGGTCAGTTTAGGCTATAAAAACAAATATGTAAGTGAAAGTGTAGTATATCATGTGGGTGGAGGCACCCTCAGTAAGATCAATCCCAAAAAGACCTACCTTAACTTCAGAAACGGATTAGCGCTTTTAATCAAGAATTGCACGAAGAGTGATCTCATATTAAAGCTACCAGTTAGAATGGTATTAGATACTGCAGCTATGCTAAAGTTTTTGATAGATAGAAAACCTACTCATAGCCTAGCTATAATCAAAGCTTATTTAGGCGCCATCAGCCGATTCCAGAGATATCTCGAGCAACGTAGGAGCATTACCAAGACTCCCATTAAAAAGCACAGAAGCATTGTTTACCAAAATAGCTTAGTATTCTCGTACTATCTGAGAGGTAAAAAGAGGTTTGAAGAATTGGATTTCTAGTAATACCAAACAGAGTTCTTTCTCCGCCTTAGGTGTTTTCTAAAGTTCATTACAAAGGCAAGCGCCAAATAAACAATAATTGGAGAGCCAAAGGCTATAAACGATGTATAAATAAAAAATAGCCTGATGCTGGATGTAGATAAACCGAGCTTATCTCCCAATTGCGTACACACGCCAAAAGCGTAATTCTCAAAGAAACTTTGAAGCCTTTTCATATTCTTGCCCTTTCGCTGGTTTCTGTTCTCGTGATATCACTAACTAATATAGTGAAAATGTTTGTTTAACGATTAATATGTTATCTCACAAAGATAATGAGGTAGCCCAGAAACGCCTTTTACAGTTAATTATTTTTTTTAACTATAATTGCAATAATAATTTTATACGGATACTTTTACCATTGAATTTCAACCAAACATCAAAAAAACAGTTCAAATGAGAAATTTCACCTACGTATTGATTGTGGTATCGGCACTGATAATTTCAAGCTGTGCTCTTCCCCAGATGGTTAAGTTGGCAGAACAACAGCAGTTGACCGTCAGCCCGAATCCATTAGAGGTGCATGCAGATACAGTGAACTTTGAGATGGCAGCTAATCTACCTCTCAAAATGCTCAAGAAAGATCACACCTACACTATCAGTACCTATTATAAATATGGCGAAAGCGAGCTCGAGCTTGATCCTATTGCATTCAAGTTAGAGGACTTCCCTAACGCAGACAGCGAGCAGCCACGCCAAAACAAAGATTTCAGCTTCGCATATTCTCCTGCAATGAAGCAAGGAACGGTTGAAATTAAAGGTACCGCTTCTAATAACAAAAACGGTAAATCAAAAGAAACTGAAAGACTTGAAGTAGCTGTAGGTATCATCACTACTTCTAAGTTGGTTCAAAATACCTACTATCCTGCCTTTGCTGAGCACGGATACAACACAGAAGAAGAGTTGATCCCTACTAATGTAGATTTCTTCTTCGATCAAGGAAGATCTAACCTCAAGTATTCTGAAAGAAGAAGAAGAGGACAGCAGTTCGAAGCTTTCATCGCTGAGAAGAATGTTACAAGAACTGTAACTATCACCGGTACTCACTCTCCCGAAGGTGCTGAGCGCATCAACTCTGACCTTTCCAAGAACAGAGCTGAAGAGATTGAGACTTTCTACAGAAGAAACATGAAGAAGTTTGACTACCAAGGTCTTGCTGATTCAATCAACTTTATCTTAAAGCCTATTATCGAAGACTGGGCTGATTTCAAAACTGCACTTAATGGTTACGAAGGTATTTCTTCTGACGAAAAGTCGGAATTCCTGAATATCGTTAACGGAGCTGGTGAGTTTGAAGACAAAGAAAAAGCGCTTAGAAAGCTTACTACTTACAAGAAGGTTTTCAAAGATCTTTATCCACAACTAAGAACTGCTCAAACAGAAATATTAACAGTTAAGCCTAAGAAGAGTGCTGCTGAGATTTCTGTATTGGCTAAGCAAATTGTGAGCAGCCAAGCTCCTGCTGATACATTATCAGAAGAAGAAATGATGTATGCGGCTACTTTAACTCCTTCGCTTTCTGAGAAAGAATCAATCTACAAAGAAGCGTCTAAGAAGAGTGATAGCTGGAATTCTCATAATAACCTAGCTGCAGTTTACATTGCTATGGCTATGGAAAACCCTAGCGAAGGTGCTAAGTATGCTGAGTTGGCTGAAACTCAGTTGGACATTGCTAACAACAAAAAAGAAAGTGCAGAGGCTTATGCTAACTTAGGCAGTGTTTACTTGATGCAAGGTAATGCTTACAAAGCGCATGACGCACTTGAGAAAGCCAATTCAATGGGTCCATCTAGCGAAGTTCAAAGTGGCTTGAATTCTGTAAAAGGAGTTACTGAGATCATGATGGCTGACTACGGTAGCGCTATCCAGTCTACTACTTCTGGCCAGGAGATCGCTGTAAACCTTTTCAACAAAGGCTTAGCTCAACTATTAAACAAAGATTTCGAGAATGCTGTAAACTCTTTCGCTGAGGCTACTGAGAAAGACGGTGACTTTGCTCTTGCATACTACGGAGCTGCAGTTGCTCAAGCCAGACTAAGCAACGAAACAGCTGTAATCGAAAACCTTACAAGTGCTGTAAGTAAAGATCCTAGCTTAAAGCAAAAAGCAATCGAAGATCTTGAATTCAGAAACTACGCTGCTAACGAAGCATTCAGAAACGCGCTGAAGTAATTTTCAGATAAGATATAATGAAAAACCCGAGGGATGACCTCGGGTTTTTTTGTTTCCAGCCTTTCTAAGAATTAAGTATAACCATAACCTTTGTGTTTTGTTGTACTGATGTTAATTTTAATGTTCACAGAAAAACCTTTTTTACTCTATGAGAACAATCCAATTTAGAGAAGCCTTAAGAGAGGCCATGAGTGAAGAGATGAGGAAAGACGAAAATGTCTTCCTAATGGGTGAGGAAGTGGCGGAATACAATGGGGCCTACAAAGTAAGTCAAGGCATGTTGGATGAATTTGGAGCAGATCGCGTAATAGATACACCTATAGCCGAACTTGGTTTTGCAGGAATTGGCGTAGGGGCTGCCATGAATGGTCTACGTCCTATAATAGAATTCATGACCTTCAATTTTTCATTGGTAGCGATAGACCAGGTGATTAACAGTGCTGCCAAAATGATGTCTATGTCAGGCGGTCAATACACTGTTCCTATTGTTTTTCGTGGGCCTACGGGAAATGCGGGTATGCTGAGTTCACAGCACTCTCAAAACTTCGAAAATTGGTATGCAAACTGTCCTGGTTTGAAGGTAGTGGTTCCATACACCCCTTATGATGCTAAGGGTCTTTTGAAGTCTTCTATTCGCGATGATGACCCTGTTATCTTCATGGAGTCTGAATTAATGTACGGAGACAAAGGTGAAGTACCCGAAGATGAGTACTTAATTCCTATCGGACAGGCAGACATCAAAAGGGAAGGTACAGACGTTACCGTCGTTTCTTTTGGTAAAATGATGAAGATCGCACTTCAAACTGCCGAAGAAATGGCCAAAGACGGTGTTTCTGTAGAGGTTATCGACTTAAGGTCTGTAAGGCCTATCGATTATGAAACAGTAGTAAACTCGGTGAAGAAAACCAACCGACTAGTGATTGTTGAAGAAGCATGGCCTTTGTCTTCTATCTCTTCTGAGATCACATATCACATCCAAAAGCATGCGTTCGATTATCTAGACGCTCCAGTGCACAGAATCAACAGCATGGATGTGCCTTTGCCTTATGCGCCTACACTGATCGAGGCTATTTTGCCGAATGTGAAGCGTACAGTGCAGGCTATCAATTCGGTAATGTACAGATGAGCATTAGCAATAGACATAAACAAAAAAGACCGGCCAGGCCGGTCTTTTTTGTTTTATATCAGTAGAAGTCTATTTCCCGAAAGGATTGAGAGCAGCAAGTCCACGCTTACCCCCCATTTTATTCATTGTTTTCATCAACTTCCTCATATCACCAAACTGCTTTAATAGGTTATTAACCTGTTGTACAGAAGTGCCACTTCCATCGGCAATTCGCTTCTTTCTGCTGCCGTTGATGATCTCGGGGCGTTCTCTTTCAGAGGTGGTCATGGAACGGATGATTGCTTCTATTGGCTTAAATGAATCATCATCTACATCAATGTCCCGCATCATTTTACCCATACCAGGGATCATACCCATCAAATCTTTGATGTTACCCATCTTCTTGATTTGCTCCAACTGGGAGAGGAAGTCATTGAAATCAAATTGATTCTTGCGGATCTTCTTGTTCAGTCGTCTGGCTTCTTCTTCATCGAAAGTTTCCTGCGCTTTCTCAACTAATGAAACCACATCACCCATACCGAGGATCCTATTGGCCATCCTGTCCGGGTGAAACTTATCAATGGCCTCCATTTTCTCACCGGTACTGATAAACTTAATAGGCTTATCAACCACCTTTCGAATGGATATGGCTGCACCACCTCTTGTATCACCATCTAATTTGGTCAATACAACGCCATCGAAATTCAAACGCTCGTTGAAGGCTTTGGCTGTGTTTACAGCATCCTGACCAGTCATTGAATCAACAACGAAGAGAGTCTCAGAAGGCTTGAGTGCCTCTTTCAACTGAGAAATCTCATTCATCATTTCTTCGTCCACGGCCAAACGACCGGCAGTATCCACAATGACGATCTTCTTACTATTATCTTTAGCAAACTTAATTGCGTTACTGGCAATTTTGACTGCATCCTTGTTCTCAGGCTCGGCATATACTTCCACTCCAATCTGCTCACCAAGCACCTTCAACTGGTCAATCGCAGCAGGCCTGTAAATATCACATGCTGTAAGTAGTACTTGCTTACCTTGCTTCTTGAGATAGCTGGCCAGCTTACCTGAAAAAGTAGTTTTACCAGAACCTTGTAAACCAGAAATAAGTATGATAGCTGGGCTCCCCTGAACATCGATGTCCTCATTGGTTCCTCCCATGAGATCAGCCAACTCATCGTTGACGATCTTCACAAGCAATTGTCCCGGAGATACACTGGTGAGTACCTGCTTACCGATCGCCTCGTCTTTGATCTTATCGGTAATCTCCTTAGCTACTTTATAGTTAACATCGGCATCAATCAGCGCACGTCTGATTTCTTTGATGGTTGTGGCAACATTAATCTCGGAGATGCTCCCCTGCCCCTTTAGCGTCTTAAATGCCCTCTCGAGCTTTAAACTGAGATTCTCAAACATATTACATCAAAAATTTGTGCAAAATTATGAAAAATACGGCCCATTATTAAGCCCTGTAAGGTATTAATGGGAATACTTGCCCTGCTTTAAATTCAGATTGTGCGGCAGGTAGTTCCAGAAAGGCATCTGCTTCTATCAAATTGGCTAAATCTCCTGAGCCTCTGCCATCTACTGGCTCAGCATAAACTGTGGTTTCATCATGCCTGCTTACTTTCACCTGCAGGTAATAAGTCAATTCAGGAGGAAAATTAAAATCTGCTTTTAGCACCGCTAATTGAGGAGCTATATCCGCGCCTAATGAGGCATTCAGCCATGGAGTGAAATACTTATGAAAGCACATAAATGTAGAAACTGGGTTGCCAGGAAGGGCAAAAACAGTCTTGTTATCAGCGGTTGTACCGAACCAAAAAGGTTTACCAGGCCGCTGCTTGACTCTATGAAAATGCTTCTGAACACCAAGTTCATCCAGCACTTCGGGCACAAAATCTTTCTTACCCTTTGACACAGCTCCGCTGAGGATGACCACATCATGGGTACTCAAAGTATCCTTAATAGATGTCATCAGCAACTCTTTTGTATCTACGAGATGTAGAACACTAGCATCAATACCAAGCTTGCCCAAAGCAGACTTTATCGCATATACATTTGATTTCCTGATTTGGTAGGCCAAAGGGGTTTCATGTACGTCCACTAATTCGTCGCCGGTGGAAACGATAGCTACCTTGGGTAGTTTAGCAACCTTTACGGTGTTCTTACCTACAGTAGCAAGCACCGCAACTTCAGCGGGGCTAAGTTTTTTACCAGCTTGCAATAAAACATCTTCTTGTTTCCTATCGCTGCCTTGGTCATGAATATGCTGCCGCTTTTTGAGCGCTATATCTTGCACCAAGGCTTTGCCGTCTTTTATCTCAAAGTCTTCATACCTGATTACCGTATCGGTATTCGAGGGAAGCATCGCGCCAGTCATCACTTCGATACAACTCGTATTTGCTTTTAGCTCGGCTTGAGGGGCTCCTGCCGTTTGCATTTCCTGAACATCAAACTCCCTGCTACCCGCTTGCCAACCGTTGTAATTAATGGCAATGCCATCCATCATCACCCTGTCAAAGGGTGGGAAATCGCGATCTGCAACAATATCTTCCCTAAGTATTCTACCGGTTGCTTCTGTAAATGGTACTTCTTCTGTCTCCAGCGTCATTTGATGTGAAAGTACAATCTCATACGCCTCTTCTACCGTAATCATAATTTCAATCAGTTTTTATGGCTTTTGAATTAAAAGTAGCGATTTTTAAAGCAAAGACAGGAGGCCCTATGGAAAATAAATTCACCCATGTCGACGACACTGGTAACCCTCAAATGGTCGATGTATCGGCCAAGCAAATCACGAATAGGAAAGCACATGCGAGAGCGATTGTGGAGGTAAGCTCTGAAATTCTAGCGCAGTTAAAGAACAATGATATCCATACCAAAAAGGGACCCGTATTCCATACAGCTATCATTGCCGGCACCATGGGGGCGAAGAAGACTGGCGAATTGATCCCGTTCTGCCATCCTATTGGGCTGGAGAACTGCCAGATCGAAATAAAGGTAGAAAACGATATGATCGTAGTAGATTGTATCGCCAGCGTCACTGCTAAAACGGGGGTAGAAATGGAAGCCATCACCGGCGCCAGCGTAGCAGCCCTGACGATTTACGACATGTGCAAGGCACTGTCGCACGATATAGTGATCAAGGAGGTGAAACTGATGGAAAAGACTGGTGGAAAACGAGATTTTAAACGAGCGTAGTACAGAAATAAACGGGTTGGTACTATCCGGGGGCTTTAGCAAGAGAATGGGCTTCGATAAGGGCAAGATTGATTATCATGGCGAAAGTCAAAACCGTCACTTATACAATCTACTCAAACCACTTTGCCGCGAAGTCTTCATTTCAAGAAGATCAGATCAGTTAAGCCCAAATACTGATGACCTCCCCTCCATAGCTGATGCTTATCTTGACCAAAGTCCTTTGGTTGGTATTTTAAGCGCATTAGCACACAATTCCAAGCGCGCTTGGTTGATAGTAGCTTGTGATATGCCCTTTGTCAATGAAAAAGTGTTGAAGCTGTTGATTCGGGCAAGAGATAATGACCATTGTGCCACTTGCTTTTCGGATACCGATGGCGACAAACCAGAGCCTATGTTGGCTATTTGGGAACCAAATTGCCTTGAAAACCTATTAGACTATTGGAGTAAGGGTAATAGAAGTCCTCGTGACTTTTTGACCGCTTATGGAGCTAAGGTAATACCTCCTCCATCTCCGGAAGTACTTTTTAATGCAAACACAAAAAGCGAGTACAACATGGCAAAGACAATGATCGAGGATGCATATAAGCCAATCAACTGTAGCTTCTATGATTATTTAGAAAGTGATGCCACCCTGAAGAAAGTATCCAAAATAGTTTATATGACCGGAGCGGGAAAAACCAATGTTGTTGAAGGTGTAATCCAAAACCTTTTCATCAGGGATAAAGCAGAGTTTTTAATACTAGATTCTGGCCTAGAGATAAGGCTTGACAAAATGGTCTCTTTCAATGACAGAAACCTACCAGACAGTAGTTGTGAAATCTAGCTGACAAATTACGCATTCCCACAGGCTGATTTGTCATTGCAAAAAGCCTTATCTCTAGGCCAGAATCTAGTATTAAAAACT
>JBCBSS010000105.1:0-27725 GCA_039819065.1 Bacteroidota bacterium
CACTTCATTTTCCATTAAAAAGCAGTGTATAATTACGGATGATAGTAAAACGTCGTATCGATAACTAGCATCCATGAAAGTCCAGATAATCGTATGCCACCCCAATAACCAAAGCTTCAACCATGCTATAGCCCAAAGGGCGAAGGAAGTATTACAAAACAACGGGCATGATATTATTTTCCACGATTTATACCAGGAGAAGTTTAATCCGATATTACCGTATGAAGAGATAACTGAGGACACCAACGACCCACTGGTTGAAAGGTATATCCAAGATCTTATTCAATCGGATGCTATGATCATTGTTCACCCCAATTGGTGGGGTAAGCCTCCAGCCATGCTATCAGGATGGATTGATCGAATACTCAAATTTCATATTGCTTACACCTTTCCCAAAGGCGAAGAAGGAGGTGCTCCGATCGGACTGCTAAAAATCAAAAAAGTAATCATTTTCAATACTGCAAATACCACTGATAAGAGGGAAAGAGAAGTATTCGGCAATCCGTTGGAATTAATCTGGAAAAACTGTGTCTTCGATTTCTGTGGTGTCCAGGATGTGTCCAGAAAGGTTTTCACAGTGATGGTAGATAGCACCTCTGAAGAGCGAACGCAATGGCTCGATGAGGTCGAGCAAATGGTATCAGATATATAGACTATTCAGTGAACACCCCAAAGCAAAAGCTATCCACTTAAGTAAAGTGGATCACCTTAGATAGGCCGCCCTTGATAATAGCTTAAGAATGTGCTTGCGAAAGATTATTTGGCTAGTACGAGTGCGGTTGGCTGCCAAAATTCCGGGCCAGCTTGGGCATGTGGGCTGAAGGTTAAATTTTGGCTTGATTTTTCTTTGCTCCGTTTCTTTTCATCTAAGGAAAAGAAATGAAGGCTAGTTGACAATCAAGGTATCCAAATTTTATTTAGTCGTATGTCAGTCTGCAATTAGGTAAAGCCTAGAAAACTCAACAAAAGTGAAAACTTCAGGGTTGAAAATCCATCATAGAATGTCCAAGAAGCACTTTAAAAGGAGTTGAATGTGGTTTTTACTGAAGAATAATTTTCCAAGAGACCCTAGATAATGTTTACCAGGAAACAAAATAAACTCGCTTAATCTGAAGTCACCACTTAAGCGTCTCGGATCGTTTTCCCAGACACTCCCTGACTTTCATCTGTACAGGGTTATCTGGGTCACTAACTAATTTCTTTCCAACTTTAAACTGTAGATTCAGGTTCGGTTCGAAAGCCAATACAATAGATGAGCCTCCATAGCCAAAGTGCCCCATGTATTGCCCTTTTTCGACGGTAGTGCCAGGTTCTATCCCACTGATAATGCTGCCTACTCCCCAGAACCCGATGGCAATCATCGCCATCAGCCCAAGGTTTTCGGTCTGAATGATCCAGACATAGCGCTGGTGCTTACCCAGGTCATTGTACCAACCTACCCTATCACTTTCAGTTGGCAAGGTCGGCGCATAGTGATCTTTGGGATGGTAGTCACCGAAATCATAATTGTAAGACCCTTCATATAAACCCTGATCGATCACTGTACCTGAAACCGGTGCATGGAAGTGGTGATAGTCGGTAAACCAAAGGAGAATATCCAAGAGTGGCCCTCCGAGGAATAACTTCCCATAACCGGGTAGCGCCTCCAGCAGATTGAAACGATCCGATTTACCCGGGAGATCGTATTCCTTACCAGACACAGTCCCACGATCAAGGTAAAACACGCCGCCATCACAAGGGGCAACAATCACATCTTTAGACGGTTCAGCAGAGCAAATCGGTCTCCCTCCAGGTTTGAGGTTGCGAAGGAAAAACTGGTTGAAGGATTCAAAACCACCGGTAGGGCTATTAGGGTCAGGCCTTTCATACTCATTGATATCAAACGGGTGTTCATTGGTACCCTTATATGCTACCCATTCGCTCAATGTATTAGTGGACGAGGTACTATTGATCCAATCTCCATGGTAATTGAGGAATTCACGAAACCAGGGCTTAAAATGAGCATCGTTAGACAATTTCAAGCCTCCGTCTGTATTGACAAGGTAGTCCCAGCGTTCGATATAGAGCCCAGGATCACTTGTGGTGGGTGTGTAAGTCAACCACTGTAGAAAGAAATCCTTGAGTGTGTATTCAAGTGGCTTGAATAAGTATGGCTCCCAAAACTCTGCCACAGCCTGACGGTTACACTCACGCATCTCAATGCGCAACTCTGCCAATGCTGCAGTGTAGTAAGCCTTGTTTAAGGGGTTATGTTTAAATACATCGGCCAAATCATCAATGTGCTTTTCAGCCATAGCACTTGCGTTACTCCAATCGATGGGGGTTGGTAGCTTGATAGGTGTGATGCCGCTCATTCTTTATATGATTTATGAATATGCTTTTCTTTTAATAGGTGCCCCGGTCTTCATCTTATATCGACGAAAACTCGTGGTAATTCACTAGTTAAATAACTCTACTTAAAATACAATTAAAATATCGAATAAATATATTTAGGCAATAAAATATTTAGTTCAGCTTATGCTGTTTAGTAAAAGGCTAACCTCTCTAGATTAAGCGCGTGCAATAAATTCCATATCCAGACCAGAACAATTAGTCATTTGCAAAGAGCCTTGGAAACCGATATTTTTAAAAGAGAAGAAATGCTAAGTCCACAGGACCTTGTTAGTAACTTAGTGAAACATGGATAGCTCAATATTGGCGGAAGTATTTGGAGGGTCGACCTTTTCGCATGAAGAACTTAGTGCCTTAGGCGCTTCGCTGAAAGAAATCCATCTGAAAAAAGGGGATTTCTTATTGAGACAAGGAGAAGCAGTTACACACACGCACTATGTGTACAGTGGCTGCCTAAGAAGTTATTTCATCGATGAATCCGGGAAAGACCACACATTACAGTTTGCCATTAACGACTGGTGGATTAGTGATTATACAGCTCTTTTTTCCAAGGGCAAGGCTATGATGACAATTGAGTGCATTCAAGATGCTATATTGTATAGGCTATCACGCAAAAAAATGGAGCAATTGTACATTGATATTCCAGCCTTCGAGACCTTCTTCAGGAAAAAGTTAGAAAAGAGAATCGAAGCATTTCAAAAAAGAACACTCGACAACTTAGCACTGACGGCTAAGGAAAGATACCTCTCATTTATCAAAACTTATCCAAATATTGAACGGCAAGTGAAGAACTACCACATTGCCTCCTATTTAGGAATTGCCACAGAAAGCCTAAGCAGGGTCAGGAAAGAAATAGCACAATAAGCTTTATTAACAATTATCAATTTTTCGGAGCAGTAGCAGGCATAGGTTTGCGCTTAATTAAATCACTAGATATGAAAAGAACATTCATAGGATTATTAAGCGTCGCGCTTTTTTTCTCTTGTGTGAATAAAACGCAAGAAGGTGAAGGCTCAGAACAAATGTTAACTACTAAACCCGAAAAAGAGAAAACAATGAAAAAAGTATTATTGGTCCTTACCAGTCATAGTGAACTCGGTAATACAGGAATGAAGACAGGTTTTTGGCTAGAAGAATTTACTGCGCCGTACTATTTCTTGAAGGATAAAGGGGTTGAAATCACTTTAGCTTCACCCAAAGGTGGGCTACCTCCCATTGATCCCAAAAGTGAGTTGCCAGACTTCCAAACAGCATCTACCCGTAGGTTTAATGATGATAAAGAGACCCAGGACATTTTGTCAAAGACGGTAAAACTAGAAAGTGTTGATCACAACGATTACGATGCCGTTTTTTATAGTGGCGGATATGGGCCACTATGGGATCTGGCTGATAATAGAACGTCCATCACCTTAATTGAATCATTCTACAACAGCAATAAACCTGTTGCTTCGGTCTGCCATGCTCCAGCGATCTTCAAGAACACGAAGGATACAGAAGGCAACCCTTTGATACAAGGAAAAAAGGTTACGGCCTATTCAAACTCAGAGGAAGAAGCGGTTCAGTTTACAGATATTGTCCCGTTTTCAGTAGAAGATATGTTAAAAGAAAACGGAGGAATATACTCGAAAGGGGAAGACTGGAGTGCTTATGCACTAGAAGATGGGCTATTGATAACCGGGCAAAACCCAGCGTCAGCAGAGTTAGTGGCCAGCCTGTTGCTAGAGCGGTTGGATTAAACATTTAGTGGAAAAGCGTTATTAATAAGGACGTCTCAAAAGCTGTCTTTTCGTTTGTAATGCATTGGAACGAAAATCAAGTTAGCTTTCGAGGCGTCTCACTTTTATTTAATCGATCCTAAAAGATGCAAAACCTTTTTACAGTTGTCGTTTCTCATTTTGTAAAGCCAGGAAAAGAAAAAGCTTTTGAAGAAGCGCTAAAGCGAGTTATTCAAAAGGCCAAGGACTATGAAGGATATGAGGGAATTCAAACGATCCAGCTAAGTAATAAGGTTGAAAATGAATATATGCTGCTTGTCCGCTTTGATACAGAACCTCATTATCAAACCTGGGCGGCATCAGCAACACGCAGGGCATGGGTTCAAGAACTGAAAGAGTACATCACAAGAAAAAGTGAAGTTCGATGTCAGGAAGGCCTGGAGTTTTGGTTTTCCCTACCGCATGAGACCGCACCTACACCACCCAAGAAATGGAAAATGGCCCTATTGACCTGGATGGTTATATACCCATCGGTATTAGGCTTAAGCACCTTAGTAGGGTTCTATCTGGGCTCTATGCCCCTATTCCTACGTATGTTGCTTGTATCCATAATTTTGGTATCGTTAATGACCTACATCATCATGCCAAAGATCACCTCACTCTTCGCCTCATGGATTTTCAAAGAGGAATAGACAGTAACACACATAGTTGCGTCAAACCCTATACTTGGTAAAACCGTCATCAACTACAGGAATGGCGATCTTCCTATTGGAATAGAAATCGTTTCGACTAATAGAGACGAGCCTAAACTGCAGAATTTTTACGGGTACTATCTTACTCATTGATCAAAATCTATGGCAAAGAATTTGAGCGTTTAGGAACCAGGCAAAAGCCAAAGGCTATTCTAGCCCTTCAGGCTGTCTAAAACTAAAATCAATCATTACTCTCAACCTTCTTTACATGAAAAACCTAATCCCGTTAATTATCTGCTTCATTGCAAATAGTGCACTTGGTCAAAATATTGAATTTAGAGATTGTGATAATTTAGGCGAACCGGATTGGACGGCTAGGAGAGCGCATACGAAAAGCCTGGGGTTAGTTCCCACCGGTGCCACGATCAGAGAATACGATGCTAACCTAAAAAGTATCACACCTAGGATCTCCAATTACCGATATGTATTAGACAAACTATACTGATAGACAAGTCAATTCCTTACTACATCGAAGTAGTTGATTTCTGGGATACAGAGTTAGTTGGAATGAATGCATCCGGATGTGCGGCGGTGATTTATCCTGACCTCATATTGAGAGATGAAAAGCTAGATTTAATCATATTGAAGATAGAAAGGGAGAGAAAAGGAAGTTTTAATTGGGGACTTAAATACGTGCTTAAACCAATGGAAAGCAGACCGAGAAAGGAAATACTTTCGAAATTGAAAGCGTGCCCCGATATTGATTGTAAGCTCAATGAATTAATGGCAAGGAAACTTTACCTGGATGCACTATCATTAGTCTAAGAATTGAGCGAACAACAGCCTTCAGATACTCGGCTTCGTGATAAGTATTGGGAGATTGCCAATGCCGCATCTATTGATAGAATGAACCAGAGATAATACAAGCAAGGACACGAATTGCTCAAAGCCGCCTTCATTGTTCTATCTCCATCTGTCAATCTTAATCGTGTGTTGCCCGGTATGCTGGTAAAATTTGCAGGCGCTGAAAGGCTTCACTAACTTTCTGTGATTGAATGGTGCGTATACTCGATGTATCAAGGTCGCATCAGACATAGATACTTTTCTAACCGATAACACTTGAATCAAGACTCGTGAAAATATTCTACATAGCTCTTTTATGCCTCATTTCTATTGCAGGTAAAAGTCAGGATGATTTGAAAAGTCATTTTATCATGACTTGGGATTCCAGGAATAAGGGGTTCGGCGATAGTACTCAAATACTGGTTCCTCTTCGAGGAGAATATGCGGTAAAGTGGCATGAGGTAGAAAACCTAGAGAACAAAGGGGTTATTGAAAATTGCACAGACAATATCATAATCAAATTTCCTAAGCCAGGTAGATATAAGCTGGTTGTATCAGGTACGCTCAGTACAATGAATTTTGCAGAATATACCATTGATAGTATTCCACAACCAAAGTATGGTGATAAAGACTACAAGTTCATTTCCGTAGATCAGTGGGGTGGTACAATCTGGCAGTCATTCGAGTCCTTCTTTTACAACTGTAAAAGTATAGAAATCAAAGCTACAGACACACCTAATCTTACGCAGGTCACCTCCTTTAAAAGGGCATTCAGTCATGCAGGGAATTTTAATAGCACATTGGAAAATTGGGACATGAGTAACGTCAAAGACATGAGCTTCATGTTTTTCTGGGCATCAAGCTTTAACCAGCCTTTGAATGCCTGGGACGTGAGTAGCCTGGAAAACACTCATTCCATGTTTGCGGATGCGGATAAATTCAATCAGCCTTTAGATTCCTGGAATGTAAGCAAGGTTAATTCCATGTATGCCATGTTCTGGAGTGCTAATAATTTCAACCAGAATATAGAAAGTTGGGACGTATCCAATGTAGCATCAATGTACGCCATGTTCCAAGATGCATATTCATTCAATCAGCCTTTAGAAAAATGGAATGTATCAAATGTAAAAGACATGAACTGCATGTTTTTGGGTGCTGAAGCTTTCAATCAACCTTTGGGAAAATGGGATGTATCGCAGGTTGCAGGAGAGGGCTTTAAACAAATGTTTAATAAGGCTACTTCTTTTAACCAACCCTTGAACGAATGGAACGTATCTCAACCAACCGATATCAGTTTCATGTTCAATGGAGCAAAATCCTTTGACCAGCCATTAGATAAATGGCGTATCAATAAAGATTGTATAATATCTGTCCAAAGCAGTTCGGGTGGATTGAAGGGTGTTTTCACAGGGACAGACATGTCCGATAAGAATTTACAACTTACCCTAAATGCTTGGGAAAGAACAGATTTAATCGACGCTTTTAAAGAGAGTACTCAAAAGCCATAAAATTGATTACAAGCACATGACTACATATTTAAAACAAGTTGGAAAACATGGCAAATTATATCGACGGATTCGTCCTTCCTATTCCAAGAAAACACCTTAACGAATATAGACATGTGGCTGAAAAGGTGGCAGCCATTTGGAAGGAACATGGCGCTTTAGCCTACTTCGAGTATGTCGGCGATGATCTAAAAAAATTAGAAGGTACTCGCTCTTTTCCTGAATGCGTAGAGGCAAAGGAAGATGAGACCATTGTATTTGGATGGGTGGTATTCGATTCACGTGAGACTCGTGATCTCGCTAATGAGCGAGTCGCAGCTGACGCACGAATGACGGATTTGATTGCCCCTCTGACAAACCCATCGAAGATAATTTTTGATGCCGAACGCATGGTTTACGGCGGATTTCAATCACTTATTCAATCGAATGGTGCTGAAGTCGATTGATTTTATCTAACAAGTCTAATTAACTAGTCAGTCGAGATATCTAACTGTGAGCAAAATGTATATGGTTGAAAGAGAAAGATTTCTCATTGGTAGTAGCCCTTGGATTTTCATCGGATTTGCGATCGCTAGGTTGTTTAGTCACGCTGCGGATGGCAAACCCAATAAACAGTTGGTGACAGGGTTGATATCAGAATTGGTCTTAGGCGCTGCAAACACCTATTTTTTTATTGACATCTTGGTCTGATACAAGATGGCCGCAAGTATTTCGTTTCTTTCGTACCAATACCGGAGTCCAATCCGTAATACCCATGAAGACCAAAATACTTGTGAATCTGCTATTGTTCGCAACAGCACTCTATCATCCCGCACAAAGTCAGACCGTTGATTACCCCGAAGCCGTCCAACAAAAAATACGGCTGGTAGAGGACAGTCTTATTTACCGGGGCAATACTTACTTAAACGCACCTCGTCATCCACTGGCACACTGGATGGAACAGGAAAATGTACCAGGAGTAAGCATAGCAGTGATTAAGGATTATAAAATAGAATGGGTTAAAGGTTGGGGTTGGGAGGATGTCAAAGAGCAGCGTCCCATAACTACTGAAACCATATTTAGAACTGGCTCTATCAATAAGTCGATCAATGCTTTCGCTTTTCTCAAACTGAAACAAGATGGGGGAATTGACTTTGACCAGGATATCAATAGCATACTATCCGAATGGAAATTCCCATATACCCGTGATAAAGCCATTACGCCTTATCACCTGTTGAGCCATACTTCAGGGCTTTGGTACCACTGGACATCGACTTATAATCATGGGCCGGTCAAGCCCACGCTCATCAAAATGTTGGATCGCAAAAAGAGTCCACAGGATAAATCAAAACCTTATCTGTATACTTCCAGAGACCCGGGCTTGAAATTTGAATACACCAATGTCGGCATCTCGGTGTCTCAACAAGTGCTGATCGAAGCTACTGGAATGGGATATGAAGATTATGTCCGTAAGGAAGTTTTTGAACCCTTAGGTATGAGCAGAAGCTTCTATGAATTTGACGGAAAGAAGTACCGTTATGCTTCTGGCTACCGCCGCACTGGCAAACGTGTACAAGGTAAATACAGGCCATTAGTCGAATATGCCCCTGCCGGGCTTTGGACTACGCCTACTGATCTGGCCAAATACGTTATAGAATTGCAACTATCATACAAGGGCCAATCCAACGAGGTACTGACAAAAGAAAGTACGGATTTCATTTTCACGCCCGTAAAGCAACAGCTACCACATAACTACATCCTGAGGGCCGGTTTAGGCTCATTTTTACTGAACAAGATGGGTGGAGAGAAGTACTTCTTCCATGCCGGAGAAGGATCTGGGTACACCGGCATGTTCATAGGTTCATTCGAAGGTGGAAACGGTGCCGTCGTCCTCACCAATGGTGAATCGGATGGATTGGTCTATGCCTTGGTAGCTCGAATCGCAGAAGTGTATGGGTGGAAAGACTATTTGCTTGACGAGGCTAAAGTTGATGGAGAGGTGGATCTGCCAGCAGATTCACTTCGCAAATACACAGGAAAATTCAGGTGTGTAGAACATCCCGAAAACGAAGTGGAGGTCACATTGTGGGAAGACAAACGGCTTTCAACTATTTTCTCTGGTGGTGAATATGGTCATCCGATCCACTTTCCACTAGGCGAGGATACTTTTTGGGGAGAAAGCTTTTCCCTTTATTCTTATACAAAACTCAAGTTCAATCCTGATGGAAACAACAAGTTCGACAGCTTTACTCTTTCAAACCCTGACAAAACCACCCGCTGGGTGCGTGTCCGTACATCTTCAGAATAAAGTTGGGCAAGTATAAACTTGAAGTATGAGAAGCTGAATTATACAGGCAGAACATAGGCAATACATCGGAAATCAAGAATGAAAAATAGAGTAATGCTCTATACAAACCCACTCTCATTTTGACTTGACGAGAATAGATTCCGAAACCCAATTAGCCAGATGCCACTCTCGACAAAAATGCTAACTTTAGTAACAGATAGCTTTTTTTGAGGCTACCGAATACAGTGCTGGCCACTTGATAGCCTAAATCTGAGCCATGAAAAAAATTCTGGACACATTAAAACAAAAATGGGCAGAATATATCCTCGAAATCGTGGTGATCATAATCGGTGTGCTAGGTGCGTTTGCCCTCAATAATTGGAACACTCAGCGTGTAAAGGCCAATGCGGAAAAGTCATTATATGCCAATGTAAAAAGGCAAATAAACGATGATAAGAAAGTCATCATAGGCAATATCAAGTACAACGATGTCTACCTTAAGCAATTCGATTTCGCAGCTAAAATAATTGAGAGGAATGACCGTTCCCAGATCGATACCCTGGGATTTATTACCATGAACCTCACCAAATATTCAGATGTCAATCGGAACAGTGACATTTATCAAACGCTGGTGAACAGCGGCGAGTTAAGCCTACTCAATAATCGTGTAGTGATTGAAAAACTGCAAAAGTTAGAAGAGACCTATGCCTACATGAATCGCATGGAAAAGATCCATCTGGATGCTATCATGTTTGGTATTGCCCCTGAACTGCACGGTGTTATGAAATACGCTGATCGTAGTGTCCAAGCCCCCGATGAACTGTATAGCTATGAATTTCAAAATCATTTCTTGATGATGATGGGTATCATGGATGAAAAAGAGAAGGTGTATCATCAAGCAATAGGCGAAATTGATGAGATCACACAACTGATTCAAAAAGAGTTAGAATAAAGAAGGGTTGTCCGCGTCACAAAATCCACGCACCCTAAAACAAGCATTTTACAGGGCGTTGTTTGCAACATTTGGACAAAGGTTGTGTTCAATGCTTTAGAACGACCATTATTCTAAAGACCGATAAACCTGACCATGGCACAAAGTGAATTTCTGGACATCCTCCAATTTGAAGAAATGAACAGGCTCTACGAGGAAATTGGATTAACGGTTAGAACCGACAACCCAAACCTTCACATCTATCGGTTCGAGGATTTTAATGAGCATTGCAAATGGGCCATGCCTCCTCATAGTAAGTCCTTCTACCAGATGTCATTCATCACCAACTTCGGCAAATCACAACTCAACATAAATCAGAAGATCGTTGAGGATTTCCATTCGATGATCTATTTCATTTCGCCGGAGCATGTTTATTCCTGGAAAAGGGATGAAGGCATTCAGGGTTACATCATCAATTTCAAGCTGGAAAAACTGCCCTTTCCCCCAAAGGATTTTTTCAACAAATTCAAATTCTTTGATCTCCAGGAAATCAATTATCTGCGCATCGAAACGACTGACCTATCAAGGGTAAAAGAGATATTCGATCAACTCTATCATGAGTATTATCAACCCAGCGGTTCTTTTTCGGAAGAGATCATGCAGCATCATTTGCTGGTATTGCTGTATAAATGCCTGAACCTTTTCAAAGAGCAACAGGTCAAATTCGAAAACCTTCCTAATGATAGTCAGCTATTCTACCGGTTTCAAAACCTGATCAACAATTACTACCTATCTAAGCGGACGGTTAAGGAATATGCAGCTTTGCTGAACATCACTGCTAATCACCTCAGCGATCGAATCAAAGAAGAAACTGGAAAGACGGCACTGCATTTTATTTCGAACAGGCTTCTAACTGAAGCCAAGAATTTATTGGCCCATTCTGACCTGGGCATGAAAGAAATTGCCTATACCCTCAACTTTGCTTCCCCTTCACATTTTGGGAAATTCTTCAAGTCTAATACTGACCTGACCCCTCTCAAGTATAGAAATAAGGTAGCAACCGAGAGATAGGACATCCCTTCCTTTTTATTTTATATCCGAAGGCCGGTAATGATGAGAACTTTGTTATATCAAAATTCAAAAAAGATATGAAAACGAAGGTCATAGTATTAATCACACTCTTAAACGTAACAATCATGAAAGCCCAAGACAAAATTGATTTCAAAGTAATCGGCGGATATCAATTTGCCGAGGGATATGCCATTCAACAAAATGATCCTTTCGTATTTGCCCAAGCCGGACAATTAACCGGTTCGTGGCACTGGGAATTTGACAATGGTCAGAAGGGAAATACACACGTAAATGGCGCTACTGCGAACCGGGTACTGGGCAACGGGAAAAACGAACTCTTCGGCACTATGCAGATCAACATGTATGAGCTAGAAGGCACACCGATGGGACAAGATTTGCTTTACCTGGCCTACACGTCCAGGGAGTTTAAGGTAGAAGGAAGCAATGTTACCATTACAGTTATAGGTGAGTTCATAGGAGGAACCGGTAAGTATGAAAATGCTTCAGGTCACCTGAAAGTAACTTCAGTAAACGGCTTTTTTGAAGATGGGACAGGTGCCATTTACCTCAATGACCAGGAAGAAATCACCGAGGAGACCGTAAAAGGCTGGGTGAATGATTACTTTAAAGCCACCCAAAGTGGTGACGCCAAAACCTGGGCAGATTCCTTTGCCGATAATGTTTATCTCAACGATCCATACGGAAGTGAAAGCCCCAAAAACAGAGCAGAAATCGTAGCCGTTGGAGAGGCATTTATGTCATCATTTGAATCGGCAGGGCTTTATCCAGACTTCATTTATGTGAATGGACTAAATGTCACCGTGAAATGGACAGGCAGAGGCATAACCAAAGACGGAAAAGAAGCTACATTTCAGGGAGTCAATGTAACTACCTACAATCGTCAGGGCAAGATCATCAGCCACATTGGTTATTGGAATCCACAGGAGATGGTAATCAAGTAAGCGACAAAACAATCAATTCAAGAAAAGAGGCCTTTGATACGGCCTCTTTTTGATTCCGATTGGTTTAGGGGTTGGACGGAAAGTAATTAGATTACTCAGAGTAATCTAATTACTCGGAAGATCCGGGCACCACCAACCACATACCCATAAACGACTAGGCCGGGTGAATTCGTGCGTGAGACGCGCACGGAGGCAACATGAAAGTACTCAGTATTGAAGAGATAGATTTCTCTCCCGATAGCCATCGGGAGAGAAATCGACATTAAAACTAGCTTTTGAGACGTTCTCTTTATTTTTATAGCTATGAAAACAACACTGGTCATACTCATACTAGCCACTGTCAGCACTTTCTGTCTCGCTCAGGACACACTCCATGTCAGTTCATTTCCACAGCCCAGCGAGGTTAGAAAAATTGATTCTCGCGCTGATCTAAAACTGAGCGTTCTTGTGGCCATGCATACTCAACCGGACATCATTGTTTATAAAGACAGCCGTGAGGCGCCGTATATGGCCGTGAATACCGCTTACGATTTCGATGCTGGGAAGGATGATTGGATTGTTTGGAAGCTCCCCTTGGTAGAATGGGATATCGAATTCGCGAGCATCGATACTTTTCAAATTGACCAAAAAGGAAAACCGGAGATCATTTTACAATGGCGGCATGACCAAGCCTTTGGCTCTGGGTCTCTGGGTGGCAACCACGTCAAGGGCATGCAAATATGGAACGTTGATACTCAAACACTACTACTGGACATGATCAATTATGAGGACTACTCCAGACAGGACGACAACACCGAAGCGTACTATGAATGTCATCAGCAGGTAGCATTGTCAAATGGTGGTTTGCTCATCAAAAAAGTGGAGGGAGCAAGCTGCCATGCATACCAAGATACTGGGTATGGGACATTTCAAGCTTTTCCAGAAGGGTTTTATCTCTACCTTGATGGAAAATGGACAAAACAGCCCAAGTAAATTGCTTACTCGCACTTAGCAATGCCACCATATTGGGGTTGATTCAGCTGCATATCATAGCTATTCCAGAAGGACAATAATGATTCAAACAAAACCATTTACTGGATTCATCGTATTTCTTTTACAAATGGGTAAATAATAATGAAGCTAAATCTGGGTGAGTTCGAAGAGATCGTTTTGCTGCTGGTAGCAGTGCATTACAATGATGCTTACGGCCTGGCTATTGCCAATTCTATCAAAGAGAAACTCAATAGAAATGTGACACTGAGCAGTGTGCATACTGCGCTTTACCGGCTGGAAGAAAAAGGCTTCCTCGAATCGCAAGTGGGTGGGGCTACGGGTGAGAGAGGCGGTCGCAGCAAGCGCATTTTCAAGGTTACCAGCCTGGGTAAGCAAGCACTGGAACACGCTCGCGAATCCCGCGATATGCTCTGGGGAATGATCCCCAAAATCTCTTTCGAAGGCCTATGAGGAATACCCCACCACGACTGGCACAACGGTTTTTCAGTTGGTATTGCAGAAACCATCTTCACGATTCTATTCTCGGTGATCTGGAAGAGCAGTTCTATCAAAACCAGCGGCTACACGGCACACGCCGGGCGAGATGGCGATACTGGCTAGGCGTACTCCAGTTCATGAACCGATTTACCCTAAAACGCAACCGCGATATCACTTCTTATGACCACTATCATTCTACCGGCATGATTAAAAACTATCTCATTAGCTCCTTCCGTTTCTTCAGAAGAAATAAAGCATTTGTACTGATCAATACCCTTGGGTTGACGCTTGGTTTCAGTAGCTTCTTGCTCAGCCTGATTTTCGTCAATCATGAACTTTCGTTCGACCAGTTTCATCAAAATAAGGAGGATGTTTATCGGGTCAATTTCTCTTACCAGGACAATGCCGGCAATGTAACTACGCTGGTGAATTCACCGCCTGCGCTGGCCCGGGGTATCGAAGGCAAATTTCCAGAACTGGCCAGGATATCACGCATGCGCTATGCCATGAATTGCCTTTTAGCCAACGGAGAAACTGGCTTCTATGAAGATCACGGCTATTATGCAGATTCACTTTTTTTAGAAATCCTTCAGTTCGAACTGTCTTCCGGTGATCCTCAAACTGCGCTGGATGAGCCTAATACCATTGTCATAACTGAAGCTATGGCCATGAAATACTTCAACGAACCTGATCCGATCGGTGCTACCCTATTATTCAATAATACCACTCCGTTGAAAATTACTGGCGTACTTTCTAACATCCCAACTACCTCACATCTCAACTTCGACTTTCTCATATCATTCTCCACTTATACGGTACCGGAAGGATACGCATCCGACCTGACCAGTTGGAGTTGGCTTGGTTTTCTGACTTATGTAGAATTGAAGCCCATGACCGATCCGTCTCAATTCGAGCAAAAGCTAGTGCAACAATTTAAAGAGATCTACCCTGATAATCCCAATCCTCCGTTACCCATGCTACAGAACCTGTCGGATATCTATTTGGGTTCGGTTGGCATGGCCGATGACCTGGCCAGCCATATTCGATCGGGTAATCGATTCAGCGTAAATGCACTTTTAACGGTGGGCATTTTGATCATTGTCATAGCGGCATTCAACTTCTCCAATCTCACCAATGCACTATCCATCAACAGGGCCAAATCTACGGGGATAAGAAAAACACTAGGTGCCAACAAGAACGGTATCATGAAACAATTATTGGCCGAATCATTATTGCTGTCCTTTTTCTGCCTGTCATTTGCCCTGGAGTTGGTCTTCCTGTCATTCCCAACAATCGCATTGCTAATGGGTTGGGAATTCTACCTGGGTGCGAAGCAGATTTGGTCAATTGTACCGATAGCCGCAGGGCTGGCTTTTTTGGTAGGTTTATGCTCTGGGTTTTATCCGGCATTAACCATCGCCAGGTTTGACGTCATTCAATCGCTTAAAGGTGTATTGAAGGTAGGGTCTAGAAGTCCATTCCAGGTAAAGCATGTACTAGTCTTACTGCAATTCGCTGTGTCCATTGGGCTGATTTCCGCCACGCTCATCATGACACAGCAGGTCGACTATCTACGAAGCAAAACAACCGGTTACGACGCAGAAAATGTAGTACTGATCAAGGCACTACCTGAAGACATGGCTCGGTACTTTGACCCTTTCAAAGAGCAACTGGTCTCCCAATCATCTGTAATTAATGTCAGTAGAAGCGAGCGAGTGGTGGGTGATCCATGGCCGTGGAGCATCATCCAGCGTGTGGATCAAAGCGACGAAATGAGCAAGAGGGTCTTTTTTAACCTGGCCGACTACGACTACTTTGAAACGATGGGTATCTCATTGCATAGCGGGCGTTCTTTCTCAAAAGAGCACGTCAAAGATACTACTCAGTCTATCATCATTAATAGAAAAGCAGCCGAATACCTCGAGTTGGACGACCCTGTAGGAACGCAAGTACACTTTTTTGAATTGGATGGGCCACGGACTATTGTGGGCGTCGTTGAGGATTTTAATTACGCCTCCTTACATGAGGAAATCGAGCCGGCTGTGATGATTTTGCCTTTTATCAATTTAGAATACGCTTATGTTCGTTTCCAACCGGGTGATCTTATCTCACATGTTACTTTACTGGAGAACACCTGGAAAGAAGTGGCTCAAGGCACTCCTTTAGAATGGAAATTTCTAGACGACAATCTCAACCGGTTATACCATACGGAAGAAAAACTTTCCCTAATGATCAAGGTATTCGCAACCATAGCGATAGCACTGGCCTGCCTCGGGTTATATGGTATTGTCATGTTCATTATCAATAACCGCATCAAAGAATTTGGGATCAGGAAGGTATTAGGCGCATCTGTACGTTCATTATACACTTTATTCGTTAGTAGGTATGTTTATCAAATACTATTGGCTTTGGTAATGATCGTTCCGTTGATCCATTACTTGCTCAATGCTTGGCTAGAAGGCTTTGCTTATCGGATCGAGATCAATTGGATAATCTATCCAATGGCCGCTATAGCCATGTTGGTGATGATCTTGCTTACGATCACTTTCCAAACATTGAAGGCTGCCAGAACTAACCCAACCGGGCTGTTACGTGATGAATAGCAGTCGGGTATCAGCATAACAATTCATAGAATAGCGTTGTCTCAAAAGTCAGTTATTCAGACACTGTCCGCCGCTAGCGGGGGCAAGGGGGTGGATAAAAAGTAATTAGATTACTCTGAGTAATCTAATTACTCTGAAGGTTGGAGCACCACCAACCACATTTTCACAAGTGATTATATAGCCATTTGTGGTGACCTGTCTTTGCCGTCTAGGCAGGCACAAACAGCGCTGGGAATGAGATGCCTTGGGTTCGTTCTTAAGTCAAGAACCAGTGAATGGATACTGCTCACAAAGCGGCCTTCGAATTGTCAATATTAGGATAAAGCAAAAGCACGAAAGTAACTTTCGCGCTAGGCTAGGAGCATAACATTAGTTATTTGAAAGCCAGTTGCTTAGCCTTCACTTCTTTAGTAGATTACATATACATTGGTAAAGTGCACCTTGCATGCATTTCACGCTAAGGGATTAGATCAGAACCGATTCAAAATTAACCACCAATAGCTCTTCCTGATCGTTTTTGAGCACACCTTATGGCAAGTGAAACGCCAATGAATCAGAACTTAAATCTTGGTTAAGATGCTTCGGAACTACCTCAAAATCACGCTGCGAACGGTACAGAGAAACAAGGTCTACGCTGGATTGAATATTCTAGGTTTGGCATTGGGAATGGCCGCTTCTATTTTCATTCTACAATATGTCTCCTACGAAAGAAGCTACGACCAATTCCACAGCAGAAGTCATGACCTCTATCGTGTCCAATATCAAACTTATAAAGATGGGCAGGTAGCTGTAAATAGCGCCACTGCTGTCCCACGAATAGCTCCTTTTATGCAGGAAAACATGCCCGAAGTAGAAGGTTTCGCCAGGGCTTATCCTTTGTTTGGGGTAATGAGTACTGCGGATAAGCAATTCAGGGAAACCAATGTCTACTTTGCTGACCCTGCATTCCTGAAGATTTTTGATTTCAAATTGCTCCATGGAAGTAAAGGAAGCGCACTGAGCGGGCCCGATAAGATGGTGATTACTGAAAGTGCAGCGTTAAAATATTTTGGTGAAAGCGATGTAATAGGCCAATCACTCACTTTCAATTCCTGGTTCAGTTTTACGGCTGAAGTGACGGCCGTAGTAGCCGATGTACCAGATAACTCTCATTTCAAATTCGATTTTCTCATTTCTTACCAAACCTTGAACAACGAAAATGTGGATTCTGACGGTTCGATAGCCTCAGAAGACTCATGGGATTGGTCCAGCTTTTATACCTATGTATTGCTAGAAGAAGGCAGCGACCCAGATGCATTCAATCGCAAATTCAATAAGCTGCTGCTGGATGAAAGAGGAGAAGCTTTTGAGAAGAATGATCAAATCGAGGCGTTTCCACTGCAACCCATCACAGATATCCACCTCCACTCCAGATTGGATCGGGAGGCTGATCTCGAAGGTCAGGGTGACGGGCAGGTAGTTTTCTTTCTGTCGGTGATCGCGATTTTCATTTTGATCATTGCCTGGGTGAATTATATCAACCTTTCAACCGCCCGATCGGTAGACAGGGCCAAAGAAGTAGGGGTCAGAAAGACCATGGGAGCCCTAAAGGGTAATTTAGTTTACCAGTTTCTGACCGAATCCTTTGTCTTCAATCTCATTGCCATGGCCTTGGGGTTGGTGTTGGTCACAGGCAGCATAGGCGCATTCAATCAAGTGACTGGTTCTTCATTAAGCATTGACTTTCTGAGAGATATAGGTTTCTGGGTAATGATATCTGTCGTATGGGCACTAGGGTCGCTTTTTTCAGGGCTTTATCCATCGTTCATTCTATCGGCTTTCAAGCCAGCGAAAGTACTCAAAGGGCGCTTTTCAGCGAATAAACAGGGGGCAGCCCTTCGTAAGGCACTGGTTGTCTTTCAATTCGCTGTGTCCATCTGCCTGATTGCAGCTGACAACTTACTGGTAATCAAAGGGCCAATGGTTTACGATGAGGACCTTTACACCTCCTCTCTGGAGGCTTTTCGCCATGAGCTATCTAGGAATAGTGCGGTTTCCGGCGTAACGGCAAGTTCCAATATTCCTGGTGATGAGATTATCTGGACCAACACTATCAGACGTTTTGAGGACCCGGAGAGCAAGGGGAAAACTGTATCCTTCGTTGGCGTAGACTACGACTACTTTTCCACCTACGATATTACGCTTGTAGCTGGTAGAAATTTCGACCGTTCATTCACCTCAGACACCGGGGCAGTCATTCTCAATCGGGTCGCAGCCAGTTTATTAGGTTTCGAAAAACCTGAAGAGGCCCTTAACAAAAAAGTGGTGCTCTATGGTGATCCAAAAACCATAGTCGGAGTGGTCGATGATTACAAGCAGATGTCGGCAAAGGTGGTGGTTTCGCCCATGGTATTTCCACTATCGTTGGACATGACCTACTATTTTATCATAAGGTCAAATACAGATGATTACCAGCAACTTATCGAAACTTCAAAGGCTGCTTTTGATCAGCTCTTCCCGGGAAATCCTTATGACTATTTTGTATTCGAAGATTTCTTCAACCGGCTGTACAAGAGCGATCAAAAATTTCAGGGTGTATTCACCCTATTTACTTCCCTTGCCATTATCATCGCTTGCCTGGGGCTATTTGGCCTGTCTTCTTTCAGTATGCTTCAGCGCACCAAGGAAATTGGTATTAGAAAAGTTTTAGGAGCGACGTTGAGCAGTATTCTGGTACTTCTGACCAAAGAGTTCATCATACTGATTGGCATTGCCAATCTGATTGCCTGGCCTGTTATCTATCTGGTGATGAACCAATGGCTGGACAACTTCGTAACTCGTATTCCCATTGGTATTTCGATCTTTATGATCGCTGGGGTACTGGCCATATTGGTGGCGCTGCTGACGGTAGGGCTCAAATCGTTGCGAACAGCACGGTCAAACCCTATAGATGCCTTAAGGTATGAGTAGAACGGCTGATAACGCTATTGCTTCATTCAATAATTAGGAAAGCGATAACCAAAAAAAGCTAAGTCCGTACTTTACGGCCAGCTCAAGAGTCAGTTTGGGTCAAATTGTATTTCAACAAAACGATTGTTTCAATCGTGAAGCTTTCCTATTTTGCCTCGGTTTACGACGCCTAAAGTGTACAGTGCTTAGGCTATGGATCAATTCAACAACACAATCATGAGAATTACAATATCGGCCCTTTTGGTGCTATCGTTCGCTGTGCTCAATAGTTGCAATCAACAGCTCAAAAAGAACTATCCCTACTACTTGTCTGAAGAGGAAATTGCTGATCTCAATCCTATCGATTCGATTGGCGCCCTTCACCTTGAATCACTGAGCGGTGATTCTATTAGAATAGGAAAGAATAGTACAAAAAATACTGTTTTAGTCTTTTTTGCTACCTGGTGCGGCTCATGCAAAGTGGCTATACCCAAGATAGATGCAGCATTCGATAAAAATGAAAACCTCAATGTAATCGCGGTAGGCAGGGAGCATTCCAAGGAAGAGTTGCTGTCGTGGGCCGACGACAAATATATAAAGATGGATGTCGTGGCTGACGAAAATGGGGAGACCTATTCGAAGTTTGCCGATCAATACATCCCTAGAATTTATGTGATTGACAAGGAAGGCAAGGTGTTATTTCAAGGTTATGGGTGGGATAATTATATGCTTGATTATATCGAACGAGCGGTAAGAAACTAACTGTTTTTACTATCTTGTATTAACCATCTGCTTCAGATATCACTTTATAATCAATTGATGATGTGTCTTCAAAAAAGAGGCTGTCTTCTAGTGACTTTAATACCTGATTTTTTCTGCTCAGGGCGAAATACGACCTTCGCCAACGAAATCAGGTTTTCATGGCGTCATTCTCCGGTTTTCGACTTAGGAGAAAGTCCGGGGAATCTCTTCTTATCTGAAGTACGCGTTACGACCGCGCGATAACGGAATTAAAGTATGATGAAAAACCGCCAGGTGGAAACACCTGGCTACACATACCGGCTTAGAACAACTAGATTGCTTCTTCCTTCCTACGTCGGCACTTGTCCGTCTACTGACGGATCATAATGACAGGATTTGATCTAGCATGTTTGTTGATTTATAGCCGTAAAACGAATAATCCTGTTCGTTTAAACAAGCGAACAGGATTGTTCGCTCTACAGGGGGCATTGCATCAATTGATGATATCACCAAATAAGGCAGGGGTCAGTTGTTTTGTTCTATACAAACTATTAAGCCAAATGAGACAGACGCTAGTTGTATTCGTTCTTGCATTCGTACCTCATCTCATTTGCGGTCAAAGCAATGAGCTTACTTCAGAGGTCTTCGATCTCATCAATCAATCAAGAACCAATCCTAAGCAGTTTTTGGCCGATTACGAAGCAGAAATCAAAAAGTACGAGCCTAAGTACATTAGCATCTTAAAAAATGCCAAGCCGATTCCGGCAGCAATATGGGACGAAGGGCTTGAGGCCATGGCTAGATCTGTAGTTGATAACGGGAGCCTAAACCCTATTTACAAAGGAGAGAACAAGTTATGCGGAAAAAGCTCGGGCTCCAGGTCAGGTACATCCGTACGGACACCGCTAGAATATGTCTGTTGGTTTTATACCAATATCAACATTAAACAATACAAGTACATAGGTCTTCACTATAATAAAAGAAGGAATAATGGTTATAGCTATTATTGGGGAAAATCGTGCGAAAGGGAGAAAGTTGAGTTTTCTTTTACGGAAAAAATCGATTCTTCTGGCGTAGATCTCAAAAGCCTAAATACCGCCGCCAAGGTGGACTATATGACCCCGGCTGAAAAAAGGATGGTATTCGAAATCAATTTCGTTCGAAAGTATCCGAAGGTTTACGCTCAAATCATTGCCAAGCATTTATCCGATGACAGTAATTCTACATGGGGGCTGGAATATGGCGAATATTTTGCCGGCCTGGAACTAATAGAAGAACTGAATACAATGGAACCACTTAATACGCTGACCCCAAAAAAATGCGTCTTTGAAGCGGCTAAACTGCACGGATTAGATAGTCAGGAAAGAGGTTTTTTTAGCCATACCGGTAGTGACAAAAGCCAACCTCGGGGAAGAATTTTAGATCAGTGCGCCGATCTTAAAAGTGGCTCTGAAAACGGGTGTGGTGGTTCTAGAAGTCCAAGGGAAAGTGTCATTAGCCTATTAATAGATGACGGGATAAGCTCAAGAGGGCATCGGTATAACATCATCAACAAGAAATGGACATATGTGGGTTGTTTCCAATATGACGATGTCAAATATGGCTATTACTGGGTGCAAAACTTCGGCTATTAACTTCCTGAAAACACTCCTAATTGCAAGGGGAGCCGCCTCAAAAGTTCGTTTAATGTCATCTCGAACGTAGAGAGATCTTACTCCCTTGTCGTAATTACTTTGAATCAATGAACAGTCCTACCAGTACCGAGTAAGATGTTTCCTTCGTCGACATGACAGCACTGGTTTAAGTATGTCTATTACCTCGACGACAATAGAGGCCTTGCCCAATGTACCACGAGCTAGGCTGCTTACTGCCTAAACTGATGCACTTGTTCGAGGTTGTCATCTCGAACGTAGAGAGAGATCTTACTTCCTTGTCGTAATTACTTTGAATCAATGAACAGTCCTACCATTGCCGAGTAAGATGTCTCCTTCGTCGACATGACAGTTCGGATTTGCCCAGCTTAGTCGTTTGTGGGGGTGTGTACCGGTAGGCAGGCATAAACGGCGGCTAAAATGGCCATCGCCATTGACCCAATATTTATTCTACCTCACTGACGACAAGTAGAATTGCTACGCACTACAGTTGTACGAATGACTAAGCTTTACTAGCTTGTTTGTAAGTCTAGCAGCAATCAGCTTGACTGCTTGAATTGGACTACAAATAATTAAAGCTTTCGCCATGACCAAAAGACTCATCCTGATTTTCACGCTCTGTTTATCGATAAGCTCGGCGGTTAAATCACAGCATAATGCAGATCTGACTATTGTAGAAAAGGTCGATGTAATCACCACGCTGGCGCGTGAACCGATGCTGGCCGAGCATCCGAATGGTGATCTCTATGTAACCGGTTATGCCAACGTAAACCAATCACCTCAATTGTGGAAAAGCACTGATCGCGGGAAAAAATGGGTCAAGTTAGATGTTGGTACAGTGGCCCAAGGCGCTGATGGCAATTCGGATGCCGATTTAGTGATCGGTAAAGATGGCACCATTTATCTGCTATCGATGAAGTATACACGCGTCCCTGAAGATACCACTGGTTTCGACTGGTCTTCCATGAAGGGCGAGCATATCACCATAGGTGTAAGCAAGGATAATGGCACCTCCTGGAAATGGACATATCTTTCTCAAGGTGAATTTGATGATCGCCCATGGGTCGAGATAGCTTCTGATGGTTCTATCCATGTCATTTGGAATGACGGCAAGGGTGTGCACTATACAGTGAGCACAGACAAAGGCACCAGCTGGGTCAGAAGACCGGCTATTCACGATAAGGGTGGTTCAAGTCATTTGGCTGCTGGCCCTGATGGACGTTTAGCTGTCAGGGTGGTGCCCATATCGGCTTCAGGCAAAAAGTTTGACGAAGGCGTTGACCTTCTGCGTTTAAGCCTGGATTTCGGCCAAAGTTGGAAGGAGGTCAGCCTACCCGGCGCAAGGACATGGAGTGCTGACATTTATGCCGGTACTCCCCGATGGGTAGAACCCATTCAATGGGACGCATCGGGAAACCTTTACTACTTCTGGAGTGAAGGCAAGCAACTGAAATTGGGCGTGTCTAGTGACAATGGAAAGCAATGGAGCACTTACCTGGTTGAGGATGCTGAACATATTTTGTATTACCCTTTTTTGAGCGTAACCGGAAATGACATTTCATGCACCTGGGTATCGGGTTTCGGAAAAGACCTAAGACACAATGCGGCAATTTTGAACATTAACAACGGACAATTAAAGATCGCCAAACTACCTGCTCAAAGGTTGACTGATTTGCGTTCTCGGTTCATAGCAGACGAAAACCTGGCCACGGGTGGTGAGTACTTTCCGCTCATTTCACTATCAGATGGGAACTTCGGTATGGTGACTACTATTCAAAACAACGCCGATAATCGGCTGGGGTTTAGTTGGTGGCGTTTGTTCCGTCGTAAGTGATCTTAGGAAAAGAATTTATTCGTTGTACTTGTCTGCCCGATAACGCTCAGTCGTCCAGACTTCCGTATCCCAGAAATCTTCAGCGGTCAGGCTATAACCTTGACCGTATTTGACTGCCCAGTGGTAATAGCGAACGGGTTGAACCGAGTCATCATAACCGATACGCACACAACGCCCCAGTACATCGGATCTTTTATTAGCTCCCCAGAACCAGGCCGCATTTTCGGCTTTGGGCTCAGGTAGTTGTTCATTAAATAGATTGTTGAACTCCTCTACAAACAAGGTCGCGCGCGCTGTGATCAAATCATCCACTTCCCAGACATACTTGGGTTCCTCCATAAACGCCGCTCCCGCCATTAAAGCAGCATACAATACCACTGATTCACGCAAGGCAGTAAGTACTACTGCATCACGGGATAAGGCAGCTAGTGCTACCAGGGAATAGTCACCCGAAGACACCGCTACTTCGTAAGCTTGTTCCGTTACTGTAGCTATATTCCAATTTGGAAATGTTGCTTCAAGCGCTAGTGATAAGCTGTCTTTTCCGGCGGGAAGAATCGAACTACCACTGGCAGCAACACCAAAGAGCCTTGAGCTCGTCACTTGTTTAAGGCGATCAAATCCGGGGTGGTTTTTCAATTCCGGTTCGCGGTCCTTCGATACTTGTTGAAGGGCTCGCATCAACCGAAAGTATTGGGTAAGCTTTTCTTCTTCACCGTAGTAACCTTCAATTGGTACATCAGCGGGAGCAACGGAAAGGGTATTGGCTGTCGCTTGAGCTGCTTCAAGCAGTTCAGTACGTTCGTATGTTTTCATTGCTTCACGATAGAGTTCGTCAAGCCCAAGCAGGAATACACGATTATCTACAACTCTTGTTTCCATACTAGATCTATGTTCAAGTTATGAATGAGGTGATCGCTCAATATAACACACAGATGAATGAATGAGAAAAGTGCTTTCAAGGTTGTGGCCTAACCAAAGTACTTCATGAAAATCATGACCCTTTTGTCAGGGTAATTATATCGATGACTTAATTACAAAGCCGACCTGAGAAATTAAGGTTGTATAAAAGTCGTGCAGCCTTTTTATCACCAGCTGTAAGTTTTCTCACAACACCACCCTGACCTGAATTCATCATCGAACTTGCATCAGTAAAGGGTGTATCAGGTATATATATTTCAGATGATGAAGTGCCATTAGTGTGGGCAAAACCCAGGCAGTGCCCCAATTCGTGTTCTATAGTTGACCTCCATTGAGCGTAGTCAAAATTAAAGTCATCCAAGTCGAGACGGATATATTTGCCAGGTCTTCCTCCGGACGGCATGGTAGCTCTTCCAACTACCCCACCATCCAAGGGGCCCTTACTAATGATAATCTCAGCATTATTTATATTATTGGTATTGGCCAGGAAAATATCACATTTAGTGATATCATTCCAGTGTTGCATAGCCAGACTTACAGCACTTCTGGCTGTTGTTCCTGAAGGCAAGTTGTTATACACAGTAATATACCTGACTTCATTACAGCTGATTATGTTAGGAAAACGCCTTTGTTCCGTACGCCCGTTATCATGACCGGCTTCGTCCAGGTAACTGGCTGGAATATTAATATCGCCTTCTACAGTAAAGTAATCGCCATCTTTAAGCACGGGAAAGTTTTTCGTGTCAAATCCCAATGCGGCGATCCTCGATATCGTAGCATCATCAAGGCCGTGTGGGTTGAGTGACTCTGTCACTTCAATTTGTTGTTCGCATTGCATGAATACATATGCAATACTCAAAATGAGAATTAATTTCAATGGTTTCATAGTGTTATTAAATTAAAATGGTTGTTAGGGTTTTAGGGTAGTATTTCACAACCTTGAAAGCACTTATCTAACAACGACTAAAGTCGTTTGTTAAAATCAATCCGTAAATAGTGAAAAGCTATGGATGAGTCAAGTAAATTTTCTCATTCTAACTAAAAATCTGATAATGATCAAGACGGAACATTTTGAAAAAGTAGAGGTCAAATCGGCTGAAGAACTAAGATCGTGGCTGGAGAAACATCATAAACAAGCGGAAAGCATTTGGCTAGTCTCCTATAAGAAAAATGAGCCTGACAAATACGTATCTACCTCCGAAGTGCTTGACGAATTACTTTGCTTCGGTTGGATTGACGGCATAAGGCGTAAATTGGATGAGCATAGAACTATGCAATTGATCTCGCCTAGAAAAGTAGAACATTGGGCCAGGTCATATAAGGAAAGAGCGGCAAGATTAATTAAAGAAGGGCGTATGCATGAATCCGGATTTAAGTCTATCGAAGTGTCAAAGTCAAGTGGGCTTTGGGACTTTATGAACGATGTAGACAACCTTATCACACCGGAAGATTTGTCAATCGCATTGTCCAAACTCGAAGGAGCATCTGAGTTCTTTGATGCCATCAATGATTCCAGCAAGAGGTTTGTACTGCGTTGGATCAAATTGGCGAAAACTGAAAAAACAAGGAAGAACAGAATTGAAAAGATCGCCAACCTTTCGGCCAAAGGAGAAAAACTGCCCGGAAGCTAGAAATAGGGTGATAAGGCACTATTTCATGTGCATTTGAATTGAAATATTTACAGTCAATAGAATAAAACTTATTACATTAAGAGTTTAAGCATAGGGCAGATAAAATACATTTACTCAATTCGGTCAGCTATAACATGAAAACGGCACACTTAATAGCAATCTTCTGCTTTAGCACTTCTTTAGTGTTTGGGCAAACTATAATAGAGGAAGAGGTGATTTGTGAGGGGTTCTTCGAAATGGGTTGGGAATCTTCTGCGTTTTATGAAAAGACCTGGGACAATAAAGTTCTTGCAGCTGTCTGGCTGAATTTTGATGATTCCTTCCAATGGACAGACTCGTTGACAAACTTGTTTAACAAAGGTGGCTTCATAAAAGTCGAAGGCATAAAAAGGACGGGTGGAAATTTCGGTCACCTTGGAGGAAGTGATTCAGAATTAGTGGTTACACGCCTTATATCCATTGATACGACCATGACAATCGAGAAGTTCTTCGAAGAAAAGTGAAATGTGATACGACGCCATCAGTCACGATGCTCAATAGGTTAAAAGAGTCATAGGCATACTTCCCACTTCATATTATTCTCCTAAACTGTCACGTTTTTCATTCCAAAATTGTCAACTTGAGATAACCCTACTTCAACTGTCAATATGGAAGATTATCAAGCCAAACTATTCCCCTACGCTTACAACATTCTAGGGTCTGCCGAAGATGCTAAAGATGCAATTCAGGACGTTCTGCTCAAATACCACACATTGAACACTAACATTGACAATGTAATCGGATACCTCGTCAAAGGTGTCATCAATCAGTCTATCAACTTTAAGCATAGAAAGAAGAAAATCAGCGCTGATCAAGTATGGCTACCTGAGCCTATTGCAACAGAGAGATCTGACAGCAATTTGAATCGCGAAGACATTATTTCCTATTCGATGTTGGTGCTCCTGGAACAGCTAAACCCTAAGGAAAGAGCTGTTTTCATTTTAAAAGAAGCTTTTGACTATTCACATCAGGAGATTGCCGATATCATTGATTCTACCATTGAGAACTCTCGTAAACTGTTGAGCAGGGCTAAAGACAAATTGAAGGCAAGTAGAAAGAATAATGGAGATCCTGGCAGTAGCAGCGCGCCCTCTTTTATGCAGAGCTATATAGAGATAATCAAAAATGGTGATATCAAAGCCCTGGAAGGATTACTCTCCGAGGAAATTTCACTCACTGCGGATGGTGGGGATAAGGTAAATGTCGTCAGGACATTCACCAGCGGAAGATCAGCCGTATCTGACCTGATACTCACCGTGTATCGAAATTATCAGCAATCGCAAACTGTCAGAATTGCTGAGGTGAATCATCAGCCCGCCTTACTCTATTATGAAAATGACTTGCTAGTCAATTGTCAGGTTTTTCAATTAAACAAGGACAATACCTTAATCAGCAATGTATATTCAGTTGTCGATCCGGATAAGTTAAAAGCCCTATTTTGACATTAATATCGCTTAAGAAAATTGCAGGATACTACCTGAAACCTGTCATTTTACTTCACACGATATATATTATTGGTCTCTAAAAGAC
>JBCBSS010000106.1:0-27595 GCA_039819065.1 Bacteroidota bacterium
ATCCCCTTCATCCAAATTTGTATTTTCGTCGACATTAGCGTAATGACCTAGGCCATATTCGTTATCAAAGTTTATCTCTTTAAAGGGTGAGGTGTAAGAACTGCCTCTTCTATTTCTTCTTATTCTTTCTTTTGGAATTTTTACAATTGAAACTTCATTTTCGGTGTCGTTAATAATAACGTCAAGTATATTGATAGTTATTGCTTCTTCCCCTTCTCCAAAGGTAATTTCCATTGCACCGGATGAATAAAGTAAATCTAGACTTTTGTAAGTATCACGTTCGAACTCATCCTCAATTGCAGAATAATCTCTGTTTTCTTCATAAGAGTAGATGTTATCACCTATTCGAATTTGTTTGCCATCAGGATCAATAAATTTGATCGGATTGTTAGCTACGTAATTGTAAGACGAAAATGAATAATAATCCTCCGCCAAAGGATCCACATTAAACCACCTACCCAAATCCGCTTGGTACATCCTAGCCCCATAGTCATACCATCCCAGGTCAAGGTCAGTTTGTAGCTCTTTGCCGTTGTACAGGAACCTATTCTGTTGGTTGTTAGCCCTTTGATAGCTATTGTAAGTCAGTCCAAAAGGATAATAATCGTCTACCTGAACGACCGGCGAAGCATTATGCACTACTTTCAAATCGTCAAAGTACGTGTAATTGAGCGTGTTGCTCTCATTACTAACATAAATATAAATATAACCGGATTCTTTTACCTCTATCGGGTCAAATTTTAGAAGCTCTTGGCTAAAATCAGCGGCGGAGCTGACTGGCTTAAACCCGGCGTCAACATAGTTCATATCTTGATCAAATAGCAGGTAGTTGAGGTAAGCGGCCGGCACATTGTCATCACTAGTACCGCCAAAAGCACCCGGAGCCGCTAATAGCGCTGCATTCAAATTATTGAAGATATTCAGTGCTTCACCCGTACCGCCGCTTGAACCACCAAACGCCAAAGCTATGGCATCAATAAGTGCCGATGCGTTCAGTGCATTAGTATACCCTGAACCGCCCTCAAAGTAGGCATAGGCTTCTATCTCCACCACATCCCCGGCACCTACCTGTAGACTGATAGCTGGCCCTATCGGTTGGTTGGCATTGAGCCTTACCACCTCGTTAGGGGATTGACTGGCGCCTAGGAAAGTAACCCTGGTCTGGTCTATGCCAGTGAAGAGGGCTTCTTCTTCGGTGGCGTTCTCAGTCTCCATGGTAGCCAGGTAGGTGATCGTGTCCGGCTTGGTGGTGAAGGTGAGGCGTACGTTGCCCAGGTGGTCTTTGAGGTGGTATTGGTATTCCGGGCTTGGGATTGCTTCGTCGTCCCTCCTCGCAATGACAACACGGCCTTCTTCGTGTTGGATCAATTGCAGGGTGTCGTTTTCATAGATGAACTCGCCGATATAGTCCGTGCGCTTGATGAGTGCCCCCAGGCTATCGTAGACCTCTTGGGCTAGTTTGATCCCTGCTGCGTCATAAAGGTAGCGGATATAGGCGCCGTTGCCCTTGGTTACCGTATCCGGCAGGTTGAGGTAGTTGTAGGCAATGGCCGTGATGTCCTTGTTCTTGTCTTCGATCATATTGCCATTGTCATCATAATCGTAGTCGTTGCTGCCCTCGTTACCGTCCTTGAAGCCCTGGAGGTCATCGCCATTGTCAGTAACAGCATTAAGTTGGTTACTGCTGGTATAGTCATAGGCCAGGCTGTCCATCACCGAGCCGCCTTGCCCTTTCCTGGTCAAGGATTCGATGTTGCCATTGAGATCATAGGTCAGGTCAGAGACTGTGTAGGCGGTTGAAGATGTCCAATTAGCACCTACCTTGGTATTGTAGCCAGCGGTTTTCAACCTATTCAATGCATCGTAGGTATAAGTGTAAGCCCTGGCCGTTTCATTGTCCAAGCCAACCACAGCACTCCACTGGATGGCAGAGATATTGCCGTTATGTGCCTTTTGGTTGCCCAGGTAGACAAGTGAATCATTGTAATGCAACTGCATGCCGAAAAGGTCTTTGGCCTGCCCCAAGTCATTGTTAATGAGAGGATCATGATCTACAGCGGCGTTATTGATTGAGGTCAGCCAACCACGGATGTTATAGCGGTAGTCCACTGACTGGTGATAACTGGTGCCTGCGTCTTCACTGTGCAGGTTTTTCTCGATCAATTCACCCAGCTCATTGTACTGGTTTTCAGCCAGTATGACCTCCGGCCCATCATCTAGTTGGTGGTGGGTCGCTAGCAACCTGCTGCCATGGTCATAGTCGAAAGCCCTGCGGGTGACCAAGGTCGTGTCCTGGCTTACGCCTGTGCCTCCAAATGAGGTCCTGATGTTATTTAAGGTGGCTAGATTCTGGCTAAAAGATACATCGGCGATCAATGTACCAGTAGAGCTGATAGTTGAGGTGTGGAAAGTGAGATCATTTTTCTTGTAATGGATTTTATCACCTATACGCTCTATCCTGAGCCTGTCACCTTTCTCGTAGCTCTCCAAAAGCCCCTCGTAAGTGCCATTTTCATAAACGCCCACACCGGCAGCTGCACTAAAGAATAAGGCATAGTCAATGGTATTGAAATGAGCATTGGGGTTGTTGGCCGAAAGTCCTATCATTCTGCCACGATTGAGCTCAATGGCGCTAGCCTCAATCCAGCCATCTTCCCCGGCGGGCAAGGTATTGATCGACGCACCACCTGCCGTCCAGGCACTACCCGTAACCTTGGTCATCTTATCACCTTCTACCTGTACCCCAACTAAATCGGTCCACACGACATCATATGCCGTGCTATGCTCCGTGATGGTTTCCAACAGCCTTCCGGTAAAGTCGTAGCGGTTAAATACCCTGTCCGTACGCCCTAACTGGTTTTCTGTTACGATTTGTACTACCCGGTAGCGGTCGTCATAGTAACTGACACTAGTATACCAGGCCTTGCCATCGATCTGGCGGGTCAATGTCCCCGTCACCTGACCGGTCACCCGGTCAAAGGCATTGGCTTCAAAACCTGTTTTGGTCGCATAATCCAGGTGTGCCCCCATGGTAGTGAGGAAGCTGTAATCATTATAGTAAGTGACGGTCAGGTAATCTTCTTCTTTGTTAACCAAAGGGTAGCTCTGGTTGGTATAGCGGTGTACACTAGCTCCGCTTACCTCGTACACCGGGTTACTGCCACTATAGAAGTTATCCACTGCCTGTTGCACCGTGGCCTGGTCTCCGGCTAAAGTATAAGTACCGGTCAGGATAGGGCGATTTAGTAAATCGTACTTGGTAAAAGTCCACTCATTGTCCTGGCGTTGCTCGCCGTCCTGGGTCATGACCAGTCTGTCCAGTTTATCATAAACCATGTAGACAGGCTTGGCTCCCGGCACTTGTTTTTTGACCATGCGCCTTCTGCCATCATACTCATATAGGAATGCCCAACGGTCAAGCAAGCCCTGGGTCAGTATGTAAGGGAAGGTAGGGCTACCTACTTCTTTGACCGCTTCGGGTGGCAAAACTGCCCTTAAGTTGCCCAGGTCATCGTACAAGTAGTAGGTATCGGCCCATTGCGGGTTAGCTGGCGTACCGTCATACTGCACCCTTTTCAGTACCATCAAGCCCCTTTTATCGGTGTATTCCCTCACCAGGTGACCTTCTTCATCTTTGGTTTGGGCCACCATCAATTCCCCGTTACTGTAGTAGCCCAGCGATTGTGGTAGCGAGCCGTCATAGTAATTCCTCCAATGGTGGATGTTTTCGGCAGCGGTATTGACCAGTTGCCTTTGCGCTATGGTATGGCCTGAGCCAATGGTCCAATCTGCCCCGGGGGCAGATTGTTCCAATACCCGGTTTAGTGGTGAGGCTTCGAATACACTTTCCGCATAGGGGTGGGTGCTATGGGCCACCGCCGTTTCATTTTGGTAGAATTGAGATTGCGCATTGATGGCGTTGGTTTTATAACGGCCGTCATTGCCACCGGTATAAGGTAGGTAACTGGTGCCTTGGCGGCCGAAACCGTCATACACCATCGGCTGTATAATGTCCTTCTTGCCCGGGCTGGCCTGGGTGGCTATCGTCTGTACGCCCCTGCCCAGCCCGTCCAGGTAAGTAACCTGCTGTTGCATATCATCTACGGCCAGGCCGGCAACACCTTGTTGGGTAGTTACCGGTACCAAGGGCATGTTTTCTTTCACATAATTCATGGCCCTGTCCGGTGTGCCGAGTAGCTCATCGATCACCACAGCCACCGGTTGATAAGGGTCAGACCCACCTTTGGTAAGTACCACAGTATAAATGCCCAGAGTAGTAGCGTTATAAGAGGCTCCGGTAGCCCCGCTGATATTGGCCCCATCCTGGCGCCATTGGTAGGTATCAAAGCTGCCGTTAACGGTAATTTGCCGTGCACTGGCCACTGTACTCACTACCAGCTCCGGTGCTTGGTAGGCGGTCACCGTCACGTTGAGGGGAGTAGTACTGGCACAACTGCCATCGGATTGAACCACGGTATAAGCAGCCGACTGCCCACCATCCAGGTCAAATGCATAGCTGCTGCCATTCACTTGCGCGGGATCAAACAATACCGCGTTACCCAGGCCATCAAACCATTGGTAGCTGTAGCCCTGGTCTTGCAGGTTTACCGTGACTGTGCCATCCCCGATAATGGGTTTGACCGTGCTTGATACCACCGGTGTAGGCGGCATGGTGTTAGAACTGGCGGTGATGGCCACTCTGGCGCTTTCACATCCAGTCACTGTATTGTAGGCACTGACATAAACGGTTTTTTGCTCACCATTGGTGAGGCTGACATTGCAGTTGAAACCGGTACAGAACGGGGTGATATCGGCTATACCTGGAAACCACCTGGCCACTGTATTGGCAGGGCTGCCCGGTATACTGACCGTAATAGACTGGTTACCGGCACCGCAAAGGGTGGCCGCGTTGACCAGCGTAGGGTCAGCCGGTGTGGCATTGACCGTAACAGCCGCCGAAGTAGCGCTACTCCAGTTCCCGCTTTTATACCCCCGTAAGTAGATGGTGCCATTACTGGACATGGTGTAGGTGCTGGCCGCATTGACCGGGTTTTGTGCTGTACCCGTGGCCGAAGTCTGCCAGTACCAGGCCTCGCCCAGTGGAGGGCCACCGATGTAGGAGATGGTCTTATCCCCGCAAGTATTGGAGGATACCTGGGGCGTAGGGGGTGTAGCTGGCCCTGAAGAGATCGCTACTGTTTTAGTGACCGTATGCGTAACCGGCCCTGAAAAGGTAAACTCGTCATAGGTAAAGATCACATTGACCGCACCTGAGGTACCGGTAAAGTTAACGGTGGCATTGTTGAAATTGGAACCGGTAATGTTGGCCTGGCCAGCATTACCGACCGACCAGGAAAAGCCCAAGGGCAGGTCGGTGTAGTTATGGGTGTAAGTATGCGTACCGCCCGGTGCCACCGTGGCAGGGCCACTGATGGTCACCTGGGCCAGGGCCGGGCTACTGCCGATCAGCAGTAACAGGCCGCATAGCAAAGACATATATCGGAATAAGGACATAAAGTTCAAGTTCTTGTGTTGGGCATCATGTGTTTGATTATCAAGCAAGGGCGATACTGTACCGGCCAGGCTTTTGTTTTCATAGGCAGGTCGCATATCAGTTGTCCCTTCTGTAGTTGTAGTCATAAGTTTTCAGGATGTTGCCTTCTTGGTCTTTGATGCGCAGCAAACGCCCCAGGTCATCATACTCATAGTAGCTCACCAGGTAGTTGGCATCCACGGCCGAGGTCATCAGCCCACGGGCAGCATCATAGGTATAAGTAGTCATCTGTGCTGCTACAGGCCTTAACCTTATCTCATCCACCCAACCGGTCATCACTATGGTTCCTATCGAGACACCGACCGAGTAGCTCACATCCATTTCACGATACTCCCAATCCCCCGTGCCATTGGGTTTATACATATAGCTCAGTATATAATCACCGGATTGGTCAGGCAAACCGGCCGTGGGAATGTTTATGGGTTGATTGGTCAGTATCCGGTAGCGGTTGCCGCTATAGGCGGCCGATGGGTCTTCGGTAGCAGTAGCGTCCTCTTCATAGCCGTTATAATAGAGCTGCCCCGGAGTGGCGGCCACGGCCTCGGCCACAGGCAGGGTCTCATCATAACCCCAGATGTAACTGCGCCTGATACCATCCGCTGGCAGTACAGAGAGCATGTTGCCGTTCTCCGCATAGGTATCATAGGTCAGTCTTGCTTCGTAATGGCTGTTGGGCACCATGGCTGTGTATTTGCCATTGCTTTGCGCTTCGGTGAAGTTACCGATAGGTGCATTACTATTGACCAGGTACACTTGGTCGGGCAGGATGATACCGTGTGCTTCTTTGTAGGTAGTGACCTGTCCGGAAGTCAAGCCGCTGATCCCTCCGGTGGGGTTAGTCACCTTCACCTGCTGTTCTATGACCGGGGATAATATGTTGCGGCTCACCATTTCATTGAGAATAGTGATACCGGTATAATCGCTGGGGTATTTGTTGATGGTGGTGATCACTTGCCCTTCACTGGTAGTTTGTACCTGGGTACCGGGCAGCAGGGTGACCGGATCGTAAGTATAGTCAGTGATGTTTTCTAAATAGATGCTGTCAATCTCCTGGTCGTAGATACGCTCTACGGTCTTGTCCAGTTGGAAGATATCCGAGCGGTCAAAGTAATCCCTGTGTACAAAGGTTTCCTGTTCAACGAAAGTACATTTTTTACAGGCGGCCATCACTTGCCTGGCATAGCGTCTGCTCCATACTTTGTTTTCCAGCACCGTCTGGCCGTTATAGGTAAAGGGTTGTGAAGAATAGGTGTTTTCTACCTCCCGCACCTTCACATATTGCCCCCCGGCGTATTTATAGTCTTCCTGTTTGTTCAGTAGGCCATAGCGGTCACTGGCGTCATGATCCGGTACAATGGGAAAGCTCACCACATACTGCTCTTGGGATGGCGGTGGTACACTATAATAGAATACGCTTTTACCGGTGGTAATAGTGCCGTCTGGCGGGGTGCCACCCGGCGCCGTTAAAGGGTCAAAGACATTGGCATCGACCGAATAGACCGAAACTTCACCATAACCAACAGGACTACCCTGCAAGGTCAGCTGGGGCAGGTTACTCTGCGAGCTTCTCACCAGGTAAGTCCAGAAAAAGACCCCTTCATCATAGGGCAGACAGGCAGAAAATACATACGGTCCCCCTGGCGCCGGTGGTTGACCGGTGTTGCCGTAGGCGATGTGCGTATAGCTTACAGGGGTGCGCAATACCCCACTGGAATGGCCCGTACTATCGGTAAGGTACAGGTATGTTTTGATCAGATCAGGCGTCAACCCGTTGCCCTCGCTCAAAGTGGTCCTTTTTACCCGTAACCCGCCCCCTTGTTTGCTGTGTACCGTCGTGCCGGCCGCGTCGCTCACTTCCCACCACAGCTTCAGGCTAATCTGCTGCCCGCTGAAATTGCTTTGGCAAAGGATATCATCGATAGGGTCAGCATTGGGATCGTCCTGCAACTCATCCACAGGGCATGATATCGGCGTTACCGTACAGTTACAGGTATAGTCTTTCATCCTGCCCCTGATCTTGTAATCACCGGCGGTCAGCAGCGTCCGTTTGCCAAAGCCATCCTGTGGTATGGTCAGGTTACTGTGGAAGTCGTAAGTGCTGCCTGATTTTTTATATAGCTTTAAGTAAAGGAAGGGGCTACCGGTAGTATGGCCGTTCTGGCCATTGACCGGCAGACTGCTGAAAATACGCACATGGCGGTCTTGGGCCAGGGTGAAGGTTTGCTCTTTCACGTCCTGGGTAGCGCTGTAGTCCATCAAAAACTCCAGGCTGTCGGCTGGTTTGACCGTGTAAGGTTCGTAATACTCGTTCAGTTCATAATCGAACTGGGCATAACCCCCGGTTGGGTACTGGATCTTTTCCAGGATACCCAGGTCGGCCCAATGATTGCCCTCCCGGTTGGCCCCGCGGAAATCCACTTCCTTATAGGGCTGGCCCGGTTCGTAGAGTGATAATAGGGGTATCTGGTTAGAATTGCGGGTATAGCCGGGTAAAAGGGTGGTATTACCGGCGTTATTAAAGTAGCCCCAATGATCGCGGTCTTTGTTGTGACGGTTAGGGCGAAAGCTACTGTTGTAAGTGAAAATGTAAGGAGGGATTTGCTTGTTGTTCAAGCCTTCTTCCTGCAAAGTATCCAGGCGCAAGGCGTAGTTGGAATAGGTGTCAGGGTCGGTTGCCTTGGCCAGTACATTGATGTTCGGATGGGCACCGGCCAGGCTGTAATAGCTGTGCTTAAAGTTGAAGGCCCTGACCATTTCATTTTTATAAAATACCTTGATTGTTTTCAAGCTATGTCCACCTTGTAGGTCCAGCCTGGTTACAGTGTCTGCCTCGAACTCGATATGATGGCCGGTAGTGGAGATGATCTTGCTCAGGCGTTGGCCTTTCACTTCCATGGTCTGGGTGCGGGTCAGGTTGTTGACCGCTCCGGCAGGGCTGATGCCGGTGCCCTGTACAGCATCATACAAAGAGACCGCCGCATCGATGATGTAGTGAGTGGTCTCCGGCGTATATTCATACCTGATCGTGTCCTTGCCCGAAGGTGAAATGATTTCCAGCAGGTTCCAGGTGGTGGGTAGGTTGCTACCATCATAACAAAGGCTGACGCCTGATGTCGTACCATTGTTCAGGGCTGTGGTCAGCTCAGAAGCCACCAGGCCCCCATCGGTTTTACCCAGCACATACTGGGTACCGTCTTCTGCGGTGATCTTCCACTGGTAATCGGTTTGAGGCAGCATAGGCATACTGCCGGTGTAGGGATGGTCTATTTTGATGGCCTGGTGGGGCATCAGGTACAGGTCGCGATCGTGGTCAAAGACAAACCGGCCTGATTTACCCGGCACCCGAAAGAAGTAGGTATCGGCTTCGGCGTCATAGCAGCCACCGCCCAGTTCATCAGCCCGCGAATAATCGGCAAAGATGGTCTCACTACAATTGAGGTCCTCAAATTGACCATTAACGTCGATAGGGGCGTCATTGGTGAAATAGCCCCGATCACGCTCATCGGCCTTGCCACGGATGGTGCGGCTTACTACACCAGTAGCGTTCAAAGTCCATCCACTGCCTATCCAAGATCCTATTTCTTCCACTTTTAATCCAGAAGCATGATAGCTGATGCTCACCGGCAGGTTCAGGCCGCGCCCTTGTATGGTATATATCGGTACCGATATCTCTGGTACACCAGTGTAAAGACTGACTGGTAAATCTACGAACTTGCCCAGCGAAGCAGCCTCCGGGGAAGGAGGGATCACATTGGGACTGGTAATGGGTGAAGCTTCTTCCTGTGCCCAGGCCAGGTGCACCGCACACAGAAGGGCCAGGGTTATTAATAACCTAAGTTTATTGTTCATTGCTGTCATAAAGATTGAGGGTTGTACTTTATTCTGTTTTATCTAAGATCAAATGATAGGCACCATCGCCTCTATGATCCAACGACATCCGGTTTGCTGATGGAAAAGTCAGCTGGTGGGTAAAGACCTGCCCATCCGCCCAGGTGATGGTCAAGATGGTCTGATCAGTATCAAGTGCCCAATGGCCGGTGCTGTTCTCGGTATAGGTATCAGTGGCTTCCAGCACACCATCTGCTTTGAAGTGCATCACCTTGCCGCGATAGCGGTCTTTTATCTGCGCCTGTTGGTCGGCATCATAAGCCGCATAGGTGTCCTGGAAAGACTGTGGCATATGTGGTAACATCTGTTCAAAGGCGAAGCACCACTTGCCTGTGATCCTGTCGGAAACGTTGTCCTGGGCCTGGGCACTCACGGTACCCGATACCCATAAAATACTGGCCAAAAAGTACATGACCATTCTTCTTTCGATTGCGTTCTTCATGCTTTTGTGCTGAAAGGTTTATAGTGATTAGAAAATACGAGGCCACAGGTAACCTTAATAAAGGTCACCCAGACAAATGACGAGCAGGTTTTAACTGCCTAACCGGTAAGCAAACCGTGCCGTAAGCGTTGATAATGATGTGTTCTGGCTTTGATAAAGCCAATTTTGAAGATAAGATTGCCCATGTTTCTATTGTTTATTGTAAAAATACCTGTGCCATTGCCCCACACTTGTGGCTATGAATAGTCACGCTTAAAATCAGTAAAACAGGGTATTAATGGCGATGTTGTTGTTGTCGGATTATGGTTGTCTTTAGACGCTCCTAATTAACAATATAGCAGCTGAAACTCCAAATAAAAATGTTAGTTTTTTACAAAAATCACATTGCGTTAATACTAGCTTAACTGTCAACTGTTTACAAAGGATTGACCATCAGTTAGTTGGTGTTTGACGCCCTCTTTGGTGTTGTCACTCCCCTAGCGCGAAAGTTACTTTCGTGCTTTTACTGCACACGCATCCCTGGTCTTATGTTAAGCAATGGTCCTAAGACCTAAAACCAGAAAGAGCGCTCGATTGGAAAAATATTAAGTCAGTCAAAGCTTGCAACACTAGAATGCCATTCTGCCTTGGTAGCATTACACCTTCTTGCCCTTGCGGCAGGTGACAGGTTATTTCATAGTAGTGTGGATCGTAGCGGACGCTACTGCCAGTTAAGTGTTATTGTATTTCCAGCGACGACAAAAACCTTGCTCTCGCCGTAATAATTTGACCCCAAGCTAGTTACCTTCCCTTCCTCTGGGCATTAATCTTTACAAATAACGTTTCAATACTTATATTTAGATGAGATTAACTGCGAACCTACCTTTGGAAAACGAGAGAACCATAGAGGAGATGACCGTATTGGTCAATCAGGCATGTAAGGGAGACAAAAAAGCGCTCGATCAACTCTATCCTGTAGTATATCAGCACCTGAAAGGCATTGCGGCGCGTGAGCGGCATAAATGGTATGGCCTTGAGACGCTAAATACCACTTCACTAGTACATGAGGTCTATTTCAAACTGGTCAAACAGGACAGGGCAGACTACGTGAACCAGTCCCATTTCTTCCATATATGCGGAAAGGCTATCAGACAACTGCTCTGCAGTTATACAGAGAAAAAGAGTACCGCCAAGAGGGGTGGCGATCAAATTCAGGTAGAAATGGAGGCGGTTGAGGAAAAACTACCGGCCTTGGATAACACACTATTGGATGAGATCGGCTCGCTCAACCTGGCCTTGAAAAAACTGGAATCACTCGATGTACAATACGGACGCATTGTAGAATGTCGGTTCTTTGCCGGCATGTCTATAGAAGAAACGGCCAATGCGCTGGATGTATCTCCAGCTACCATCAAAAGAAAATGGGCTTTTGCCCGATCCTTTTTATTTACCAATCTTCGTAACGCTTCATGAGTGATGACTCTTTGGCATTAGTAGAACAGCTTTTCCATCAGGCCATGGACTTGGAAGGGCAGGAGAGAGAAGAGTTTCTACAACAAGCTACGGGTGGTAATAGGGCGCTTTATGATCAGGTGCATACACTCTTGTCTTCATTGATTACATCTGAATTATACTTCGATAATCTTACTGATCGTGTTGCCAAGAATTTTGTAAGTGAACAGGGTGATAACCAACCGAAGCAAATTGGTCAATACAAGGTAGAGCAGGAGATAGGAAGAGGCGGTATGGCCGTAGTCTATTTAGGGCAAAGAGCTGATGGCCAATACAAACAAAAAGTGGCCATCAAAGTGATCAAGAGGGGCATGGATTCAGAAGATATTCTGGCCAGGTTTTGGTCGGAGCGCCAGATATTGGCCTTGCTCAACCACCCTCATATTGCCAGTATACTGGACGGTGGTATGACAGATGATGGCCGCCCCTACTTTGTAATGGAATATGTCCAGGGTGATTCCCTAGTACAGTATGTTAAGAAGGCGAAAGCCAGTTTAGAGAATAAGTTAAAGCTGTTCTTAGATACTTGTTCAGCGGTGAGCTACGCACATAGTAACCTGATATTGCACCGCGATATAAAACCCACCAATATTCTGGTCAGTGATCAGGGAACGGTTAAACTGACCGATTTCGGTATTGCCAAGATCATGGCTGACGAGCCGATGGAAGGCATCGAAACGCCGGTAACAAGACCAGAAAGAAGGCTGCTTACACCTGAATATGCCTCTCCCGAAATGAAGGATGGCGCGCAGCTTTCTACAGCCAGCGATATTTATCAATTGGGATTGCTACTGTATGAGCTGGTGTCAGGGGAAAGGCTCATTGGTGGTCAATGGAGCCAGGTGAAATGGAATAAGCAGTGGCCGGAGGAAATGAAATGGATCATCAACAAGTGTTTGATGGAATCACCTTCGGAAAGGTATACATCCGTTGGGCAGTTGATGGAAGACATCACCCGGTTTATTGAGCAAAAACCGGTACTGGCTAAAGCACCTTCTCCGTTCTATATGCTCTCCAAATATGTACAGCGCAATCGTATTGCAGTACTCTCTGGACTCTTGGTTTTTGCATTTATTCTCACTTTCTCGATCTATCATTTTGTTTCTATTAGCCATGAGCAAAGAAAGACTAGCGAGCAGGCAGAGAAGGCTAATCATACGGCGGGTTTTTTTATGAGGATTTTTGAAGCAGCTACACCCAATGCTTCACAGGGAGATACCCTTACCGTTTACCAGCTTCTTGACTATGGCGAAGAGCTCGTAAACCAAAATAATGTTCCCGAGGTAAGGTACGCCTTTTTGAGGCTTTTGGCTGACCTGCGCTATGACTATGCAGACTTTCCAAAGTCTATTGAGCTATACCGACAGGCCTATGAGAATTTGCAGCAAGTTGAAAATGAAGATATCGAAGAGGAAGCAGAAGTCCTTAGCGCGCTCGGTGATGCACTGATACAGATCAATAATCTAGATAGCGCCAGGCAGGTGTTATCCCTGGCCGTGGCTACGGCAGACAAGGCTTCGCTCCATCATAAATCTGTCATGGCCCATGGGTTAATGGGCATCACTTATGCCATAGACCGTCAGGAAGACTCTGCGGTCTATCACTTTAATTTTCTGGATAAGGACCTGATGGTGATTGACTCTGTTGATATGCTGAATCACGCTGACCTGCTGAGTACAAAGGCGGGACACTTGATGAGTCTGAATTTTGATAAGTATAAAGAAAAGATCAACCAGTCCCTTGCCAGGGCCAGGGCGATTTTTGAAGATAATGAATGGGTTTATGCCTACAATTATGGCAACGTGCTTAATGCCCTAGGTGTGTTCTACTACAGAACTGATTCCATTGATCAGAGCATAGCACATTTTGAACGCGCTGCGGATATCTATGGCCACGTTCTGGGGAAGAACAGCCTTAAATACGCACTTTCTTTGAATAACCTGGCTTCTATTCGTACCATGCAGAGTTACTACCCTCAGGCCGATAAAGATTTTCGTGCCGCCATAGAGGTATTCAACAATTTGGGCCGTCCAAGCGATCCGAATGGCATAACCAGTCGGCAGTCTTATGCGAGTTGTTTGGTCATTCTTGAAAGGTTGGAAGAATCAGACAGCTTAATCGATCTTGTCATCGAGCAGCGGTTGAAGTACACACCAAACTTTGCTTATGGCATTTACCTGGGCTATTTGCGCAAAGCACAGAATCGTATTGTAGCCAAGGACTACGATAAGGCAGAATCGCTGTTGCGCATGATATTGGCAGATCACGATGAGAAATTCGGTGATAATGGCGTACTCGACATACGAACGCTGACCGAGTTAGGACGGACATGTTATTACCAAGGAAGGCTTGAGGAGGGGCGTGAAATTTTTGAACAAGCTAATAAATTAGTGGAACGCAGGCTGGGCACTCATTATGTACAAATGGACAATGACGTCCGTTATGCAGAGTTGCTTATCGCTTTGGAAGAGCTGGATTTGGCAGAAGTAAAATTGAAAGCCGTGCTTGAAAAGATAGATCAACATCCTTTTCCTAATTATTCTACTTTGAAAGCGCAAGTAGGGCTGGCTAGAATATGCATGTTGAAAGGCAATGAAGCCGAAGCCTCCTCATTTGCCAGGGCAGCCAGGCAAAACCCGGAGTGGCCATTTCGCAGGGAGTATCGCGAAATGATCGCATCGATAGGGGTGTAGAACCCTGATCTTTGCAGCCGATTTTTGAAGTATAAAAGCCGTTCTGAAAGGTCATTCCGAACTTAGCGAATGATCTATCTCTCCTGGCACGAGAACTTTACAGAGATAGGTTTCTCGACTCATGATACCATGAAATGCTTTCACGTCGCATCTGTGCGTGCCTCACGTACGGATTTGGCCGACTTAGTCGTTCGTGGGGATCTGTCTTTGCCGGGAGGCGGGCGCAAAATGCATTTTTAAAAAGAATATCATTCTCATTAGGTGATCTTTACTATGATATGGAGTGACCTTTCTATAGATTGTCAATTAAGACAGTACCAATGAGCGCCGTAGGTACAACCTGTTAAACTTTGGGTCGCACCTACGGCGCTTCTTTTCGAATGTTCGACCATTTTGCTATTGACAGTTCGCCCCTACAGGGCTTTTTCAGTATTGTTCTGGTGAGGTTCATTCTTCTGGTTAAAGAAGATAAGCCTTGGATCGTGAAAAAGATGATCGAGAATGTTTAAGATCACCGTTCAGGATGGCCTCTTATCATATTAATACGAATGCTTTACAAACGTTCAAAAAAGAGGCCTTTTGAGCCTCTTAATCAAACCATGTTCAATTTCCGCTAAAGTCGAAGCTGATATCGTCAAAGCTATTCAGCGCCTTTTGCACATCAGGATCATCATCAAATTTGGTAAACGGATCGCCTTCAAACTCCTTGTAAGGATTATAGCCCATAATCACTAGTTGTTCATACATTTTAGTCCGGAACATTCTGAAGATATCCCGATTTGAACGTAATTCTTCCCTTTGGTTGTTTTTATCATTGAGAAAATCTTCGACCTTTTTGCCAAAAGGGGTTCTGAAATCGAGCATCGACATGAGATCTGTCTTGGTAATACTGTCGAGACTCTTCATCGCCTCGATTTCCTTCATGTAGTCCTGACTATAGAGTGATATCTCAAAAAGATCATCGTACGACTTTGCCTGATAGTTTTCAAGCACGTTGTTCATATCCTCTTTCGTTTCAAAATACATGTAAGGGAACAATTTCAACTCTTTTCCGTCATTCACAATTCTATAGTCAAACACTTGATAATAGCCTTGTTGCTTGTTTTTAGTGATGAGCCTGGTAGGTGTCTTTTTGATGATCGAGAACTGCCTGGACTGATCACTATCTCTACCCGTAGTGGTCATCTTTTTCTTTTCGATGATCATTCTCAACTCTAATCCTGGTCTTGGATAGAAAGTCCATTCGCCTTCTAACTGTGCATATGATATACCTTGAAAAAGGCACAACCAGGTAATTGATAGTATTAGTTTTTTCATCTTTCTAAGGTTTTGAGAATAAACGAGTAGCGTGCCCCCGACGCTGTTAAACGAACCTGGGGATGCGTCGGGTGGACACGCCATACTCAACGCCCTAAGCCTGACATCATTTGGTAATCAGCCGTGTCTACGATCCAAGGTTGAGATTGGCCATAAGTGGTAACATCCTGGATAGACATATCGAACCGGCTTCCGTCAGTGGCTTCTGCTGATGATGCTATGACGAAACCATAAGGAAAACCTCCCAATGGTATCGGTGAATTGCCGGCCTGTGGGGTATTTTGAAGCGCATTGTTCATACCGCTGGTTTTCATGCTTATCTCATCTGTTACCCAAACAGATCCTTTGAAACCCTCATGATCATATTTATATTCCTGGCACATGTAACCCATCTTTTCGACTTTCTTACCGGTCTTTATAAAACTTGCATCAAGCGAGCCAGTTTCTATCTCTCCTACATCCTGCTGACCGTTATTGACTGGCATTACCATTCCCATCTTGCCTTCGGTAGAATTGACTAACATCACTGTGCTATTGTTAGCATAGTCAAAGATCATAATACTGGTTTCTTGACCACCTTCAGCCGGCATGACTTTCATGCCGATGTAATCCTCGTTGTGATTGATATAATAAGTGTAGAATATTGTTTCTGTCTTACCTTTTTTATCAGTCGTCTTCATTTTGCCATTATAGGCTTCATGAAATTGGTACTGCTGTCTGTGCTGTCCGGGACTGCTGGTGTGGCCGGTATAGGTACTCGAATTCTGCTTTGTACTTGCCCCTTGGGACGCGCCATTTTGAGCCACTGGTTCCTGCTGATCAGCTTTTTCCTTTTTCTTCTTTTTCTTACCGAATCGAAGCAGGTTTTCCATTTTGTCTAAGCCTTTGTCTATGCCATTATCAAGTCGCCTATCCAGTCGGTTTTCTGCTTTTTGGCCAGTCCGGTCTTTCGTCTGTTTGCTTTTCTTTTTAGTGAATTGCCCATACCCCAAAGTGCATATCAAATAGAGTAGAACAAGGATTGTATATTTTTTCATGGCTTATTCGGTTATTACTATATCCAGAATACCGTCATTGATCGTGACTGTTCTCCTTACCGCATCAGTGATCGGGTCAATATCATAGAATTCACCTGAAAAAGTGGTTCTGGCGTTGTTGCCAAGAAGTACGGGTGATAGTTGATCGACCTGCATAGTGACAGACCTACCGGCTAATATGGTGGTGGGTAAAAATGTACTGTTCTCTTCATCAATGACGATCACTATGTTGAACACATCGTCTAACGCACTTTCAACTGTGGTATGATTGAAGGTATAGCTGCCCGTTTGAGTACCTCTGATCGTACCTACAAGATTGATGGAAACGTTGGCATTTTCATTAGTAATTCCGTTGACTATGAAAGTGGTAGCAGAATCTCCTAAAGTAGAAGCCAAGAAAGCATCATCGTCCAACTCGGAAAGGTCATTATCAATTGAATACGTGTCGCCATCCAAAGTAAATTGTAGTAGGCTGATGTTGTTATTTACTGTTGGTTCTTCATCTTCTCCACATGAAAAGAGTGCGATGTTGAATGCCAGAATGCTTAGGCTGAGCGCCAATAACCTGATGTATTTCATTGTCTTAATGTTTGTTTGATCAATTGATGTTGAACCTTACCCCGGCAGAGATGACTAATTGGTCTGCATCACTAAGTACATAGCGCAGTTCTGCATAAGGTATGACGCTACCGGACAATTCGAAATTGGCACCACCGCCCAGGTTGAGGCCTACCTCAGTAGTAGTTTCGGATTCCGTACCTATCTGGCCGCCGATGAAGTCGAATGAGAATCCAGGAACGGTAAGAAAAGCGAAATTCAAACCCGCCATACCATAAGGCTTGACGATGCCATCTGTTTCGAAATAGTAATTACCATTGATGTTGACATCGAACCACTTGAACTTAAAGTCTTCGCTGCCAGCTTCATTGATCAGGTCTTTCGGGAAAAAGTACACTAATCCCGGTCTTATGGCGATGTTTTCCTTAACGAAGATCTCTGCATTGACACCTATACCCGGATTTTCGATTTCTGTTCCGTAGGCAAGGCCTCCACCAATATTGATCTGGGCTTGGCTTACTTGAATGCCCGCAAATAATAGCATACCGGTGAGTAGTATTGTAATTGCTTTACTTTTCATTTCTCTCGTGTTTTAGAATAAATAATCGGTTACAAAGGGGATTACCGGAGAAAAATGAAAAGTGGCTCACAAGGTGAGAGATTTTTTTGAGTCTATCAGTTAAAAGGGTTTGGAGTCCTTTTTGAAGATGGTAACACCATTAAGTAAAGGAAGAAGCAGGTGGAGCAATATCAAGCGGTCAGTTCTAAATACGCCGTTCGACTATTGACAGGTCTATTGCCTGGTCGTAGCTTCCGCTGCGATCCTTCCGGGTCTGGTCTCTAATGTCATATTTCTTTCTTAAGGTTTGAAGGTAGTGCCTTTGGGTTTCATATCGAGCGGATGCTCTTGCTGTTTTTAGATCTTAGGACTGCTGTGTTTGACCTAAGACCAGGGTGCGGCATTGATGATCTTACCAAACTTCCTTTTCACTGTGGGACAGGACTTCCTCTACAGTAACTAAAAGTTGCCAATTATCAGATAATTGAAAAGGTTCGCCATCTTTTCTATCTAAAATTATTGGTTCACCTTCTGCATCAGTAGAAAAATGGTATAGCTGTTCTTCTTTGATATATTTTTCTTCAGTGCCGTAGTCTTCAATTAGACCGTCATGCCATGGTTTAGAAATGCAGTTCTTGCAATCATCTCCTTTCACTGCTTTATAACCGCAGACTTTGCAGGGTTGAAGCGCATCAAAAAAATCAGTTACTGTCTGTTTATCGAATTGGGCGATTCTTTCTGGAATTTTGACGAGCAGTCTGTACCATCCGGTATGTGTAGATTCTTTTATTTTGAGCGATTCACCCTCTCTAGTGACCAGCTCAATGCTACTGAAATCGGCGTCGACCAAGGCTAACTTAAAATCATACCACTTATATTCTTTCGTTTCTTGGGGGTGAATTCTTAATATACAAAAACCTTGATCGTCAATACCTGTAATAATCCTTAGTGACTTCCCGTACTTTTTTATCGGGTCACTATAAAACAAGGACCGGATTACATCTCTTATTTTCGTTAGAATGCTCATTCTTGTGATAATTTTTTCAGGTTGCGGGTAATGTGATCTTGATCTTGTAGTCAGTCGAAAAGCAATCAGGGAAATGTTTATGCAATTCCGAGTTTTACTTTCCAACCCTGAAAGGTAGTCAAAAAAGAGGATATGTATATTCAATAGACATCGTTAATAAGCAATCGAATAATGGCCAGATCATCCACGAGCGTATATCCTTGTTCATTGATCAAATGAGATGTCTTTTGTCTTAGCATTACATCATTACCCAGACCCGATCGGTCTTTTAATAAGAAGTCCATAGGATTTGTAGTCTCGTCGCTCTTGGTATTTTTAGTTTTTTGGAATGTGAAAATACCATCTGTGCTGATGCTTATATCGGCTAGGTTATCGAAGCTTAATACCTGTTGTTGCTTTGAGTACCAGGAGTCGAATGGTTCACCCAGATGGTATCCTATGTAGTCCGGTATATTTTCCTGGTCATAGCTAGTGATTTCGCTATTGGCACAGATAACGCCATCCCCGATAGTGATTGATTCTCCTATGGTCTGCTCAACATCTACCAAGAGCAATACCAGCGTAGAGAGCAGTTCTTCCTTTTCTAAGAGGAATAAATTTTTAGACTGTTGGAGTTCTTCAAATAGACTTTTCAGTATCTGATACGAGTATTGGGATAAACTGTCAAACGAAGGTGCCTTATTGATGAATTCTTGGTAGTTCAGTTCTTTGGCAATTTTTCTCAATATTTTGCCAATCATAGTGGATACGAAATGACTGTCTTTGCCCATGGTACAACCATCCATGACCGCACAGAGTAATTTTCCTTCGCCGAAGTATTCTATGATTAGATAATCTTCACAATGAAGTGTGTGCGCTTCACCCATTTGAAGATGTGTATATATTTTCATCATTCAAATGTACATTAATAACTGCTGGAATGGTCTAGTGTAGCTTCCTTATCAACGGATTGAAAGCCTTAGAAGCGACCAGTACTTTATCTCCAACTGCCAGTTGACTGGCTTCTTTTTCATCGGCTACCACTTTCACCATGTTGTTCCCAATAAGCACGGAAATGATATAAATGATGTCTTCTTTCACGATACTTAGCACTTCACCGGTAAATTGAAACTTACCACTTACACTTTGACTTGAGAATAAGATGGTTGGTGGGCCGCTCTGTTTGATTTTTCCATCTGCCAACTCCAAAACCCGATCGGCCATTTTGAAGATCTCCCCTATATCGTGCGTCACCATAATGGTCGTGAGCCCATAGGATTTATGCATCTGAATGATGTAGTCCTGGAGTGCCGATCGCATTTGCGGGTCTAATGCCGATAAAGGTTCGTCAAGTAGCAGTAGCTGAGGTTTGTTGACCAATGCCCTGGCCAAAGCTGTACGTTGCTGTTGTCCTCCTGATAGAGTATTTGGCTTTCTGTGTTGTAAATCGATTAAGTCCATCACCTCTAATAATTCCGTGACCATGCTTTGGGACTGTTGCTTGCTGAGGGCATAATTAAGGTTTTCTTTCACCGTCATGTTGGGGAATAAAGCATAGTCCTGGAATACATAGCCAACCGCTCTTTGCTGTGGTTTCCAATTGATGCTATCGGATGAGCTATACCACGGTGTACCGTTTACAATAATGTTGCCTTGATCAGGCCGCATTAAGCCCGCTACCATTCTCAGTGTAGACGTTTTGCCCGTACCCGAGGCGCCGTAAAGACAGATGAACTCACCGGCATCTATCCCGGTAGATATATCCAATGACAGGTCACCTCCGGCACCATGCAACGTTTTCTGCAAGTCGATTTGTATCAGCGCCATGTTTTGTTGAGGTTTTTACCATTGATGAAATATACGCCTAGCAAGATGATAAATGTAACCGCGAAAAGAATCATGGAGTAGGTATTGGCAGTACTGTAATTTAACGCTTCGACCTCGTCGTATATGGCAATAGATGCCACTCGGGTCTCATCAGGGATGTTTCCGCCGATCATCAACACCAGGCCAAACTCACCAATGGTATGAGCAAAAGATAGCACCAGGCCGGTAAGGACATTGTTCTTGATGTTCGGTAATTCTACCTTAAGAAAAGTGGTTATGCGGGATTTACCCAAAACAAAGGAAGCCTCTCGAATCGAGTCAGGCAAAAGGGTTAGACCAGACTGAATAGGGTGTACCATAAATGGTAAACTGTAAATGATAGAGGCGAGGACAAGGCCTTCGAAAGAAAAGAGCAATTCAAGTCCCAGATACTGGCTTAAAAAGGCTCCAAACTGATTTCTTGGGCTGAGGGCTACCAACAGATAAAAACCGATTACAGTAGGAGGGAGTACCAAAGGCATGCTGACCAGAGTTTCTATTACCGGTTTGATCTTGCTATTTGTTCTGGACAACCAATAAGCTAGAGGAACCGATGCTAAAAAAAGCAAAACAGTGGTGATCAATGCCAATTGAAAGGTCAATATAATCGGTGACCACTCTATCATTTAGCAAGCATAAGTTCGTTGGTTTTGATCAGGGCATTTATCTCAGCACCAGCTTTCACCTGTAAATAGTCAAGCGCTTCTGTGGTAATGATAGCTGTAATCTTCTGCTCTAAGTGAAGCAATTCAACTTTAGAAAGCAGTTGCCCTCTTTCTATCGCATTCACTTGGCAAGGTATGCTATTGATAATACTGGTGGACGACATATCAGCGTTGGCCAGGATCACTTCGGTCTCTTTAAAAAGTACCTGGATATTTCCATCATTGATAAGGTATGAAGCGGATGCAGGTGTTTCAATGACAATGGATTTAAGCTTTAGTTTGCCGACTGCTATGCTCACCATTGATAAATTACCCTGTACTTCTATCGCAGTTATTTTTCCGGAAAGGACGTTCACAATTAGATATCCAAGTAAATCTTTGGCACAACTTAAAGAAAATAAATGAATTGGGAGTATGCATCTGTTACAACCGGCTTATGGAAAGATCAGGGTATGATATAGCCGTGCACACTCAAAATGCCTGCTCCCTTGTTGGACTTGAGAAAACGTACGAATTGATTGGCATTCTTCTCCATATCTTGATTGTCGTGCTGAACGATCACTACACCTTGATTAACAGGTGGATAATTAGCCGAGGGTAGAGGACTCCATCGGCCTTGCTCTTTAGCGGACAGTACGGATGATTTAGAAGTAAACCCAATTTCGCAGACCTTAGATAACACAAACTGATTGACTTGGGATATGCTTTCTCCATAAACCAGTTTGTCAGATAGTGAGCCTTCATCATCTACTTGCTTGATCACTGCCATAGCGGCCTTTCCATAAGGAGCTACTTTCGGGTTGGCCAAAGCAATATGCTTGATCTCCGTTGATGCAAGCAATTCCAGAGACGGTGTTAAATCGGGTACTTGAGACCAAATGACAAGCTCACCTCTGGCGTATATTTCAGCACCTCCGATAGTTAGTCCAGCTTCTTCCAGGCTTTGCGGATATTTCATATCAGCGGAAAGGAAAACATCGTAAGGAGCACCATTTTTAATCTGGGCGGTAAGCTTTCCAGATGAACCCACGATCATCTCACATGTAATGCCTGTTTCTACCTCGAAAGCATTTATGAGTTCCTCCATGGCAAACTGTACGTTGGCAGCAGTCGCTATAGTCAAGCGGTCTTTACGTTTCTTGCCTGTGCACCCACTCAATACAGCGATTGTCGCTACTATGAGAACATAAATAAACACTTTAGGGTGACACATAGAGAAAGTGAATTTTCTATCTGGTTAACAAAGAAAAGGTCGAAAATAAAAAAAGGAATGATCGAAACCATTCCTTTTTTTATGCTGAAGATTTTACAGTTTAGTTGTCGGCAATCACCTCAACTTCTACTCTTACGTTTCTATAAGCCTGTGAGCTATGCTTGTCGTAGACCATTTTCTTACCACCCCATCCTTTGATCTCCATTCTATCTTCTGGGATGCCTTCAGACATGAGATAGTGCTGAATGGTGTATGCTCTATACTCGGAAAGCCTTTTAGCACTACCTACGTTCTCTTTATGGTCACCACCTAAGCCAAAGAAGTTTTTGTCTTCCGCTTCGGTATTGAGGTGTATGATTTTACCATGTGAATTACCATTGGTATGGCCATGAATTCTGATTTTCATGGCAGGGTTTTCATTGAGCATACCTAACAGACTGTTCAACTCATACTTTGACTCAGGGCGCATAATAGCTGCGTCTTTGAAAAACTTAACATTCCACAACACTGCGATATCCCCTTTTCTAAGCCGTTGTAATGGAAATTCTATGATGATCTTATCTTCGTCTAATTCAATGTAGGAAGATGTAGAATCAGAAAGTGGATTACTCAGGTTAATGATGTGCTCAAATGGCCTAAATCCAAAAATGCGTGAAACTAATTTGACTGTGTTTTTACCATTGTTAGGATCGTCAATTCCGATTAGCTTATGTGCACTGAGGTCTATTAGTTTTTTGGCACGTACATTATCCACTAACTCTATTTCCCCGCGTACCTCTTTCAGCGTATTGGCATTGATGACGTTCAAGTACAACTTATAATCGCCTTGTACATTTTCTTCTTCTTTAACGGTCTCTACTTCTTCAGTCTTTGTTTCGGTGACGGGAGGTGTGGTTTCGGTTTTTTCCTCTACTACCACAGTTTCTTCTTGCTGCTCTCTACCGGTGTTTTCAGTCACATCCTCAACAGGGAGGAGCTCTATTTCTTCTGCCACTATGTTTTGTTCAGTGGTTGAAGACTCTGAAATTAGAATCTGTCTTTCATCATCGTTAGATGCATCCGACAACTGACCGGTGTATACCCAAGCATCAGCAAACTCAGCATTAGATCTAACACGGTGAACAGTCTGAATGGCTGTGTTGATGTCATCTCCGCTATATACAAATACATAGTAAAGATTGCGTTGTGGATTTAGTGCATAGTTGGCGTCCATATCCAGGTTTCTGACACGATCTGTAAAACGGATAGCATTTTTGTGGTAGGCGAACGCACCTACAACAACATAGTTTAATACTTCCTCACGATCTTCCGGGGTAAGGCGATGACTGGCCGTCGTAAAGACGGAAACACAAGTCAACACCAAGGAGAGGATTATGGCGGACAGTTTATCACTTTTAATTAACATAACCTTTGTAAATTTCTACTCTACCGTTGGCAAATTTTTGTAAATCAATCAATTAAGTTAAAAATCAACAAAAGTAAACAATAATTTTTTGATTATAAACAAAAGAATGGCTAATTATTAAATTATACAACTAATTATTGTCACTATTTGGATATTATTTCAAAATTTGTTTCAATCAATTCGCCATTTTGGTCAATTAAAGTGAGTGAATGATTACCTCTGGTAGGGGCTAGTTCCATCTGGTGGATTCGCTTTGTATGACCTAAATATTCGCCATTGAGATGCCAGTGAATCTGTGAATTTGGTATTCTATGAGCTACCTCGAAGATCGTGCCGCCGCGGTGCCCGTCTAACTCTTTAGGGATATAAATTTTTGTATTATTCCGAGGGTATATTACCTGCATCGATCGGAGCTGATCATTTTCTTCAGAGCATCCTAGTTTATAGGGGGGGAGTACTTTGTAAAACGCATTTTTAGAACGGTAATAGTATTCCTGTACCGGAGGTAAAACGAACCATGGTTTGCTTACCATATTGCTGACCGAAGCACAACGTGTATTAACCCTTTGTCGTCCGTCCTTGGTTAAGTGTACCACCTTATGAAAAGGACAGGATACTGTATTGAGTCCTTCCTTGGGAATCCAAATCTTGTCGTGTGTGTCGCAATGAGGTGAAACCCTGTAACCACTTAGTCGACAGATTGGTACTTTAATCAATTCACTTTCCGGCTTACTGAACCAATCTCCTTTGGGTAGGAGCGAGAATATGTCAAACATAATTGGTGCTGCTGCTTTGATGCCGGTTAAACCCGGCCGACCTTCTCCATCGGCATTGCCTACCCAGACACCTACGGCATATTTATCGGTTACCCCAACTGCCCATGCATCTCTGAAACCATAGCTTGTACCGGTTTTCCACGCAATTTTTTTAGAGGTTTCGAATAGCTTCCAAGACGACTGGTCATCTGGTCGGTAGACTTCCAACATGGCTTGAAAGGTGGTCCATATGGCTCCGGCGTTTAGAATGGAATTAAAGTCCCTCGGCTCGAATGCTTTATGATTGCTCAAGGTGAAGACAGGGGCGTGGAAATCATTTTTATCATACTTGACACTTCCCGCTCCCTCAAAATGGTGATTGAGCGTCCGCGCCATACTGGCATAAGCCCCGGTTATATCCCACAGGTTGCCTTCAGCCCCTCCTAATACTAATGATAAACCATAGTGGTCAGCAGGACGGTGCAATGTGGTCATGCCAATATCCTGAAGTAATGAGTGAAACTTCTCGTACCGATAATCCCGCAGCATGAGTACCGCCGGAATATTCAATGAGCGAGCCAAAGCCCTATCAGCGGCGATAGCACCGTCGTAGGTACGGGCAAAATTAGTAGGTGCAAAGCCTTGTATAAATGTGGGCACATCGGGCACAAGCGTTTTAGGTAGCATCTGACCTTCATTAAGCATAGCAGCATATAAGAAGGGCTTTAGAATACTGCCAGTACTTCGTGGAGCAGTAATGATATCAACAGCATTACCAGAAGATTCAGGGCCAATTTTGCGCGTGTTGCCTACGTAAGCCAATGCCTCCCCTGTTTCCACATCCAGGACTAAAGCAGCGGCGTTGTGAATGCCATTAAATCTTAGTTGTTGGTAATGACGGTTAACAATCTGGTCGACATTTTCCTGTAAGCCTATATCGATAGTACTGGTTATTCTTTGCTCTCTTAAGCCTTCTTTGAATGACCTGATAAGCAGATGACTGGCTATTTGCGGCAAAGGCTTTGGATTATCTGGTATACGCTCAGCCATAGCCAATTGGGCGGTTAGCGTATCAATCACTCCTTTTGCCATAAGCTTGTTGAGCAACTGGTCACGTTTAAGCCTTAGTTGATCTCTATTTCTTCCGGGATGGATGAGCGATGGGCTATTGGGAAGGACGGCCAATGTAGCCGCTTCACCCCAAGAAAGATCTTCCGGGCCTCTTCCAAAGTAGCGCCAGGTAGCCGCTTTTAAGCCTACAATGTTTCCGCCAAAAGGAGCGTGTGAGGCATGGAGGGCTAGAATTTCATTTTTCGTGTAGCTCCATTCTATTCTGGTAGCAAATATTAACTCCCGCACCTTTTCCAATATTGTTCTTGACCGGCCTTTGCGTGACAAGCGTACAACCTGCATGGTAATCGTACTTCCTCCGCTTACTACCCGGCGGGCCTTGAGGTTTTGCCATGTAGCCCGGAGTAATGAAGCAGGATTGAAGCCAATGTGGTCGTAGAAGTGCTCATCTTCATAGTGCAAAAGAGCAGTAGTGAATTTGTCTGGGACGGAATCACTGGCCGGAAACCTCCATTGGCCATCTGAGGCGATCATCGCACCCAATAGATGGCCATTGCGGTCTTCAAGTACGGTAGAGTATGGAGTATCGAAAAGTTGGGAGGGAAGACAAAAGATATAATAGACCAATAAACCTATTCCTACTGATGCCTGCAACAGCCGACGATATTTTCGCAGCTTACCCATACCTGCAAAATAAAAAAAGCGTTGTAAAAACGCTTTTAATTCAATTGTTTATTTGTTTATTCGGGTCAAAGCGAGGCTCCGCCCCATAGCACTGTATACTTTTCGCAGTGTATTAAGATAGTCTTGTATTTGGAAATGTCTGTACCGGATGGTATTTCATATTTCTGTTGACCGTAATTCTTTTTTAAAGGGGCAACCAGTAAAGAACCTTTGGTCGCTGTTTTGTCTCTCAGCTCATCAATTGATAATGGCGATAAGAAGATCTTAAGATCAGGAGCGTTCTTTGTTTTGAATTTACTATCTAAGGTCACGTACTTTTTACCGTTTTCCTCGGAGATTTTCCATGTGCCTGCAATAGAATAGCTCTTCGTTTTCCATGTTCCGGATTTGCTCTGAGCCATTAGTGTAGAGCTTGCAGAGGCTATCAAAATAGCGCAACACACCAGCAGGTATTTGGTTGGGATATTTTTCATCTGTTCTGGTTTTTAAAAGTTGGATTAATACTTGTTCACTTTTTGATTGTCACGCTAAAGATAGATTGAACTGTCTAAGCAATTTGTAATTTGATTGACGCTTGAAAGAATAGCAGGCTTTTTCTTAATTTTGAGAAAATAAGCCGGACTGAAAATCGTCGACCTGATGGAAATTAGGGAGCTAGCACAGAGTCAGGCAAGTACTAAACAAAAAATTGAAATGAAAAAAAGAATCTTAATGTTGGTAGCGCTATTAGCGACTACGGTTTGTGTGAATGCTCAAGATTTAGAATCTATTTTGAAAAAGCATTTTGATGCAGTAGGGCAAGACAAGCTGGTAAAGGTGAATTCTATGAAAATGAAGGCCACAATGAACACTCAGGGGTTGACTATGCAGGCTGACATAATTGTAAAAAAACCGAATAAAACCAGAACGGAGATAGACATGGGTACAGGACAGAAAATGATTATGTCCTATGATGGAACTACGGCCTGGACTATTAACCCGGCACTAGGTGATCAAGCTCAAGAACTACCTGCAGGCCAGGCGGCAAGCATGATCTCACAGGCCGACATGGACGGCGCATTGTGGAATTATAAGAAGAAGGGGCATCAAGTGGAATACATAGGAGAAGAGCAAGTTGATGGTATAAAGTACTACAAGTTAAAAGTACTTTTAAAGGAACAACCCAACGCAGAAACAGTGTGGTATATCAATGCAAATACCTATTTGATAGACTTTCAAAATGTAAAAGTCAACCAATACGGTACTATTGTTGAGGCTAGAAATATTATGGCTGCGTACAAAAACGTAGAAGGCGTAATGTTACCATCAAAATTTATAACTGAAGCGAACGGTGTTGAGCAGTTAAGTATGACTATGTCTGATATTCAACTGAATGTTGACGTTGATGATAG
>JBCBSS010000107.1:0-27505 GCA_039819065.1 Bacteroidota bacterium
TTACCAGAACATCATTTTGCCAATGACAAAGAGTCTGGGTACTTAAATGATGGGCGAACATTATTTCATAAAGATGGATTAAAATGGGGGCAAAAGTTTAGTTGGTACAAGGTACTTTGGGGGCATATTTTGATTATTCTAGGGGCCTGGATTTTGACAATCACAGCGCTTTTTTTGGATGACTGGCTATTGAAATAAGAACTTGGCACATTTTTAAAAAACAGATTAACATTTTAGCCACATAGGAGGGAAGGCAATGGCACACTTATGTGACACGCTTTGCTGGCGCATGTGTGTGGCATTGTGAGATGTTACCGAAGCTGTGTTATACCATGTTTTGTAACATCGACTGACTTGTGAGAATTTAAGAGTGACAAGAACTCTCTTATTTTATCCCTGAATGGATGACTAACCCAATTCCATTTATCACCCAAACCTGACATATTAGCGATTAATCGTCTTAGGTATTGACTTGACACTTTATTATCAGCATCAAAAACCCAGTGATCCTCATTATGACGGACGTACAGATAGTTACCAAATTGTGTTTTTGTCAATTCATTAAATTCTTCTAACTCCTGATAAACAAAGTTATTTTTCAGTAATGGCACAACATCAAAATTACCAGGGATCATGTGGAGATGTGCATGATCTAGACACTTACCTGGACAATTGTTTCGCACATTACAGAGTTTTGATAATTCACCATGTTCAAAGATCAGGACATCTTTTTTATATAGGTTCTTCAACAATCCTGAAACTTCACGAATGAACCATTCTAATTCATTAAACTCATGCAAATTCAGTTTTGAAAATGAAGAAATATGTTCTTTCGTATTAATCAAAACATACCCATCGATGAACGCCCCAAGGGCAGGCTTCGCATAAAAACTGTCGCATTCTAGAAAGATGTAATTCTCGGGGTAGGATGAGTCGTAAGTATTATTGTTTTGTATCTCGCAGAATAAGCACATTAATTTGCTATTAAATCTTTGATAAAATCATTCATTTGATGTTTCCATGCAATACCAGGCAATTCAGTCTTTTCGTTGTTTTTAATCAGCCAATTTTGACTATCTCCATTGGCTCTACCTATTACATGAAAACTAAGTTCCTTTTCGCTGAATTCTGTATTCAATTTGCTAAGGTTGTCTTTAGAAACAGTAAACATCAATTCGAAATCAACACTTGCACTGACTGCAATGTGAACTGGGTCTAAACCTAGAAATTCAGCAATTTTTTTCGTGACGGGGTGAATTGGTATACTGGATTCATCAAGGTCAAAATACTTATCACTAATCTCTGACATTTGTTCTATTGTAGCTTTTAGCCCATCAGATATATCTTGACATGCATTAGCTAGAGATTTCTCAGCAATAAGTACTCCTTCTTCAATTCTTACATTTGGTTCTTTCCAAGATTGAAGTAAAATTTTCTCTTCCTCTTCACTAAGTATAAACTTACCAAGTGGTTTGAGCTCCTTAAAATAGATAATTGCAGAGATTGGAAGACCTAAATAACCACCCGTAACACATAGGGAGTCTCCTTCTTTGACATTCTTTCGTAATAGAGCATTTTTAGACTTCATTATTCCAAAGGCAGTTGCACAAAATACATCTTCAGCATAACCACCGGTATCACCTCCAACAATGCTAACACAATACCTTGTACAGGCTTCCTGCATTCCTTTGAAAATTTCTAAATATTGATCATCCGACATACTCTTTGTATACCTAATAACTGTGGTTAACCCCGTGGGGCGGGCACCCATAGCAGCTATATCACTGAGATTTGCAGAAACTAAATAGTAGCCAACATCATAGTAACTTAAGTAGCCTAAGGTGAATAGATAAAATCCAGAACCACGTATAAAATCACTAGCTATTACAAGGGACTCCTCATCTGATATCCTTACTAGTGCGGCATCATCCATGCTTTCAACCCCGAGTATACTCTCCGAAATACTCGGTTTTAATATCTCTTTTAAAAGCCTTAATCTTATATCTTCACTTGATTTGCTCATATCTAATTTAGTTTTGATAGCGATTTTACTATATCTAGGAATGATTTAATTGAAATTCCTATGAACAAGTTTCTTAGAAAGTACAGGTCATAGTTATATGCACTACTATAATAATCCAGCCCAATAGCTAAAACAGAAGTCAATGTCAGGATGCCAAAATTCCATGAGATATTATATCCAAATGATATTGATACTTTGAACCAGCCTTTGAAATTCTTCCACCAATTAGGTTTATTGGATGCCTCACGACTGTGTATAATAAGGTCCAAAACTCTTTGAGTAAAAAGATAAGTCCCAGTTGATGCTCTCAGGCCTGTTATTTCTGTCTTAAATTGATGCATATCTTCAAGGTTTTCCGCGACTTCATTAAATACCTTTCTACCAGAATAGGCTCTTAAATATGTTAAGTCTTTTGATGAGATAAGGACCATTGATTCCAATAAAACCACACTGTTAGGAGATAGACGAAAATACCTTGTACGTGCCTCTTTATCATTGTAATCAACGATAAGGGGGTTTGCGAATTGAGCAGGGTTTAAGCCAACTGATTTAATAAGGGCTTTGATTGTCCTCTTTATTAGTTTTGGTACATCTATGTTCAATTCTTTTTTTAGCTTGTTATTGGACTCTATTGCTATTTGCATAGAGTTTAGGATAAAAAGTTTTTCATAATAATTCTCTATACTCGACACCTTCTCCTTGAGGTATTTGATTCCACCTATTAACCTCTTAGCCAGGTTCATTTGATTTCTAAGTCCCCTGATCGCCATTGCAGTTGGAATATGATGACCTTCGGTAGAATCAATGAAGAACCCCCAACCTCCATCTGGCCGTTGAGCTTTTTCTAATCGATCTCTTAACTCTGAGAATTCTTGCGTGGCATCGACATGCTGTCCTAATGCTTCTAATCCATAAGTTATCTTGAGAGTTACCCGTTTTAATTCAATAGCATTTCTGTCACCTTGTTCATCAAATACAATTTCCTTGAGGTAGCTTTTACAATTATTGCTTAGTGAACTGATAGGTGTAATTTCTGAATCATGTGTCAACATCATCCAGATACAGATTCCAAAAATTCCATATTGAGGACTATCCTGCCCCTCTTGATCTAAGAACTGTCCTACAAGTTGATTCGGATCTCTATTTGTCGCATAGTTTTGTAGGCATGAGTCTAAACTATTTTTACAAAGCTGAGCTCTGCTTTGAAGTATATCATTCATTCTGATTTAATGAATTATTATCCAATTATATCAACCTAATATTTTTAATTTACTAATACAATTTATGGTGTATTAAAGTTGTTGATGCAGCACTATTTTAAATTTAGTGCTGCACCTTAATTTGGAATTGAATAAACAAGCCCTGAATGAGGCTTTCTTATCTCTTTTCCTTAATCTTCTTCAAGCCCTTAGACAAAGAAATCACATCATAAAGAGAATTCTTTTCAATGTCATCAATCGGAAAATCCGAATGATACGCGGCTTGAACGTTAACAGAAGCTACTGGACAGCAACAGACAGACCCACAGGCCACCAAAGGCAAATACACGAGCCACACCAAAAAGAAAAGCTTCAGGCTAGCATGCAACCCAATTAAGCGGTCAACCATCAAGGACAGCGCAACAAAGCGTGGGCAAGCATATGTTTTAAAGGCTGCAAATCCTAACGCCTGAGAATCACATATTCAGATGCTTTCCGCACCATAGGACAGTACACACGAAAATAGAGAGCGTTCGGTCCAGCTCTGCTGGTTAATATAATATCATTATATAACAGCGCTGCTGTCAAAATACAGCCCAAACGTAACTAGGCCTGAGATGGCCACAATGCCATAAACGGCAATGTTTGTTACATAATTTATATTATGTTAAATAAATAATTTCAACACATACTCTTTACAGCTCATCACTTCCCGACGAAACTTTCTGCTATTCAAACAACCCCGTACTCAAATACCTATCCCCTCTATCGCAGACGATGAAGACGATAATGCCTGAGTCGAGTTCTGATGCGACTTGTAGCGCTGCGGTTAATGCTCCGCCGCTGCTCATGCCGCTCATGATGGCTTCTTCCTTTGATAAGCGTCTGGCCATGTCCTTGGCTTGATCTTCGCTCACGTCGATGGTACGGTCTACGCGTTCTTTCTCAAAGATCTTAGGTAAGAACTCTGGTGACCAGCGTCTGATACCTGGAATGCTGGAGCCTTCCGTAGGTTGTGTACCTACAATCTGCACCTCTGGGTTTTGCTCTTTCAAATATCTCGATACCCCCATGATGGTGCCTGTGGTGCCCATGGCAGATACGAAATGAGTTACCTGCCCCTTGGTGTCTCGCCAGATTTCCGGGCCGGTGGTTTTATAATGCATGCCGTAATTGTCGGCATTGGCAAATTGATTTAAGATGAAATAACCTTCTTCCGCGGCTTTCTTTTCTGCGAGCTCACGAGAGTACTCTATGGTGCCCTTAGCTGGTGTTAAAATCACTTCTGCCCCGTAAGCCTTCATCGCTTGTACCCTTTCTATACTGCTATTGTCGGGCATGACCAAGGTCATGTGTACACCCATGGATTGCGCAATCATAGCTAAGGCAATGCCTGTATTACCACTGGTAGCTTCGATGAGTCGATCCCCTTCTTTGATATCTCCTCGCTTCAAAGCCTCGCTGATCATGCCATAGGCTGCCCTGTCTTTTACACTCCCTCCTGGGTTTTGTCCTTCCAACTTCCCGTAAATGGTGACATTCTTGTAAGGGTTTAATCGTTCTATTTTGACTAATGGTGTGTTTCCTATGATATCAAATAGGCTATTCATAAAATATTGATTTGCAATTAGTTATTATTTCTCACTTCATGCTCTACCACAGCTTTGTAGTAAACGCGTGAATTGGCTGGGACACTTTTAGTAAGCCATGTATTACCTCCAATGATACAGTCATCACCGATGTGGGTCTTGCCACCTAGTACGGTGGCTCCGGCGTATATCACCACGCGATTGCCTATGGTTGGATGCCGCTTGGTATTGGCTTGTTCTTTGTCTACGCTCAACGCACCTAATGTTACGCCTTGGTACAGCTTAACATCATCTCCAATGATGGTGGTTTCTCCTATTACCACTCCAGTGCCATGATCGATGCAAAAACGCTCTCCAATGGTCGCTCTGGGATGTATATCAATACCGGTATGGCTATGCGCGTGTTCTGTAATAGAACGTGGAATCTTAGATACCCCCAAGATCAGAAGTTCATGTGCAATTCTATAAGCGGCAATAGCGTAAAACCCCGGATAAGCACGAATGACCTCTTCTCTATCAACAGCCGCAGGATCACCTTGGTAAATGGCATCTACGTCTTTGCTCAATTGTGCATATAGTTTAGGCAGCCTTGAGAAGAATGTCTCTACCAGCGTCCTTCCATTTTGTGGTGGTGCTCCTCCAATCAAGTTTTCCAGCTCAGTAGCCAACTTGGCAAAACTGGCTGCCAGTTCTTCTTGAGAGCCCACAGGTTGGCTTGAAAAGTTGGGAAACATAAGGCTTATCAGACCATCGAAAAAGCCAGCCACCAGCTCAGGTGTCGGGCAATTTCTACACGCTGAGTGCGCCTGGTAGATAGTAGCTAAGAAATTAGAATCCATACACAATCATTACAGCTAGGAACAGAAACGGATGTAGCTAAGTTCGTTCGTTCTCGTCCGTAATATTATGAATTATTATCCGGATATAATGCTGTTGCTAGCCCTATGTATCCGATTCATCAGGATTACTCGCTTCTCAACGTATCAACCGGATTAGCAATAGCTGCCTTGATGGTTTCATAGCTTATGGTGGCCACGGCCAAACCTAATGCAACCATTCCTCCAATCATAAAGGTCAAAGGGTTGATGGCTGCTTGATAAGGGAATGTACTGAGCCAGGTCTGCATACCATAGTAGCTCACTGGAACGGCCATGACAAGCCCGATAATCACCAGTATAGCAAACCTTTTGGTAAACATAAATAGCACACTACTGACTGATGCGCCTAATACTTTACGGATACCGATCTCTTTGATACGCTGTTCTATGCTGAAGGATGACAACCCGAATAGACCTAATATAGCGACGAAGATCGCCAGCCAGGAAAAATAACTCACCAACTCCCCTAGCTTCTCCTCAGCTTCGTACTGTTGGTCGAACTGATCGCTCACCATGGTATAATCAAACAAAAATCCCGGACGTAAATTGTTCCATTCTTCCTCCAGGTGAGCTAACGCATGTTCCTTTTGATCTGCTTTCACCTTTACCATTACATTTCTGGAGTTCTCTGATATAATAGAAAATGCGATTGGTGCTATCGGTTGATGCAATGATTCAAAATGAAAGTCATCCACTATGCCAATAATATACCCACTTCTGGCGCCATAATTGAACTTCTGGCCAATGGCTTTCTCTGGACTCTCCCATCCTAGCCTGTCAATAGTTACTTTATTCAGTATAAAAGCTTCGGTAGAATCGCTGGCCAGTTGAGCATCAAAGTTTCTTCCTGCAAGAAATTTAACGTCTAGCATATTCAGATAATCATGATCCACGAACACACCGGCTATTCTAAACTCAATGTTCTTCATTTCGCCGTTCACTTCTGCTTGCCCCGTCCAGGCATCTAATAACCTTCCGGACGGTACACGATTAGAAAGTGTCACGTTTTCTATACCCGAATGCTCCATGAGGCGATTCTTCACCAATTCGAATTTACCTTCTATTTCCGCAGGTGCAGGTAAGATCACCATCTGCTCCTTGTTGAAACCGAGATCTTTGGTCTTCATATAATTGATTTGATCACCTATAACCCCTACTCCTATGATCAGGCAAATTGAAATGAAGAATTGAAAGACTACTAACCCTGACCTTAGATTGGCCTTTCCATCATAGCGAAGAGCTCCCTTTAGTACCCTAACCGGTCGAAATGCCGATAGGTAGAATGCAGGATAGCTGCCTGCCAGTAAACCGACCGCTAAAACTACTGCCAATAAGAGGCCTGCTAGAAATACAGGGTCTATGGCCAGTAAAGTGAGTTCTTTATCAGCGAAATTGTTGAACCAGGGCAGAATAAGCACAACAAACCAAATGGCCATAAAAGCGGCCAGTAGTGCCATCACTATTGACTCTGTTATGAACTGACCGATCAAAGACCCACGGTAAGCCCCCATTACTTTCCTCATTCCCACCTCTTTGGCGCGCTTCATCGACCTTGCCGTGGACAAATTCATGAAGTTGATCGAAGCAATCACCAGAATAAAGGCGGCAATAATGCTATAAGCATAAATGTACTTCGCGTTTCCATTCGCCTCTATTTCACTGTCCAAATGTGAGTACAAATGGATGTCTGTCAAAGGTGTAAGGTGCAGCTTATTTGAAACAGAAGCGGGGATACCATTGGCATCAGGCTTTAAATGCTTATCCAGAAAAGCCGGAAACCCAGCCGATAGCTCAGCGGTGGATCTACCCTCATTGAGTAGTATGTAGGTAGAAAAGCTGTTGTTGCCCCACATGTTCATCATATTCTCTCGACCAAAGAAATTTTCTACCAACTTGAAAGAAGCCAGCATAGTGAATTTAAAGTGCGAGTTATCAGGTGTATCCTCTATAATAGCAGTGACCTTCATTTCTACTTGTTGACCGAAATTGTTGAATACGATCGAACTATTCATTGGGTCTTTGTCTCCGAAGTAACGTCTGGCTGCGGTCTCGGTAAGTACAATGCCGTTGGGTTCTTCGAGAGCGGTCTTAGGATCTCCATGCAGAAATTGCCACGAGAATACCTGGAAGATGTCATTTTCAGCGAAGAAAAACCCTTCTTCCTGGAATTTCTTATCCTCGTGTACCATCAATGGGCCGTTGCCTGAGACAAACCGCACTGCGTGTTGAATGATCCCCTCGAAATCACTTTGTAATAGTGGTCCGAAAGGTGGTGCTACATGTCCAAGGTGCAGATTACTTTCTCCATTATCATTGAACCACTGACGCGACAATCTGTAGACGCGATCTGCCTTATCGTGGTAGCGGTCATAACTCAGTTCATTGTGTACATACAGAGATATCAAAATGGTAGCTGCCATACCAATGGCTAGTCCGAAGATGTTGATAAAAGCGTACGCTTTTTGTGCTACCATGCTGCGGAAAGCAATTTTCATGTAATTGCGAATCATATCGATGTTGTTATTTTTGAGTAATCTGGTTTTGAATCTTTTGATAACGGAAGGGCGAAACATGAGCATTACCTCTTTCTTATAAGCCGTACGTGCTTTTTTGAGCCCAACTCTTTCTACATCACGATAGAATGCCTGTTCGAGGTCGCCCTGCAGTTCTTCATAGTAATCACTACTACAGAACCACTTGAAACATTGGGTAAATAAATGTGGCGGTCTGACCGTCTCTTTCATATACCATAGCTAATGTTAAGTGCCCACTCAGGAACCCTGTTCCACATCTGCTCACGTAGCATTTTGGCCTCCCTCAAGGCTTCTTTGCCCATATTGGTCACTACGTATAGGCGCTTTCTACGTCCTCCCCTTTCTTCGGTAGCCTTACCCCATTCTGAAGTAAGAAACCCCTTTTCTTCCAAGCGAGTCAGTGCAGTATGCAATGCCCCTCTGCTCACACTTCTACTGGTCTCTTTTTCAATTTCCTCTTGAATACGTACACCATAAGCTTCTTCATTTAAAATGAGCACAGCCAGCAGTACAATTTCCTGAAATTCACCTAGATATGTTCCCTTCACAATAACCTTAGTTTAGCTATCCATTATTTCTTTCTTAAATGAAGACGTAATGTAGCATTATTTGTTTCGCAAATGAAGACTTTCTGCTTAGATATTACCCCCTTTCACGGGACAGATGCAATAGTTCGTGTTACTATTTGTTGGTTAGAATCGGGATGTTAGCCATTGGAACCAAGTAGAGTTAGGTAGAAATAAATAGAAATAAGGTTTATTAAGATCAGGGCTGTCTTGCTAGGAATAATTTTAGACCTCTCGAATAGCAGTCCTCTCGCTCTGGGGAGCTATCCCCTAATGTTAGGAGGAATACAAGGGGGTAAGAATAACAAGAAGCAAAGCAACCTAGCACCGATTACAAAGAAAGCTAAGACAGTCGATTTGCAGTTTTATACACCTCACCCATCTTCTTCAATCTGTTAACAGACACGTATCATTTGGTTCATAGCGTCATCTCGAATGTAATGGGAGATCTTTCTCAATCGAAGGTATTGATTATTAAAGATATACATTCCTGTGGGTCAGTTGATTGGTCAATTGACCTGTGCGAGTGGGTTTAGATATGGCGCAGGCCCAAGGTTAACTTAATCCCAAAAAAATTTGGTTGAAGTTTAAAAAGAGTAAGATATCTCCTTCGTCGACATGACAGCCCGGATTGAAGTATGTCGTTAACCTTCAGTATCGACCATGCTGATCCTTTTGTATGACATTACCGTTCGGATAGAAACAGCTATTGAAACAGATTTTTGCCGGCCCCATTAACTAAACCACGAATGTATGCTGGTGAGAATTAAACAGAGTAAGATGTCTCCTTCGTCGACATGACAGCTCGGATTGGAGTATGTAGTTAACCTTCAGTATCGACCATGCTGATCCTTTTGTATGACATTACCGTTCGGATAGAAATAATTATTGAAACAGATTTTTGCCGCCCCCATTGACTAAATCGCTAATGTATGCTGGTGAGAATTAAACAGAGTAAGATATCTCCTTCGTCGACATGACAGCTCGGATTGAAGTATGTCGTTAACCTTCAGTATCGACCATGCTGATCCTTTTGTATGACATTACAGTTCGGATAGAAATAACTCCTGAAACAGGTTTTTGCCGTCCCCATTAAATAAACCACGAACGTATGCTGATGAGAATTAAACAGAGTAAGATGTCTCCTTCGTCGACATGACAATCTGGATTGAAGTATGTTTGTTAAACTTCGGAATCAAACGTGCTGATCCACCAGAATGACATTACCATCCGGATCGGTGATCATAAAGGAGCCGGGTCCTGAACTGCCCTCCTCTGCTTCTTGTATGAAGTTGACGTCGTTGCCTTTGAGTGACTTTTGAATGTCTCGTACGTCATCAAAAGATGCTAAAGTGCTCGCGTTCTCATCCCATCCCGGATTGAAAGTCATAATGTTATTTTCGAACATACCTTGGAATAGTCCGACTAACGCATTGCCGTTTTTCATGATGAGATAGTTTTTCTCCATATCTCCGGCGAATACTTCGAATCCAAGGTGCTCATAGAATGTTTTGGAAGCTTTAAGGTCCTTGACGCTAAGGCTAATTGAAAATGCTCCGAGTTTCATATGGAAAAGTTATCATTACCAGATATTATAAACAAGTGCTGAAGAGATACTAAACAAAAAAAGAGAGGTGTAAGCCTCTCCTTTTTGTTTGGTAATATTTTGGATTCAGACCTATTGGCCTTCTTCACCTAGTGCTTCTAGTTTAGTAGTAACCGCTTCCGCTTTGTCATTCATCTTCAACTGTAGGTAGATATACTTAAGCGTTTCAAGACCTTGTCTGTCCTCAGGTTGTATTTGATTCACTTTTTCCCAGTGAGGAAGTGCTTCTTCAAGCTTGGCCATGATTTGTCCTTGCAATTCTTCAGCCTTCTTCAGGTCGGCGCTGGTGATACCTAATCCGTTCTTCTCATTAGTGATCTCAGCCGCCTCATTGTAATACAATACAGCCAGATTATAGAGTGAGTTGAAGTAGTTAGGATCTGCTTCCAGTGACTTCACGTAGTTCTCTTTCGCCTTTTCCTTGTCGTCAGTCTCTTCATACATGAAAGCCAATTGGAAGTATAGAATTGGGTTATCCGGCTCGGAAGCGATGGCTTGCTCGAGACCTGCCTTAGCCTCGTCAATTTTATTCAGCTTGATGAGGAAGTCTATTTCCTGCTTGGCGATACCATTATGGCCTGGGTGTTTTGCTTTGGCTTTTCTAGTTAACTCTAAAGCCTTCTCAGTGTCTTTCTTAACATTACCCACAATATAGATTACAGATTGATCAATGGCAGGATCAGTACCACCGAATTCTAGGTACTTATTGAAACTTTCCAAGGCTAAATCATACTCCTCGATACCTTGCGCTGCAGATCCAAGATATAGATAAGCAGTAGTGTCTTCTTTCTTTACAATAGTACACTTCTTGAAGGCAGCTATTGCCTTTTGCTCATCCTGTGCTTGGTAAGCTTCTACACCTTGGTTAAGATATGTACCCCACAGCCTATCAATTTGCTGGCTTTTCAAATCAGGTAGGCCACTTTCATTGGCTATGTAGAATTCGTTGTCTCCTTTCTGTAATTCGTCTGCTTTGGCAAATGCATCCATGGCGATTTGTAGAGGATTATTAGCCACATTTTGGAAGTCCGCGACAGAAGTTGTATCCAATGCTGCGTATATCAAACCTCTGTAATACCAAGTTTTACCGTCATTCTTTCCTTTTTCTCCTTGAACAGCCAGATCAATACAATCCCTGGCCGCTGTCAATTCCCCCTTTTTGTAGGAAGCAAGGCACTTACCTCCTTTTGGGTACTTTACCTTTTGTGCAAACCCTATGTTCACTACTGACGCTAGGGTCACAATCAATAATAGCCGTTTCATAATGTACTGTTTTCGTTTAACTTTCGTTGGTTTCTGTTTGGTTATCTTCCGATTCATCGTTTTTATCGGTTTCGGAAGTACCATCTACTTCCTCATCCTCAATTTCGATTTTTTCTATTTTCTCAACTGAAGAGATCTCATCGTCATCATTCAGACGTATTAGTCTGACTCCCTGTGTAGCTCTACCCATCACGCGCAAAGTTTCTACTTCTAGCCTGATAGTGATCCCTGATTTGTTGATAATCATCAAGTCATCCGTGTCGACGACCTCCTTGATTGCAACAAGTTTGCCAGTTTTGTCAGTGACGTTTATAGTCTTAACTCCTTTTCCTCCTCTTTTGGTGATACGGTAGTCTTCTATAGGAGACCTTTTTCCGTAGCCTTTTTCAGATACAACCAGTAGGTTAGAGTCTTCTCTTGACATACAAACCATCCCGATGACCATATCGTCATCTGCCTCTAGCGTAACACCTCTCACACCGGCGGCTGTTCTACCCATAGGCCGTACATCCGACTCGTGAAAACGAATCACTTTTCCACCTCTCTTGGCGATGACAATGTGATTGTCACCATTGGTCAGATTGACATCCAACAGCCTGTCTCCTTCCCTAATAGATATAGCATTGATACCGTTTTGACGTGGTCTGGAATAGGCTTCCAGCGTGGTTTTCTTGATCACGCCATTCTCAGTACACATCATCAGGAAGTTGTTGTTGATGTAATCTTCATCACTTAGGCTGGCCACGTTGATAACGGCCCTCACTTTATCTCCTGATTCTATATTGATAAGGTTTTGAACCGCCCTTCCTTTGGCAGTCTTGCTACCCTCAGGAATCGCGTAAACCTTGATCCAGTATACTTTACCAAACTCAGTGAATATCAACAGGTAATTATGGGTGAAAGCAGTAAAAAGGTGCTCAGTAAAATCATTATCCTTACTACCAGCGCCTTTTGAACCAACACCTCCCCTTCCTTGTGTTCTATATTCAGTTAGTGGGGTACGCTTCACATAGCCTTGATGAGAAAAGGTAATCACCATTTCCTCGTTCGGTATCATATCTTCGACCGTGATATCGTCAGCGCTGTGTACTATATCAGTTCTACGCGCATCGCCATATCGATCTTTGATTTCTATAAGCTCGTCTTTGATGATTTGCATACGCTTGCCTTCATCAGCCAGAATGCTTTTCAACTCATCGATCAAGGCTTTTACTTCTTCGTACTCTTTCTGGATTTTCTCCCTTTCAAGACCTGTAAGACGCTGGAGTCGCATTTCCAGTATGGCCTTGGCCTGGATTTCCGAGAGCTTGAATTGCTCCATCAAGCCAGTTTTCGCTGCTTCAGGATCTCTAGAGTTCCTGATCAATTCAATCACAGCATCCAGATTATCGAGTGCGATCAGGTAGCCTTCTAGAATGTGGGCTCTTTTTTCAGCCTCTTCTAGTTCGTACTGTGTGCGCCTGACCACCACTTCATGGCGGTGCTCTACGTAGTATTTGATCAGGTCCCTAAGGTTCAGCGTATGCGGTTTTCCTTTTACAAGGGCCACATTATTGACACCGAAGGACGATTGTAATTGCGTGTATTTGTAGAGGTTGTTTAGAACGATATTGGGTATCGCATCCTTTTTCAAGTCATAAACGATACGTAAACCATTTCTATCTGATTCATCACGGATATCAGAAATGCCTTCCAGCTTTTTGTCATTAACCAAAGCGGCTGTCTTCTCGATCATGTTCGCTTTGTTTACCATATATGGTATCTCGTTCACGATGATCTGCTCTTTGCCGGTCTTGGTCGTTTCGAACTCAGCTCTGGCTCTGATCACGACTCTTCCTCTACCGGTCAGGAAGGCATTTTTAACACCTTGATAACCGTATATAGTAGCACCAGTTGGGAAATCAGGGGCAGTGACGTGCCCCATCAGTTCTTCAACTGTTACATCGTTATTGTCAATATAGGCAATAGTACCATCGACTACCTCAGTAAGGTTGTGCGGCGCCATGTTGGTAGCCATACCCACTGCGATACCTGAACTACCATTCAATAGTAGGTTGGGCAGTTTACCAGGTAGTACTGTAGGCTCTTTAAGGGAGTCATCAAAGTTGGGCTGAAAGTCGACCGTGTTCTTATTGAGGTCGGTGAGCATTTCTTCAGCAATACGTCTCAGCCTTGCCTCAGTATAACGCATCGCAGCCGGCGAGTCACCATCAATGGAACCAAAGTTTCCTTGTCCATCTACCAACGGATACCTGAGTGACCACTCTTGTGCCATACGCACCATGGTGTCATATACAGCGGCATCACCATGTGGGTGGTACTTACCAAGTACCTCTCCTACTATCCTGGCTGATTTCTTATATGGTTTGTTGTAGTTTACACCCAATTCCAGCATTCCGTAGAGAATTCTACGGTGTACAGGTTTTAAACCGTCTCTTACATCTGGAAGGGCTCTGGAAATGATGACCGACATCGAATAATCGATGTAGGCACCACGCATCTCATCTTCAATATTGATGGGAATAATATTTTCTCCTTCTGCCATCTACTTTCTTTACGTAAGCTTTTTTAGTATCAATTTAGTCGTGCAATTTAATCAAATTTTACTATCCACAATACGCATTATGCCCAAAAAGAAGCGTTTTTCGGGTGTAGCAACTGCACTTACTAGTAGGGATTTAACTTCTTCTTGTTTTTCTTTTTGTATTTGATCAGGCGGGGGTTGTTTTGGCCATAATGAGGGTTCTGCCATTTGTAAATTGGATGTACGCGGCTTCTGAATTCTACCGCTCCTTTTTTCTTATATACGTGGACATGATTGATTTGCGTACGGCAGCCATCAACAGGGCAGCGCGGAAGCTCTGGGAACCGGTATCTGAAACCGACATTGACAAACAGTGCCGGAAGCCTATGTCTTATCTCGGGTGCATCTCCAGCAGCCAGGAGCCGGTAGCCTTTAAATTCTATAGAAGGCCTAACAAACACCCGCAGGTACTCTGACAGGTCTTTCTCTCCTGATACACCTATATTCAAATAGATACTTTTTTGGATATCGTTATTGTTGAAGTCTGAGCCAAGTTTCCAAAACCCTAATTGTACGTCGGCGCTGGCTGTGTACTCTTCAAATCGGTAGAATGTCACTCCCATCATGGCAAAGTAACGCGTGAAGCTGGATACACCAGTGGGTGGATCAAAATCATTGATACTACCCCTAAGTGTTTTAGGCCGAGCGCGCATATTACCTATGAAATGAAATTCTTTAATGATGCCTAGGCCAAAGCGGTATTTGTCCCATTCATAGTGTATTGAGGCTTTGAAGGGTATACTTAATCCCGCTCCTCTGAAACCCAAACCTTCTGTTGTATCAGAGGCAACACTGAGGCCGTTTCCGCTGATACCCAAACTATCGGTTTCAAAGCGGTTGAACCAGTTCGTAAAAGTGGTATTGGTTCCTAGAGGAAACACGCGTGGCGGTAGACCCGCTTCCTGCTGAGGCTGAAATATGCCATAACCGTCCAGTTTATGAGAATAGAAGGTCCTACCATAACCTGTTGAAAAACTAAAATTGAACTTGCTCCAGAATGTACGGATAACATTTTTCTTTGGCTTGAGGTAATAGCCCTGATATTCTTCACCCTTTTTTGGCGAGTCTTGGGCCATTAGTGGAGCCGAGATGATGATGAGACATAAAAATATTCCTGCAGCTCTGATTCCTGTACGTAAAAAAATGTGACTCATTACAACGTTAAACAGGCAAATATAGTAAAATATTGTAGGTCTTTCCTTTAATTATCGAACGTTGAAAGTCCTGCAGAATGACCTGAATACCGGTATTTTCTCAATGCCTAGCTTTCTGCCTATATCGTGTATTTTCTCGAATTCTACTTTTGATATACTGCGTGAATCGACTATTTCAGCCTCTTCGTGCAAGAAGAAAGAAGATAAAAACCGTACGAATATATAGGGCGTACCCATAAGGTCTTTGGCAAAGCTCTCCACTGGGTCTTGATCCATGTTATGGTCTGATTCAACCGAGTTATCTTTGACATCAAATGTCTCGTCCATACAGATGCGGATAGTTTTCAAGAAGGTTTCTTCCCACTGATCGAAGTTTTTGATGAGATAAGTCATAGCATGAGCAACGGGATCTTGTTTGAGGAAATACCCCCCTTTTGACATCTTACGAGCCATTTTGTTCAGTGCCATCTCTTCAAAAAGGCTTACACTGCCATTGGATAATGCCACGCCAACAGGTGGGGTCATCATTATCAAGGATAAAAAATCGTGATCGCTTATTTCCAAAAGTTGGGCTTCTGCCTTTATAAAAGCTTCTTTGACTTCTAATACCGAGGCCTTGATGTTAGGTATCTCTACAAGGGTGGCGACTTCGTATTCGGTAAACATAAATGACTGCGTTAGAATTTGTCAGGTTGAAATAACCTAAATATAGTAAATTGTACTCTATGCTCTCTACTCTAAAAGCAGAAAAAACAGGTTTTGTTTACTGGATTTTTTCGAAACTAAAAGTTTAAATAAGTGATTTTAAAAGCCTATCAATCAGTTATTTATATAATTGATTTATAATCAAGGCTTTAGAATGAGTTTATGAGAACTGCCTTTAGAAATGAGTCAGATCAACTTGGCCCTTCTTGGTCGGCGACGCCTTCCTCCAAAGGCGATCATGATCTTTTTAAGCACATCAAAATACAAAGTGATAGCCAGCAGAAGGGCCATTAGCCAAATGATCATTACATTGAAATAAAGTGTATTTATCTCCAACCCTAAGAACGGTTTACTCGGTGAGAAAAACTTGGTTCTATAATCGAAGGCATGATTGGGCCGATGAGCCGAAAAATAAGCGGGATATATTTTCTGAATCAAATGACCATCTGATTCTACAATACGCTGTGTAGTACTCGTGTTTTTGAGTAAAGTAGTGATGGCTTTGTTTTCATAACGCTGTTTCTTGGCTACGAAAGACGAATCCTTTTCGGGTGTACCGGTCAGTTGACCAATGATTTGGTCTCGCTGCTCTAAAGCAGCGTTATATTCGTTGACATAATAAGACCTTAATTGCTTCAAGAAAACATCTGCTGCTCGGTAGGCCGTCGTGTCGAACCTCTGCAAATCCAGCCTTTCGTGGTGTTTGAAATGTTCATGACCTACAATGTCCATTTCAAGGGCCAACTCATGTTTGAGTAAGTCAAGTGCTGCTTCGATTTTGGGAGCATCAGCGGTCAACTTCCTGTTCATATGATTGTAAGCAAAAGCCAGCTTGGTTTCCAATGCTGGTATATAATAAGTTTTCTTATAATCAGCTTCCGCCGCTTTCTGATCAAAATGATAAAATTGCTTGCTAAACTTGTTATCCCTGAATTGAGTTACCATCGCGGCTTCAAAAGCCCATCTTGAGGCCATTATATCTCCAATAAATGGTACACCTTCATCGTTGCTCACCGTTGGATTGAACTTATCAAAATTGATCACTACACCACTTAATAGCAATTGCGGAATCAATAGAATAGGAATAAGAATATAGATCGTAATGGCTGATTTGAAGGAAGCGGATATATTTAGACCTACTATATTGGCCAAACATGAGCAGGAGAATAGTATCATCCATAGAGAGAGCCACATTCCCTTGATTTCTAGTATGAAGTTGCCAATCAGCACGAAAGTCAGTGTCTGAATAGCTGATATACCAAACAGCACAAGGATCTTAGAAACCAAATAACTGCTGCGGCTGAGGTGGAGAAAGCGTTCCCGTTTGAGAATGAGACGGTCTTTGAATATCTCCTCTGCACTCACCATTAATCCCATAAACAGTGCTACAATCACACCCATCAGGAAGTATACCGGGATATTATCGTTATTGTAGAATGAATAACTAGGGTGATCGACACCGTTAACCGAATAGTATCGCACCAAAAATGCCATGAAAAGCGCGAGTAATGGCGCTTCCAACAAGTTAATGATCAGGTATTGCTTATTGGTTATTTTACTCAATACATCCCTGGTTATAAACACATTGAGTTGCTTGATCCAGTTAGGTATTTTTTGAGTGGTTTTTATCTTTTCAGAACTGTGCTGAATCTTAGGCAGCTTTATTTTCTCCCTGAAGTATTGATACCACTGTCCTGGCGATACTTTCCTGGTATCGGTAAGCCGACCATATTCGTTTACAATCCTGGTCTCTATGATATCAAAAACCTGTTCCACGTTGACATTGCCACATTCAGGACAGGCACCTTGGGTCTTATTTACTGCATCGATGATCTCACGGAAATAGGTCACTGATTCTACCGGATTGCCATAATAGATCTGGAAACCTCCTAAATCAAGGATGAGCAGTGTATCGAACATTTTAAATATGTCCGACGATGGTTGGTGAATTACCACGAAAACCATTTTACCGCGCTTGGATAGCTCTTTGAGCAAATCCATGATATTCTCAGAATCACGTGAGGAAAGACCAGATGTAGGCTCATCAACGAAAAGCACGGTGGGCTCTCGCAGTAGTTCCAGCCCAATATTCAGGCGCTTACGTTGTCCACCACTGATGGTCTTGTCCATAGGTGATCCAACCCGTAAGTTCTTAATCTCGAATAACCCTAAATTTCTGAGGATCTTATCCACGAGACGTACCAACGATTCGTGACTATAATTGCCAAAGCAAAGCTTGGCAGCGTAGTATAAGTTCTGAGCTACGGTCAGTTCTTCGATCAAAAAGTCATCCTGAGGAACGTAACCGATGATACCTTCAACGCGGTTTGGTTCGTCGTGAATATTGATGCCATTGATGATCACCCGCCCGCTAGAGGGCTTCTCATTACCATTCAATACGTTGAGCAAAGTGGATTTACCAGAGCCACTGGCTCCCATCAATCCGATTAGCTTCCCTCCCTCTTCTGCGATGCAGACATTCTGCAATGCCGCTCTACCGCTCTTGAAGTGATAGAAAATTCTCTCCGCCTGAAATGTGATCTTGGCTTCAGCTTCTTTGCTGTAGAATTTACTGACTATATCACTGTAATAGACGGGTTGTATCTTATTACCTCTGATGGTACTGCCTGGTGGAAAAGTGGCGATCTTGCGACTCTTCAGCGCAATACCATTCAGATTGATAGCGGATATACCCAGGTATTTGATGAAGTAGGTCTCGATATCCGCAAGGCGAAGAATAGCGATAAAACCGGTGAGGTTCTTGGCAGCCATCCAGTTGCCTTTCTCAGGATAAGTACCAGTACCGTCATCTATGATCAAGACATGTTCCGAGGCCAAAGACTCAGGTTCTTGATCGACTACAAAGCTGGATATGCGATTGACATCATCTTGAGTCACTTTCAGGGCTTCACCGATGTAGAAGATCAGATTGGATTGTCTTTCTGAGACCGCTCCGTCTACATAGACCAATTCTACTATCTTCAAAATGAGTACTACCTTCTGCTGCTTGGTAAGGCTGGTATTCATCTGCTTGGTGATCTTGATGATTTTAGCCCAATCACCCACAAAAACCAATGTTTCTTCATCAACATTGTCAATGAGCCCATCATTCTGTTCAGCCTCCTCTTCACAGCAGAACTGCTCGAACAGGTTCAAGTAATAATTGATGGATTCCTGGTTGAGATGTACCGATAAGAACTCGTGGATTTTGGCCCTTTCTTCGTCTGTGATTCGTTCTCTTGCTACAATAGCAAATAATTGGATAATGGCCTTTAACAGTTCTTCACTCATGTTGCTCCTATATCATCCAGTGATGATTAACGAATCTAAAATAAGACTTTTTGCAATAAAATGGCTGACGATAAAATATTTCTTGCGATCCCCTATACTACGTGAGCAAAATCTGCGTTCGGGACGCATTTAGTCTTGTTATAAAGTTTTTGGTGTATAGCACATCATACATTGCCTGTTTACAAGAAGAATTAGTACGGATTAGATATGAGACAAAGACTTTAAATTGGATCGGTTATTTCGAAGTATGAGAAATCTTACTGGCTTCAAAGAAATGAATAGAAGCAATTTGAAACACATAGATGTATGAAAATCTGGCTTTGTCCCCAGCTGGCGAGGGTTAGGGGGTGGATTTAAACAGACATAAGAAATAAGACGAAAGAACCATATATCCTTGAACTCTGGTGTCAGTGGCCGGACAGGCAGTGACGAAGGAACAAAGCAATCCAGTCGCTATTAGCATTTGGAAGTTAGAAGATGGAAACAAATAGAAATACTTAGAAGCACATAGAACTAAACAGATCTATGGGCATCTAGCGTCATTCCCTTGCGGACTTGCGTAGCTTGTGAGACTTGGGAATCTTGTTAAACATAAGCGTTGAGATATTAGATACCATGCTCTGTCCTTCTGTATAGCAATCTGACATAGGTTAAGCAGCACATGAGTTGAAATCCATATCATCAATTGATTATACACAACAAAAGAAAGGCACGAAAGTAACTTTCGCGCCAGAGCAGAGCAACTAGAAAAACATAGACGTATGAAAATCTGGCTTTGTCCCCGCTGGCGGGGGTTGGGGGTGGATTTAGGCAGACATAAGACAAAAGACGAAAGACTGAAGCTGTTATACCATCCTGATTTATTGGGAAAAGCGATCTTAAGGATAACCTAGAGATGCCCCGAATTCAATCAACCTGATGGCATACTTACTCAGCTTGCTTTGCTTTTCTTGATGATTTTTTCGGCTCTAAAGAGTAGATCACTGGATTGCAGTATCTTGTTCTTTAGGTGCTTTGGATAGCGGTTATTACGATACAAGAACTGCCTGACAGCATCAGCCGCAGCTTCCGATTGGTGACCGCCCAGCGTGTTATCCAGCCATCTCTTAGGAAAGAATATATCGCCTGTGGTCTGGATTTCTTCCAGCATGTCCAGGCTGGCACCGATGTATTGAGCAGATTGCTCTGCTCGTAATGGATGATGTAAGTAGCGAAGGGCTTCGAGCACCCAAGGTTCGTGCTGTCTGTTAGCAACGTTTTTAAGCGATTCGAAAAAAGCGTCTCTATCTTCCTGACGGTGAGCGAGTGCCTTGATTACGAAGGCCATTCTGGCTTTTCTATCTGGGTTTTTGATGCGCTCAAGCTGGCTGTTGAGTATTTCCTGATACCCATCCACCTCTCTTACTGCTAACTCATAAGCCAATTGGGTATAGTCGCTTTCAGAAAGTGTGATGTCATCGATCTCCAGTTTTGATTCCCAAAGGTTTCTCAATACCTCTATGCCATTCTCGGTGATCGCTATTCGTCGAAACGTACGATAGAAGATGGTGCGTTTATTCTTGTCACTATCTCCCAGCATTTGGTTCAGTAGTACACTTTCTAGTTTGGGCGCCAATTGCAATCGATCTTCTGGCGACAAGAATTTCCAATACAAGGTGGATAGTCTGGAGGTTATATAGTCAAGGTTTAACGCCTCTTGCTCTTTTAATAATGCTTCTATCATGGCATCGGCTAATGCAGCAGGCGCTAATTTCTCTTCCAACATACCTTCCCACATGTTAATCCAGAAAGACCCTCTTAGCAACGGATCGTTTATTTGGTGTACGTTAGCTAAAAGATATGCTGTGCTCTTTTCCCTCATGCCAAAATACCCGTATCCAAACCCGTCGGAGTTGGGCATGATATAATCAGGGTAAGATGTACCCACCATATCGTTTAAGTTGATGAACTGGTTCTTAAGGTCTACTTCATACTCCTTAATACTATCCTTAGCCGCTATTAAAACCTTAAACTTCTGAGGCCACACCTCTTTTCTACCACCTTCTGGGGCAAACTGGAAGAAACTCATGTTCGATATGGTACTGTCTTCTTTATCAAAGTTTACATTGTAGAATACATTAGGCCGCCCCGGTTCTTTTACCCAGACTCTACTCCACTCAGTCACATTCTGTTCTATATCTCGATCAATGATGCTAATCAACTCGTCCCAGCCGGCGTTGCCATAAGCATACTGTTTCAGGTACTCCTTAAGGTTATTTTGTAATTGCTCCTCTCCTACCAATTGCTCCAGATGGTTCATAATGACCGGAGATTTTTGGTAAATTATAGCACCATAAAGCGTACCTGCATTCTTCAGGTTATTCAACTCTTGTTGTATAGGATTAGCGCCCCTCGTACGATCAACTGTGTAGGCTCTTGGGTGATGCGCCATGAGGAACCTAAGGTCATGATTCAGTTCAGGAAAGTTAGGATTGACAATCTTGGCGGCCATAAAGTTGGCAAATACTTCCTTCAGCCAGACATCATTAAACCAAGTCATCGTGACAAGGTCCCCAAACCAAAGGTGAGCCGTTTCATGCGCTATCAAACTTGCCCTGGATAATTCTTGGTTTTGAGTAGCGGTTTCATCTAAAAACAAGCTAGAAGCTCTGTAAAGGATGGCCCCAGGGTGCTCCATTCCACCATATTGAAAGGAAGGAACCGCTACAAAATCGAATTTCGGAAATGGCATTTCTATCTCCGTGTAGTCTTCCAACCAATGCAATGCGCTAAAATGCAAATCGAAGATGGCCTTGACGTTGTTTTTGACCTTCACGGAATCAGTTTCGCGATGGTACATGGTCATACTTCGACCGCGACGGGTTTCCGTAATGGTTTCAAACCTACCGGCTACAAAAGAAAACAGATAAGAGCTTATGGGAAGGGTTTCTTCGAATTCGTAGAATTGTTTGCCCTCTTTCACTTCTTGACTGGTCAAACTGCCATTGGCCACAGCATTCCAATCTTTCGGTGTGGTAAGACCCAGTTTGTAGATCGCTTTGATATCGGGTTGATCAAAACAAGGAAAAGCAGTAGATGCCCTGTCTGGTACGAAAAGCGTGTATAAGTATTCTTTGTTGCGATTCAAGGAGTTTTCTCCTGCCGTAAAGTCAATACTAACTGTATTCTGATCAGCTTGCAATTGGTTTTTAGATATGATTATATGACCATCTCTAAACTCAAAAGGCACTTCACTACCAGCTACGCTTACCTTTTTGACCATTTCCGTCTTTTCATTGAAATCAAGTATAAGGTCTTGAGCGCCGTTAGTGAAAGAAAACGCAACGTCCACTGTCGCCTCGATAGGTTGCTCCAAACGTGCAGGGATATCAAAATGCAGGGTATAGTTAACATCCTTGATATTCTTGACCCTCAATTCAGCTAATGCTTTGGAAACACCTAATTCTACTTCCACAGACTGGTTCGATTGACAGGATGACAACCAAAACGTAATGACTGCCAAACAATAAATAAGAGCGCTTCTTTTATTTAATTGATTCTTATTCATGGACATAAACATAAGAAATAATAGCAGTAATGTGCATAAACTTTATGTCAGGTGGCGATTGAATTCTACAAAGGAAATGACGCCGATCTATGTCGCTGATACCAATTTAGCAATGATGGAGACAATTGATGACTTTATGACCTTCTGTCTGCTGTTGTCATCAATGGTTGGTTACTTTTACAGCAAAACATGATAACATCATAAAAATCTCATTGTTACTTTGATGCCTAACGTGCAGATTTTCATTAATCTGCCCAGGAATCGATACCAAAACTAAATTCACACACATGAAAAAAATCAACCTCTATTTTTTAGCGCTAGTCGTTTTAATAATGGCTTCTTGCGCAGGTGGTTCTGGCCAACAAGAAGAATCGACCCAGACAGAAAGTGAGGCTACAACTGTAGCTGAGGAAAAGAAGCCTGAATACCCGGAACTACTCCAAAAAGTATTTGAAGCACACGGTGGTCTGGAAACATGGCAGGCACAAGGCACATTAGAATATGACTTGTACAAGAATGAAGAGTTAACCGGTGGAGAGCATCAGTTAATTGATCTGACCAATAGAAAGGTACTCCTCAGCGCAGAGGCTTACAAAATTGGTTTTGATGGTGAAGAAGTATGGGTAAGTCCTAACAAAGCGGCCTTCGGCAGTTCTCCCAGATTCTACCACAACCTTTTCTTCTATTTCTTCGCCATACCATTCGTATTCGGAGATGAAGGCATCAACTACGAAGTAATAGGTGAAACCACTGTAGCTGGTAAAACTTATAACGCTATCAAAGTGTCTTTCAATGCTGGTGTTGGAGATGCGCCGGATGATTACTATATCGGTCATTTCAATGTAGATACCAATCAGCTTGAGTTGCTGCTTTATACAGTTACTTACCGTTCGAGAGAAAAGACAGAAAATTATAATGCCTTGGTTTATGAATGGCAAGAAGCCAACGGGTTGATCATTCCTAAGTCCATTACGGGTTATAAGTATAGTGAAGGCGAATTAGGTGATCAGCGTTATAAAGGCATATTTGAAAATGTTACTTTCAAAACTGAGCAGCCTGATCAATCAGTTTTCGCTATACCGGCAGAATCTGAAATTGATACTTTAATTACTGAATTGGCTCAGTAACCCTTAAGACACTCAATATTTAACTAAGTCATTAGGTATAAAGCCTGATTTCAAGGATAAGCATCGCCTTGAAGTCAGGCTTTTTTTATGTTGACAATGGTCACGTATCCCTTCATAAATTGCCTTTCATATAAGCATTACACCTGCGATAAACGCCCATTTCTAAGAGTGAGATTGGCTGATTATCTTACTTACTGATCAAATATCGTTTAACATGTCAAAAATTCGTATGCTTAAATTTACCATGCTGCTGTCGTTGAGTGTGATCATCGCACTGGCCCCGGCAACAGCTCAAAAAAAGTCCAAGAAAGGCAAAGGCGCTCCACAAGCCCCTCCACCCAAAAAGAGTAAGTTTGACGAACTCATAAAGGGTGCTGAGAAAATCGAAGGGTTCTTCAACTTTTACCGTAAGGATGGGAAACTCCTGATGGAAATACCGGAGGATAGGCTGAATCAGGACTTTCTAATGATTTATGAAATAGCCAAAGGAATAGGAACTAGAGGCCTTTTTGGAGGTACCATGCTCAACCTATTTGAAGGAGACCTCGTGGCATTGGAAAAATACGACGGTAAAGTCTTTTTGGTTCAAAAGCCACACAGGTACGTAGCTTCAGGAGAAGAGGCCATCAAAAAGGCAGTTGACTTGACCTTTGGTTCCTCGGTACTGGAAAGCGCAAAAGTCGCGGCCACCAGAGATAGTGATAAGACCATACTTATCGATGTTTATGGCTGGTTCGTTTCTGACCTATCGCAGATCAGTAGCCGAGTCAAAGCTGCTGTTTCTACCAGGCCTGGGCAACCAGGAAGAGCTTCTTTGGACAAGAGCAGAAGCCATCTTGAAAAAGTCAAATCATTTCCTAAGAACTCAAATATCACGGCGAAGTTGACTTTCCGTAATAGTGAGAGGTTTGGCCCGAGAACTATTTCTGATAACCGGTATCTTCCGGTTTCTATCCACTATACCTTGGCCGAGCTACCGGAAAACCCAATGGTACCACGCTTGGCTGATGACCGGGTTGGTTTCTTTATGACGGTACATAAAGATTTCGGTGACGACAACGATACTTTCTTCAAAAGATATGTGAACAGATGGAGATTGGAATGTGATGGTCCGGCTGGTGCTGATGGCCTTTGTGATGTACAGAAGCCCATCACCTACTACATCGACCGCACGGTGCCTGAAAAGTACCGCAAGGTAATGATGGAAGGTGTTGAAGCTTGGAAAAGTGCCTTCGAAGCAGCTGGTTTCAGAAATGGTATCAAAGCTGAAATGCTTCCCGATGATGCAGACCCTGAAGATATTCGCTATGCTACCTTAAGATGGAATACATCAGATCAAAGTGGCTATGGTGCTATCGGTCCATCTACAGTTGACCCTAGAAGTGGGGAAATTCTAGATGCAGACATTCTTTTCGAAGCCAATATGTTCCAAGGGTTCAAGAAATCCTGGGATAACTATATCAACCCTTCCCTAGCCATTCAAGGTGTATTCGAGATTAGCGAAGAAGAAAAGAATCACGTGGCCAATGGTGGTGAGTTCCATAACTTCTCGGTAGAAATGCAAGCGCAAGGTGACCTTATCAAAACGATGCTGGTGGCTCACCAATTGTTGAATCCAGAGGAGCCACTCCCGGATGAGATCTTCAATGAATTCGTGAAGTGGGTTACAATGCACGAGGTGGGACATACTTTGGGCCTGACGCATAACTTCAAGTCGTCCTATGATACACCGCTCGATAAGCTTCATGATAAAAGCTTTACAGAAAAGAATGGTGTTTTCAGCTCTGTAATGGAATATCCATCACCTAACATTGCCGGCAAAGGCAAAGAGAATGGACACTATTACAATCCAACTGTGGGTTCTTATGATCGGTGGGCTATCTCCTATGGTTATACTACTGACTACGGCAAAGCTCAGCAAATTGCCAGAAAAGCGGCTGCAGAAGGGCACTCTTATGGCCTGCGTTCAGGAGGTCCAGGCGCACTTGACCCATTGGTGAATACTTTCGACCTTGGTGAAGATCCATTGGTTTGGGGTAAGGAGCGAGCAGACTTAATTAAAAGCTTATACGCTGGTTTACCGAAGTACATTCTTGAGGACAACACCTCATATGATGAGTTGACCAATGCCGTTAGCAGTATGATGTTCCAGTACGCTGGTGCACTTAATCCTGCCATCAAATACATTGGAGGCCAGTATCATTATCGTCATCACGAGGGTGATCCAGGCAGTAAAGGTCCTTTCGAGGCCATTCCTATTGCCAAGCAAAGAGAAGCTTTGCAAACGATCATCGATTATGGTTTGTCCGAGAATGCTTTTGAGTTACCTGATGAATTGATCAAGAAAATGGGTAGCAGCAACTGGTTCCATTGGGGTAACAACTCTGTTAGCTTTAACGGTCGTGTAGATTATCCATACTATGAGGTTGTGAATAACATTCAAAGAGCGATGATGTCTCAGGTAATGCATCCATGGCGTTTGGCCAGAATCCGCGATACGGAATTGAAATTTGGCGCCGGTAATACACTTGGTATTCCAGAACTATTCAATAAAGTGTCTAGATCTGTTTGGAGTGAAGTATACAGTAAGAAAAACATATCTGCCGTCAGACGTGATCTACAAAGAGCACATATTGACCAGTTGACGAGACTGGTTGTGAATGCCCAGAATAGAACACCGGCTGATGCAAGGGCCGTAGCACGAATGAACCTCACTACCATTAGAGGTAGAATCAATAGCGCCCTGAATAGCGGAGGGTTGAATGATTACAGTAAAGCGCACTTGGTTGAGTCCAAGCTACGTATTGAGAAAGCGCTGAACGCAGGACTAGAATTGAAGAACTGATTTTCTAATCAAACCTAATGTCATTGAAAGGCTGTCCAAATGGGCAGTCTTTTTTTGTTGGTGTTGTCTATACTTATACGTCCTTCTGGAAGAATCTTATTGGCAAGTTCCGTGGGTAGCCACTGTTATCGCGATCCGTCAGTAGACGGACAGGCTCGCAATGATAGTAACGAGGTTACTCAAAGTAACCTCGTTACTTGATTTTAACATAAATACTTGACTAGTAATTACTTAAATATCCATATTTAAACTAACAAAGCAAGAATCTCTCCCTCAACCACTTAGCTTCTCTTCCCCTATCTGTCATTCTCATCGCTGTGTAATTTTACTCAAAATATTTGTGCATTTTTACACAGTATTATTTGACTTTTTAATCCTTATTGTGCATATTTACATCATATTTAATTATCTAGTTAGTGCATTAATACACATTGTTATGAGCGAGTTCGAGAAAAAGAGAATTGACAAAGAGTTTTCCAAGTTCACCAAACGCAACTTCGAAGCGCCCAAAAAGTGCAGGAATATCGATCAGATCAGGTTCTACGTCAGGGAGCTTTCTATCCAGATCGATGAGTTCAAAAGCAAGTTCAATTA
>JBCBSS010000108.1:0-27208 GCA_039819065.1 Bacteroidota bacterium
AAGAAACTACTGTATTGTATTGAAATACATTATTGTAGTATATTGAATTATGTTATATTTTATTATATATTTGTATTGTATTTTAACATATTAAGCATGGGGCAAAGATATACCAAAGCCGATCTTGAAGAGATAGTCTATACTCAATTAGAAAATTTAGATGCGATGCACGATTTACTAAGAATTATGAAAGTTCAGAATGAATTGCTGGAAAATGCCAATAAAAAATTAAGTGACGAAATATCGGAATTCAAGAATAAGCAAGTTGACTATGCGGTTAGCAAGAGAAAATCTAAAGTTTAATTCCACTATCTGTTCAAGTTAAGCACAGTCAAATCTTGTCTGCTGACCCTCTGTCATTCATTCTAAGCACTATTTAATCACGTTTAGCTATTGTTGTGGGTTATTTCTTTCATCTGAGAGTAGGGTTATTATGCGTGATCTTTTTCAAATCTTCTTTAGCTTTTTTGTATCCATCTTCATTCTGCTTGTCACCTGTTTTGGGCCTGAAAAGAGCTATGATTTCAAAAATGTTCTCAAATAAGAACCAGGCTAATCCAACCCCAATTATTATAATGGCAGTCGTTACTGATCCAGTACTAATCCAAACATATACAAACCCAAACAGTGCAAGCCCTAATACAATATAACTAACTATTTTTCTCATCTTTCCTTAATAACTCACAATGCTAGTGCGACACACCTTGCATGCTACTGACTTAAATATATTCATTAATTCTTAGTTGAAATTTAGATCCTGTGCTTCAATCTAACTGACGTACTTGATATCATTTGTTGAAGTAGAAAATCCGTATCATCTGTTTTGGAAAATCGAACTATTTTAAGTATTATAGTTCGATTTTATGAACAAAGATAATCCTAAATATTCCTTTGAAGGGCAGGTAGCCAAACCTACCATCCTGTTGTTTGTGCTGCTCTGCGCGGGTTATGCACTGCTTTGGTGGGTATTCTCGCATAACCTTTTGAACCCCTGGCTCATTGGTTTACTAGGTGCGGTTCTGGCTTACGGCATGTTCACCATTGCGCATGAAGCCAGCCATGGCAATATTTCGGGCGGGAATCAGCGTTTCATCAAGTTAGATGCTTGGCTCGGTTGGATTTCTGCAAGCACACTTTTCTTTCCTTATACCGCATTCAAAGTCATTCACTTAAGGCATCATGCGCATACCAACGACCCGGAGCAAGACCCTGACGATTATGTAAAAGGAAAGAACTTCTTAGATGTGTTTTTACGATGTGTCACTTTGGTATTCAGCTACTATGTGCACGCTTTGGGGACCGAAAGTCGGCACAATAAAGCTATGAAAAAGTGCAAGGCTCAATCCCTTGCCTTCGTAGTTTTCCTGGTCAGTATGGTGGCATTGACTATACTTGTCGGGGTGGGTCAAGCCTTCTTGTTTGTATTCGTCATACCCGCAACGATAGCCGCTCCTTTTCTGGCTTTTTCCTTTGACTGGCTGCCGCATTATCCGCATCAGAATATGGGTAAGCATCTCAATACACGGATAGTGACCATTCCCGGTTTAGAAATACTGTCTTTCTTTCAGAGCTACCACTTGATCCATCATTTGCATCCACGAGTTCCATTTTACCAATACAAGGCCAAGTTTCAAGCCATAGAAACCGAGTTGATCAAACACGAATCACCGGTAGAAGGGTGGAGGCAGCATGATCGCCAGCTCTTTGAAGAGCAGAATACTTATCACGATATAGCCAATGGATCTACCTGGAACTATGCCTTGAAAGTGGCGGCTGTAGAAAAGCTTACCCATGATTCCATGGCTATCCAATTTGAAAACGTAGGAGGATTGCCATTTAAGTATAAGACGGGTCAATATGTGGTGGTTTCGTCTGTAGTGAACCATGAGAAAGTAAGCCGATGCTATTCTATTTGTTCCGACCCCAATCAAGGTGAACTTAGCATTGGAGTGAAGCGTGTGCCGGGAGGTTTGTTGTCCAATAAGCTTTTGGATACGGTAAAAGCCGGACAAGCATTGAATGTGGCTGGCCCTTTTGGGAAATTCAACCTTAAACATGATATCAATGCACACCAAATGGTAGCTGGAGGAAGTGGTATTACACCCATGCTTTCAATGTTATATGAAGGATTGGCTAATACAAAGGCCAGCTTCAAACTCATCTATGGATGTCGTTCTTCTGAGGATATCATGTTTGAAAATGAGCTTAAGGCATTGGCCGAGCAATATGCTGAACGGTTTGAAATGACCATTAGCCATGAGCTACTAAATACGGAAAAACAGCTTGAACTATTGGGCCAGGTTTCCGATAGTACAGCTTTCTATCTGTGTGGGCCAACGGCCATGATGGACGCTTCGAAACAAGCCCTGGCGCAGTTACGAGTGACTGAAGAGCATATCATTACAGAAGAATTCTACCTGGATAGCGGTGTCCTCATTGGATTACACTTTTCAGTCCAGAGTGGCAGCCAATCTTTTGAGGCCTACGAGTCCGAGACTATTCTGGAAGCCTCGCGAAGAAATAAGATGACTTTGCCACATGCCTGTGGTATGGGGCAGTGTGGTACATGCAAAGCCAGGCTCAAATCAGGCGAGGTAGCCTGGAAGTCGAATGAGCAAACTGTGCTTTTGGAAAGTGAAAAAGCAGAAGGCTACATTCTGACCTGTCTGTGTCAGGCCAAATCAAATGTCCAATTAGAGAACTAATACCTGAAGAAAGATGAAAGAAACATACGATTATGTGATTATTGGTAGCGGTTTTGGGGGCTCAGTGAGTGCGCTACGTTTAGCGGAAAAAGGCTACAGTGTATTGGTGATCGAAAAAGGAAAGTGGTTCAAGTCTAAGGATTTTCCTAAGAACAACTGGAACCTGAAAAAATGGCTCTGGGAACCTCGTGCCAAGTTGCATGGCTTTTTTAAGATGACTTACCTTAACCATGTCACCATACTTTCCGGTGTTGGTGTGGGAGGAGGGTCGCTTACCTATGCCAATACACTACCCATTCCTAAAAAGGAGTTCTTTCAGTCCGGGAGTTGGGCTCAACTCAATGATTGGGAGGAAGCATTGAAACCACATTATCAAGAAGCTTACAGGATGTTGGGAGCAGAACAAAACCCGGTTTTCGGCCCAGCTGATTTAGCCATTAAAGACTTGAGTAAAGACCTCAATCGAGAGGAGCACTTTTCATCAACAAAGGTGGCCGTCCACTTTGGGGAGGCTGGTAAAACGGTTGCCGATCCCTATTTTGTAGGAAAAGGCCCGGATAGAACAGGTTGTATCCATTGTGGTGCCTGTATGACCGGATGCCGCCACAACGCCAAGAATACACTGGACAAAAACTACCTATTCCTGGCGCAACAATTGGGTGTGGAAATTCTAGCCGAACGGGAAGTATTTAATATTCTACCCCTCGATGGAGACAGAGGTGCCACAGGCTATGAAGTACGCTTCAAAAACAGTTTGAAGAGAGGAGGGAAGGAAAAGGTGAATGCCAAACACGTTGTTTTCGCTGGCGGGGTAATGGGTACGGTTCCTCTACTGTTAAAACTCAAAGCGATGGGTTCGTTGCCAAAGCTCTCCGAAAAGGTAGGCTGTAACATCAGAACTAACAATGAATCGTTGTTGGTAGTCACTTCTACAGAGACCAAGGGTACCGACTACACCAAAGGCATTGCCATAGGGTCTATTTTGGATATCGATGAAAACAGCCACCTGGAGCCTGTGCGTTATGGCAAAGGTTCGGGCTTCTTTAGGTTGTTATCCATCCCTTCTGTTCAGCATAAATGGCTGCTCTTTCGAATGCTAGGCGTGATTGGTGTGGCATTTACCAAACCATTGAGGCTGTTCAAAACCATTTTCAATACGCGTTATAGTGAATCGACCGTCATTATGCTGTTCATGCAAACACTGGACAGTACCTTAAGATTGAAACTCGGAAAGGTTACGCAACTGAAGACCACCCCGGAGTCGGGAGAGAGACCTAGTGGCTTTATACCCAAGGCTTCCGAATTGGCAAAAGCACTGGGCAAGAAAATCAAAGCCATACCTTATTCTAACTTTGCCGACGTTTTGCTTGGTACGCCAACTACTGCCCATGTTTTAGGGGGAGCTGTGATGGGGAAAAACGCCGATGAAGGCGTGATTGATAAGGAGAACCGTGTCTTCAATTATGAAAACCTATTGGTCTGTGATGGATCGATGATCTCCGCTAATCCAGGCGTAAACCCTTCACTAAGCATTACTGCCATTAGCGAATTGGCCATGTCTAAAATACCCAATAAAGCGCACCAGGAACCTGGCAAATCAGATGCACAGGGAGAAAAATTACTTGTTTGATGTCAACTGAAGAAAAGCACCTGCTTAAACCGCTCAAACTTCCTTGTGGAGCGGTAATCAAGAATCGTATTGCCAAAGCAGCCATGACTGAACGCATGGCTGACCGTGATCAAAAGGCTAGCAAGGGTCACGAGCACTTATATGGCCATTGGGCTGACAACGGAGCGGGTTTATTGATCACCGGCAACATATTAGTAGATAAACGTTACAAAGAAGCCTCTGCCAACATTGTGCTGGAAGATGAGTCCGGACTGGCGTCGCTCCAGAAGATGACTGCGGCAGGTGCTAGAAACGGTACACATATCTGGGCACAAATTAGCCATGCCGGAAGGCAAGCCTCTATTTTCTCGACTTTTAAGCCCATTGCTCCTTCAGCAGTACAGCTTAAGAAGCTCATGCTTTTTGCCAAACCAAAGGCGATGACCGTGGAGCAGATCAAGGATGTAGAAAACCGGTTTGTGAAGGTGGCTCAAATCTGTAAGAAGGCAGGGTTTACCGGCATTCAGATCCATGCCGCACATGGTTATCTGTTGAGCCAGTTTTTATCTCCACTCACTAATTTGAGAACTGATGAGTACGGCGGCGATATTCTCAACCGAGGGCGGTTGTTGTTCGATATCGTAAGAAGGGCCAGAAAAGAACTAGGGGACGAATTTCCCATTTCAGTTAAATTGAATAGTGCAGATTTCCAAAGAGGTGGCTTCAACGAAGAAGATGCTTTGGTCGTCATCAAAGAACTCGAAAAGTTGAAGATCGATCTGCTTGAGATCTCAGGTGGCACTTACGAAAATATTAAATTCCTGACCGAAAGGTTCACTCGTGAATCAACGAGGCAGCGCGAGGCATACTTCATGGACTTTGCTGCCAAGATAAGGAGTAAGACAAACCTGCCACTAATGATTACCGGCGGTTTTCGTTCTCACCAGTTTTGTGAAGAAGCCATTCTCAATAATGAGCTGGAAATGATTGGATTTGCCCGTCCATTCCTAACCGATAGAAGCTTTCCTAAAGACTTCTTGAATAACGCCGAAGCTAAAGTTGCGGATGCTTCATTCAGTTTCGGGATCAAACAGATGAGGGATATGGCAGAGGCTGGTTATTTTGATTATCAAATCCATAGGTTGGCAGCAGGGGAGGAGTTTGTTCCAAACTATAACCCTTATTTAGCCGTGTTGAGGCTCACTAAGAATGAGCTAGTAAAAGGATGGTTTTAAAACGGTATGGGTAGAAAATCCATAGACAAAGAACGCAAACCCATTACCGATAAAGCCAAATCGTGGATCAGGGAATTATTGCCATTGCTCCAAGGTCAGTCTTTGGACAAGCTCACGCTCAACGAGCTTTGCACGTTGATGGGCAAAAGCAAGAGTACGATTTACACCTACTTTGAGACTAAGGAAGAAATCTATCAAACGGCGGTCAGGTTGATTTTGGAGGGTTTGGAACCGATTCTATCCTCAAAGGTGGAAGAAGGCGATAATATGGAGCAGGTTTACAGGTCGATGCTTCTACAAATCAGCGAAGGTATTGAAGGTTTGTCGATAAACTTTCTGGAGCAAATACAAATCAACTTTCCCGATATCTGGCTGATCATTGAATCGTTTACCACCGATTTGTTGGGCAAATTCGAAAGAGTGTATGAAATAGGCATGTGCTCAGGGGAGTTCAAGCGATTCAATATTAGTTTGCTGATGGCCATGGATAACCATTTTGTGATGTCCATCATGACCAATTCGACTCAGTTCAGTGATCAAGGTTTATCACTGAATGATCTGGTATCCGAGTATTTAGAATTGCGAATACGCGCTTTGAAAGCAGTTTAGATGAGATGCTATCAATTCTTAGCCCTCGTTGGAGTTGTCTCCAACGAGTATCATTCAACAAATCTGCTGTTGGGAACAACTTCAACAGCGGCACTGGCCTGTTAATGAGATTCCCCGGATTCGTTCCTGCATCACGAACCGGAGAATGACGACTTGGCCAATTGCCTTAAACAACGAAACCATCAAATCATCAACACATTACCACATCAAACCATCACAAAAGTCCTCCTGAAAGGAACTTAGTAGCGTCGAGTACAATAGTGATTATGAGTATATGATCAATTGATCATATACAATTGTTGAATAGCACGAAAGTAACTTTCGCGCTAGGCTAGATTCCTTTTGCGTTAAACGGTCTTTGCTATGATAAGGAGTCCTGTAGGGACGACCTGTATATAGATTATCAATGTAGACACTACCTGTAAGCGCCGTAGGTGCGACCTGTTAATTTTTGGGTCGCACCTACGGCGCTGGTGGGAATGATTTGGAATAATAAGCTATCCACAGGCCGCCCCTCTGGGGCTAAGTGCTATACCAAAGTAATAAGTATTTCTTGACGAGCAATACATTATACATCTTCCTGACTATCATACAATTATTCTACATCGTACCGACCGAAAACCCACCAACTTAATCTGCACCGAGAACTTTATTCTTTAGATTTCTATTTAGAGAGTATATGCTTTGGGCATATCGAAACCATATCAAGTGAAAAACTCGATTTTTATACTCATGATAGCCCTTTTTGCGGGCTGTAGCGAAGAGGTCACGCTAGACGAGAACAACCTCGCCGATTATATTACGCTTAACCGTACTTCATCGCTGGCTGATTTAGTGGCCTGTGCTGGAGGAAAAGAAGGTGGGTTATTGGGTTCTCGCATGGAGCCGACAGATGTCCTGTTTTATCCTATACAAGGAGCGGAGGATTTTCGATATTTTGAAGCCGAGAATGTAGCCGACTCCGCTGATTTCTCGAAGTATATCGCCAAGCCATTAACCTCTGAGCCCATATTCAACGCATATCTCTGGAAGTTTAACAATGAATCATTTTCCGGAGAAAGAATGGGCGTCGTTACCTATACCACCTCTGGCAACCTACACGTCAGTACGCCCATTCGGCTAAAAACCAATGTTAAACCAACCGAGGTGAATTCGGATTTGGTACAGGTTTTTGAGAATGGGTTGACACCTTCATTCACCTGGACGGACGGATTGATTGAGGAGAACGTGATCTACTTTCATGTTATCTCTGATACCGACAACAATCTCATTTCCGGCACCTATACTATCGAAAAGGAATTTACTTTTTACGACTTGAGTAATGTCGTTTTCAACATCACCGATCCTACTACGAACCCCATGCTGGAGCCAAATAGCGACTATAAATTCACTATGATGGGAGTGAGTGAAGACAATTGGGTTAACCTGCTTATAGAAAGGGAGTTTTCTACCAATTGAGCTGAAATTCTATTTTACCATTGAGATGGCAATGTCATAATAATTTTCGCCGTCGTTTGTCAAGACACAAACGACTAAACTGAGCGAACCCATGCGTGAGACACGCACGGAGGCTACAAGGTTTCTACCTTCCTTTAACAGAATTACAATAGGCTTATGATATTCCGGCTAATTGGGCAACCTGTTCTTTACCAGCGCGATTTGCCCCATGTGGTTGGCCATATGCTTCAGCACATGATACCATACCCAGTGGTTATTTATGCCTTCGTCAACATCTGCTGCAAACCATTCGTCATCCTTGGCCTTCAAGCCTTCCAGCGTTTTCTTTCTCACTTCATCCCAAAGGTCGAGGTAATATTTGATGGGTTTGCCCTTTAGGTCTTCCCTTGAATGATGCCCCAACTCGCCGGCAATCCCCCAACGCTTGGCTTCTTCTACAGTCCAGGTTCGCCCTTCTAAGGTCTCCACCTGATAGTAGGCTTCTGTGGAGGCCAAATGCATAATCATGGCCCCAATGCTGTTGGCCTTTTCGTCTATGAGAAAATCGGTTTGTTCCTGGTTGAGTGCTTTGACCTCTTCTGTAATTGTGTTTTTTAAATCCTCCAGCATAACCACCATAATCCCGATTTGAGTTGAATAACCCTCTTTAGGTATAATTTGGCCCTGTCCGTGCAGGAAAGTAATGGGCATACAGATTAAAAGCAGGCAACAAGTATTTTTTAGCGTTTTCATAGGCTTCAGGGAAAGTATTTATCTATTCAAATGTAGAATGCTGAATAGCACCTAATGGTTGCCAAGGCCTATGGCTGCCAGGTTCTTATCTGACAAAGTAAGGTAAGTGTCAGTTATTCAATTAACCATTAAACAACCGGGTAAAGATAGAATCTAGGATAACTGTAAAGGAAGCCAGAAATTATGGTCAGGCCTATCTTTCAAATACTTGATGATTGAAGTTAGGATGAAACACTCGCCTTCTTTTTCTCAAAGTACGACCCCGTAATTGGAAATAGAGTATAGACCCAATAATGGGAAAAGTCAAAACGATCCAAAACCATAAAGTGGCTGACCAGGGGTTATTTCTTCTCGACCTGAATATGTCTATCATTGCCAATATGCAAAAAGCAATGGTTAAGATGCTAAGTGCGCTGATTAAGAATGCTTCCATTTCTTTCTATTTACTGTTCTCGTACTCGTAAATCTATGAATTTATACGTTTTAATGGACATTTCTAATTGATTTCTACGACACTTTGTAAAGCGAATAGGGACGCCTGTAAGTTTAGAGGCGGTAGTATCTTCGAATTGATTGATTAAGCCCTAAGATGTATCTGATGAATGAAGTGTTCTAGCCTAATCTAGCCTACAGGTTTTATTCCACCCTATTAAGTGTGATAGCATTAGCTGCAAAGTCGGTAGGCCTGCTTGCCGAGGGGTCAAACTGAATGGCCAGTTTCATTTGATCTTTGGTCAAAAACTCAATGATCCCTCTCAACCTTCCAAGTTCAGATGCATCAGCAACGTTTTTCATAATAAAGTCAATCTCGATAGGGTCGGTATTGTAGTCAATTTTGTATTCCAGGCTTCTTTCTCCTGTTTTTCCATTGCCACCCATAGTTCTGCCGTCAAACTCAAATGTGGCGTATCCTTCTGCGTCAAGGATCATTGAACCGAAGTCGCCATTATCTTCGCCGCTCCACTTACCAACGTGCCGGTCATTTTCGAAATTTGTACCCCAAAATAGAGTGCATGATGCTACGATAAGCATTGCGATTTTGCTCATAGGTCTGATTTATTTAAGTGCGGATAAGCACATTTGAATTAGTTTGTTCTGATTGATTATATAGTTAATGTTTCGCGCCGCAAATTGTTCACCGCTTAAGTGGCCAATTAATCTTATCCTTTGCTGATGCCTTCTGAAGGTTAGCTTTGAAGTAGCTCAATCAATCCGCAAGCTCCGGCTCCGATGATCAAAGACCAGGAAATCCAATCTTTGAATTCATTCTTCTTGTGTAATAGGAATAATAGGTGTAGAAAAAAATGCACTATCAGAAAAATGCTGAAGCCATATCGGAATGAATGGCTATGTAGCATGTCAGGTAGCAAAGGAAAGTAAAAAAGTGGTATATGCAGGAATATGAAGACAATCATGCCGGTTTTATCATTCATAAAGCTGGTAGCAGGAAATATCCGCCATTCGTGGCACCGGATGGCATCCATCTCATGCATCAATATAAAAGCCAATCCCAGAGTGAAAATATCAATAGCCATGCTTTTAGGTTTAAAGCAAATAACTATGAAAAGGAAGTTAAATTTTAGACGGATCCGTCTATAGTGTGGGCGCTTCTAAGTGCTGAAGCGATTGTTTTAAGCTCCGTAAACGAAGCATTCAAATAGCTCAGATTGAGTTTTTCTAGCGAGGAACGCTGAAATAAATTTTCAATGCCCATAGTGAGAAGGCGCCTCCCAGTGCTTGAGTGGGCTGTTAAATTCAACTCCTTATTCCAAAGGTTTAAAATAGCAGCGATGCCTTGATCTGTGATTTTTAAATACAATGATTCGAATTCTGAGATATTTCTATTCACCAGTAGTTGCCGGTGAAATAATACATCAAGCTTATATTTTATGAAAATGTCAAATAGATCAGGGTCAATATTTTGGCACTTGCGTTCTTCTTCTAGAATAATTTGAGCCCTGCTAAGGTGATAGTCTAACAATCGACTGGTGAAAACCTGCAAATCGGCGAAATGATGGTAGAATGAAGATTTGCTCTTCTTTACCGCTCGGGCTAAACCTTCAACCGTTAATGCTGAAGGGCCTTTTTCAGCAAAGATTTGATGCCCAGTAATGATCCAAGATTTCTCTGATTCCTTCATTTTTCATGACGACCAATGACTTAGCCTTAAACGATATGATGGCTAAGGAGTACTATTTTTTTAAGTTCTGCTCATAAGTGTTTATCCAGTCGCTCACGCTTATTTTCCGCATCAATTCCCCAATCAACTCATAAGGAATATCATCTAACTTTTTGAAGCGAATACAGCTTTTGCCCATGTCGAGTTTTCGCGTACTGTGCTTGGGGTATTCATTCACAAACCACTCCAACAGCTTTGGGTCAGAGTATATCCCCATATGGTAAAAATTAATGGAGTTTTTTTGTGAAGCAATTCCAGCAAATGGCAGTGGTTCACTGGGCTTACAATGGTAACCTTCAGGATAAACAGAATGTGGTACGACATAACCTAACCCTCCGTAGCTTATGGCGGCTTCAAAGCCTTCAGGAAGGTTTTTGACTATGACATCATGTAGCTTGTTGAATGGCTCAACTCTATCTTCGGGAAGACTGATCAGAATTTCTTCAACCGTTTTTCCTGTCGCTTTCATGTGCTTCGTGATTTTCTATTTTGATATTTTATGCGTTTGGTCAACCACTCTAAATTGACCGCTTATGTCAGATAAAGTCAGTAAGCTCTTTCAGATTGATTTTCAATTTACCATTTAGAATTGAGACCTGCTTACGACTAAACCTACTCATTGAACATGGTTAGTCGTACTCGGTACAAGTTATTCTATGTGCGATAAATCCTCTCCCAGATTTCTATTCTGATTGAGCCCTTCGATAATGGCCATTTCTTCTTCGGTCAACTTAAAATCGAATATTTCGAAATTCTGAGCTATCCTTTTCGGAGTGACTGACTTGGGAATAACCGCTACACCTCTTTGAATCAGCCATCGTAAAGTGACCTGTACCGCTGATTTTTGGTGTGCCTGGCCGATGGCTACCAATTCAGGGATATCCATTACTTCGCCCATCATGATTGGTCGCCATGCCTCCAATTGAATTTTGTGTTCGTTAGCAAACTTCAGCAATTCGTTTTGGCTGAGATGTGGATGTACTTCCACTTGATTGACTGCTGGAACTATGCTAGAGTGCTGCATCAGATCTTCTAATTGCGCTATGCTGAAATTACACACGCCGATGGCCTTTGCCCTGCCACTTGCATAGATCTCTTCCATAGCGCGGTAGGTTTCTTTGTATTTGGACTTGACTGGCCAATGAATGAGATAAAGGTCTACATAATCAGTTTGTAGTCGTTCCAGGCTTTGGTCGAACGCCCGTAGAGTATTATCGTATCCCTGTTCGGTGTTCCAGACTTTCGTGGCGAGAAAGATTTCCTCTCTTGGGGTCCCACTTTCCTTTATTGCTCTTCCGACCCCAGGTTCATTTTCATAGGCCGATGCGGTATCTATTTTTCGGTATCCCGACTTGAGGGCGGAGATTATGGCACTTTCTACTTCGCCATCATTTTTGGCAAACAGAACGCCAAGGCCAATGGATGGCATTTTTAATCCATTATTGAGAGTGAAAGTAGTTTCTTCGTTGATAGTCATTTGAAGGTTTTTTGGTAATCGAGTGTAATGATTAAATATATGGAATGGTAGCTAAAATGCACTAACCTATTTCACACACTCAGGGTTACAATCTACACTAAAACTATCAGAAGAGATGGACTATACGTTTCCTATGAATGCCCTTATCGACCCCCTGTTCATTCATAGGAGGCATTGCTGCTAGCAGGTTTAATGTTTCGTCTTCAATAGATTTGAAGGTGATTGGCGTCTATTTTAACTTTTACCTCTGCCGTTATAATTACATATCCCGCATCAAGTACGTTTTGGCTCAAAATAGCCTGATTCTTTTCTCTCCATTTGCCACTTGTTAGGTCATCTTCTAGTTGTTTTAAACCAGTGGTTGGGTCTGTTATTTTTGAGAAGGCAGAAATGGATTGTCTTATTTTCTTATTGAGATAGGCTTCTGGTCTTTTCCAATAGGCTGCCATAAACCCGTCTTGACAATCTTCGGGAATCAGCAAAGGTGATACTTCAACCTTTTCAAAGTAGTTCTTTAATTCATCAACTGATGGAAAAATAGATTGATCAGTGATATGAAATTCAGGAAAATAGTCTCTTGTGAGCCAAAACGGTTCAGCATCGGGGTTCCAGGTCAAGACTACAAATCGGTCTGTAACCACTCTATTGATTTCTTTGAATGCTCGTTCCTTATCTTTCCAATGGTGCATGGATAGAATGGCCATTCCGTGTGTGAAACTATTGTTTTCAAACGGAAGCGCTTCCACAAATGCTTGAACCGAAGGGTGAGAACCCTCTTTCCGTTGAGCAATCATTTCAGAAGACGGTTCTACGGCAACCAACTCAATATGCTTCGGTTCGTAGGATCCGGTTCCGGCACCAATATTTATGATTCGTTTTGCCCCTTTTAATTGAGCGTGAAGCTGTTCTTCGATTCTACTGTCAGTACGTCGATTGGAAGAATAATTAATGCCAATATCGTCATAAAGTACCCTCATAGCATTGAGAAGAAAATTAGATTTAACGCCCAACAATCATGTATAAGCCGGATGATTACAACCTCTATAAATGTACCTGATAGCACCAGGCTTTACAAACCCAACAGTTATCTACTTCTAAAACTTTCTCATTCAATTTTGCTCGCTTCAAATCCATAGAATTTGAAGCCGGTTATTGCATCACCGTCACGGAGAAACTGCAGGTATTCACCATTGTTTTTATTGAAGAAAGTGCTGTCCGAAGCAGGAAGTAAGATAATGGGAACGGGTGTAAATGGCGCAATGTGAGCTAGTCCGTTGTCCTTCACTACGATCTCTACCTCACCCAGGTCTGGGATATTGTACTTACCTATAAACCTCTGCAGCTCCTCAGTCGATTGCTCCTGAATCACTCTTTTAATAGGCTCAATGCCAGGCAGTCCATATTCCTTGGCGATGCTCAGCTTTATTTCCTGAATGATACTTCCATTGTCTGAGTTAACCATGATCACCGCGGCAACAGGCTTCTCTTTCCAGGTCACCAGATCGGCTCTGAATCCCTCGTCTGCGCCTCCGTGCCCAAATGTGTGTTCCGCTACAGCTGGCCCCAAACCATGGTCGTTCATTCCAGGTACAAGCATTTCATTTACCGTATTCGCCTTCAGCAAACCGTCTTGTTGGGTTTGATAAATGTGCTGAATTTCTTTTGCGACCATTATAAGTTGTGATGGGGTAGTCCATAGGCCGGCAGCTGCCATTTCAGGATATATAGGCCATTTTCCTTCTACTTCATCCCCATTGGCACGGTAGCCAGTGGCGGCAATGGCATGGTATTGCTGAGGTAGAGGGTTCTCAAAGGTACTGCCGGCCATTCCCAAGGGATCCAATACTTGTGACTGCATGATTTCCGGGAATGACTTTCCTTCAACATCCGTAATCATGAGCTGCATGATGGTATAACCACCACCAGAGTACATCCAACTTTCTCCCGGTTCCTTATAGACACGAACGGAATCTGTGTTTCCTAGCCCATTTAATACTTCGATTATGGTAGGTATTGTATCACCTTTATCGTATCCTGGAAAACCCCATACTGTTAATCCCGCCGTATGATTCAATATTCTTCGGGTGGTGACTTTTTCTTTTGTTGTAAACTCGTTTTCAGGAAGTTTCCAACTGGTGAGGTATTTATTAACGTTCGAATCTAAGCTGATGACACCCTCTTCTGCCAGTTGGTGGGCTCTAATGGCTGAAACAGGTTTACTTATTGATCCTGCCAAGAACATTGTTTCGGCCGTTACCGGTCGGTTTTCAGCACTGTCCGCGATCCCATAACCTTTCGCCCATTCTATCTTACCATCATTGATAACAGCTATGCTAACTCCGGGAATACCCAATTCCCTCATCCTGGCTTCGATGTTATAGAGGGGAATGCTATCTCCCTGAATTTGGAGGTTGGGTTGAAGACCGTTCTCGATTCTGGAAATTCGTTCAGTTAATTGTTCGTTATCCTTTTCGGTTTGGGTGGCACAACCGATCAAAATGAGTAGAAGAAAAATAGGGATAAGTGTTTTCATATGGGATGGTTTAGTATGGATAACGTCTAGCTAAAATGGTACGCTAGCGCATAGAGGTATGAAAAATTGCTTTTCGTGAGGCCGTCTCAAAAGCTGTCTTTTCGACCCTGACGGGTCGGGAGAGAAATCTTACGCGACTCAAAGTGTTGATTAACAGTAGAGTAAGATTTCTCATTGCATTCGAAATGACATTAAAACGGACTTTTGAGACCACCTCTAAATTCTTTTATTTCATTTTCACTGTGCTACTTAATTCCCTAAATACATCCGGGTCAAAGGTTCCTCCATTTTGAAGCCCCTGTATGAGCAATTGGTTTTCTCCGCTAACAATGGTTTGAACTAATACAGTCGTGGATGCCCCATTCAAGGTGCCTTTTGCGAGTAGTTCATATGCGCTGTAACCATTTATAGTTGTACTAGAACTATTGATGTATTCAACATTCGTTAGGCCTTTACTTTGAAGACCAGCAATCATTGATTCCGCAGTTTGCTTCGGGCTTGACCCGACATCATTAGGTACTGGTAAGACAATCATGATTGGTTCTCCATCATTCCTTTCCGTTTCTCCGTTGACCGTATATATGAACATATTGGCACTTGCCTGAGAGAACTTCAGTTTTGAATTAGAATCATCTAAACTGAAAAAAGCATTTTCAAATGGGTCTACCTCAAAATCCTTTTTGTAATTGGCAGATAGAATTGATTTTTTGATTTCTTCTCCCAGGCTTTTATCATCTGATGGGTAAACCCCCATGGCCATGACAGAAAATGTGGAATCTCCAAATACCACGTTTATTGATATGATATGAGGCTCGGCTTGCATCTTCACATACTTCGCTGGATATCCATTTATCTTCAATTCTTCAAATTCGATAACCTTTATGCCCCTGGCTTCGAAGTTTTCTTTTGTGAAACTTGCTGCATTGGAGTAGAAATTGCCACCATTTAGGTCCATGATGTTTATCACCGCTTCTTCACCCTTTTGATATCCAGTAAAATTCTGGCCTTTGGTAAATCCATCAGGTGGTTTAATGGAAACTCTTGTTCCAGATACAATCTCTTCTTGTGCTTTCAGGTTTGTCATTGCCAATAAAAGGCAAATTGACATGATTAAAAATTGTTTCATATACAGTTTTGATAATTGAATTCAACGCCACGGATGAGGCAGGTGTTCGTATTTGGTTGATCATTGCAAAATAGTGAAGTCTACCGGTGCTTCCAAAGTTTGAAGAAAAGCTACAGGTTAATATGTGCCAGTGATTGTTGCAGTGGGTTTTAGAACATCAAATGAATTGCAGAGGTATACGTACACTTGTAGATGAGAAGGTTGGCTGTGAACGTTTCAATGGAACTTTCAAGCTTTGGGACCTTTACGATTTATGATATACACACCAAGAATGGCTATTGCCCCTCCAATAATGAGGAGGGCAGAAGGGGTTTCACCTACCAGAAAAAAGCTTAGAATGATAGAGACGACAGGGACAAAGTAAAGAAAAGAAGCAGCCTTTGATGCGGTCATTTTTGACAAGACAAATGCCCAAACCAAATAGCCAACTGCACCGGCGATTATACCGAGGTAGAACAGAGAAACGATTGTGGGAGCAGATGCGCTTTGGATTTGCATAATATCTCCCGAAAACGGTAACAGAAAAAGTGTACCTAACCAAACTGAGTATGATATTACGGTGAATGGTGAATACCTGGTAAGAAGTGGTTTTTGCACAATAAAGAAAACGGCCTGACTCAAAGCTGCACCCAAAACTAATAAAATGCCTGTATTTAGTTTGAAGTCGACACTTTCTGAAAGTGTAATCAGAGCAATACCAACAGTACTCACAAATATCCCAACCGCCGTTTGTATCCTAATTGGCTCCTTCAGGATTAGAAAAGAGAGGAGCGTTGTTAGCATTGGAACCGTGTTGATAAGAAAACTAGCGGAACCGACAGAAACAGATTGCTGTCCATAATTCAGGGCTATGTTGTAGATCACTACACCTGATAAACTTGCCAGTATAAAGCGCATCCTGTCCTTTTTTTGAATGCGTGCCGGCCGATAAATGATAGCCAAAATTCCCAAAGTGACCGAACTAATTATAAATCTTCCCAGGGTCAGATTCATGGCGGAAATATCTTCTAATCCGATCTTGATGGCAACAAAGGAACTGGCCCAAAAGAGAACAATCAAAGCGATTGATAACGCTACTTTCAATCTCATGGCCTCCAGATAAATCTTGACTTTGGAAGTTCTTTAGCGCCAAGCCTTACATAAAATGAAATAGCCAAGTGATTGGTACTGGGCGTTTGCCACTGGATTTCCGTGAGTTGCCGTTCTTTCATTACTTCTGCTACCCTTGTCATCAATGCCTGCCCTATGCCTTGCCCTCTTGCTTCTTCTTTTACAAAAAGGCAGTCCATGTATAAATAGGGCCGAGCTGTCCAGGTGGCTAATTGCTCCATGCATGTGGCATACCCGATCAATCCCTTTGCAGTCTCTACCACCAGACAGAATACTTTGGATTGGGTAAATAGGAGGGCGTGTAAATCATCCTTAAAAGAATCTTTTGGGTTGAATTCAGCACCCTCATATGCTGCATGCGCTGCACACAGTCTCATGATTTCGTCAAGATCTGCAGGAATCGCTTCACGAATATTCAACATACGCAAGCTATCTTCCCTTGCACAACTAACTTATTGCCTCCAAATGCTTCTAATAGACATGAAGGTTTCACCTTATCGGTTAGGTTTCTTTTGCATAATTCCATTTGTCCTTTCACTTTTTAGTAAAAGTATGAGGCTATATCTTCATTCTGGCCGGTAGATTATTGAGCATTTTTTTAATCAGGTTGAAAAGAATTCAATGGCTTCAGAAAACTCCTTTCATAACTGATGATGCAATTAGAATCCTCTGCCATGCGATAGGCTGCCAGGCAATCAGGATCGTTCATACTGTCTTGCCGGTATTGCTCGTATGCGGCTAGCGAAGGAAAGTTGAATAAGGCGTAAGCAGTGTTATTGGCACCTTCATGTGGTAGGAAATAACCAAGGTGGTTTCCGCCAAATTTATTGACCAAAGGAATCCAGGCCCTTGCATAATTTTCAAATTGGTCAATCTTGGCTGGGTCTAGGGTGTACTTTAGAAAGCAAGTGATCATTTTTTTGGTCAAAAGTCTGACCAATCCGTGACCCTGCCAAACCACTATATTGAATTCTCTTCTCTTATGATTGAAATGAAATCAATCAAAAAACATGGTTATTGGCGTTTCCGAGGTTTCTAGAAAGCTTGAGGCACGCGTATGCTAGACACCATTATCCTTGGTGTTTGTAATTCTCCAAGGTGGGTTAAGTCTGTTTTCTCCAGCGTAGAACAAAATGATCTGATTGCCATCCAAGTCTTTTAATTTGGCTTCTTGCCATAACCAGTCTTGGTCGGTCGGGTCAAGTTCGAATTCAATCCCTTTTCCTTTCAAAAGCTCAACTTGTTCGTCTAGATTTTCGCATTCGAAGTAAATCCAAACGCCTTCACCTTTAGGTAGTTCATTGGTGTGATGCAGCGATAGGGTAGAAGAGCCATTAGGACATGCGAACCTTGCGTAGTGTGGAAGAGATTCAACAATTAGTTCTAGCCCAAGTTTCTCGTAGAAAGGAACGGATTTGCTCAAATCTTGGGAGGGTATAGTAATTTGGTTTAAATCCATAGAATTGGGTTCGGTTTATTTTGGTTCCTGATAGAAAAAAAGCACTACGCCGTTTGGATCAGTCACTGAAAAGCTTCTGTGTCCCCATGGTTGAGTGGTCACTTCTTGTTTAAACGTTGCACCCTTGTCTCTATATTTTTCGAATCGTTCATCTACATTCCAGACTTGGATAACCATAAAGGCCCCTTCAGGTTTTCGGTAATCTAATCCAGAGTTATACAGTGCTTCGTCGTCTGGTAAATGAAGTACTTCTATTAAACCAACCCCAGCGTTGAATAAAGCGCCTTTATCATGTTCACTTCTATCCCAGGATAACTCACAGTTTAGTTCAAGTTGCTCTGTGTAGAACTCGCAGGTTTCTTTGTACTTGTTAGTGAAATACGTGAATCGAAATGCTCCTTTTTTTTCATTCATGCTTCTTATGTTTAAAGCTATTACACAAAGTCTAACAGAGCACTTTCTGCTTGGCTTTCGTTGATCTTAGAAGCATCAGGTTGCACCGCTTTTTGCAACTAACTGATTAGGCGGTGGAGTTAAATGTTTGTTGCCTTGGTTACAATAATGAAGTGATAAACCCGATAGAAAAACCCACCGCCGATCTACCGCCCACCCAGAAATCCACCTCATTCCAGACTTGGTTTTGGTAGAGGCTAAACGTGAGGGCAGACTTGCTGTCCACATAGTACTCTACCGTCGATAACAGAATTGTGGTGAAAATCGATTCGGATTTTGAGTTGATGGTAATATTTTGTCCATCTAAAGTGGCCGTAGGGAAATCGTAAAGTTTGATGCCGGGCATCACTGCGAACATGAGACGAAAGGTGTTATCTCCTAATCTATAGCCTGGGCCAGCGACAATATCCGTGAACTGTACAGTGCCTTCGATGGTGTTGGTTGTGCTGTTATTATTGGCAAGTGTATAACTCGCCCCATACGTGTCATAATTCAGTCGAATAAAGAAGTCGTTGTTGTTCCTCACGCGATATTCGATAGATGTCCCAATCCTAACCGAACCTCCGATCAAATCTGAGTTAGACACTTGATATCCTGCATCAATGGAAGGGAGAAAAATCCTCCCCCAAAAGTTATTTTTAGTGTTCTCTGTATCGTCTTGGGCGGCAGCATTGCAACTGATGAAAAGGAACAATCCGATCATCATCACTTTCAACTTATTCATTCTTTGTTTTCCTTCTTTGTTCAATAATTGATTTCATTTCACGGCGAAACTTGACGTTTTGTTGGAATTGTTTTTTGTTCAAAAATTCGATCAAGTAAGCCACAATGGCCCCTCCAAATACGGCAATTCCTAATTCAGAGATGATATCAAGAACAACAGTATTGACGAAATCACCTAATGAATCGCCATAAAAATAACTGATAATGCGAGCAGAAACCGTCATTGCTATACCAAGTATGAATATCACACCCAGGTAGACTACATTGAAATATTCTTTATTAATAATGATGTCAAGTTCATCGGGATTCCTTTCGTAATGAAGAATTACTTCTTCCGTAATTTTCTGGGAATCAGGGAAAATCATCCTATTTAATCTGTCTAGTAGCTTCATAAGACACCTTGCATATTCAATAGATTATAAAACCTAATCGGCAGGCTGTACACCGGTAAGCAGTGATTAATACTAAGATAGTGGAGCTACTCAATACCTACAATGGTAACTGCAAACTGCTGTGATTAGAGACACAGAATCTTGCGACACAAAAATCATAGAAGGAAACAGTAGCTTAACGAAAGGAGTGGATTGGTGGCAAAATTGTACAAAAAGCGGGACTAACTAATAAAGTTGTTTGCTCTTTCATAACTCATCAGCCTGAAACATCTAATTGGTCAAAGCCTTGGTAGCCCATTCTATCGACTTTCTCCATATTCGATAGGAGTATTTCATCTAGATCTTCTCCGGGAAGCCCAATGATCTCGCCTTTGTCAGTATCCCATGCTATTGTTCTACCTAATTTATAGGCCAGTCCTGCCATGTGTGCAGTGATAGCTTCCTCAAAACCTTCGTCAATTCCGCAACTTGGTTTACCACCATTCCGGATACAACTCAGCCATTCCTTGATATGCAAAAATGTCGAATCCACCCGCTTACCGTCGCGGTATGTCCACAACAACCCTTTATCGGCAAAATACTTGGAAGTGGCGGAGGTAATGCCATCTACATTGTTGCCCGCAGGGTCATAGCTATAAATGGGTTCCCCACCTGATATAATATTCTCCTCCATCATTCCCTTGAATTTCTGTGAAGCTGGATCGGCATAAATGGTAAGGCTGTTACCAAGCTCCATAGAAGCTTCAGTGCCCATTAAAAGTGTCTTTCTGTGGTGTTGATTGCCTAAGGTGGCACTGTAAAGCAGGGTCATACCCTTGGTTTTTCCGGTATCTTGCCCTGTTGCCAAATCAGGATATTCCATACTCACCTGAAATACATCCGGAACATTTCTACCGTCCCGATGCGTGTATATACCTCCGGAAGCCGATACATATTTGGGTATACCCATTTTTAGAATGCAGTTGATACGATCGTAATCATGGGTCATTAGGTCACCGGATAATCCCGAGCCATAGGCCCACCATTTGCGCCAACGGAAGAAGTGTTCACCATTAAACGGAATCTTCGGGGCGCTTCCCAGAAACTGGTTCCAATCTATGGTTTCCGGGCTGGCCTTCTCGTGGATGTGATACTGCCAGGCCCCGTTATCAGAGTTGCGATTGGTATTGACTTGGATCAGCGAGATATGCCCCAGGATCTTTTTATTGATAACATCCTGTGCGGTCAAGAAGCTTTGTGTCTGCCTGTGTTGATGCCCTACTGCAAAGACCATGTTAGGATTGTCGCGGACTGTTTCCCTGAGCGCATAGGTCTCGGCAATATTGTGTGTCATCGGTTTTTCCACATATACATGCTTACCAGCGTTCAATGCCGCTATGGAGATTGGCGCATGCCAGTGATCTGCTGTAGCGATAATGATGGCATCAACGTCACCCTTTTCCAACAAGTCTTGATAAGACCTGAAGTGTCGAACATCGGCACCTAAGCTCATGGCACGATTGGCCCTTATATTAAAAAGGTCGCAAACAGCGGTGATTTTTGTATTCAAGCTTTCCTGCCCATGGAAAGCGGCAATGGCTCCTGCATTTGCTTCGCTCAGCCACTCTTTTGTAGCATGTCCAGAAGCCCGGCAAAGATGCTCTCCACGACCTCCAAAACCAATAATGCCAATTTTTATCGGTTCCCCCGCCATAGAACCGACCGGCGGGGGTGGTGAAGCATCAATATTTAATGAGCTGAGGATTTTCTCTTTCTTCTTCTGGCTGGTAGTACTTTCTGCCAACGCCCCGGCCAATACTCCGCCAACTATTGGAATCCCGGCTAACCCTTTGAGTAAGGACCTTCTTGAGAATTTGTTTTTTCCCTTTTCCATACCGTTTCAATTTGATTGTGAAGAAGTCATTCGCTTGGAAAGGAAGTTATCCAAACCAAAATAAGTGGACGTAGGAAACTTCAGTAATACGCCCAATGCAGCTATCTCGATAAGGTTTTTATTGACAATGAAGTAGTTCCCTTCAGTTGGTGCCTGTATCTCCCAACCAGGAAAAGGCGGATAAGCCAGATAATAAAATGCTAGTAATATGATTCCCACCCATATAAAGGGCTTAGGTCTAAAGCCTAAAGTCAGGGACAGGCCAATAAGACATAGGGCTGTTATGTTCAGTACATCTACTAAGGCTAACATATCGCTCGCGCCTAACCAATGAAAAAACAACTGAAAAGGCCCAGTTGCTCCTGCCAGGTAGCCTTCAGCAGTCCATAGAGGATTGAACAATTTTATTAAGCCTTCATACAGAAAATGCCAGCCAATGAGTATCCGTAAAAAAACGAGTGCATTAAGCTGACTGCTTGATAACTCGGCTTTCATAAGGTAGTGTGTTTGTATTAAGAAGCATGCTTAAGCTATCAAATGTCACCCGGTTTTCTCATGACTAAAGTCAGTAATTTCGAGTTATTCTTACCCATGATAACACCTCAAGAATAGTATTCTAAGGGCAGGCATTAGATAGCATGAAGCTGGCGGGTTCGGATATGCCTCCAATATGGAGAATATGTTGCGGATAACTCGAAATAAGAATCGTGAGCCCACTCACTGGCGAAGTTTCCTTGCTTGCTACATGACCACTAAGGCCAATAGACCAACCAACGAGACGGCTATAGTACCCAATAAAATAGGTAGCATATTCCTACTAAGCACTATGGAATATTTATCTACACCTGCTACGGCAGAAGCTGCGATAATGTTAAATAGGCAAACCGCATTTCCTAGTGAGGCTCCTGTTAGTTGCATAGCCAATATCACATCATGAGGTAAACCGAGACTTCCTGCAGCGTTGAATTGAACCGGTCCAAAAATGATATTAGAGACTGTGGTACTTCCGGTAATGAACGTGCCCATCAAGCCAATGAAAGGACTAACTATTGGGTAAAAGCTGCCAGTCTCTGCAAAAAGCAAGGACATCGCTTCTACCATAGAGGGCATTTCAGTGCCACCGCTAGAGAGCATCAGTCTTGTGATAGCGAGTGAAGGGAATAGAATCAGAAATACAGCCGAAGTCTTATTTAAAACAGGTTTTAGATTGACCTTATGGTTCTTACCTAAGAAAGCGGCTACAAAGGAAGCAAGAACGAAAGGAAGCAAAGGGGATTTAAGCGGCTGTAAAGAGGCATCTACTGTAGAAGTGAAGATACTGTCAAATGTCAAACTCCAAGAAATGAAAGATGCTAAAGAAGGGTTTAGCTTTGGAAGTAATAATACCAGAACCAGGATTCCGTAAGGTATCCAAGGTTTCCATTCAATTTTTCTCTGGGTAAAAAGGAAAAAGTAAGCAAAGGCCCCCATTAGGGTGGCAGCAATCACTCCAGTAAGCTCTTTCAGGAAAAAGGATAAACACACAAACGGAAGGGCAATGCTTAGGTACAATTTCCAACTGTGTTTACTTCCATCAGGCCGCTCTCGTTTTACGAAACGTTGAATAAAAAAAACAATGATAGCCCCTGAGATCAACATGAAAAATGAGGCATAAACGTAGATGTATTTCACATCCTCTGGTGTCACCGATAGAGGCGCTTCAAAGCCAGCAGTAACAGGGGTACCAATAGCACCAGCTATGGCAAATAAGCCATCTATTAATAAAACTACTATGATGGATAACACAGGGGAAAAGCCCAAAGAAACAAGTAGAAGAGGCACGATGGCTCCAGGTGTACCAAAACCAGCGACACTTTCGAAGAAGGCAGTTAAGAAGAAGGCTAGAAAATAAAATTGAAACCCAGCATCTCTATGGGCTCCTTTGAGTGAAGTTTTGATGCGATCAATAAAACCTACTTGTTCCATGTTTTGATGCAGCAGCAAAGCACCAAACACAATCATCAATATGGAAATGGTATCAATAAGAGCTGCTGCCAGTGAGGCTGGGAAAGCAATCCAATGGCTGTCCCAGGCAAAGAAAAGTATCGATGTTATGACCAGACCGGTGTAGATGCCGGCTTTAACCCCTTTCAGTAAACTGACTACGAGTAGAGTGGCAATGGGCAATAAGGAAAGACTAGAGAAAAGTGTATTCATAAGTAACGCGGGTATCGCTTAAGAAAATTGCGGGATAGTAGCTGAAACCCCAAAAACCTGTCTTTTCGACCGTAGCGAGAAACCTTTCTAACTCAAAGGGATACATTTGAACACTTTCGACGCTTCGAAAAAAGATAGATGTCTCATTTTATTCGACATGACAGTTTTTTTGGGGTCTTGTACAGTATTCTCGCTAAGTAAGGTTTACACTTATGTCAGTCAGCTTTAACCTCATTTTCTAGTTCATCGCCTTTTATAAATTGCTTGATGTTCATTACCGTGGTGTTGGCAATGTTGTTCATGGCATTTTCTGTGAAAAAAGCTTGATGGGAGGTGATAAGCACATTAGGAAAAGTAATCAACCGCATGATTAAGTCATCTTCAATGATCTGGTCGCTCAGGTCATTGAAGAAAAGGTTCTCTTCCTGTTCGTACACATCGATCCCCAAATAGCCAATTTTCCGAGATTTTAACCCGCGTATCAGTGCTTCCGTATTGATTAGACCCCCACGGCTGGTATTGATGAGCATCACCCCATCCTTCATCATTTTGATCGTATCTTTATTGATGAGATGTTTGGTTTCTTTGGTGAGCGGGCACTGTAAGGAAACGATATCGGATTTTCTAAGTAACTCTTCTAAAGTCAAGTATTCAACTCCACTCTTTTGCAGTTCCTCGTTAGGATAAGGGTCACAGGCAATAACCTGGCAATTCAGCCCCTGCATGATCTTACAGAAAATTTGACCTATTTTTCCGGTACCAATCACGCCTACACTTTTCCCATTGAGGTCAAAACCCATTAAGCCGTTTAATGAAAAATTATTTTCCCTTACGCGGTTATATGCCCTATGTGTTTTTCTATTTAAGGTCATTATCATCGCCAAGGTATGCTCCGCCACAGCAAAAGGAGAGTAAGCGGGCACGCGGACGATCTTGATACCAAATTCTGCTGCAGCCATTAAATCGACATTATTAAACCCCGCACACCTTAAAGCAATCAGCTTCACATTATGAGCAGCAAGCTTTTCTATAATTGACCGGTTCACAATGTCATTTACAAACAAGCATATAATTTCAAAATCATTAAGTGTGCTTGTCATGTCTTCAGAAAGAGAATCTTCAAAAAAATGAAATTCGAGGTCATGCTCTTTACCTGCTGCTTCCAGAAATTTTTTGTCGTATGGCTTTGCGCTGTAAACTCCTATTTTCTTCATATCTCAAGATTGTCAAGTTCAGAATGCTATTATTTGATTAACCACTTTCCACTAAATGATTTATGTCATGCTACACATTACAACAATAGTGTAACAAGCACTGTACGTGTTACTTTTATTTCAAATATATGGTAAGCCGTTCCCTTAGTCTATGAGACTATTAGCTTTACCTATTTTAGGTGAGTAGATTACTTTGGTCAACTTATTTTGAAGCTGATCATAGCCGATTACCCATCTAACCCTTGAAAATTTAAGGAAATGAAATCTTAATTATTGATATAGAAAAAGATAACAAATAGTAAAAAATATTGTGTCCGACTCCATTTTTGCCAAGCAGTATTTGATATGACTATGAAGGTGCGGATATATTGTGATAATCCGATAACTACCTGCGACACCAAAACCATTTTTAAGAGAGAATGTCTAAATGCTAAGTGGCCTCCCACCCCTATCTTTTAGGTAAGAATATACAAGTTTTACGCTTGTAGTGCCTTTTAACAAAAGCGATTGTATTTAGCAATGCATATGGATAGGGAGCCGCCAGCCGAACCTGCTTTCATGGTAATAATAGGTGGTATTTCCTGCGTTAACTACCCTATCTCATAGAGTATCTGTCCATTTTTATCTAGATACATATTTTTTTCTCCAATAACAGTTAATATCATCTGTTCGCCGAAGTAATCTGAGAATTCGGCATGATCATAGTTCAAGTCATTAATGGGTTGATATGAACGATCTAAAATTCTGTAGATTCCGTCGGTTTCTTCGGCAATTACCAATTCATGATTAATATTTCTCTCAATATGAGAGAATTGAGGTTTGAGAATGGTGGAGAGATTTTCATCTAGATATTCTAAAAGGTAATCTTCACCATTATTATGAGCAAATTGAATAATGTTACTATCCGCATCATAAAAGCAATCGCTTACATTATTTCTTTCAAGGATAATTGCACCTTCACGTATGCTAAAGAGCAATATGGTATTGCTGTTTTTATATAAACAAAAAATATCTTTGAAGAGATGACTGATATTTTCATAATGTGGCATTATGATTTCTTTTCCATCTAAAGACAGTAAACCGAATTTACCTGATGTCATAAACGACAGATGGTTCTCTTCTACAATAAAATCCTCCGCAGAGAAAATATGCTCTCCACTTGTATTAATTAATCTATACTGATCATTACCGACAGGGATTTTTAACTTGCCAAACACCTCTTGAGCATGTCCATTATTATTGTAGTCGGGAACGGATAAAAAATTATTGATGGAGGTCAAGTAAACCTCTGCACCTCTTTCTTTTTCCAGCAGTACATAGTTGTCAAACTTTTCGAAGCTTTCATAGATGGCTTTGGTAACTATTTTATCCCTAATAAAAAGAGCCTTTTTTTCAGACTTTTTTTCAGCTAGAAGCCAAATATCCTCCGCAATAGCTTCCGGATATTCGTATTTGAATTTAGTGAATAATTTTCCGCTATATCCAGCCATAGCATAGCCAAAAGTCCAAGTAGAGTTTTTAAATACACCTATAGTCTCGTAATTCTTGTGAGTCTCATGGAATTCATTGGTATCTTCATAAATACTACTGGTTAGCCATTCCTTTAAAAGTATCTTCCCACTGCTATTGACAAAATTGATATCTTCCCGACTGTTCTCCACTATAGCAATTGCACCAAGGAAGCTTTGCGCTCTAGTAACCTCCGCCGGAAGAGACAATGCTATATTAAAATCCGTGGCTCTTTTGAAATTTACTCTACCGTCCTTCTCCGTAAACGCAATAAGGTCTGATTGTAAATTGCCTATATATTTACATTCATGGTTTAGTTTTCCATTCTTATCCAAAAGGTACATACTGTATCCAGTTGATACTCTTGCATAGCCGTTTACAAATAATGAAGCCTCTTTAAACCCTCTAGTACTAAGTTTCTGCCCAGAAATGTTATAGTAGTAAAAGAGTTGATCAGATGTGTTGAATAAAGGTATGTACGATTGAGTGTTAAAGATAAAATTTTCACTCTCATAACTCCAAGTTGTCAGATCTATGTAGAGGTATCCGGATTTCCTACTGCTGTAAAAGTTATCCGAAATAGCCAAAGTGGTTAGGTTAAAGAATTTAACGTCAT
>JBCBSS010000109.1:0-26862 GCA_039819065.1 Bacteroidota bacterium
TCTTAAATCATGATTCACCTGTTCATAGGCTTGCGGTTGAGACCAAACTGGACGTTTAACTTTTCTTATTCAAAAGGCTACTTGGAAACTTACTATTCATAACTGGTAATATTCAAAAATAAACTTCTCAATGTACAGTTTGGTCTCAACCGCAAGCCTATGAACAGGTGAATCATGATTTAAGAGAATTTCTACCTTAGAATGCTATCCTTTTACGAAGTTTTTCGTAAATAATTTGGAAGTACGAAAGCTTTCGCATATCATTGTTTTACGAAGAACTTCGTAGTATATGACTGATTCAAAAATAAAACCCACAGAAAAAGAGCTAGAAATACTCCAGGCATTATGGAGTATGGGACCGTCAACGGTTAGGGCCGTGAATGAGTTTCTAAGTGTGTCTAATGCGGTAGGTTATACCACTACTCTCAAACTCATGCAGATCATGTTTGACAAGGGAATATTAGACAGAAAGAAACAAGGAAAGACCCACGTTTACCAACCTTTGATATCAGAAGAAACGACGCAACAGCAATTGCTTGACAAATTGCTGAACACTGCGTTCCGAGGTTCCGCCATGAAGTTAGTCATGCAGGCACTCGGAAATCAAAAGTCATCCAAGAAAGAGCTTGATCAAATTAGGGCTTATCTGGACAAACTGGAGGATGATAACGAAAAGTAATTTATGATTGGCACCTCCTTAACAGGTCAAATAACAACTCAATAACAACATTTAAACTCATGGAATTCATCGAATTATCTTCAATCTCATCAAACTTTATACATGCCGCTGGTTGGATGATCATTCACTCGCTCTGGCAAGGACTTCTGATCATCGCTGTACTATACATGATCAATCGGCTACTAAAGTCCAACTCGGCCAGTAACAAATATTGGCTATCCCTTACTGCTATGTTTGCATTTGCAGTTTGGAGCTTAAGTACATTCATCTATCATTGGTCAAGTTATACACCGCCAGTTGAAGCTACCTCGGCCATCACTCAAGGTACTTTCTTGGTCAATGCCGCCGATCTACCCAGTGAAAGCTCCCAGCATATATCTAATTGGACTGTATTTGCTACCAACTATCTAGAAACCAATTTCTCCATGATCGTGGCACTTTGGACTTTGGGCGTTCTTTTCTTCTCATTAAGGTTGGCAGGGTCGTTTATTTATGTAAACCGGCTAAAGCACCACGGTACCTCTCCTGTCGCCAAACATTGGCAATCCAGATTTGATAAGCTAGCCAAAAGAATAGGTGTGAGTAAAACAGTTCAATATCTGCACTCCAAGCAGGTCAGTGTACCTATGGTAGTTGGTCATGCCAAACCATTTGTGCTACTGCCTTTTAGCGTTCTATCCGGATTAAGCACCACCCAGATAGAAGGGATAATAGCCCATGAACTGGCCCATATTAAGCGTAATGACTATTTCATCAACATCATCCAATCTATCATAGAAACTATATTTTTCTTCAATCCATTTGTTTGGCTCATCTCCAAGACTATCAATAAGGAAAGAGAGCATTGCTGCGATGATATGGCCATTCTAATGGGCACAAGTAAAGTAGAATACGTGCGTGCATTGGCTGATTTACAAACCTATCAATTGAGCAATGCCAATTTAGCTATGAGCTTAGCAGGAAAAAAGAATCTATTGCTCAACAGGATCAAAAGGCTTATTGAGCGACCTTCTCAACCCAAAAGTAAAACGGAACGAGCGGTTGCAGCCATTATCCTAGTCGCCACATTGTTTATGATTTCTTGGTATCCATACTCATCAACTGCGGCTTCAGATAATACATTGATGGCCAATACGCTTCATTATTTGAACAGCGAAATACTAGATGAACTGGATCAAAAAAATAGCGAATTAACCGAGCCAGGTTATTCAGAAGAGCAAAGGCTCAGGGAAATCAGGCTTGCCGAAATTGATCAAGTCAAAAAGCAAATAAATGAGCTCGAAAATAACGGCATTCCTTCTCCTCATCATGTGGAAGAAATGGCTAAAATCAAATCGAGATATGCTGTCACTGAAACTGCTCCTCCTCTTCTCAAAGAAATATCTCCAATAGACACCCTTGAGCCCCAACAAAAGCTTATTGAAAAAGAGCTTCTTCTCCAGGAATTGCAAGAACAGCTTCTTGTATTGAACCAAAGACATGCTTTAGAAATCAGAAAAATAAGAGAGAAAATGGCCAAAACAGCACGGGAGTTAATAGAACAACGTGATACTACGCTCGATCACTCGAATGAGCATAGGCTTCAGGAATTGATGAAAATGATTGAGCTTTCCACAATAAAATTGAACCTATCAAAACTTGAATTAGCTGAGCAAATGAAAAATCTGGCTATTGAAAAAGAGTTAGCCCGTAAGCTGGAAATGGAAAAAGCAGAACGCTTGCTTAGGGAAAAGATGGCCTATATGGAAGATCAGCTACTACGACAACAGGAGCGTGCTGTTATGCTCAAAGAAGTGAACGTTGCTTTCGAACGTGAGGTAATCCCTGAACTAAGAAAAGATGGCTACTTTGGTAAGGATGAGAAGTTAAAAACAATAGATATCATCAAGTCAGGAGAGATCAGGTTTAATGGCAAAAAGATCAAAGACAAGCATAAAGCGAAGTATAAAAAGATTCACGACAAGTATTTCAAGAAAGATCGCTAAGGCAATATCGTTTGGTTAAGAGGGGGTACTCAATGCTTTTGAAGGTGGGTATCCCTTTTTTCTGACATCGTAATTTTAGCCCTTTCACACGTCCCTCCCAAGGGCGGGTTATATTTGGATACGCTTACTCTTACCAATTCTACTTGGCCAAACTCGTCAAAAACCCTGTCTATTATTCGTTGACCGATATGCTCGAGCAGCTTAGATGGTTCTTCCATCTCATCTTTTACGATGCTATAAAGCTGTTCATAGTTAAGTGCTTGAGATAACTTATCAGTTTCTGCTGCTCCGGTGAGATCAGTATCTACCGATACGTCTACAGAGAATTTGTTACCGTTTTGTCTTTCTTCTTCATAATAGCCGTGATAGGCATAGAATTCAAGACCTTCGAGTGCAATTTGACCCATTTGTAATGCTACTCTATTTCGTCAAAAAATGAAGAAGTACCCGGTGCTTCAGGTTCAGAAGGCTTTTCTTTCTTACGTTCTTCCTCCTTCTGTTGGTGTCGTTCTAGGTTGTGATTCAATTCTTCGACGGTAGGTTTTTCGTAGGTATAATCAATTTTGGATGAAGACGTTTTTACTTTGACCGACTCTCTTTTCGCCTTAAGCAAATAATCCTCAAGGTCGAATTTGTGGCCCTGCCCTTTATATCTATCTACCTTTTCCAGAGCGTCCTGGGCAATATTTTTGATATCCGATAGCAGGTCATCTCTGTAATTCTCCAGCGTTTTATAAGCTTGTGCCAAAGACTTCAATCGCTCTTCCATTTCCTCGACATTATCCTTAGCGGTCATCTCAGCTTGTTCTATAGTATCCTTGGCTTTAGACTTGGCCTCATTCAGAATAGCTTCTGCACGGATTTGCGTCTCTTTGAGGTGTAACTCAGCGGTTTTGGTAGCCTGATCGATCATATTTGCGCCAGTGTCCTCAGCTGTCTTGAGTGTTTTGAACAGCGAATTCTCAACCTCTCTCAGCTTATCTACCTCCTTCTCAGAACCGTCGAGTTTTATTCTTAACTCCTTATTCTCATCCATTAGTCTCTCCCATTCCTGGGAAAGCGACTGCAAAAAACCGTATACTTCCTCTTTATCGAGCCCTCTAAAAGCCTTCTCGAAGGTTTTTTGCCTTATCTCGAGTGGAGTAATTCTCATAATGTCTCTTTTAACCAACTATGTACTTTAATCAAACTGGATATCCCATACCGATATTGTCCTGTCGTCACTGGCGCTCACCAATTGATCTTCAAACTTAGACCATAATAGCTTATTTACAGAGGTTCCGTGCCCGGCGTGTCTTCCTTTATCGATTACTTTGAGTAGTTTGAATGCTTGCGCATCCCATACTTTTATGGACTTATCCATGCTACAAGTTACGAAATGTTTGCCATCTGGGCTATAATCCAAATGATTAATAGCGTACATGTGAGCCACGATTTTATCCAAAGCCAAGTATCCAGCCTGAGCATCCCATATACTCAGGTGAGCATCGCGACTACCACTCAGAAGAAGCTGATTATCAGGAGAATACTTAAGTGTAAAGACCGAGTTCTCATGCGCTGATATCTCCTGAAGCATTTCTAAAGTTCTCAAGTCGAATATTCGAATGTGGTTATCACTATAACCCACAGCAAGCTCCATTCGGTCGCTATTGATGGCCAGCGACCTTGCACTCTTTTCAGAATGCTTTAGGTTCTTAAGCACCTGTAGTGTATTCACGTCAACCACTACCACTTCTCCATCACCAGTAGCTACAAAAACCAGATTCTCGAAAGAATCTATATCAAAAATAGCCGCCTTAGTCAAGTTGAGTGAGCTTACCTCCTTCCTACTCTCTAGATCGATAAGATGTATACCATCGTAATTATGTCCGGCGATCAGCACATTTTTAGGGGCATAATAGTGGAGACCATATACTGAATTTGGTAATTTGGCGATTAAATGGCCATTCTCAGGATCATTGAGATCCCAAAGTACAACCATACCATCACCAGCTCCGGAAATGAAAAGATGTGGTTCATTGGTGGGTTCCAGGGTATAAATACAATCACGGTGACCCGTCAGCGTTCGAAGTTTATTGACGTCAACACTCATAAGATGTCCTTGTCTGTTTTATTAGTACATTTGAGGATTAGGGGTGTCTTCCCCGATGAAATAACAGAATCTTGCAAAGTTTGTCACAAACTTTTATTGTTTTCACATATTTGTTCAATTAATAATGCCCCTACTGAAGTTAGAAAAGATCAATGCTGATAGTCATTGGGCACTTTGGCAGATCGACGAGTCTGTTGATGAATTGGTATCTCAACAAATAGAAAAGGGGAAAAGTGATTTTGAGGAATGTGCTATCAGACATGAAAATAAGCAGAAAGAATGGCTGGCTGGACGATTAGCCTTGAAAGCATTGGTCGAAGAGCTTGGTTATGAATATCACGGTATTTTCAAAGATGAATATGGTAAACCCTTCCTGATCAATCATCCAAATTTGCATATTTCACTATCAAATAGCTTTCCATTTGCTGCCGCTATCATCAGTACGAAAAAGCAAGTAGGAATTGATCTGGAAACCGTTAAAGAAAAACTCAAGGCACTGGCGCCTAAGTTCCTTAACCAAGAGGAGTACGACATGGCTATTGGCGATGTGAGAAAGTTGTGCATCTGTTGGTCGGCCAAAGAAACACTCTACAAAATCTATGGCCGCAAGAGGTTAGCCTTTAAAGAAAATCTTCGTGTAGCCCCTTTTACAATCGCGGATTCCGGAACTATTGAAGGCCAAATTGTTTTAAATGGTCATAATGAGATTTATCCGATAAAGTACAGTATAGATGATTACTTTATCGTGACTTATAATATAGATGAATAAATTCACTCTTTGCTATGCGTAAAAGTTTGATGATTATCGTTTTGTTTACTCTGACAATCTGCATGGGTCAGGCACAGCAGATCAAGGATTTTTCGCTCACCAATGTTATGACCGGAGAATCTGTAGCCTTAAGCAGCCTCAAGGCAAGTAAGGGCGTTGTGATCATTTTCACCAGCCATACTTGTCCCTACGCCAAATATTATGACCGACGCATCAACAAGCTAATTAGTAGCTATGAAGGTGCCGAAGTAAACTTTCTAATGGTCAATTCAGAGGTCAAGCCACAGGAATCGGCCGAAGCCATGCTGGCAGAGGCCAAATCAAAGGGCTATAAAGTGCCTTATCTGGCCGATAAAAACCAGACAGTGATGAAGATGCTAGGGGTAAAGAAGAGCCCTGAAGCTGTGGTGCTCAAAAGGAACGGACAAGGTTTTTCTGTCCTTTATCTGGGGGCCATAGATAACAATCCTCAGGTTGAATCCGATGTAAAAGAACAGTACTTGCTATTAGCAATAAAGAGTTTATTGGACGGCACCAAACCGGCCAAGACTACAGTACGACCTATTGGTTGTATCATTAAAGGTGCTTAAATCTCACCCAGATCAGGGCCATCTGAAAGAGTGTGCAGTAGTACCTTGACCTCATCAGATCTCGCGTGATCTCCAATTTTTTCGAAGGAAACACTCAGATTTCTTAATGCTCTTCTTATAATCTCCTCATTGGTACAAGGTTGATAATACGTGTCATTCGGCGTTAACCTTAGCTCAGAGATATAGTTGTCTATGTCTTCTTTTAGAAAGATTAACCCTCTGTTGAAGGCGTTGATGTAAAACTGAGTTTGCTTATCCCCTTTATAGGTCAAGATGAAAAGATTAGGAAGGTTGACGCCAGAAATGGGCAATTTGAGCTTTTGTGCCACCAACATATATATCACACACAGCGTAATTGGATTTCCCTTCTTGGTTTCCAGCACAGTATTGATCATAGAATTTCCCGGAGAGTGGAAGTTCTTGGTGTTGGCTCTAAACTTAAGCTTATTAAACAATACGCTATTGAGGATCTTTACCTGGTCGTAGGGATGGATGTCAGGCTTGAATTCTAACCACACTTCGTAGTAAAGCTGTTCAAAATCCTGCTTTAGCTTCTCGTATTCTAGGTCGGGGTATTGGTATGTACATATGAGCCACATACCCATGAGCAGGTCATCACTCGACTTCTCTTTCCACTCTGCAAGGCGCATCTTCAGTTGATCATATTGCAGAATGTGAACCAATTCCTCAATCCTTTTCTGTACTACGGGATTAAAGGCGTTCTCCCATTCTTCTTCCAAAAATGGAATGACTTCGTTGCCTAATGAGATGATCTTACTTTCTACGTGGCTTAAAATCTGCTCGTCCTCGTCATCTAGCAAGGATACTAAAGCCTTTAATTCCTTTCCTTCCATCTTTCTAGAACAAAAATAGAAGATTAAAAAATTCGGATATGATTACCAAGCCCTTCCCTATTTCTTTCGTCGAAAAGAGCTTGTTCCAATTCAGAAGATTAAGTCTGGATTACACCTACGTTGAATTTTTCAACCGGCGCATTATTGGCTGCCTCAATGCCCATAGAGATTACCTTGCGCGTTTCTAGCGGGTCTATGATGCCATCAACCCATAACCTGGAAGCAGCATAGTACGGGCTCAATTCTTCGTTATACTTATCGGTTATCTCCTTGAGCAACTTGTCCTCTTCTTCCTGAGAGATTTCTTTTCCCTGGGCTTTGAGTGTATTCACTTTAATCTGTAGAAGTGTTTTAGCAGCAGAAGCACCACTCATCACTGCCATTTGAGCCGTCGGCCATGAGTAGATCAATCTTGGATCGTAGGCTTTCCCGCACATAGCGTAGTTTCCAGCACCGTAAGAATTACCAGTAACAATGGTAAACTTAGGCACAGTAGAATTGGCCATGGCGTTAACCATTTTCGCCCCATCTTTTATTATCCCTCCATGCTCAGCTTTGCTACCAACCATGAAACCACTTACGTCTTGTAGGAACACCAGGGGAATTTTACGCTGATTGCAGTTCATAATGAAGCGAGCTGCTTTGTCGGCTGAATCTGAATAGATCACACCGCCCATCTGCATTTCGCCCTTTTTCGTCTTCACCACTTTACGTTGGTTGGCTACAATACCCACCGCCCAGCCATCAATTCTGGCTGTGCCGCAAATGATGGTCTTACCATATAAGGCTTTGTATTCATCAAACTTACTGTTATCTACCAATCTTTTGATGATGTCTAGCGTGTCGTATGGCTTGGTACGGTCTTCCGGAATGAGGCCGTATATTTCTTCCTGATTATTTGGAGCAGCAGGTTCTATTCTATCGAAACCAGCCTTTTCATCATGCCCCATCTTGTTAAAAATGGACTTGATGTAATCAAGGCAAGCTTCGTCACTTTCAAATTTATTGTCGGTAACACCTGAGATTTCGCAATGTGTACTTGCTCCACCCAAAGTCTCATTATCGATGTTCTCCCCAATAGCTGCCTTCACGAGATAGGAGCCAGCCAGAAATATTGACCCGGTTTTATCTACGATCATGGCTTCATCTGACATAATTGGTAAATAAGCACCCCCTGCGACACAGCTGCCCATAATGGCCGCAACCTGGACAATACCCATGGAAGACATCTTGGCGTTGTTTCTGAACTGCCTGCCAAAATGCTCCTTATCAGGGAATATTTCGTTTTGCATAGGTAGGAATACACCAGCGCTGTCTACCAGGTATATGATGGGTAATCTATTTTCTATGGAAATCTCTTGAGCACGTAGGTTCTTCTTCGCTGTGATGGGAAACCAGGCACCTGCTTTTACGGTAGCATCATTAGCTACGATCACGCATTGCCTGCCTTGCACATATCCTATGCCAGTAACCACTCCACCAGAAGGGCATCCACCATATTCGGCATACATGCCATCACCTGCAAAGGCTGCCACTTCTAAAAACTCCGAACCATCGTCAATAAGGTAATCAATACGCTCCCGGGCGGTTAGCTTTCCCTTTTTATGATGTGATGCTATCTTCTTTTCCCCACCACCTAGCTTTACTTTTTTAAGCTTTTCATTGAGCTGAAAACACAGTTGTTTAAGAACATCTTCGTTCTTATTGAATTCCAAATCCATGCTGCTAATATGTTTCTTGGTTTATGGAGCGCTAAAATACCTATTAGTCTTGCTAAGATAAAGAGCCTGACTATTTGTTTTTTCTAGCTTCTTTTCTCCTGTCCTTCTCAATCTTCTTTTTGCTCTTACCCAGAGGACCTAAAAAGTGTTTTGGATTTTCATTGAAATGAATCAGTAACTTATCCAGGTTAATGATCGCCTGATTGAGATTATTGTATAAGGTATCTTGATCGTTCAGCATTTTACCCATACTCCCTTCTCCGTTTTTGAGCCTCTCAAGTGTAACGTTAAGGCTTTCGAGTGTTGCGGTTGCTTTATCTAGAGTAGTTTGTACCTCAATCTGCTTGAGGGAGTCAGCTAAAGCGCCAAACTTTTCAAGAAGCGGATTGACATTGGATACAGTAAGGGTCAGGCTGTCTAACAAGTTCTCAAGCTTACCTGAAACAGATCGAATCCGCAGCCGGCTCTCTACAATGGTGTAGTTGATTTGGGCGGTTCCAGCCTGAAGATTGGTCATCATGCTATCGATCTTTTGACCATTACCCGTAAGGTTATCTAGTATGGTATTGATCTTTCTGATCGTCGCCTCCAGGTTATCAGCCACTGGCAAGGTAGCTTCCGTCAAGATATCAGAAAGTGCTTTGTCTAGCTTGGCAATAAGTGTATCACCTGGGTTGAGTGGTTTGGTGATATCTCCTACCTCCAGTACGATTGATTTATTTCCCAGCAGGTCACTATCCAATCTGGCAGATGCAGAATCACCTAATATGATATTCTTATCAATATCCAGTTCTACCAGAATCTGATTGTTGCGCTCTTGTAGTATCCTAATACTACTTACACGGCCTACTCCAAAACCATTGATGGTCACAGTACTTGAGGGTAGCAGCCCTCCAATGTTTGAGTATACCGCATAGTATCTGCGCTGATTTTTAAAAAAATCGACTCCCTTAAGATAGTTAAAACCGACATATAAAAGGGCTATCGAAGCCACCATGAAAAATCCTACTTTGGCTTCCTTAGATATCTTCACAATAGTATGGCCGTTTTGATTGAGTTTTTAGTTAGAAGATTTGGATGAATTCGCATTGACAGATTCTATCTGATTTTTGTAGTCCCTAAAAGCACGGAAGATTCCTGAGGCGATCAGGCTTTGGTTATGATCATCAGTAAGATATTTTTCTTCCGTAGGATTACTCAAAAAGCCAACTTCGACCAGAACGCTCGGCATACTGGTTCTCCATAAAACCCAAAATGGAGCTTCCTTCACACCTCGGCTTTTACGGCCAACGCGGTTCTTAAACTGATCTTCTATATTGGCAGCCAACATTAGGCTATTATCGCGATAGGCGCTTTGATATAATTCAAATAGAATGAGTGATTCGTCTGACTTAGGATCGAATCCCTCGTATTTCTCTTCGTAGTTTTCTTCCAACAGGATTACTGCATTCTCACGCTTGGCCACCTCTAGGTTTTTCTGTGTCTTATCAAGTCCCATCACGTAAGTTTCAGTACCGTGTACCTTGCTACTCCAGGGAGCTATGTTGGCATGAATAGAGATGAAAACGTCAGCGTTATTCTTGTTGGCTATTTCAGCACGATTGTCTAATTCAACGAAGTGATCTGACTTACGTGTGTAAACTACTTCAACATCGTCAAGGTACTTTTCTATATATCCCCCTAACTTCAAAGCCACTTTCAACGCCACGTCTTTTTCCTTGGCGAAGCTACCCAATCCACCCGGGTCTCTGCCTCCATGACCTGCGTCTATGATCACCTTTCTGACCTTGTATTCCATGAGGTTGGCATCGCTCGATGAACCTAGCAAGGTTATTGCTGCCAACAAGAAAATGACCGTAATATTCTTCACGATGCTTCTGTTCTTTATTGTTAATGCCATACCTTTACGCAAAATTGTAAATTTTTCTGAAAATCGGAAGAAACCAATGCACTATTTGGGTTCCGTAGGTGGTGTCGTAAGATGTACATTTTTAACGTTTTTCTTTGTCTTTAGCCTTACTTTTTCATTTAGTCAAGAGCCTCAGAGAAATCCAAGAAACTTAAACATAGATAGTACTAGGCTGGGTATAATACCCAATCCTGCTGATACCTCTATTAACGGCAGGGATACGCTTGCAGTACGCTTAGATACTACAAATACAGCCCCCCAACGCAAAGGTGATATCACAACCACTATCAATTACTCTGCCAGAGACTCCATTAACTTCAGCGTAGATGGCAACATTGTAAGGCTATATGGTGACGCGAAAATTGACTACGGGGACATCAAACTACAGGCGGAAGAGATAGAAATAGACTATGTGCTGAATGTCCTGAGGGCACGAGGCGTACCGGATTCTACAGGCAGGGATATAGGATCACCTATTTTCACCCAGGGGCAGGAAACGTACGAAACCAAGCGGATGGAATACAATTTTCAAACGGGTCATGCTAAGATATCCGGTGTAGTCACCAAACAAGGAGAAGGTTTTCTACACGGTGACTATGTATTCAAAAATGAGCGTGATGAACTGTTTAGTTTAGGTAATACTTACACAACTTGTAACCTGCGCCACCCGCATTTCAGGATCAGAGCCAAAAGGACCAAAGCCATCCCCAACGACAAGATCGTAGCAGGGCCATTCAACCTGGAGATCAACGATGTACCTACACCGTTGGGGTTCTTATTTGGTATGTTTCCTTCGCAGAACACTAGTTCCTCAGGGATCATTTTCCCCTCTTACGGTGAGGAGCGATTGAGAGGTTTCTTCCTACGCGGTGGAGGCTACTTCTTCGATATTAGCGATTATATCAAAATTGCCTTAACAGCAGATGTGTATACTCGTGGTGGTTATGGGCTTAATATGGCCTCAAACTATCGCAAACGATATAAGTACAACGGTAACTTTAATTTCAACTTCAATCAGGTCCGGCTGACTAATAACATCGAGGAGACTGACGTAAGAAATGATTTTCGCATTACTTGGTCTCATACCCCGCAAACTAAAGGCAATAGCAGGTTCTCAGCTTCCGTGAATGCATCGACTTCATCATTTAACAACAATGTGAACCTTAATAATATCAATGCCCAAATCAATACTACGCTAAGGTCGAACGTTTCATACTCCAAAACTTTTAAAGGTACACCTTTCAGCATGGGGCTTAACGGCACCTTCACCCAAAATGTTAGAACCAGAGAGGTGGATCTCTTATTGCCGGATTTGAGTATCAATATGCAGAACGTTTACCCTTTTAGAAAGCAAGGTGGCAACAGCAATAACTGGCTTTCTAAACTAGCGGTGCGCTATACACTGAACGGCACTAATCGTATTACCAATAATCTGGGGAGAATAGGTGACGCTACAACAGATAGCATTGCCACATTCGACTTCGCCAGCTTACCTCGTTTCCTGAGAGAGTCCAGAAATGGCCTTAGGCATACCATTCCTGTTTCTACATCATTTAAGGTTTTAAACCACTTCACCCTTTCCCCTTCTATCAATTATACCGGTAGGTTCTATTTTGAAAAACTGGATTGGCGTTATGATGCTGAATTGGGAGAAGCGGTCGCCGATACCATCAATACATTCAATCATGTTTATGATTATTCCATCAGCAGTAGCTTGAATACACGGATCTATGGAACGGTCAATTTCAAAAAAGGGAGTCTTAAAGCCATAAGGCATACTGTCAACCCATCTTTAAGTCTTAGCTACCGCCCGGACTTCGGTGATCCTGAACAGTTTGATTTCTTCCAGGAAGTACAGGTTAATGAAGATGGTAGAACGGAATTCCGGTCGCGGCACCAAGGCTTTGTCTATGGTGGTGCACCTCAGGGAGAGAGCGGCTCTATTGGATTCAGTATAAATAATACGCTTGAGGCTAAAGTACTAACCAAAAAGGATACGACAGACAAAGCACGCAAAGTGCCTATTCTTAACAACTTCGGGTTCAGTACGAGCTACAATATCGTAGCGGACTCTTTCAATCTCGCACCGATCAGTTGGAGGGCCAATACCAGCGTTTTTGAGCAGAAGCTGAACATTAACATGAGCGGATCAATTGATCCATATATCTACGTGTTAGATAGTATCATCACCAATGAAACTACTGGTATTCAGCAAGTTTTTCAACGTAGAATAGATGAATTTGCCTGGAACAATGGACGAGGAATAGGACAGCTTACCCGAGCCACCATCGCGTTGAGGACTAACTTAAATCCAAAGGCCAGAAATAGCGAGGAGACAACTCGAAATAGAATACTCAATTCCAATCTTCCGGAGTCCGACAAAGATTTTTTATTGAATAATCCAGAAGCCTATGTAGATTTCTCTATCCCATGGAGTCTTAGTATCAATTACAGTTTGAATTACTCAAAAACCGGGTTCCAGGAAAGTAACATCACACAGGCCATCCGTTTCAATGGAGACTTCTCCTTATCAGAAAAATGGAAAGCCACATTCAGTTCAGGTTATGACTTTGAGAATAAGGACTTCACACAGACCAACATCGGTATCAACCGTGATCTGCACTGTTGGCAAATGAGTTTCGACTGGGTGCCTTTTGGAAGATTTACCTCTTTCAACTTTGAAATCCGCGTCAAGTCTTCCCTCCTTCAAGACCTTAAACTCAACCGACGGCGAAGCTTCATTGATAACAGCTTCTAGTTGTTTGAAAATCGTGTTAAAAAGGAAGACGATTTGAATACAGACAATCAAGCGCTGAATCGTTTCATTCCGTCCGACTCTTCAGAGCAGTTCTCTATATTGAAATAAGAAGTAAATCAAGCCAAAGCTGTAAAGAGCAACATAGCTTGGGATAGCAAAGATTAAGGTGCTAAAGCCTGAGGTACGACGAATAGTTTCCGAATTCGGCCATACCGCGCACCCTAAATCTATTAAACCGTCATGAATTAGAAATCTTTGTAATTAACCAAGCCATGATTCGACCTCTTCTAGCGTCGGGTTTTTCACATCCTTTAGCTTCATCTTCTTCCTCATACCGCAAACATCATTGAAAAGCTTATTGGCATTGGCTTCTTTCAGTTGATCTATGGTAAAAATACCCAGTTTCAATAGAATGGGCACCAGTTCAGTACGCACACCTTGTTCTTCATAATCTTTTTCGGTAGCCATTTCAACCTGTTTTTCAGGCTTCATTTGAGGGAAGAAAAGCACGTCTTGAATGGATTGGGAATCGGTCATGATCATAGATAAGCGATCTATCCCTACACCAAGACCGGCCGTTGGCGGCATACCATATTCCAAAGCTCGCAAGAAGTCTTCGTCCAAAGTCATGGCCTCTTCATCTCCTCGCTTCCCTAGTTCAAGCTGCTCTTCAAATCTCTTCCTTTGATCCAACGGATCATTAAGCTCAGAGAAGGAATTACAAATCTCCTTACCATTACAGATGGCCTCAAATCTCTCCACTAAACCAGGCTTGTCTCTGTGTTTTTTGGCCAAAGGAGACATCTCCACCGGGTAGTCGGTGATAAAAGTTGGCTGAATAAGGTTGGGCTCACACTTTTCTCCAAAGATCTCATCAATGAGCTTTCCTTTACCCATCGTCTCGTCTATCGGCACTTCCAGCAACTTGGCCGTTTCGCGAAGCTTACCTTCATCCATAGCTGAGATATCAACACCCGTAAAATGCTCAATAGCCTCAAACATGGTGAACCTTTTCCAAGGTCTTTTGAAATCAATCACGTTCTCGCCACATTGTACCTCAGTACTGCCATGTAAGTCCATAGCCACCTTTTCGATCATTTCTTCCACCAAATCCATCATCCAGTTATAGTCCTTGTAAGCCACATAAAGCTCAACTTGGGTGAACTCTGGATTATGGAACCTAGACATACCTTCATTTCGGAAATCCTTCGAAAACTCATAGACACCGTCGAAACCACCTACAATCAACCTTTTCAAATAAAGCTCATTGGCTATACGCAAATAAAGTGTCATGTCCAGCGTATTGTGATGTGTTTTGAACGGCTTGGCTGCCGCACCACCATAGAGCGGTTGAAGAACAGGTGTCTCTACTTCCAGATAACCCCTATCATTAAGGTAGTTTCTCATAGAATTGACCAGTTGAGTCCTTTTGATGAAGGTATCTCTGATCTGAGGGTTAACCACAAGGTCAACATAGCGTTGACGATAGCGCAATTCAGGGTCAGTGAATGCGTCGTATATTTTTTGATTACCATCTTCATCAGTTACCTCTCGAGGAAGTGGCAAGGGCTTTAAAGACTTGGATAGCAGTTTTAATTCTTTAACGTGAATAGAGATTTCGCCAGTCTGCGTGGTAAACACGTACCCTCGAATACCGATTATATCTCCAATATCGAGAAGCTTCTTGAATACGGTGTTGTAGAGTGTTTTATCTTCTTCAGGGCATATATCATCACGCCTTACATAGATTTGAATTCTACCTTTAGCATCCTGAATCTCAGCGAAAGAAGCTGATCCCATGATCCTTCTTCTCATGATACGTCCGGCAATAGAAACATCCTTATAGTCAATCTTACGCTTCTCGTAGTTTTCGTGTATTTCCTGAGTGCTAACATTGACTTCGAAGAGCTCAGCTGGGTATGGGTCTATACCCAATTTCTCGAGTTCTTCTTTGCTGTTTCTTCGTACGATTTCTTGTTCGCTTAAAATCTGCATATTGCCATTATTTTAGAAAAAGGAGTGCAAAAATAACCAATAAAATAAGTTTTGGTTAAGCGCATTTGAGTTATTCAAATAAGAGTAGTTTATTTCTATCAATTTCTAATGTCACTGTACTACCTACACTTGGCAGGTTGCTGTGCATATAAAAAAACAGGTGGCACTGGCTTCCGATTTCTACCTCGATTCTATAATGGCTTCCATAGTAACTCGTATGCAACACTTTACCTTTTATTCCATCTCCCTCACTTAATTGAACATATTCCGGGCGTATGCCTACGAGGTTCGCCTTACTATCACCTAACCCCGTCTTATTGATAAAATCGGGATCATCGATCAGATTAATACTACCGGTGATTGCTGCTACATAAGCTGATTTTGGATACTCGTAAATGCTCTTCGGGGTGTCTAATTGAAGCAGTTCTCCATTTCTGATCACAGCAATTTTATCTGAGATAGGAAACACATCGTTGACATCGTGGCTCACCAGAATAGCAGCGGTCGATGTATGCCTGAGCGTGGCTTCAAGTGTTTCTTTGATCTTGTCCTTCAAAAGGACATCAATACTGCTAAAAGGCTCGTCCAACAGCAGAACCTTGGGTTCTTCTATCAGTGCCCTGGCTATCGCTAAACGTTGCCTTTGCCCACCGGATAACTCACGCGGTTTTTTTGTTGCAAAAGGGCTGAGCTGCAGTAATTCTAACATTTCACCGGCCTGCTCACGCTGAAAGCTTTCTTGAAAAGCCCTGAGTGGATAGGCCACGTTTTCAAATACGGTGTGATTGGGCATTAATTGGAAATCCTGAAAAACCACTTTAATCTCAGAGTGTCCCGGCACCAGGTTTTCAGAAGGTCCGGTAATCGGTTTACCTTCAAACAGCGCTCGCCCCTTGTCAATCTCTTCCAGTCCAGCGATGAGTTTAAGGATAGTGGTTTTGCCTGAGCCACTTTGCCCGATTACCGATAAAAGCTCGCCACTGGCTAAATCAAATGAAATGTCCTTAACTACATAAGGAGCATCATCAAGGTATTTCTTGTAGATGTTTTCTACACTCAACAAGGACATATAGAAGGAGCGCTTTAAATTGATCAGCTATGCTTCCGACGCTTCAACTCTTTAGATAATAGCATGAGCTCTCGCCCGCTTTGTCCTGCCACGGAAGTATTCTCTTTCGCACGGCGAAATAAATAGGGCATCACTGACAGCACCGGTCCATAAGGGACGTACTTGGCTACATTATACCCTCCTTTGGCAAGGTTAAAAGAGATATTGTCGCTCATGCCATAAAGCTGCGCAAACCATACCCTGGGGTCATTGGGTGTCATGCTGTGCTTATCCATCAAAAGCGTGAGGTAGTGGTTACTGTATTCATTGTGCGAGCCACACATCATGTGAACGCGTTGTTTGTTGTTGATGCAAAATTCCAATCCTTTGTTGAAAGCATCGTCGGTAGAGGATTTATCAGGATGGATTGGGTTGGGATAACCTCTATCTTCCGCTCTACCCCTCTCCTTTTCCATATATGCTCCTCGTACCAACTTAGCACCCAGGTAGTAGTTATTCATGGCTGCATAATGGAAAGCGCTTTTGAGGTTATCGAACATATCAGCTCTGTACATCTGATAGGTATTATAGACGATGGCCTTATTCTGATTGTATTTCTCCATCATCTCGTAAGCCAACATATCGATAGTGCCCTGCATCCAGGTTTCTTCTGCATCTACCAGAATGGCTACATCATGATCATGTGCTGCTTTGCAAAGCCTGTCTATTCTTTCTCGAACACGCTGAAATGCGCTTGTTTCCTCTTCGGTCAACCCCTCTTTCATCTGTACTTTTTCGAGTAGCTCTGAAGATGCTAATCCGGTCGCTTTGAACACACAAAAGGGCATGTTATCAGAGCTTCCGGCTTTTTCAATCGTTCTAAGGGTTTCTTCGACAGTTCTGTCAAAACCTGCCTCATTCTTCTCTCCTTCTACTGAGTAATCCAACACCGTACCTATATTGAATTCGGCCAATTGATCAACACTTGGCTGGCTATCGTTAATCGTTTCGCCTCCACAAAAGTGTTCAAAAACAGTCCTTTTAATGATCCACCCAATAGGCAGCCTCAACTTCAAAGCAATTTTCACCATGCCTATAGAGAGCTTTGAAATCAGTGGTTTGTCAATGACGGCGAAAAGAAAGTGAGCTTTCCTAAGCGCTTGGTTTGATTTTGCAGAAAATGCTATTGAAGTGTCTTCAAAAGATACTTTCGTACTTAATTCCATTGTAATCATAGCGAAATGCCAAAGATATAAACAAAAATGCAACCGGTAGATTTGGGGCTTTTTTAAATATCTTTAGTCAATTGATATGAACTAACAACAGCTATGGAGGCTCATTTGCTCGAGGAACTAAGAGAAAAAATAGACTACATTGATGATCAGGTACTGGCACTGCTCAACGATAGAATGCGGTTTGTAAAAGAAATAGGTCGACTAAAGCAGTCTTCTAACGCAGTCATTTATCGCCCTGAAAGGGAAAAGGCTATTCTAGACAGGCTATCAGGAACAAATGCAGGCCTATTAAACAGAGAGGCCATTGAAGCCATATTTTTGGAGGTATTCGCCGTAAGTAGAAATATAGAATTACCGGAAAAAGTGGCTTTTTTAGGACCTGAAGGAAGTTTTACACATCAGGCTGCTGAAGTCAGGTTCGGCGCTATGAGTGAATATGTCGGTTTAAGAAGCATAAGGTCGGTGTTTGAATCTGTCGAAACAGGAAGGACCAGATTCGGTGTCATCCCGTTGGAAAACAACCAAGAAGGGGTAGTGAACGAGACCATAGAAATGTTAAGGGAAAGCAACATCAAAATTGTCGCAGAAATACCATTGGCGATCCACTTTGCTTTTGGTACAAACTGTGAAAACATTGGCGACGTGAAGCGTATCTATTCAAAAGATATTGCTTTTAAGCAGTGCAAAAACTTCCTTAACGACTTTTTCAGTGACAGGGGTATCGAGCAAATAGCGGTAGAATCAACCTCAAAGGCGGCCAAGCTAGCATCAGAGGAGGAAGGCAGTGCTGCTATATGTTCACACATAGCTACTAAGCCTTATAACCTACCTATACTCTACGAGAACATAGAGGATTCAGAAGATAACCACACACGCTTCCTGATTATAAGTAAAGATTTTGTCAACCAGCCCAGCGGGCAAGACAAAACAAGCATTGTTGCCATGCTTTCACACGATGGAGAACCCGGTAGTTTGGTGGACTTCCTGAAAACATTTCACGAAAAGAAGATTAATCTCAATAAAATAGAAAGTCATCCGGCCAAACATGGTAAAGGGTTTCAGTATTGGTTCTTTATAGAGTTTGATGGCCATTATGAAGACCATCTGGTCAAGGAAATAATGGAGGCCAACGCACATCGCATCAAGTGGTTAGGTAGTTATGTCAAGCTATGCTAACCAAGCCACAGGTTTTTCGAACTTTTAGGACTTTCAGGTTTTAAATATATATGACGATAGAATCGCTATTTGATAACATCTTTTCCGAGCAAGACCCATCCAAACCGATTCTAATTGCAGGGCCATGTAGCGCTGAATCAGAAGAACAACTCTTTAATACAGCACAGCAACTCAAGACGATTGGCGTCAATACATTTAGAGCAGGTATTTGGAAACCAAGAACGCGGCCTAATAATTTTGAAGGCGTAGGTGAAATAGGCTTGGAGTGGATGTCTTCGGTTAAAAAGAATTTGGGTCTGAAAACGGCAGTTGAAGTAGCCAATGGAGAGCATGTAGAGAAAGCGCTCAAATGGAATATGGACATACTGTGGATAGGTGCCCGATCATCTGTTAATCCATTCACCGTTCAGGAAATAGCGGATGCCCTCAAAGGTGCTAATAAACCCGTCTTGATAAAAAATCCAATCAATCCTGAATTGGGATTATGGATAGGAGCCATCGAAAGAGTAGCAAACGCCGGCATTGAGCAGATAGCCGCTATACACAGGGGTTTCTCAACTATACAATCTGACAAATACAGAAATGCCCCCATGTGGCAAATTCCTCTAGAACTAAAAAGTACTTTACCGGATATCCCCATTTTATGCGATCCGAGCCATATTGCCGGGCATAGAGACTATATTTTCGAAGTATGTCAAAAAGCCATGGATCTCAGTTACAATGGTATCATGGTAGAAAGTCACGTTGCTCCTGACAAAGCACTAAGCGACGCACTACAGCAGGTAACTCCCAAACGGCTTGATGAAATAATCAAGTCATTAATACTTCGTAGAGGCTCATCTGACAATGCCTTATTTAATAGCCAATTAGAGATGTTAAGAGCCAAAATCGATACACTTGATCAACAAATTATCGATATATTGGCTCAGCGCATGAAAATGGTGGAAGAAATAGGGGATTTTAAAAAAGAGAATGCCGTTACGGTATTTCAGTTAGAAAGGTGGAAAGAGATTATTAAAACACGTCCGCACTGGGCTATACTTCAAAATATGGATGGTGAATTTGTCAAGGAAGTCTACCAGTTAATACACCAAGAATCGATTAAATTGCAGACAGAAATGCTCAATAAATCGACCGACTTACCTGACTAAACAATGTACCCCGATTATATTAAGTTTCCAGATGATATCTGTCTTCACCTTAACCGTCTGTTCAAAACAGAGGCTTATACCAAAATAGGCGTTCTGGTAGACGAGCATACGAAAGCGCACTGTCTGCCTCACATAGCACCAGCTTTACCTTCTGACTTTATCCTATTTGAAATTAAGAGCGGAGAGCAGAACAAAAACCTAATTACGTGCGAAAAGATCTGGTCAGAAATGACCTCTTCAGGTTTCGACAGGAGCTCGTTACTGATCAACTTAGGTGGTGGTGTAATTGGTGATATGGGTGGTTTTTGTGCCGCTACTTTCAAAAGAGGCATCAATTTCATTAACATCCCGACTACCCTTTTAGCGCAGGTCGACGCCAGTATCGGCGGCAAGTTAGGCATTGATTTTGGGCATTATAAAAACCATATCGGTCTTTTTCAAGACCCATACCAAGTAATTATCTATCCTGAGTTTTTGGATACTCTTCCAAGAACTGAATTAAGAAGCGGGTTCGCAGAAGTGATCAAACACGGTTTAATAGCTGATCAAAACTATTGGGCTTCGATTTCCGGTCTATCTTTTGACGCTCAACCTTGGGAGGAACATATCAAACACTCCATTGGTGTTAAAGGAAAGGTGGTAGAAAACGACCCTACGGAAAAAGGGCTAAGGAAAATTCTCAATTTCGGTCATACCATCGGTCATGCTGTAGAAGGCTATTATCTGAACGATGACAATCAAAAACTGCTACATGGGGATGCTGTTGCTATTGGAATGATCTGCGAGGCATACCTTTCTCAGGAAAGGTGTGGGCTTTCTCAAGAGGCGTTTGGTAAGATAAGTAGCTTCATCCTTGACATTTACGAGCACCTAGACATAAAACAAGATCAAATCAACGATATTGTGAAATTGTTAGGCCAAGACAAGAAAAATAAAGGAAATAAGATTCTATGTTCCTTACTGGAAACAGAAGGAAAAGCAGTCTTTGATGTGGTTATATCAGTCGAAGATGCAAAAAAAGCACTCTCTTATTACTCGCACTTAAGTGTAAAAAACCTCTGAGTTGTCGTAAGTTTCTTTTTGACCTTTGTCAGCATTACCTCCCTTTAGAGACTTAATGCTTCTTGAGATAAGAGATTGACCATTTCTGCCAGACTTCATTGAGACTGCAGCTGTAATTGCCGCTCCTGCAGCAACACCGAGAACTACCGCTATAGTTTTACCTAGTTTCATCTATTATTAATTAACGCTTCAAAGTGGCATTTAGTTGGAGGAATCAACCACTTAAAGAAATTTTTTATTCTAATTTCAAAGTTAAATAAATTTTTCACAAAAAGAATTCAGTAGACATCATTATGATTTTCTAGCTTTGCTTTTACAAAATCCGACGTCTAAAATTCTTGTCAGTACTCTTTAATGTCATTATAGTCCGTGAGTAAACTCCACATACCAAAGGTTTCACAAATTCGAACTACTGCTATTCAATTGCCGAGTTCGAAAAGTATCAGCAACCGCGCTTTGATCATTAATGCTCTAGCAGGAGGTCAATCAAACATTGATAACCTCTCTGAAGCAAGGGATACAAAGACCATGCTAAAGTTGTTGAACAGCCAGGAAACAGAATTAGACGTGCTAGATGCTGGTACGACCATGCGTTTCCTTACTGCCTACTTAACGTCCACTAACCAGCAAAAAGTACTTACAGGCACACCTAGAATGCAGGAACGTCCCATAAAAATTCTTGTGGACGCATTGAAACAAATAGGCGGTGAGATCTCATATATAAAAAATGAGGGTTATCCCCCAATGAGGATAGATGGTCTTCCGACACAAAAAAGCAGTCAAATCAAAATCAGTGGTGATGTAAGCAGTCAATATATATCCGCTTTGCTGATGATCGCCCCAACGCTGCCCGAAGGGTTAACCCTTGAAATCACTGGTAAAATTGGTAGCCGCCCTTACATAGAAATGACCTTAGCTATGATGAAGCACTTTGGCGTGACCTCAAGCTGGGAAGATAATAGAATCACCATTGCCCCACAATCTTATACTTCAGTTCCATTTGATGTAGAACCGGATTGGTCTGGAGCCAGCTATTGGTATAGTTGGGTAAGTCTCAGTGAATGCGATGAGTTGTTCCTGACACGCTTGAAAGACCAATCACTGCAGGGAGACCGCAGGATGGCTGATATCATGGAAAAGCTTGGTGTTCATTCTGACTTTCGAGAAGATGGTGTTTCGCTCACTAAAATAGAAAGTGCATCATCGGTGGAGATAGACTTTTCAGATTGCCCTGATCTTGCGCAGACTGTAGCTGTCATTTGTGCCGTTAAAGGCATTAAGTGTACTATGACCGGACTGGAGAGCCTTAGAATCAAAGAAACAGACCGCATAGCTGCTCTTCAGAATGAGCTGGCAAAGATAGGTGCGCGTATTGATGAAAAAGAGAATCTGTGGGAGTTGACACCTGCAGATGACAAGGATAGTCCTGTGGTATCACCCATTGATATACACACTTATGAAGATCATCGTATGGCCATGGCATTTGCTCCATTGGCTACGCTAACAGATATTATTATCGATGACTCAACTGTGGTACAAAAGTCTTATCCCGGTTATTGGAGCGACTTAGAATTAGCCGGCATCAAAGTACTATCCATTGATTGAAAGGCTCTGTGCTAGATCATTAAAATATTTGGGTGCAGATAGCAGTCGACTGCCGTACCATGAAAATACTTCGCCGTCAACCAATTTGATCTGGGCATCCGGAAAGTATTGCTGAAACCCCTCTAAATGCTTTTCCTTAAATGGATAGGGTTCAGAGGAAAGTAGCACAACGTCCGGACTCCATGAGAATAACTCCTCTCGCGCAATTTCCGGATACCGCGGCATATGCGCGGCTAAATTTTCAAAACCGGCATAGCTCAGCATTTCATCAATGAAGGTATCGCATCCAACGGCCATGTACGGCTCTCGCCAGATAAAGTAAAGCGCTTTCTTCTTTTGACCAATATTCAATTCGCCAAACCGTTTTTGGATGTCACTTACCATATCATTGGCTTTAACCGGTACATTCAAGATCGCACCTAAAGATTTCATCATGTCCAAGGCGTGGTTTATCGTTAGGATATCACTCACCCAAACTGGATACTTTTTCTTCAGTCTGGTGATGCCCTCTAGATAGTTTTCCTCCTTATTACCAATGATTAAGTCAGGTTTCAAGCGATCTATGACATCAAAACGAAATTTTTTTGTGCCTCCAATGATGGTTTTGTCTTTCGCCTCTCCTGGATGAATACAAAATTTGGTAACACCTACAACATGATCACCAAGACCTAAATCAAAAAGATATTCTGTTTGGGAAGGAACAAGGGAAATGATCCTTTTAGGGATACTATTTAAAGTGATCGACTCTCCGAGTTGATCGATAACCTTGATGGGAAATTTTGTTCGCAATGGGGGTATCTTTAAGAAATCAAGATACCAAAGTTAGAAAAGAAAAAAGGTTTGCCCTTTGATGTCATGTAACAGAGGAATACGAGATTCCAAAAATTCAGACTTTGATAGAGGTTTTAACAGGGCAAACCAAATATTCTCAATAAGCTTAGAGTTTTACCTTCTATCCGTAGCGTCTGATATACTTACATGACTCAACTCTGTAATACTATATGATGATGGCCATTTCAGCCAATCTTCCTGATACTTTCAATTTTGATGCTGCTACTGCTTGTTTGTTAAGCTCAAACTTTAGTTTGTTGTTAACCAACTTAAAATTGATACAGCTGCCTTTAGCTCCAAGACCATCTCTGTTGGTTACTAGTAAAGTCGATTTTCCATCAATCTTATCTTTAATGGCGGAAAAAGCTTTGCTTTTGTTAGCAGCAACATAAAGTACTTGGCAATTTCCAATCTCATCTACATTCTTGTAATTCTTAACGATGATTTGACCCCCTGGTACTGCTTTACCACCGTACCATGTTTTCATCGTGTTGAACACTTCATCGTCTCCGATGATACCTATGACAAACTCTCCGTTAGACGATCCTGCTGGCCACTCGATGTACTTAATAAAATTATACACCATCATTGAGTGGATTTCTTGTATAGATCTTTCGCCTAACTCTCCGTTGGCCTTTGCACTCGCGTTTCCAAACGATAATGCAATCAAAATGACGGCCGCTACACTTGAAATTAAACTCCTCATTACATTAAATAATTTTAAAACCTCAAATTCTGATCACCTTTACACAAACTAGATGCCAGTTTTTGCGATCAATGAAAAAAGTCGCTATACGGACGTATAACACACTTTTCGTTGAAATGCCGAAGAGTTTAGCATTCAAAATAGTCCCAATATAGTAGGAATTCCTACTATATTGGGACTATTTGGGACGGCTTATACCCAGCTTTTTCATGCGTGCTTCAAGGGTCGTAGGCTTCATTCCCAATAGCTTGGCGGCTCCTTTTTCGCCGCTTACACGCCACGAAGTCAGTTGCAACGCTTCTGAAATATGTTCTTTCTCCATCTCTTGTAATGTCAACAAACCAGATTGTAGGCCGCCATTTTGTCCACCTCCAAACCAGCTACCCAACTCAAGTTTTCCACCTGTACTGGTAATTAAGGCCCTTTCTACGACATTTTCGAGCTCTCTGATATTACCTGGCCAACTGTAGGCCAGCAGTGTTTGCATTACTTTCTTGGGAACGCTTTCAATATTTTTACCTATTCTTTTTCCATACTTGGCAATGAAGTGTAAAGTCAGTGCAGGGATATCTTCTTGACGTTCTCTCAATGGCGGCAACTGAATGGGGAATACATTGAGCCGGTAAAATAAATCGGAACGAAAATTACCATTCTTCACTTCTTCCTCCAGGTTCCTGTTGGTTGCGGTGATTACCCGTACATCGATTTTTATAGTTTTAGCACTGCCTAATCGCTCAAATTCGCCTTCCTGCAGCACTCTCAGCAATTTAGATTGAAGCTCCAATGGTAATTCCCCTACCTCATCCAGAAATATGGTACCGCCATCGGCCAATTCAAATCTCCCAATATTTCGTGAAAATGCTCCGGTAAAGGCTCCTTTCTCATGACCGAACAATTCACTTTCAATAAGATTAGCTGGTAATGCCGCACAGTTTACTTTCACCAAAGGCTTACTGCTTCTTTTGCTCACCTCATGAATAGATCGGGCCATTATTTCTTTACCTGTACCAGTTTCTCCAAGTAAAAGCACCGTAGAATCTGTCACCCCTACTTGCTCAACTTCTTTGAGTATTCTTCTAAATGACTTGCTTTCACCAATGGTATCGTCGAAGTTGTTACTTAGCTTGATCTCCTCTTTTAGGTAAATATTCTCAGCTTGAAGTCTGTCTTTCAGGTCTTTTACTTCGAGTAAGGCTTCTTCAAGCGAAGTATTCGCATTTGATAATTCTCGCGTTCGTTGCTTTACGCGGCGTTCCAAATCTTCATTGGCTTTTTTCAAACGATCAGCTGATTCTACTCTCTCGATGCCACTCATAAAAACCTCTCCGGTCAATCTGAGCAACTTAATATCTTCATTTGACCAGGTTCGCTTTTCTATAATAGCATCAAACCCAAGAATGCCATATAGATGATTATTGCGCATGATTGGGACGTTGAGACTGGAAGTCACTCCGTCATGCGTCAGGATTTCCTTAAAAAAATCAGCCTCAGCCGGAAGTTCTTCTATATCAGAAATACTGAGAATGCCCTTTTCTAATAAAATACTTTCCAACCACGCAAACCCATTTTCATCTATATTATGTAGCCCATCTGAACCGGGCGAGATCATATCATCAATCCATTCGTAGGATTTCACCAAGGACCGGGCCGGTGCATTAATAGTATAGATATAACTTCGTTCGCACCCGGAAAACTTAGCTATCTTCGAAAGTGAATCAACAATGAGTTTGTCGAGACTGTCGCTAACCACACTCATGAAATTGTTGGATACCTCAGAAATGAGCCCTTCCAGTGCAAAACGGTAATTGAGTGCTTCTCTGGTCTTTTTTCTACCCAACTCTGGTCCTAGCCGACCAGAGGAAAGTTTTAGGATATCCTCCATCCAACTCATATGTTCCATTGGCGTATCGTTCATCACCACGAAATGACCTAAGGAAACACCATCCGTACCAAACAATGGAATACCCCAATAGCTTTCAACTGTTAATTCAGACAACCATCGCGCCTCAGGAAAGCGTTTTTTGAGATCAGCTGACACTAAAAGCATTTCATTGCCTACAACATGCTGACAAGGGGATTGCTCCAAGGAATAGGTGAAAGGTTGCATAAAGCTTCCGTCTCCCCAGATGGCAATAACTTCCAACTCATCCAATTTTCCATGAACGACCTGGGTAACAAATGCGTATCTTTTCTTAAGCACAAGAGCAGCCTGCCTTACAAAATCGTGGAAGAAACCGTCTTCAGTGCTCATCAATGTACCTTGCATGACCTGCCTCAGCGCCCTATCCAATTGTTCATTTTCGGTAACCAAATGCAAGGAACACATTAGCATAGACTCGTTTTCCATCTCTATAATAGATGCAGAGATTTCCAAAGGTCGGCTATGACCTTGCTTGGTAATACATGATAGTAATTCCGTCCTGCCAGTGCCTGCTCTTTGTACCTCATTATAGAATACCATGAATTCCAGCATTTGCTGTGGAAAGACGTCTTCTATTCGTAGCCGTAAAAGCTCTTCTTCACTATAACCTAGTAGATCAAGTGCGGATAGGTTGGCTGCTATAATGTCTTCCTTTACAGGCCTTAATACCAAAATAGGATCAGGTGAGTTGCGAAATAGCTGATAGGTAGCACTATTGATATCTCTGATTTCCTTCATCGTCGTTCTTTAGAATGAATATCTTACGCCGTTTGAC
>JBCBSS010000110.1:0-26736 GCA_039819065.1 Bacteroidota bacterium
TATGATTTTCTTGGGTTCAACTTTCATTTCATTTAAGTTCGCAGAGTCTAATAGAAAGGCGATGAATTTGACTTTAGAAAATACAAACCATCTGCACCATCATCATTGGATTATCCTCTGACCTTGGTGGGTTTGTGTTTTAATGTATAATAATATTAGAACTGAAGGCTTGCCAATTGGTAAGCCTTTTTTTGTTATTGAAAATGTAAACTAAACAATGGAACCACTTCTTAGAATCGCTATTCAAAAATCAGGTAGACTACAGGAGAAATCGGTAGCACTGCTAAAAGAATGCGGACTCACTTTCAGTAATAGCAAGAATCAACTTAAGGCACCAGCCTACAATTTCCCCGCAGAGGTCTTATTCTTAAGAGATGATGATATCCCTCAATACGTTCAGGACAGCGTAGCTGATATTGGTATCATCGGCGAGAATGTGTTCATCGAGAAACAAAAGGAAATCGATCTAGTAGAGCGATTAGGTTTTGCCAAATGCAGGCTATCACTTGCCATACCTAAGAGTAGTGAGTATGAAGGGCTATACTCATTAGAAGGGAAGAATATCGCTACTTCCTATCCCAATATTATCAAAGACTACCTCGCTGATCACGGTGTGAGTGCAGGCATCCATGAAATCAGTGGTTCGGTAGAAATAGCGCCGGGTATTGGCTTAGCAGAGGCCATATGTGACATTGTAAGTACAGGTAGCACCCTGTTGAGCAATGGCTTGAAGGAAGTGGAAACGGTGATGCGCTCCGAGGCCGTTATGGTAGCGACACCGGATCTCACCCCAGAGAAACAGGATATTCTGGATAAGCTATTGTTTAGAATCAAGTCGGTTAAAAAGGCAGGTAACAACAAATACATTCTACTCAACGCGCCTAACGAGCACATTGATGAGATTACCTCCATTATACCAGGTATGAAAAGCCCTACCGTAATGCCGTTGAGCAGAGAAGGTTGGTCATCGCTACATTCTGTGGTGAACGAGGATGACTTCTGGGAGAAAATTGATCAATTGAAAGAACTTGGTGCAGAAGGTATCTTAGTCGTTCCGATAGAAAAGATGATCATTTAAGCAATAACAAACCATAACCACCTCAAGCGCGATGCAAATAATCAAGCAGCCAGCTAAAGATCAATGGAATGAGATTCTACAAAGACCACTTTTGGATAACAGTGCTTTATTCGGTACTGTGCAGAGTGTTCTTGAGGATGTTAAAGCCAACGGGGATAAGGCCGTAAAAGAATATACCCAAAAGTTTGATGGAGCCAGCCTCACATCATTAAGTGTTGAAAGATCAGTTATTTCTAAGGCAGCCTCTCAAGTGTCTGATGAATTGAAGAAAGCCATTCAACAGGCCAAACTCAATATTGAAAAGTTTCACCAGGCACAGATAGAAGGCGTTGAGCGAATAGAGACCATGGCAGGCGTAGTATGCTGGAGGAAGCAGGTGGCCATTGAAAAGGTAGGTATTTATATTCCTGGGGGTACGGCACCATTATTTTCTACTGTACTAATGTTAGGTGTACCGGCTAAAATTGCTGGCTGTAAGGAAATAGTATTGTGTACGCCACCTTCCAAAGATGGTCAAATTGATCCTGCCATTCTGTACACAGCGGAGCTAATCGGCATTGATAAAGTCTACTCCGTTGGTGGTGTTCAGGCTATCGGCGCCATGGCTTATGGAACTGAATCTATTCCTCAAGTATATAAAATCTTTGGCCCCGGCAATCAGTATGTGACCGCCGCTAAACAAATGGTGAATCAGGAAGGTACCGCCATAGATATGCCCGCTGGCCCTTCGGAGGTGCAGGTAATTGCTGACGAAACGGCCCATCCTGAATTCATAGCTGCCGATCTTCTTTCCCAGGCGGAACATGGTACAGACAGCCAGGTAATTCTGGTTTCTACCAACGAAAATGTGCTTAATGACACCATGGCCGCGGTAGACCGTCAGGTGGCCGAATTACCTAGAAAAGAAATAGCACTTAAGGCACTTGATAATAGCAAAGCCATTTTATTAAACTCCGAGCAAGAAGTAGTTGATTTAACCAACGAATACGGCCCAGAGCACTTGATTATTTCTACCGCCAATTGTGACGAACTAGCAGAGCAAATCACAAACGCAGGCTCCGTTTTTATAGGTCATCTCACGCCAGAATCAGCTGGGGACTACGCTTCAGGCACCAATCATACTTTGCCTACCAATGGCTTTGCCAAGGCGTACAGTGGTGTGTCGTTAGATAGTTTCGTGAAGTACATTACCTTTCAAAAGATCAACGAAGAGGGTATCAAAGCACTGGGGCCAGATATTGAGATCATGGCCGAAGCTGAGCAACTGAGAGCACATAGAAATGCGGTGACGGTAAGACTAAAACATTTGACAGAGACACAAGGATCATAAAAGGGACTGGAAGAACATGATTGATATTCAAAGTTTAGTAAGAAAGAATATAAGGGATTTGAAGCCTTACTCGTCTGCCAGAGATGAGTTTCAGGGCAAAGCATCGGTTTTTATTGATGCCAACGAAAATCCCTATGAGACTGGATACAACCGGTACCCAGATCCACTGCAAAGAGAGTTGAAGCAAAAGATTGCTGAGATCAAAAGTGTTGAGCCAACTCAGATCTTTCTAGGAAACGGTAGTGATGAGGCGATCGACCTTTTAATCAGGGCATTCTGTGAGCCTGGCTTGGATAACATTCTATACCCCGAACCCACTTACGGCATGTACAAAGTGAGTGCTGGTATCAATGGTACGGAGGTGGTAACGGTAGATTTGAATGAGGATTTTGACCTGGAAGCGAGTGTATTATTTGAGAGGGTGAACCACCTTACCAAGATCATCTTTCTATGTAGCCCTAACAACCCTTCAGGCAATACACTTGACGAAATCGAGATATTGGACATTCTTAGAAAGTTCAGAGGCATTGTCGTAGTCGATGAAGCTTATATAGATTTCTGTTCTTCTAATGGCTTTGCACAATACATTGATCAGTTCAATAATCTGATCATCTTACAAACTTTCTCAAAAGCGTGGGGACTGGCTGGGATTAGGCTCGGTATGGCTTTCGCCAATACCGAGATAATTAATGTTTTAAACAGAATTAAACCCCCTTATAATATCAATGCACTTACCCAACAGGAGGCTTTAAAGTCACTTGAAAACAGCGCTCAAAAGGATAAATGGGTTGAAGAGATACTGGCCGAAAGGGAAAGGCTCGAAAAAGCATTGAAGGATATCAACGTGGTCAAGCGCGTTCATCCTTCCGATGCCAACTTTCTATTGACGGTGTTCGAGGATGCCAAAGGTACTTACGACTACCTTGTAGACAAGGAGATTGTGGTCAGGGATAGGTCGAATGTGAAGTTGTGTGATCAATGCCTGCGTATTTCCGTAGGTACGCCAGAAGAGAACGATTTATTATTAGGTGCTTTATCTAAAATGAAATAACACTTACTCCCAATGAAAAAAGTACTATTTATCGACCGAGATGGAACGTTGATCAGTGAAGCCGAAGACGAACAAATCGATTCATTTGAAAAGCTTTCGTTCTTGCCGGGAGCGTTTCAATATTTGACTAAAATCGTTCAAGAAGCTGATTTTGAATTGGTCATGATCACCAATCAAGACGGTTTGGGTACAGAGAGTTTTCCAGAAGATACATTTTGGCCGGTTCACAACTTCATCATGAAGGCCTTTGAGAATGAAGGCGTGATTTTCGATGAAGTTTGCATCGACAAATCATTTCCACATGAGAACCTGCCGACTCGTAAACCAGGCACCGGCCTCTTGACCAAGTATCTGGACAGCAGTAAATATGATCTGGCTAATTCCTTTGTATTGGGTGATAGGTTGTCAGATATTGAACTAGCCAAAAACCTTGGTGCTAAGGGCATCTTTATTAGCGGAGGTGTGATTCAGCAATCTATTGAAGGTAACGAATTGATGGAACATTGTGCGCTTGTTACCGACCACTGGAAGGATATTTACAAGTTCCTTACCCAACCGGATCGCAGTGCTGTGGTGAAAAGAACCACTAACGAAACTGATATTGATATAAAAGTGGATCTTGAAGGGAGTGGGAAAGCGAATATTTCAACGGGTCTGGCATTCTATGATCATATGCTGGAGCAGATCGCCAAGCATGGTGGAGTGGACTTGGATATTAAGGTAAAAGGTGATCTGGAAGTAGACGAACACCATACCATTGAGGATACGGCCATTGCGCTAGGAGAGGCTGTTGCTAAGGCATTGGGTGATAAAAAAGGCATCGAGAGATATGGTTTCTATTTGCCTATGGATGACAGCTTGGCGCAGGTAGCGATAGACTTTGGTGGTAGAAACTGGATTGTCTGGGAGGCGGAGTTTAAGCGAGAGAAAATAGGGGAGATGCCAACTGAGATGTTCTTCCATTTCTTTAAGTCATTCTCAGACGCTGCCAAGTGTAACCTTAATATCAAGGCGGAAGGTGATAATGAGCATCATAAGATTGAAGCAATATTCAAGGCTTTCGCTAAAGCCATAAAGATGGCGGTAAAGAAAGAGGAAGGTAATTTTCAGATCCCTTCGACGAAGGGGGTTTTGTGAGATTGTAATTATGAAGAGCTGACTTAGTTTCTGGCGACTTCCCCGACGGGTCGGGGATACAGAGCGATTGACCTTAGCCGTCGTTTGTGCCTGCCTACCGGCAAAGGCAGGTCTTCACAAACGATCTAAAACCATGTGTGAGACACGCATGGCGCCGAGAGAAATCTATCTTTATAAAAATAGGCTGTTAGATTGAGATAGATCTCTCATTACATTCGAGATGACATGCTATCATCTTGAGTGCTTGAAAGAATGAAATTTACGCCTGAAAATGAGGCTTAAATAGTAACTAGAAAATGAACATAGCAATTATAAAATACAACGCTGGCAACATCCAATCAGTCCTTTTTGCCATGGATAGGTTGGGTATACATCCAAAGTTGACCAGTGATCCTGAAGAGATCAAAGCGGCTGATAAAGTAATATTTCCAGGTGTGGGTGAAGCTAGTAGCACCATGGCCGATTTACATAACCTTGGTCTCGATAAAGTGATTCCGGCTTTGAAGCAACCTGTACTAGGCATATGCATTGGTATGCAATTGATGTGTAGACATTCTGAAGAAAACAACACCGATTGTCTTGGTATCTTTGACGTGGATGTGAAGCGCTTCAGGCCTAACGAAGAGCAAAAGATGTTGAAGGTGCCCCACATGGGTTGGAATACGATCACCGATCTGAAGACTAACCTTTTTAGTGATAGCTTGGACAATGAATATGCTTACTTTGTACACAGCTATTATATTCCGCTCAACGAGTATTCTATCGCGACGACGGACTATGTTCATCCCTTTAGCGCGGGTATGCATCGCGATAACTTTTACGCTGTCCAGTTTCACCCGGAAAAGTCAGCCAAAGCAGGTGAACAACTCTTGAAAAACTTCCTGGAAATATGAAGATCATACCTGCGATAGACCTGATTGATGGTAAGTGCGTACGTCTTTCACAAGGGGATTATGCACAAAAGACCATCTATAATAGTGATCCATTGGAAGTAGCCAAGTCTTTTGAAGACGCTGGATTAGAATACTTGCACCTCGTCGATTTGGACGGAGCTAAAGCCCAGCACATAGTCAATTGGAAGGTACTGGAAGCTATATCGTCTGGTACCAATTTGCATATAGATTTTGGCGGAGGTATCAAATCGGATGAGGACGTTAAGATTGCATTCGACAACGGTGCACATCAAATCACCTGTGGTAGTATAGCGGTGAAGAAGCCCGAGCTGATGGCGAGGTGGATAGAAGAACTTGGCCCTGAGAAAATCATTCTAGGAGCAGATGTAAAGGATAAACTGATCGCCATTTCAGGTTGGATGGAAGACTCGGGTATTGAGCTGAATACATTTCTAAAAGACTATTTGGACAAAGGCATTCGGTATGCTACCTGTACAGACATCGCTACCGATGGCATGCTTTCGGGCCCTAATGTAAATTTGTATCAGGAAGTGATGAAGGACTTTCCGGAACTCAACCTGATTGCCAGTGGCGGAGTATCATCAATTGATGACATCCACCAGCTAAAGGCCATAGGCGTTTATGGAGTCATTACCGGAAAGGCGATCTATGAAGGTAAGATAAGCCTTGAATCACTATCATCAATTTGATTGAAAGATGTTAACAAAAAGAATCATACCCTGCCTCGATATCAAAGACGGACGTACTGTCAAAGGCGTTAACTTTGTCAATATCCGGGATGCAGGTGACCCGGTAGAATTAGGTGCACTTTATGCAGAACAAGGCGCCGACGAGTTGGTATTCCTCGACATCAGCGCCACTATTGAAGGTAGAAAGACCTTCGCGGAGCTGGTCAAGAGAATAGCGCAGCATATCAATATCCCCTTTACCGTAGGGGGTGGTATTAGTAGCGTAGAAGATGTGGCGCCCTTGCTGCATGCAGGAGCTGACAAAGTTTCGGTCAACTCTTCAGCAGTAAGGCGACCGGAGTTGATTGACGAACTAGTTAAAGCTTTTGGTAGTCAATGTATTGTAGTAGCTATTGATGCGAAATTTATTGATGGTCAATGGATCGTACACACCCATGGTGGACGTACTCCTTCGGATAAAGAGATGTTTAGCTGGGCCGAAGAAGTAGAAAGAAGAGGAGCAGGCGAGATACTTTTCACATCCATGGATCATGATGGCACCAAGGCAGGTTTTGCGGTAGAAGCACTGAATGAACTTTGCTCAAAGGTGACTATTCCGGTCATTGCATCCGGTGGTGCCGGTAATATGGAGCACTTCAAAGACGCCTTTGAACAGGGTAAGGCAGACGCCGCCCTGGCTGCTAGTATTTTCCATTTTAAAGAAATTCCTATTCCTGACCTTAAATCGTACTTAAGAGAAGAGGGAATAACAATGAGATAAATAGTGTATTGAATGTCAGCCTTTATTCTCACATTGAATGTTTCAAAAACAGTTAACTCAAGTCATTTCGAGTGCAACGAGAAATCTATCTTTCTAACAATCTCATCACCCGAACTTGAGATAGATCTCTCACTGCGTTCGAGATGACTCTTTTTGAAACATTCTCAACAATCCGTGATTGGGAGGCTATATAACGAATAAAACCACAACCATGAACCCAGATTTTGACAAACTCAACGGACTCATTCCAGCGGTTATACAGGATTATTATACACAAAAGGTATTGATGTTAGGCTTTATGAATAAAGAAGCCTACGAAAAAACCCTCAAAGAAAGACGCGTCACTTTCTACAGCAGAACAAAAGAGCGGCTTTGGACCAAGGGCGAGACTTCGGGTAATTTCCTTGAACTCAAAGACATTAAGCTAGATTGCGATAACGATACTTTTCTGATCAAAGTCCAGCCTATTGGGCCTGTTTGTCATACCGGGGCTGATACCTGTTTTGATGAAGAGAATTGGAATTCAAATGATCTCTCTTTCCTTGAAGAGGTAATTCAAGACCGAAAGAAGAACCCGAAAGAAGGTTCATATACTACAGAGCTTTTTAATAAAGGCATCAACAAAGTAGCCCAAAAAGTAGGGGAGGAAGCGGTAGAATTGGTCATCGAAGCCAAAGACGAAGACGAAGAACTTTTCCTCAACGAAGCCGCCGACCTCATGTATCACTACATCGTGTTGCTGGCAGCTAAAGGCTATCAATTAAGTGATGTGGTGAAGGTGTTGAAAGAGAGGCATGGTTGAGTGTCTCATTATCTGACCGGGTTGGTTATTCTTGGTTGCCACGTTTGTAGGTGGTGGTAGGGGCGATATCATTAGGATCGATTTCTATGACCTCACCATTTTGCTCAACAACAATGGGACTGCGTTTGTACTTTTTGTACTCAACAAGCCTTCTGTAGGTCTCCTCTAACCCTTTGACGATTTTGTCTCTTTCCTCTTTAAGTTGCTCTTCAGTGCTCATGATATTCTTTCTTTATGCTATTCCATAAGACGGAATTATTAACATTAACGTGGTGATTATAACCCTCAGCAACTATTTCGTAATTGGCTCCTGAGTTATTAATGAACATCCAGTTATCCAGAATGGGCATGTAAAGATTAAAAAAGTTTTTGAGTCCACCTTTATAGCGTCTTTTGATGATCTCTTCAGGAATATTATGCCCTCCTTCTTCTACTCTTCTTTTCACTCTTTGCAATGCTAAACTGGGGGATGCCAACCAAAAGAATAGCAAAGTTACTTCATAGCCTTTCATTTTTGCTATTTTGATCAACTGAGCATAGCTTCTAGTTGCAAGGGTTGTTTCAAATGCAAAATTGGTTCTCAACTCTAGTAGTTTTTTAGTTCTCTCTAACATTAACCTACCAGCTTCAATACCAGCTTTTTCCGGCTGGAAGGGTGATAATCCTCTAGCAATTTCATCAGCATTTACAAACTCTTTACAATTGAGTAGTTCTGGTAAAATAGTGTAAGACGCTGTGGTTTTTCCAGCACCATTACAACCAGCAATGACATAGAGTTTGTTCATGAGACTAAATATACACCCTCTGAGCCAAGAAAAATGGTTTAAGTATAGTTGTTTCTACACATTACGTTCTCCTACAGACGCCATTTTACCTTTTGCTCTCGACCATCTTCAGTTTAATAGCTAGTGTTTCGTGCAATGACACCTTCGATTTAGTTCTTTTATAGGCGCTACACAAGCTTCTAGGGCAGTGTTCCGATTAATTGTTTCAATCATGAAATATAGATTGAATACGTCAATAAAGTTAGTACTCAACTGCGTCAAAAAACATCATTTTTTTGTTGCCTTTTGAATAAGTATTTATAATATTGCTGCACTATTATTAAATTATTCTAATAACAAAAACCTAATTACATGAAAAATCTTTTAGTTGTCTTTTTACTGTTTGGCTTGTTCAGTACTTACCAATTTGCCCACGGGCAAGCACCTCAGGCCTTCAATTATCAAGCCGTGGTCAGAGATGCCAATGGCGATGTTATGGCCAATCAGAATGTGTTATTTAAAATGAGCATTTTATCGGGCAGCCAAAATGGATCGGCCGTGTACAGCGAAACACATGATGTACTGACCAACGCATTGGGTTTGGTCAACCTACAGGTTGGAAACGGAACACCTGTAACTGGAACATTCTCCTCTATAGATTGGGGTAGTGCTGACCACTACATCAAGACAGAAGTAGATGTCAATGGTGGTGGTACTTATGAGAACCTTGGAGCAACGCAACTATTGTCTGTGCCTTATGCACTACAGGCTGGTAATACAAGCGAGGTTTGGGAGCCGAATGGTTCAGCCATATTCTACAATGAGGGTAACGTAGGTATTGGGACAGACAGCCCATCTCAGAAGCTTGATGTCCGTGGAAACCTAGCCTTTTCTGATGTCTTATTGCATGGAAATGATACACTGTTTTTTACAACCGAGGAAAACTTCTTTATAGCTCCGGGGAGGTCATTTGAGAATTTGTACAAGGCAAATTGGAATATGTTTATTGGACTTGGATCAGGAAGTTCATTGAAAGGTGGTTTGCACAATACGCTTATAGGGTATTCGGCTGGTTCTCGGCTTCGATTTCATGTCAATAATAATACCTTCATTGGTTCTAGGGCAGGTCAAAATGCTGGTGGTTCTAGCAATACCTACGTTGGCGCTCATGCAGGTCGCGAAACAGGCGGAACAGATAATACCTTCGTAGGAGAAAGTGCAGGGGCAGGGCGGTCAAAATTTCAGAATACTTTTATTGGTTCTCAAGCCGGTAAAGTCAACCAAGGTGCTCGTAATACATTTATCGGTGCATTAGCGGGAGAGTCTAATGAGGGTGCAGAATTCAATGTTTTTGTAGGAGCAACTTCCGGAAAGCAAAATACAACAGGTAGGTTTAACACTTTTGTAGGCTATGCCAGTGGCAGAGAGAATACCAAAGCAGAGAAAAACACTTTCATTGGGTATCTGGCGGGTGAAAAGAATATTAACGGAGAGGATAATACATTCTTAGGTAATGCGGCTGGTGCAAATAATACAGACGGAATAGACAATACCTTTGTTGGTTCATTTGCAGGACGTAATAACGAGTCAGGTCATTCAAATGTATTTATTGGTGATTATTCTGGTAACATGCATGTTACTGGCGAGAGAAACACCTTTATAGGAAGTTACGCTGGTTTCAACAATGACAAAGGGAAGCGCAATATCTTTATTGGCTTTGAAGCTGGATATAATGAGACGAGAAATGACAAGCTAATTATTGCCAATGGCCGTCATGATGATAATGTGTTGTTGTTTGGAGATTTTGATACCAAAAGAATAGGTATAGGCACCTTATCGCCAAGTTCAAAATTTACAGTAGTTGGAGTAATCGAGAGCACCGAAGGCGGTATCAAATTCCCTGATGGTACCATACAAACTACTGCAGCTACCGCTACGCAACAATTATCAGCCTTACAAAATGAAGTGGAACTCTTGAAGCAGGAGAATGAAACATTGAAAAGTGCTTTAGATGAGATGGAATTGTTGAAAGCTCAATTGAACCAGCTAAAGGCACAAATGGAGCAATGGCGACAGTTGAGCCAAAACGGTTCAGAAGCAACTTTAAACGACTAATGCCATGATAAGGTATTTATTAATCATCACATTCGTTCTAACTAGCCTTTCTCTCTATGGGCAATCCATTGAAAGATCGGAAGTGGCTAACGGCGGCGTAGCTCAGGGCAGTTCGGTGTCTGTGAGCTGGTCTGTTGGTCAAGTGGCTCAAGGTACTGCTGGTAACTTATCAGTCGTTTCTCAAGGTTTCCAACAATCAGGTTCTTTTGTTCCTGGGCAATATACCAACACGCTTGTATCGGTAGCGCAAATTGGCTTGCAAGACGCTCAAGAGTCATTTCAAGGTACTGGCTCTTTTACGGTCTATCCTAACCCCTTCGAGTCAAGTTTTGAAATCGTATTTGATGTGGAAAGTTCGGAATCTGCTTCTGAGCTTTACATAATTGACACATCAGGTAAAGTCGTTTTTTATGATCAGTTAAGCACTGAGAATAGGACGGTTGGTATTGATCTAGTAGATCAAATGCCTGGGGTTTATACTGTAAGAATGGTCAGCCACTCTGGGGTTATTCATAAGAAGATTATTAAAAGGTAAGCCTTGAACACGCCTAAGACTATCTAATAAGGAGGCTTTTCAACAGCCTCCTTATTTTGAAAAGTACCAATTCTTTCTGCGCTGCCTGTAAGATAATTTGTATTTACTCCCTGATCATTCTTTGGTACTGTTCTATATTCAGTTTTTGATCAGAAAAGCGCTCCAATTTAGATTCATCAAGACGCTTAAGTTTGAGCTTTTTTATATTCTCATTAAGCAACAATATCTCCTTCGTATCAGTCGTTTTGAGTGTTTTGAGATCCACTTGATTGTTCTGGAGCCCTTTGAATAGTGTAAGTTGGTCTAAATCCTTATCTGTTAATTCAAGCTCTTGAAATCGCTGTAATATTTCTACTTCCCTATGGGTAAAGCCTCTTCCTCCACTTGAGGATATTTTAGGAGGAAAATCCAAGTCCACGGTCCAATTTCCAATATCACTCGCATAACTGGTTTTAATGCCGTCAAAGTATTGGTCACACCCGTCTGTTATGGTGTTTGCTAACCTTATGGCCTTATAGGCGTTGTAATAAATTGCTATAAGATCTTTACGGTTGTCGTTGATGGCTTTGTCGGTAAGTTGATAGAGCACACTACAGGTCGTTTTCAGGTCTTCTTGGCTGATGCCTTGATCCGATGTGGAGGACGTAAAGAACATGCACGATAGAATAATAGTAATCACAGATAATTTCATATTACAAGTCGCTTGGTGGTGGTGGTTTCTTCCTTTTATCAAGTACCTTCCCCGACTGCTGCCCCTTGCCATCATTGTATTCAGGGAAGTTATCTTTACTATCTATAGTGGAAATGATCAGATAGGCTCCGACCAGCAATGCAACAATTCCAGGCGAGGCAGTAGCTATTTTTACAGCGAAACCACCTCCTTTTGCGTCAATGTCCGTTTTGTCCTTTAAGGTAAAAAACGACACACCCAAGCCCAAAAACATTATGGCAAAGCCAGAAAATAAGCCTATCGAACGCTTGATCATACTAAGATGAAGATGATAGGCATAAAACCGGTATTCAGGTTCATTAACTTCTGCCACGGCATCGTTGAAAACACTTTCCTTGTACCACTCGATATTTCGAATAAGGAACATACCGATCACTATTAAAACGATGGTACAGGCAATGGTCAAAAACCACGGCACGAATTTGTTCCACTCATACTTGTTCATCTTCGGTGTTTGAGGAGAGTTGATAATGATCTGTTATCTACAATTTCGATTCTTACCGATAATATCATAAGAAGCTGATAAGAAATACGCCTAATCAATAAATATAGGTCAAAATTTCAATTAATCAATTATCATATATAATGATTCAAATGTAAGCAGTATTATCAACTCAAATAGCTGAATGATTACGGAAAAGAAATGTAGACAGCAAAAAAGCCGCTCTGAACTTTCATTTGATCCAAATGGCTATTGGGAGAGAAATCCATCTTCCTAGTGATGCGTATTTTCGATTGAGAAAGACCTCTCTCAGTCAGCCGACTGAGAGAGGTGACAGCTTTTAAGACTGGCTTTATCTTTTAATCTATCTCTCCACCAAGACCTTCTGCCTGAACACAATACCATCAGCCATAATCTCTAGCAAGTAGGCACCCTCAGTAAGTTGGTTTGTAAATAGTCGAATACCATTGGAGCTAAACTGATGCTCAACCGGTTGTTCCTTACCAATGAGGTTCTTCAGGCTTACACTGAATTGGCCGACCTCTCTGTTAAAGAGGATATTGAGTTCGTCCGTAGCGGGGTTGGGGTAGATAACGAAATCTTGCAGAACCCTTTTTTTGGTTTCCGAATCTGGTGTAACTAGGCCAGGGCCATCAAGATCTCCTAAAATTTCACCACTTAGCGGACCAATGCTGTTACCTCCCATGGCTGAAGACGTTACAGGGCCGAATGGACCATCTGCATAGCTCCAGAAGAATGATCTGGTATCGCAATCCGTAGTGGCGGTTTGCCGCGCATAAGTAGTAAAGTAATTTCCCTTGCCGAACTGTACCGTGCTGGCGTAACCATTGTATGTAAAACCATTATCAATTTCAAATTCCAAATCCCAACAGCTCGTCGGATTAGCAATTAATTCTGACTTCGTCGTGGTATAAAAATTATATTTCTGGGTGCCTCGATCGAGGGCAGTACAGATCATCAGTTCATTATGTTCATCATAGTATGTATATGGCAGAATATGACCTGTACCTGTGATATTGGTGAATTGATAGGGCTGCCAGGAAACCCCGTTATTGTTGGATTGGATGATACCTACGCGATAAAGCCCTGAACTTACGTTATTGTTTCTAGCTATACAGACCAGCTTACCGTTACCGAGGTTTTCTATGTAAGGTTCCCCAAGGTAGAATGTGCCGCCGCTATAAATGGTAGCATAGAAGGCATTCCAGGTCAAGCCGTTATCAGTAGACCTCATCAACCTAAGTTTAAATGGCCCATATTGTGCAGCGTCAGTTCCTTCCCTGATAAACCAACCTTGTAACAGGTCTCCATTGTCCAGCTTGACAATATGTCCATGGGGGCTAAAAGCGGCTTTAGGATTGGTATTGGTGAAAGCTGCAGTGGGTTGTAGCGTCCATGTACCGGCGGCTCCGGTAAGGTTAGACGAAACTAATGTTCTAATGTTCATGAAAAATTGAGTACTGGCATTGTACTGGGTGAAATTTAGGATGATCTTATCACCCGTGGCATTTAAGCCACCAGCTATGTTCCGATCATCGAGGTTAGGGTCATCAAATACCAGCCATGCGGCACTCCATGAGTTGGTGAGGTAATTATACTTTCTGGCCATAATTCTACCGCTGTTGGTGCCTACATGCTTATAACCCTCTCTGTAGAAGTAAATGCTCTCATAATCAGACACTTTGACCTGTAATCCAAAAGCATCATAAGTGCTGGTATTACTAGTTGGGCCATTGTATTCATCAGTAAAAGCGTGCCCCCAGGTGTCTGCATCTGAAGAGGATACACTCTTTGAATAAATGGTATAGTATTCGTTGATATCAAAAAACAAGATATTGGCATAACCCGGTACGTCAAATCCTGAATCTATTTGCTCAACAAAGCTCCAGCAGTTAGTACGGTTTTCCAGTAGTTGCCATTTTGTGGTCTTGTATAGCGATATCTTGTCAGCACCCCTATCCATCACGGCACAAAGTATCCGACCGGTCGTTGGGTTGTATCGCGTATAGGGCATTACCGTTCCTGATGATGTAGAGATATTGGTAGCTGTCATTGAGAGCCACGATAGACCGTTGTTAGAAGAAGTACTGATGCCAAGATTATAGGGAGAGTGATTGTTTCGGGCTACAGCCGATAGCTTGTTATCACCCAGGTATTCTATAAATGGTTCTCCGTAGAAGTTACTACCATCGTAAATGGTGGCGTAATTGAGGTTCCAACTGGTGCCGCCATTGGTAGATCTCATGATTTTGCAGAAATAATTGCCAGTACCCAGATAGCCCCGCCCATACCAAGGTTGAAGTAAATCACCATTGTCAAGTTCAACGATGTGTCCGGAAGGGCTAAATGCGTCATAAATCTTTGAAGTTTTATTGTCCAGCGTAGTTTGCGGACTGCCCCAGGAAGTTCCGTTAAGGTCAGTCGAGATCATGAACTTCATGTAGTGGAAGGGGTTACTGGAGTCACTATACTTATACTGAGCAAAATGAATAATGATCTTGTCCCCGGCCTCATTAAGTCCCCCTGAAATATTCCGCTCGTCGTAGTTAGGGTCGTCATAAACAGTCCATTTGCTCCCCCAAGTATCGGTGTCGTAGTTATACTTTCTAGCCACTATTTTTCCATTGGACGCACTTGAGTAGGGTACATGACTCGTGCCTTCTCGGTAAAAGTAAATGGCTTCATTATTGGATACTTTGATGAATTTGCCAAAGGCATCGTAAGTAGAGGTGTTAATGTCATTTGTTTGGCTTACTCCGGGGTATGCAAGTAACCAAATCAATGCAATAGTCAAAATCTTGAGTGTTTTCATAATAGTGTTGTTTTCGGTTTGTAAGTGGAGTTAAAACTGTGGTTAATCGTCAATTAGGATTGTTTTTTTATAAAAAAATAAGGGATAATGCATTCATAAGATCACACGAGCGAGCCAGTTTTTTTATGTCAAATTGTACTGGTGGGGTGTGATAAAAATCATTATCAATTTGAAGATAATAGAATTCAATTGACTACATTCTATTTATCTACCAATCAACGTTAATCTCGGTGAAACGTACGGGCGTACTTTACCGAACTGATAAAGAAATGAGACTAATATGGATGTTCAGATGTGTCGGATTACCTCTCCACTAAAACCTTCTGCCTGAACACAATACCATCGGCCATGATCTCTAGCAAGTAGACACCTTCTGCAAGTTTGTTAGTCAGTAAGCGAAGACCATTGGAGCTAAACTGATGCTCGACCGGCTGTTCCTGGCCAATAAGGTTCTTCAGACTGGCGCTGAAACGGCTGACATCTCTTTTGAAAAGGATATTAAGTTCGTCAGTAGCTGGATTAGGGTAGATAGCAAAAGCTTCCTTGCCACCAACAGTTACTGGTATCGGATCGAAGTATTCGAAGTCGCCGTTGAAGTCAGTTTGTTTCAAGCGATAGAATGAGGTGCCAAAGAGTGGTTGATTATCTGTAGTTTCATAAGAAAGCTCTAAATCACTGTTACCTGCTCCTTTAATCGTAGCTATGGTTTCCCATGTCAGAGCGTCTCTTGAACGTTCTAATGTGAAGAAATCATTATTGACCTCGCTGGCGGTAGCCCAACTTAAATTGACCGAGTTTTCTTTGGTTTCGGCCCTAAAATAAAGCAGTTCTATGGGAAGTGGATTGGTCATTGTACTGCCTAGTATAAACTCAGTACCCGTCTGGCCCGTCAAAGTCAGAGTGTTGGCGCCTACATCTAAAGTAGCTCCAGCATCCGCCCAACTCGCCGCTGCATTATCCGCACGAGTTACCAACCTAAGATTGTTCTCGTCATCTATGCCGGTATGACCATCATAATTCAGTACGACGGTATAAACAACCCCAGTGCCATCAAGGCTTCTAACGCCCCAATAGTTAACTTGAGATAATTGATCTAATCCTCCGGGAGGTGTGGTTATGTTAGGTTGCTCATCCACTCTATAAATGAATATGGAACCTCCACTACCAGCAGTGACGTTCACATCGAACGTACCACCAAAGCTACTGGCTAAACTTAAGGTGGTGGCTGTATTGACAGAAAAGCTGAACTCAGTTTCATCGCCTAAGGGCACATCGGAGGTGGTAAAAGAAGGTGTTCCAGCTCCTAAGGTGGCTGTATTGGTATTGGCCCAATCACCTAAGCTTCCCGACCCTTCGTCCATACGATAGTACGTGAGCAGATTACAATATTGTGGGTGGCTAGACGTCACCTTTTTTAACATCCAATCTCGTATTTCAGATTGTGAAAGTGCTGTACTCCAAATACGTACTTCGTCCATGCTACCTGTTAGTAGGTTGGTGTTGTTGAAAGCACCTAATTGGATAGTAGCGTCATTATGATTGGCAACGCTTAAATTAGATGCTACCTCTTGACCATTCTTGTAAAGGAACATGTCCTGAGTAGTAGCGTCATATGTTACTGCCACATGATACCATGTATCCAAGTCTAGAGGATCCGCATCTTGAACGGCGGTAAAGCTGCCGTTATGCCCGGAACTCAACTGGTAGCTTTCGGTTATAGGCGCAAAAAAAGCATGCCCATTGGCACCGTTAGAGCCCGATATGAAATTATTCTGGCCAGAGCCTGAAGCAATCAATACCCACGCTTCTTTCGTATAAGATTGGGGCAGAATGGAAGGAGCCTCAAAATAGTCGCCGTTACTGGCATCAAAATCAATTCTATTGCCTGAGCCAATACCTTCCGTAGGCCCGTTGTTCTGAAAACCGACAATAAACTCATCATCCCCAGAACGTGTACACCGCGATATGATATTGGTGTTAATATTGATGTCATCTTCATTGGTGTTACGCACCCAGGTGTTATTCTGACCATCATCCCTTTTGGCGAAACTGGCGGTGGCTTCAGCGCCTACGCCTTCAATATTGGTATTATTGGTATAGTCGTAAGAGATTGTATAAGTAGGAGAGGTGCCATCAGCCGTGAAAACACCGAAATACCTACTTGTTTCTAAGCTGGCGAATTCTGTAGGGGGAGTAGTATTGTTAGGCGCTTGATTTACTACATAAACATGCGCACCGGTTGGACTACCAGAGAAAGTGTTAGCAGTGAAAGTGGCACCATCAGTGTCTGCTATTGACGGTGCAACAGTACCAGTGTAATCAGCTACACTATTATCACCGATCGCTGCGCCAGATGAAACCACCGAAGGTGCGCCACCAAATGTGCCGTCTCCGCCGGCTACCCAATCTCTTAAGGCAGTAGTCGTTCCTTCATCCATTCGATAATAAGCTACCAGATTACAGAATTGTGGATGTGTATTATCGACTTGCTTACACATGGCATCGCGTATTTCATCTACGGTCAACACCGTATTCCAAATACGCACATCATCTACATTCCCCCTTAAGTAGTTAACTGTTCCACCGAAAGAACCTACAAATACAGAGGGGTCACTATGCGCAGCTACACTTGTCGCTGAAGCAACCTGAATTCCATTCTTGTACAGGATCATATAGCCGGTACCTGCATCATACGTCACAGCGACATGATACCACCTGTCCGCTTCTAGTGCGTTGGTGTTATCGAACGCATCATCGTTGAAGTTAGGTGCATGTCCCGAACGTAGGAAGAAATTAGCGCCTGTTCTATTCACAAAAAGAGCATGGCCAGCACCTCCATCATCTCCCGATATGATATTCCCTGTAGTTGAAGCCGGGTCAATTCTAATCCATGCTTCTTTGGTGTAGGATTGAGAAAGTAGCTCTCCGGCACTGGCAAAATCAGCCGCACCGTCAAATTCGATGGTGTTACCTGCACCGGCTCCAATGGTGACAGAGGTGGTTTCAAAGCCCGCAATATATTCCCCCTGCCCTGACTGGTTGCACTTGGTTATTATATTGGTGGTAGTATTAACGTCAGTTTCATTGCTTCCTCGTGCCCATGTACCGTCAGCATTGTCATCTCGTATGACAAACCTGGCCTGATTCTCCGTTCCTAGGCCGTTGATGTTGGTATTGTTGGTATAATCGTAATTGACAGAATAGCTAGCCTCATCGCCATCTACCGCAAAAGCACCAAAGTATCGGGTGGTTTCTAAAGTGGGATTGAAGTTATTAGGTGCAGTGGTCACTGTCGGGGCTTCATTAATGATATAAACATGTGCTCCCAGAGGCACAGCAGGAGATACGAATTGATCGACTGAGAAGGTGGAACCATCGACATGGGAAATAGAAGGTTCTATCGTGCCCACATAGTCATGGGCACTTTGATCACCTATGGCAGCACCCGAAGCAACGTAAGTGGTAGTACCGGTTACCGTGCCGTCATTGCCGGCATTCCAATCGCGAACTGTCCCTGATGACTCGTCCATTCTGTAATGAGCCACTAGGTTACAGTAATTCGGGTGACTGGAGGTGAGTTTCTGACACATCCAATCGCGAAGATTCGTTTCAGAAAGTGCCGTATTCCAAATTCTAATATCATCGATGTTACCATCGAATTCGAAATTGCTATTAAAGGCACCTATAAAACCGGTCGGGTCATTATGTTCTATAACGGTACTGTTTACCGCTACTTCAACACCATTCTTATAAAGCCTTAAAGTATTGGTCGAGCTATCATAAGTGACAGCTACATGATACCAAGTGTCGAATTCAAGAGGATCAGTGTCCTGGACATCCGTGAAGTTGGTACCGGCTGAGTTATGCCCGGCAGCCAACCTAAAAGAATTGATCGAAGAGGCCCAAAAGACATGACCAGAGGTAGCATCACCTGAAATGATATTGTTACTGGCGGCCACGGCATCAATCTTTATCCATGCCTCTTTGGTATATGAGGCAGGAATAATTTCTCCGATACTCACAAAAGAGCTTCCATCAAAATCGAATGTATTGCCCGAACCGACGCCGGTTACTGGGTTGGTAGCTTCAAAGCCAACCAAATACTCTTGCTGATCATCCAGTTGATTACACTTTGATAATGTATTACCTGTTATATCGATATCACTTTCATTGCTGGCTCTTATCCAAGCCGCACCGGAATTATCATCCCTACTCGTAAAGCGAGCATCGGCCTCACCGCCAACTCCGTTTATGTTGGTGTTATTAGCATAGTCGTAAGAAACGGTGTATGCCTGTATAGTATCATCTGCTATAAAAACGCCAAAGTACCGAGAGGTTTCCAGACTACTAAAGCTAGATGGTATGGCCGTCACATTGGGTGCTTCGTTTACCACAAAGACATGTGCTCCTTGGGTTGCGGCTGTGAATGTGTTAGCTGAGAAAGTGGCCCCGTCAACATCGGTGATCGATGGCTCAATTGTACCAACGTAATCATGCGCACTATTATCTCCAATCGGCGCACCTGATGTTGTCCAGGTACCGGTACCTACTATTGTTCCGTCATTGCTATTGCGTTGGTCAGGAAGTGTTGTACCGGAAGTTTCGTCAAAGTTGTAGTATGCTGTCATATTTGCATACTGTGGGTGAGAAGCAGTCACTTTTCTACACATCCAATCTCTTATGTCACTTTCAGAGAGTGCCACACTCCAAATCCGTACCTCATCTATATTACCAGATAGTCTCAATACGGTAGCGTTAAACGCCCCTATAAAAGTGGTAGGATCTCCGTGTGCTGCGACCGAGTTTTGTGTGGCCACTACAACGCCATTTTTGTAAAGGGTAAGATCGCTACCATCATACGTTACCGCTACGTGGTACCATCTATCAGCCTCTAGAGTGGCAGTATCTTGTACATCTACAAAAGTTGGGTTAGTATGGCCTGCCGATAGGAGGCGTTCACCCGTTCCTCCATTATAAACCACCCAGAAGGCATTACCTGCGTCTCCTGAAACTATGTTTTGATTGTTTGTTAATGGATTGATCCTGATCCAGGCTTCTTTAGTATAGGATGCAGGCAGTATTTCGCCGATAGCCACATGAGTAGCGCCATTAAAATCCAGCGTATTAAAAGAGCCTGGTGTCTGGCCAAACAGGAAAGAAAATGAAATAGCCAGAGCAAAAGTTAAAACCAACTTTTTACTTGTCATGGTTAAAAGAGTTTAGTACTAAACTGTTTGGTTGGTGGTTTTTCCTCGCGCCGAATATACTTCAATATACCATTTTACTAGGTAATTTACTTAATATTTTACCTAGTAATACCCCCGATCCGACTTGCGCAAGTAGATACCATGCATGCTGGTATTGTAACCCAGTATTTGGTAACTCATCATATAATATTTGTTTGATGTTTTTCAAATAGACTTTTTGCCCACTATTTTAGCGACTTCGCCCAGAATAAGATACGATAGAAGATTTTGACCAGCATCATTAAGAAACTTTTGCAGGTTTTTTTAATAGTCACTTGTTTGTGCTTTTTGGAAGCTTGCAGTCCATCTCATTCCGAAACAACATCATTGGAAATTAATGCCACTTATGAACCTGTGGAGTTGGCTTCGGGCTACAACTTTGAAGGAAATGGAAGAAATACAGATGGCCTCAGTTTATTAAATATCTACAATAAGGTTGACCTGACAAGCGACGGCTGTGATCAAATCAACTTGCTTAAAAACAGAGATCAATGGATGGGAGATGCTATAGAAAAGCAGCTCACTTATCTTACCCGAACGAATTGGAGAAAACAGGTAACAAAGGTTGACAGCCTGGCTATATCCAATGTTGACCTTAAGAAGAGCGCTGAGTTGATGAGACGATGGTTGTCTCAGGATGAGGCATTGATTTGCGAGCTGTTTGAAACTTACCAATTGAAGGGAGAAGATGAACTGGGTAACGTTCACTTTACGGGTTACTATACTCCGGTGATTGAAGCGAGAAAAAAGCGAGACGCCCAATTCAAATACCCTATTTACAGGTATCCGGTGCAATGGAAAAATGGAACGCTACCCAGCAGAGAGGAAATTGACGGACAGGGTGCCTTGGCCAAAATGGGATTAGAACTGGCGTGGACAGCCAGTATTCTAGATAATTACTTTATGCAAGTGCAAGGTTCGGGATACCTTCAATATCCTAACGGGCGATTGGAGTTTCTATCTTATGCCGGAAAAAATGGCCATCCCTACGTAAGCATTGGTAAGCATTTGGTGAAAACCGGAGCCATACCCAGTAAGGATATCTCTTTAAACGCTATCAAAAGCTGGATTGTTGATAACCCTGACAGTCTTGAATCCTTACTTTATAGAAACCCATCATATGTGTTTTTTGAGAATGTACAGAAGGCACCGACCGGGGCTTCAGGTGTTACCCTTTCACCTAACCATTCTATAGCGGTAGACCCGGATGTCATCCCTTGGGGTAGTATTCTTCTGGCTGAAGTGCCTATTCTGGACGAACAGGGCAAATTGGAAAACCACGAATACCGTATTCTATTGGCACAAGACCGCGGTTCGGCCATAAATGGAGCGGGGCATGTAGACCTCTATTGTGGTATTGGTGAGTTTGGGCAGCAGCTTTCCGGTAGCCTCCATCACTATGGTAGAATGTGGCTGTTATTGCCCAAATAGACTTGTGTGAAAGGCCGTTTTCCTTTTACTTAGCCCTTATGAAAAAAGTATTGATCGTCTTTATCTGTTTGCTGACCCTTTCCGGGTGTGGTTTTTTAGGAGAGTCGCGTGATGATTCTAACGTATTGGAAGTAATCATCAATAAAGAAGAGAAATTCTATGTACAGGGTAGCCTAACCGCACGAAAAGACCTGGAAAAGCAGATCACAAAGATTGTAAAACGAAAAGAGGAAAGTGGGGTAGAACGGTCAACGGTTGTCGTTATTCTGAAGGTAAACGAAAACGCCACCATGGGAACCGTAGCTGACATCAGAGCCCTCTTGGAAAAACATAAGCTGACCAATATTGAATACCGTACTTTGAAAGGCTAAAGCCTCAAACCTCCCAACTCTTCACTCACACTCTCAACTCAAACTCATTACTCAAGCCTCAAACTTCTAATGTCCTCCTTTGCGGCCGCCTTCTTCTCCTTCTTCCTTCCCAATGTTCAGGAAGATTCCAAAAGAGAAAGAATTCTGCTCAAGGCTGCTGAACAGATGATCGTATTCCATGAAAAGTAGCCATTTGTGGCTCAACTCATAATGAAATCCACCACCTAGGTTGAACCCTGAGGCAGTTATTATTTCTTCTTCTGTTTCTCCCATTGAGGTGGTGAAGTCCTCCACCTCACGGCTGTAGTTATAGCCGGTGAGAATGTACGCGCCAAAGCGAGGTTTTAGCGGTAGAATGAAATGCCCATTGAAGTTGAACTCCCAGAGCCTTCGCTCTTCGGCTAGATCAGATTCTTCTTCATTTCTCGGTGAGAAAATGGTGAATTCAGGCCCTATACATACTCTGCCACCGTGGAAATTATGATAGATTCTACCATTTAAGCCGAAAGATTCGATATCATCTCCATAGATAACCGCGGTACCGGCTGTCCAGGGGTTTTGCGCGGTAGCGCTCGAAACGAAACACAGCAACAGCAGTACAACTAAAAAATATAGCCTTTTTGTATTCTTCAATACATCGAGCTTTTTTATTCCCAGTCTAGAAAATAGGTGGTAGAATGGTATTGGTGCATAAATAGTCATAGATTCGGTGTTAGAACGACGTATAGCCATTTTATGAAATCCACGGAGGAAATAGTGTCAATGATATTACTTTTGGGTTCCATCCAGGGTGAGTTTCTGGCCATTTTCTTGTTTACTTCCGCTAAGGGTAACCGTCGAGCGAATAGACTTTTGGCCTTCCATATATTGCTCTTTTCCACTATTATTTTTGTGCCGGAGTTCCTGAAGCAGTTCTATACGGAGGTGCCCCATTTGATCAATACCTCTTTCCCATTACTGTTTCTTTTTGGCCCAAGCCTGTGGTTTTATAGCAGGTTTCTCATCGGTGAACGTACCCGGTTCAAATGGGTAGATGCGTTGCACCTTATTCCTTTTTTGGCTTGTGTAGCTTATTTGTTGCCATTCTATCTTTTGGCTCCTGAAGCTAAGATTACGTTCTTCCAAGGTATGTTGAGCCAAGGGCTATCATTGGCTTTCAAGGTGGGCTGGGCGTTAGAATGCGTGCATGTGTTTGCCTATTTGATCGCGACCTATTACCTGCTCTACAAGCACGACTTTCGACTCAAAGACCTGTTTTCAAATATCAAGAACATCAACTTTTCGTGGCTACGGTATTTGGTTTTGGGGCATGAAATGATCTGGACAACTTATTTCGTGCTTTTAATCATTTATGTGGTCAACGATTCACTGGTTCTTTATGGGCCTTACCATTACGTGTTTGGTTTTGCCATGTCAGCGTTTGTCTATGGCATTGGCTACATAGGCTGGAAGCAGCCCGAATTCTTTGCCAGTAACATGACCGTAGGAGCAGATATCCCCTCAGTTGATCATAAATATTTACGCTCTGGTTTATTGCCTAACGAAGCAGCGCGATATGAAAAAGAGCTGATGGCATACGTGCTTTCGAAAAAGCCTTACAAGAATAGCAACCTTAGCCTGAAAGACTTATCACAGGCAGTATCCATCCCAACCAATCACCTTTCGCAAGTGCTGAACGAAAGAGTAGGCATGAACTTTTATGACTTCGTCAACTACCATCGCATCGAAGAAGCCAAGCAGTTATTAAGCGATTCTGATAAGGCCGATTTCACCATTCTGGAAGTGGCTTATGAGAGTGGTTTTAACTCCAAATCGACATTCAACACCGCTTTTAAGAAGCATACCAAAATGACACCTTCTCAATTTAAAGCAAGCTTGGCAGGCTCCAACTAATTGCATCTTCGAAATTTCTCAACAAATCAGTACGAACCGTCACGTTCGGTCGATATGAACGCTGATGAGGTTTAGTTTCGATCAAAAAACAATCGAACTAAATCTCAATCATCATGAATTTAAAAGGAGAGAAACTATTACGAACTACATTAAAGGCAAACGCTACTTTTTCGACCATTACATGTTTGCTTATCATCTTTTTTGATGAACAAATCCAGTCACTCATGAATGTCAATGGCTCACTAGTTCCCATAGCCATTAGTTTGGTGCCATTCGCTGTATTGGTATTCTATGTGGCTACCAGACCTGACATAAATCGTACGTTGGTGAAGGCCATCATTAGTATGGATGTGCTTTGGGTAATTGGCAGTATCATTCTGCTTGTTTCAGACAACGGCATGACCGTGCTTGGAAATTGGATAGTGGGCATAGTGGCCATATTTGTTTTTGACTTCGCCTTCTTTCAGTACAGAGGGCTGAAAGGAATGATCAGCGAAACGAAAACTTCGGAACAACTCGAAGCGGCATAATACTGGTGAAGCCAGATGGACCATCTGGCTGTTGTCAATTAGCCGGGTGGAAACACCCGGTTTGCACCTTAGGAAATGAATAAGCTGCTTTTGAGGCACTATGGCTGTAAAATTTTGGTTATCGATTCGGGCGGTTTGGGCGCAAGCTCGGCCGCCCATTCGTTTTTTCAAGCCTTTGCCAGGGTTGTTTCCGGCAGGTTGATATGATTGGAAAGTCCTTCGTCACTACAAAAACCGACCTGGTCTGTGCAAGCCAGATGTTTCCATCTGGCGGTCGAACTGTAAAACGATTTGAGTTGAAGTTGTTGATGGGCAAAATGGGATTCGGAATTGTGGTGTGTATTCAAGTGAAATCGCCGGGTGGAAACACCCGGCTTGCACCTACCTAATACCACTGAAGCCAGATCGTAACATCTTTTGGTTATCATTAGATACACCTAATCTACTCTCGTTTCTTGACCTTCATTGGTCAGTTTTCTAACTTAAGGGGACGCTGTACCGACTAACCTCCTACCTAAAGGAAACGATCATGAAGTGGATAACCTCATTTGTATTATTGATCCTAACGGTTGCTTGTAGCCAGGGACCAAACCCTCAAGCCGATTCTAAGCCATCCGCTAATCCTACGGCACCGGCCAATCCATTGGAAGGCAAATGGAAGTTGGTGGAGCGGAAATTTGACCCTGATACTGTTTTTGTAAAGACGCCGGATACAGTAGGCTATTACAAGATGATCACAGGCAATTCATTTGTGTGGTATAACTATGATCAAGATGGTAGTAATCTCATCGGCATGGCAGGCGGCACTTATACGCTGCAAGGGGAATCCTACACAGAAGACATTGAGTTCTACTACCCACCGGGAGTCAACATATTGGGGACTACCATACCCTTCAAGATAAAGGTTGAAGATGGCAAATGGCATCATTCAGGTTTCATTCAGGAGCGGGAATTAGATGAAGGTGTCGGTGACTATGTGGTCACGCAGGAGCGGCGGTTAGAAGAAATATGGATCAAAGTAGAATGAACGGTTAGCTGCTAAAATGCTCATAAGTTGCTAGCAAGCAGGTAGCGTGTATGAACTGATCAAAACCAATGCCGGTGAAAAACCATCGCTTGTTTTCCATCTGATTGAGCCTTGCATTGAGCTTTGAGGTAAAGAAGTCCGTAACCCAATGCAGCCCGGCATTCACGAGAGTGAAATAGATTGCCAATTGTAAATCAAAAATCAACAGTACACCTACAAAAATGACGGCTGTGTAAGTCAGTATGTGCAGCGTGAGCCATTTGATACTTTTGCTCTTATTGAGGGCCATCTGACTGGTTTGGAAAACAAAATCACCTACAAAGTGCAAGAAAAAAATGAATATGACAGGTGACATCTTGGCTAATTAAGCGGTGCTATTCTGGCTATAAAAGGCCTTCGGATAAGAGCAAAAATCCCTATTAGAATTAGAAATTAAAGGCTATATTATACCTAATTTCCGAAGATTCAGGCTATGTTCAAAACTTTGAGGCATAAATTGCTCTTTTGGTTTTTAGCTTTCATTAGCTCTAACCTGATCGTGATTTTCGTCAGTATTACCTATTTCAGGCAGCGCGAAGAAATAGCCGATGTTTTCCGCGTCATAGAAAATACCCACAACTTACTCCTCGAAGACTATAAGATCCAAATGAACTTCTTCACGCAAGAGACCAGGCGTAAGTTCTTCTTCGAGTTTGGCGTGAGCCCCTTCCTTGACCGTCACAAACTGCTGGTAGACAGTATCAATTATAACCTCTCGGAAGTAAGGGAGATAGAAAGAATTAAGGATTTTGGTTTGCAGTCGCGCATCGATGAAATGCAAAGTTACATGCAGAACTACGATGCGACTTTTTACGCGATTGTCGATAAAATCCAGGAGCGAGGTTTCAAAGACCATAACTTGATTGGCGATATACGCACAGCCGCACATAAGTTAGAAGCATTGGAAGGTGTTGACCTGGTCAAGTTATTGACGCTGAGAAGAAATGAGAAAGACTACCTGCTGAGGTCAGAGAACATTTATTTACGCAAGCTTAATGCTACGGCCAAGGAGATTCAGC
>JBCBSS010000111.1:0-26539 GCA_039819065.1 Bacteroidota bacterium
ATCTTAATGGGCTGGCGAGAGTATTCTTCATTTACTACTCAAAGAAACCCGATGAGAAAAGCCTTTTGGATAGTGCCAAGCACCTTTACAAGATTAGTCGAGAAATTTGCATGGCTAATGGCAACTTGAAAGATGCCATATATTCGGGATATGGTTTGTTTCAATTATACTCATATCTGCTTAATGAGGAAGAGACAAATGCTGAGGATATGCTACCAAATCTTATTCTAATGTCGTCAGTTTTGGATACAACAAAACTTTCACTTGATAAAATTAAAGATACAGAACTTTTATTGACACAAACCAAGCATGAATCTTATTTAGGGGAAGCTAAAGCCTCTTATTACGATTCACTTATAATACGTATTGCAAGAGACAAACCCACAACTCCCAAGTCCGAATACTACTTATATATGGATAGTAGTAGGAATAGCTACAAGAAGGCCTTAAAACTTAAAAAAAAACACTACGACGAGGCGCTTAGGTATAACAGTAACAGGAATATCGAACGAGTTCAAGAAATCGAAGAAGAGTTTAAACGAGATACAACCGTTAGAGCTTTAGAAAATAGAAACCTCAATCTAGAATTAGACTCGGTTCGTTCTCAGTCTCAGCGTAACCTATTTGTTGCTTTGGCTTTATTCTTACTGTTGACATCCATATTTATTTATTTCTGGTTCAAGGCCCGTTTGCAAAAACGTAAGCTTGAGAACGTTAAATCGGTATTGGAAGGACAAGAAAATGAGAGAAGGCGGATTGCTAGGGATTTGCACGACGGGGTTGGGGTTTTACTTACAGCGGCTCAGCGACAAATTGAAAGTTTGGAGAATGGCGTTGTGAATCCTGCTTTGCTAAGTACAGTGGAAATGATGAACGATGCCAGTCAGGAAGTGCGTAAAGTGGCTCATAATATGATGCCAGGTACACTGACTAAGTTGGGTCTTGAGGAAGCGCTGGAGGATTTATTCGATAGAATTAGAATGAGCTCAACTTTGAAAATAGACTCGCACTTTGAAATTCACAATGAACCTTTAGGTGAATCTAGTGAGATCATGATCTATAGGATTGTTCAAGAATTGACCAACAATACCCTGAAATATGCCAATGCAACTCATCTCAATTTTACACTCAAATCGTCAGGCCAGTTTTATGAAATGACCTATCAAGATGATGGTCAAGGTTTTGTGGTTAGTGAACTTGAGGAAGGAATTGGGATAAAGAGTATTTACTCAAGAACTGATTTTTTAGGTGGTAAGGTTAACATTACGAGTCAACCCAATGAAGGTGTATTATTTTCATTTAAGTTTCCTGTTAAGCGTAATAGATCATGATCAAGCTTGCCATAGCCGATGACCACCAGGTAATAATTGATGGTATGGAGTCAATTTTCTCCAATCACGAATCTATAGAATTTGTAGGAGGTGCTGCCAATGGCAAGATTTTACTTGGGCTAATCGAAGGGCAAGAGGTTGATGTTATATTGATGGACATTAATATGCCCGTGATGGATGGCATTGATTGTACTAAGCATCTCCATGACTACTACCCAGAAATAAAGGTGATAGCCCTAACTATGTACGATGAACCCAGGCTCGCGAAGCGTATGGTGAAGAATGGAGCTATTGGGTTCTTACTAAAAAACTCCTCCAAGTCTAAAATCATAGAAGCAATCACAACCGTCTATAATGGTGGTACTTATTATGACCAAGCCATAATGCAGGCCTTTTTGAACTTGAAGAGTAATGGCAATTCCAGTTCTTTTTCAAAATTGGATCAAATGACTGCGCGAGAGCTAGAAGTTGTGAAGTGCATTTGCGATGAGCTTACGGGTGCCGAGATTGGGGAAAGACTACACATAAGCCCACACACTGTAGAAAGCCATAGAGCAAATATTTTTACCAAGCTTGGTATAAGTAACACCGCCGGTTTGGTCAAATGGGCCATTAAAAATGGTGTTGTTGAAGTTTAACTCTGTACTGCCATATCAATAGAGTTGGTTTTGACCAACCACCTGTAGTCAATTCTACTTTCCTCCAACTACTATCTATACAAATTTTTACAGCGCTTTTAGGGCCTCTTGACTGTAATGTACTACCCTTAAAGGCCGCGTCGGGGCTGGTCTTTTTTTTCATTTTGATCGATGGTATAAAACCACTACTAATGCCGGCTAGTATCTGACTTAATTGCTTCTACAATCATTTATCAATTTTTAAATCAAGATTATGCTTGTTTCAACTGGGGCTTTTATTGGAAGTGAGAGTAGCTCAAAACTTCATAAACTCAACCGCATTCGAAGACAAGAGGAATTTAGGTTGGAGAACAACAGTCGCTTTGCATCACTAACCAGACGGGAGAAAGAAATTATGCAAATGTTGGCCGAAGGTAAGAATAATCGAGAAATCGCATTGGAGCTTTTCATTAGCCGAAATACAGTTGATCAACACCGTAAGAATATCAAAAGAAAGCTAGAGGTGAAATCATTTGTTCAACTATTCCAGTATGCACTGGCTTTCGACCTTATTTAGATAGAAGTCCGACTCACCTTTATCATTAAAGATGCTTTCATAATACTCAATAAGAAAATCAGATAACGGCCTATAGAATTATTGGTACACAAAAATTTCAGAACGTTTAAAACTCAAACTTATGGGAAGACTAACAGTAAAATTGAATGACTTAACGGTCATGAAAGGTTTCGAAAGGAAGCAAGAAATATATTTTGTGATTTTCGGATATGACCCAAATGGTAAAGCAGGAGATCATAAGATCAACTTTAAAGATGGAGATGCTCAGAAGGAAGCAGAAAACCTATTCAACCCTATTATGCCAGGATATGAAAATCTCAAAAAATGGTATTTCTCCCAAATGACCCCCATCGTTAAGGTGAAGAAGAAACTTAAAAAGACATTTTTTGGTGGGGTGGTTCTTTTTGATGGGAAAGTATCAGATTTGACCTCGTTCTATCTAGCAATATTAGATTCTGATGGGAAATCAAGAGATGTCGGCGATAAACTTGAGAATGTATTTAAAAACCTGGGAGATGGCGATGATAGTTTGCTCAAGGCCATTTTGGAAGGCAATCCTCAGGCGGCATTACTAGAAAAGGGATTTAATTTTATCTCAGGGACCGTGGTGGACATCTTGCAAAAGAACAAAGATGATGTCAAATATACTGGAATATTCACCTTCGATAAGAATGACGATTTCAGCGTTGGGGAACACGAAATAGTTGATTTTAAAGTGAAATTCAATTTTGAGGTTGACTATGATGAGGACTAGAAAAATACCAGAGCAGTATTGTTGATTCGTTAATGGATGTACAGCTTTGATTTACTACCCCTGCCCATTGGACGCTGGCGGGGGTAAATTTTTTATATCAATCTGCCTTGAGTTGGGAAAGGCTTAGGCGTTACTTATATCATTCCTCTACTGAAATCATGGTTCTGATCTCATCTTTTTTGGTGCCGATCAGTAAAGGCCTGGTTACATCACGCAAGACCTTCACATCATAAAGCTCCTCAATCATACCTTCCAGTCTTACCCAATGCTCAACCGCACCAGTCTCCAGGTTGATGATCTGAATACCACATCGCGGTTGCGCGTTGACTTCTTGCAGGTTTGCATCCAATTGTAAACCACTGAATGTCTTGTTTTTACGCAAGCCGCTCATACCTACTATAGCATAATTGCCTACAAAATCCAGTCCCCGGAGGAAGCCTGGGCAAAAAGTGATCCTTTCAAACTTCCCGGTTGCGGTATCAACATGGCCAAAATAGCCTGTACCTGCTTCTAATAAGTAAAGCTTGTCTTTGTACCATCTTGGGGAATGTGGCATGGATAAACCTTCACAGATAGTTTCATTGGTTTGTACATCCATTAGAAAACCACCGTGCTGCCGATGATCCCGCCAACCGTCTGAGACATCACTTTTACCGACTATGGTCACAAAAGCCGGTTTACCATCTCTTTCTGCTAGTCCATTCATATGGCATCGGTCTTCGGGAGCCAGTTTGCTGATAAACGGAGGCTTCCAAATAGGTTTGAAACTATGTGTTTCACTGATGGTGGCCAGGCAACTGAAGAGTGTATTGACAAATACCGGGCGGCCACTATTATCAATGATAATATCATGGATATCCAGATCTCCGGTCGTGTAAGCTGCCTGGGGCAGGTACACTTTGTCATAATCCTGGTACTTACCGGAGGCCAAAGAGTTTTCAAAACGCCAAAGCTGGAACAATGAACTCATCCAATATGTATTGGTGCTGCTGCCTGTTCCGAGTCCCATGCATCGCGGAAAGGTTCGTTCAGTTACATGAAGACTTCCATCAACATTAACACCCAGCATGAAGACTTTACCTACCTGGTAAGTGGTGAAGATGAGGCTACTATTTTCTGATTTCAGCCAATTTTGAAATTGGCGAGAAGTGGACAGTTCAAACTTAGCAGAAGTTTCTGGTGCTTTATCCATGCATTTGATTTTGAGATAGTCTCAAAAACCAGTCGTTCCAGCTCGTATCAGTACGCACTGAGATAAAGTCAGAATTGGTTTCGAGACAATTGTACCAAGATACATAGCTGGCGGCATTAGTCCCCCATTCAGTCCGGGAAATGATTATGCTTTGGTTATTTAATGCCGCCCACTTTTTACAAGTTACAGAGATTATTTTTTGATGAATCGTCCCATAGTGATCTCGCCTGAGGCATCAGTCAACCTGATTAGGTAGACTCCGTTAGGTAGTGCCCCCACTACTACAGGTTGATCGGACGTAGTCAGCTTATGTACTTTACCGCTTAAGTCCATGATCTCTACCTGCATTGATTCTGCGCTTTCTATGACCAGAAGGTTACTTACTGGGTTAGGGTAGACCGTTATATCGCTCTCTTCAAGCCTATCCAAACCCACCACCGTGGAAGCAATTACTTCCAATTCAAAGACATCAGCTACGCTTTGACCCTCACCATCAGTGGCAGTTACTTCTATGGAGATGGTGCCTACGTCTTCATTAGCAGGTGTCCCTGAAAAGGAGCCATTGCCAGCACCAAACATTAGCCACAAAGGCAGCGGGTCGCCACCCAAGAGCGAAGCTGAAAGCGTTTGTGTGTCATCGGCATTCCTATCCTCAAACGTATTGGCAGGTACCTCGAAGCTGAAAGCCTCACCCACGATAATCGTTTGATCAGGAATTGGGTTGGCAACGGTAGGAGGGACTGATGCCTGAATACCAAATACTACGTACATCTCACCTACAATACCGGTGTTATAGGGAGCCCCGATCAAAATATCATCGACCCCATCTCCATTAATATCGCCAGCACTACTAACCGCTCCCCCTGCATAGTCTGTATTGTCAATCCCGTTGATCGTGAAGCCATTAGTGCCGTCAAGGCCGGATAGGTCCAGACTATCAACGAAGGCGGTGGCCTTACCAAAGACTACATAGGTCTGACCTGATCCGTCGCTACCCGGGCCATCGTCACCCGCGTAAGGTGCACCCACTAAAAAATCATCCAATCCATCACCATTGATGTCACCAGCGCCACTCACCGAACGACCCAAATAACCATCTTCATCTATACCACTTATTATAAAACCATTCGTGCCATCCAGGTCGGATAGATTCAGGCTGGCGGAAAAGGCAGTTGTCTTACCGAACACTACATAAACCTCACCTTCATAGTTACTGCCGGTGTAAGGAGCTCCAATTAAAATATCATCTGCTCCATCTCCATTGATATCTCCGGCGCTGCTCAGAGCGTTGCTGGCATAACCATATTCATTAGCCCCATTAATGACAAAACCGTTGGTACCGTCTAAGTCTGATAGATCCAGGCTGGCAGCAAAACCATCTGTTTTACCAAACACCACGTAAATCTCACCGGCATCAGTTTGACCGTTAGGATCGGCATCTGGTGCTCCGATCAAGACATCGTCTACCCCGTCTCCATTGATATCTCCCGCATTACTTACAGCATAGCCTAAGAAATCACGCTCATCTGTCCCATTGATCACAAATCCATTCGTTCCGTCCAGACTGGATAGGTCAAGACTGGCACCGAAGCCATCTGCCTTGCCAAAGACTACATAAGCCTCGCCTGATCGCATGTTATCATTCGGGTCCGCTCCGCGTGCGCCAATGATGATATCATACTGTCCGTCTCCATTGATGTCACCGGCGCCACTTGCTGAAATACCCGAATAATCACCTTCATTTATACCATTGATCACAAATCCATTTGTGCCGTCCAGGCTGGATAATTCCAGGCTGGCCGCAAAAGGCGTTGTTTTGCCAAACACCACATAAGTCTCACCGGCACGATTAACGCCGTTGGGGTCTGCGTCACGTGCCCCAATAATAAGATCATCAATTCCATCTCCGTTAACATCACCAGCATCGCTGACCGAAGTGCCGGAGTAATCCCTTTCATCGATGCCATTAATTACAAAACCGTTAGTGCCGTCCAGGTTTTCCAGGTCCAGACTGGTCATTGATGGGGTGGTTTTGCCAAACACTATATAGGATCGGCCGGCATAATCCTTACTATCAGGATCTGCGCCATTCGCTCCGACGATGATATCATCAATGCCATCTCCGTTGATATCACCGGCATTACTAACCACGTTACCGGTTCGGTCGAATGCACTAATTCCATTGATTAAAAACCCATTGGTGCCGTTGAGAGTAGAAAGCTCTAAAGTGGCCGGGAAATCCTGTGCTTTTAATGCTGTAGGAGGTGCCGCAGCCATCCAGGCCGCTAGTGCCGCACTAGTGACCCCGATTTTCCAAGACCGGTTGAGGCGATGTATTCTGCGCGATAGATGACCGAGTTTAAGGGCAAGTCTTTTTTCACCAGTCAAGGCGTATCTTCTTTGAGTATTGCGATAGCGCCTTTGTATTTTTATCCAGTGGTAAAATTTTGTCTGCATAGAAGAGGGTTTGTATGGTTTGTTGACCATCTATCTTCACCCAAACACCAAGTCATATTGCGTCATTGAGAATAAGTGTCTCTGTATGAATATCCTCATATACTTGAAAATAGCAGCACTATTTTGGCTCTGAGGAGATATTCGCATGTCTAAAAAATGGTATTTCAGGTTTGAATTTTTAGATGGTCGATTTAGCTGTCAGTAATTACTTGGAAAAATCTTTTCTAATATAATTAGAGAAACCATAATTCAGCCATGTTGTTTATAGAATTTCATGGAAATCTGAATCATTTTACCAGCTATTGATGACAACCTTAACGATGGATGATCAAATAGGAATTGGAGAAACAAAAAAAGGCGATACTATTTTGAAGCTAGCAGTTCCAAAACAGAAGCCAAGATGGTCAGGTAAAAGTGTCAAGCCATATCGAGATGCTCATGTCAATGTTAAGCGGTTAAAAGCCGCCAGAAAGGTCTTGCCTCGACAACACGCCTTAAAAGGCGTGGTAATTGACCGGTTCGATCCAGATCGACGCTTAACTAAACAGCGTCGAACCAAGGGCTAAATACTCACTACTAACTACTAAAAACCAACTACTATTCACTCACCTCCGCAATCAATAACCAAAGCACATCCTTTTTCTTCTTGGTGCGATCGATGAAAGGATCTTCTTGTCGGAGGATTTTGTAGCCTGCCTTTTTAAGATCATCGATGACGTATTTCATATCGATTTCATGTTTGGCTTCTTGCTTAGAGCGACTCCAACCTCTGCGCTCTTTTGCTATGGGTTCCATGATTACGATCTTTCCGCCAGGTTTGAGCGCTTTTTTGATATGCCCAAGGATATCCATGTAGTCATCCATTTCATGGTAGGTATCCATAATGAAGACATAGTCTAATGAATTAGCAGGTAGTTTGGGGTTGTCATAGTCACCGACAATGGTTTCTACATGATTGATTTGCTGCTCTTTAAGCATTGATTTCAGTGTGCTAATTCTTGAGCGGTTTACATCAACAGCGTAAACTTTACCTGAGGTGCCCACTTGTTTGGCAAACTTGAACGTCATATAGCCTTCGTGGCAACCGATGTCTGCGACAGCATCACCTTTTTGGATACCCATCGCTTCAAAGATGGCTGGAACATTTTGCCATTTGTCTCTGGATTTCCAATGCTCGCTGCTGTAGATGTTTTGGGCAATAGCTGCTTTGGCCATTAGCAGATGAAAGATCAATAAGCTGATTTTAGTAAGAGTGCGCATAACTAATGCATACGGCCTAATCAGTCATGAGTTGATGGCAGGACCAAGCTATAAGACGAACCGTGCAATATTGTGGTCTTATAACATGAATTACTTAATCTGTGACTTTCTTCGCGATGATGGTTTGCATTCTGTTGATGGGCTCATTTAGCATCACTTTCAACCCGCTTGCCTCAAGAAAGCTTAAGACTTCTTCTATTTTAACCCGGACTTTGTTGTAAGTGCTGACCTTTTGAACCCATTGATCTTCCTGTCTTTCATATAGCAGGTCCGTTACCTTGACATTTTCTTCATCGTAGTCGAGGATACATGTTAGTATCCTGTTAGCATCACTCTTTACGGGTATAAATCTTTGGTTATCCTCAAGGCTGTGGCTGTAATCACGAAAGGAGAGTATGAGCAGACCTTCCGGCTCCAGAATAGTTGATGCATCCTTGATCAATTGTTCGATTTCCCCTCTGTCGTTCAAATGGGTTATTGTATCACCACAACAGCATATCAGCTCGGGCTGAAGGTGTTCGAAAGACTTGACGTCGCGTATGTCAGCAAGAACAGTTTTGATCTGATCACTGTCAAGCTGTTGCCTGAGTTCATCCAATAATTGCTGGTTGAAATCTACGGCGGTTACACCAAACCCTGCTTCTGATAGAGCAAGACTTTTAACACCATGACCAGCACCAAGATCAAGCGCTTGTTTGGTCGAATTAGGCTTAATGCCATTATCACGTAGAACGTTGAGGAAGTTATTCTTTAGTGTATCAAAATCTCCTGCCATCCAACCGTAGAAGTGAGCCAGATGTTCATCATAATGCTTTTTGACTGTCATGTTAATCAGCTTAGGGTGGTAAAAGTACGGATATGACCCGTAAAAGCGGCTTTCAATATATTGATGGTGGATGTTCTGGCTTTGCCTTATTAGTTAGTCAATACAAGACCATTAGGACTAGACCATTAGGCCTTTTGATCGTCACTCTTACTGCCTCATTGAGTTAGCTCCAAAGGGTGCCTCTGATTATACTGTGTGATGAACATCATGACATCCTTTTTCTTGATCTTGGAATCCTTAAAATACTCATCTTCTTTGATGAGATCAACTATCTTGGAAGCTTCACTTTTTAGATTATATGTTATACCTGTTCTTAAGTCGACCGCATACTCTCTGATTTTAACTTTTACTTCGCCAGGTGCGTAGATGGGTACAGGATTGCCCGTCCAATTGTTGTTTCTACGTACTGTTTCTTGTACAAAGTATAGGCTAAGGGACTTTACATGGTGTAATTTGAAATAGCAATAGGAGGAGGCAATCGAGATTTGGGCATCGAAAGGAACATGTTTAATATAAGGCTCTCCATTGATGCATATACCCCAAACATCTTTAGAGTTTATTTTTTCTACCTTGCCATTGTTGACATACTCAATGTTTTTCATGCATAGCCTGCCTGCTAAAGGATCGCTGTTGGCATTACTTAGTCCTGGCAAAGGCATTGAGGGCTGGTTAGCTTTGAAATCTTCGATGTTAAGGTAGATGCCATCTTTGAACCGATATTGCTCTTGTTCGTTTTGTGCCGACAGATATGTACATATTGCCATGAACAGGCACATGAAAAGTGACTTTTTCAATTGCTTGTGATTTAGGTTAGTAATGCAGTTTACCGGCTTCAAATATAATCACTCTCGATAAATCTTTGAAATAGGTTGGATGAACTTTCAAGCTTTAGGTGTTACTGATTCAAGCCTTCTACTTAAGAATTTTTAATCAGATGTTGGCCTAAGTCTTCTACCTTCTCACACCCCAACTGCTCCATGATTTGGGTAAGCTGCATTTTCAACATGGCCATGACATGACTGCCTCCTGTATTGCCAAGGGCACCAACACCATACATGAAAGCCCGTCCCAAAAATGTGAAGTGCGCCCCACTGGCCAAACATCGGGCAATGTCAGGTCCTGAACGGATGCCACTGTCGATCATCACCGTCATTTTATCACTATACTTTTTGGCCAGGTTGGTCATAGGTACAATGGTAGACTGTCCAGCATCTAATTGACGCCCACCGTGGTTGGATACGATAAAACCATCTGCACCAAGCTTCAAGGCCTTTTCGGCATCTTTTTCGTTCACAATACCTTTGATGACCAATTTACCCTTCCATTTATCTCGTAGAATGGTAAGCTTCTCCTCATTCAACCTGCCATCAAAGGTCTGGTTCATGAATTGCCCCAATTGCTTCAGATTGAGGTTCTTGGGCATGTAGGGTAGGAGCGTGGCAAAATTGGGCTGTCCGTACTTCAGTGTCTGGAGGGCCCATTTCGGACGCGACATGATTTGCAAGATATTGCGCAATGACATACTGGGTGGCATGGCCAAACCATTACGCACGTCTTTATACCTGATGCCAAAGCTCGGTGTGTCAGCCAATGCTACCAATACCTGACAGCCAGCTTCTGCCGCCCGCTTAAGAACATCGTCACGCAATTTATCTTCAGCTGGATGGTATAGTTGGAACCAGAATTTGCCCTCGGTTAACTCACCAATTCTTTCTATGCTACTGGTGCTCACTGTGCTAAGAATGAAAGGCACATTGTGTTTCATGGCGGCCTTGGCCAGAATCTCTGGAGAATTGGGCCACATCAAACCTTGTAATCCTATCGGGGCAACCCCGAAAGGCGCATCATAAGTTTGACCAAACAAAGTGGTACTGATATCCGAGGAAGTGTGCGCACCCAGGTACTCAGGTTCAAGCTCAACTTTATGAATATCGTCCGTATTCTTTTTCAGGTTAACCTCTTCATTAGCTCCACCAATCAGGTATTCAAAGGCGAACTTAGGCATTCGCCGTGCTGCACCACTCCTGAGGTCTTCAGTGGATGGAAAAGCAGGGTTAAAGTCTTTATCTGGTAGCTTTTTGCTCATATTATCTTAATCTCTATACCGTGCAGTCAGGTCTTCTTGCCGTCGTTTGTGTCTTCACAAACGACTACTTGCACGCCTCGTCTGTATCGTGCAGTCAGGTCGAAAGACCCAACTGCCTTTGTCTTGATCGCCAGGTGGAAACACCTGGCGGCACTCAATCTGATCGAGCGCGTTTGTAACGCGTTCGTAAGACGTTTTCACAAATGATGACAAAGAGATGGCTTCGTTCCTCACCATGACAGATCACTATTCTGCTTTAAAATCATAAATTCCAGCACCAATTTCAACTATACTGTTTCCGTCTTGATCTTTAGAAAAAGTAATGCCCTCTATGGCCTGGAAAGTGCCATTTTCTAATAGCAGTTTATCATTCATATCAATACTATCATATCCTTTAGGCAAATAAACAGTGGCCGTGGTGTTTTCTGGTACTTCAAGATGCAAGGCGTAACCCTCCCGCCGATCGATTTCTATTTTGATATCACCTTTAATGCTGGGTACAGTAGCCTTAATATGCTTTAAGTGACCCATTTGAGGCCTGACATTGAAACGGGTATACCCCGGCGCTGTAGGAGCAATACCGGCCGCATATTGTGAAAGCAAGGTAAGTCCACCACCGCTCCAGGCATGGTTGACGGTTCCACCACCGTAACCTTCAGCACCAATGCCCCAACCTTCCCAGAGGGTAGTTAGCTCAGGGTGATTGACCATCTTGTCAAACCGCTCTTGCATTCTTTCTAAAGCGAATTCATCTTGGCCCATTTGATAGAGTGCCTCCAAAACGTATTTTTCCATGTAAGGGCTGCCGTGCATTTCTTCTTTTAAAACCTTGGTGATAGCCTCAAACTTGTCTTTATCTGCCAGACCACTTACGACTGCCAGCCCTTGTGAACGATCATCTGTAGCACCTTGGTACTCTGGAGAGCGGTAGCTGGTGCCGTTCCAAAATGCCTTGTTGAAGTTATCTTTAAATGCCTGCATATCAGATGCTATAGATGTAGCAATCTGATCTTCACCTAAGGCCTCAGCCATCAACCGATACCCGTCTAAAGCCATGTAGTATTGGGTGTTGAATAACAGTCGCATGTCGCGGTCTTGCCCCCAATCACCCCAAGTCCAGCCCCCTTTTCTTAGCTTGACTGTACCATTTTCTTCCAGTTTCCAAATAGATAAATACTTACCCACTTGAGGGAATACCGTTCGAATCGGCTCGATATCCCCAGTCTGCCAGTAGTAGTTCCAGAAACCGTAGTACCCGACACTGGAGAGCATTTGAGTGGGCAGTTCGCCATTCCAGTTTCCAGCAGGTACGGGGGAGAAAATGGTGCTATCTTCTCTTTGCCAACCCATTAACTCGTACATGCCTTTGACCAATAATAGATCAGCACGACGATCCAGCGCATAGAATGCCTCTCCGCTTTCCAGCACTACATCACCCCACCACTGGGCTCGCTCGCGGTCAGGACAATCCATATAATTATCCCGCATAGTGACATAAAGTGTGCGTAGTGCCTTTTCCCAAAGCTTATTGTAGAATGGATCATCGCACTCAAAGCTTCCGGCAAACTCGGTATCATAACCAGTTTCACGGTATTGGAGGTCAAGCACTTTTATACCCTCAGGAATGTAGTAATGTACTTCATGTCCATTGATCCAACCAGGGAGTTCGAATTGCTGCTCACCTTCACTGGTGACATATTCTGCCCTTAGGTTAGGTGGCCCACCACCAAAGTAGTGATCTGTTCTGATATCTATTACCTGACCAGCCTGGGCATTTATTTTCAAGTATGGATTCACATGGGCATTATAAGGTAATTTCATTTTAAGGGTGTCACCCTTTGAGTCGAAGGGGAATGCAAGTGCATTTTCATAAGCCTTCATACCGAAGTCTTTCCAGTGAGGGATAAGCCTTTCTACCAGGTTATTCCAGGGAGCGGTGGGTGGAACGCCTGCCTGAAGCGCGTTAGGGTAGTTTTCTATTTTAATCTGCTCGAAGCCGAAATCACCTTTCTGCGCATTGAACCGTACATTTGATTCCGGTAGCCGGTAGTTCGGATGAGGCCCGTCTGTCGTTTCAAAAGCCGGATGTGGCCATGCCTTCCAGGTCGAATCACTGATCAATGGTGCATCACCGCCTACAGTTTCAAAAATGAGTCCCGGACTACCACTATTCTTATGTGTAAAACCTTCCTTACCGAAATACCAGACAATGAACCTGATCTCATTCTTGCCTTGCTTAATATACTTACCGATATCGACCACATCAAAGTAAGTATCATGAGGAGTCGGCCCACGTTTTAATTGGCCTTCCCTCATTACCATTTCATCGTTGATCCAGAGCCAGTACTTTGAATCCACTGCTACCTTGGCCTTTAGTGCTGATGATGGAGCTTGATCCACTTCCCAATCCTTGGCAAAGCAATACCATACATTGGCCGAGTCCGGCATCTCCGAGGACATGATCCACTGAGCATTCCATTGATCGGCGCTGATGACTGGATCCTGCTTCGTCTCTTCAGTGGTTTCTGAAGCACACGCCAACAGTACACCCATTTGGATCAATAAGATTGAAAAGGCATTTCTCGTTCTTTTAATATTTGATTGCATCTGATTAGTAATGTTATGCGTTTTGTTCAGTTTATTCTGCTTTAGATCAATCGGCCAAAAGGAAAGCCAGTATTTCTTTTATAAAAACTTTGCTGTCTCTGCCCCAATATTTGGTATCTGCCGGTACAGTACCGGTAAGCCTTTCCCCTTTGTCGCTGCCCATCAGCAGGGCAGCCATGCCGTCGGCCAGCACGATGATTTTACCTCCGGCCTTTGTCTCAACATAGGCAGAATGAACGTACGGGTCATCTACATAAACCGTACTGATCATTTCACCACCGATCACTGCTCTTCCACCACTGTAGGGAATTTCGCGACGTGCTTTGCATACTTTGCCTGCTTGAGCAATCGCACCGCAATTGTGTACATAAGGTATATCTGATTCCGTAAGTTGTATGTCGAATGGCGCAATGATCTCATTGATACCATTGAATGGCGTCCTTTTTTCTTCATCGAATACCAGCAATAACGATCCTCCCTTTTCCAGGAAACGGACTACTGCCTCTTTCTCCCGGTCATCCAATCCTATCTGAGGAAAGAATAGCAAGAGGCTGTGAGCTGTTCTAAGCAAGCTGTCATTAAAAGGAACATTGCTCGTTTTGATGGACGCACCGCTCTGTTTGCTCAGGAGGTCAGGATAGGCGTTACTAACGTCGTAGTTCTTGTGGTAAGTATCGTACAACAGCACCTTTCCGGGTTGGCTTTGTCCATATACCGAGTATGATGTAATCAACAGTATAAACATTGAAGTGATTTTCATACAGTCAACACTAGCCAAGGCACTCATTGGTTAACGATTCTGATCAGAAATGAATAAGTATATGGCTGTGCCGGTATTCTAAAAGGCCTGTGGGGAGCGGCATCAATATTCCATGTATTGTCACCTCCTACACCCATCTGCTTGAGGTCTATATTGAGGGTGATCTTATCTCCGAAAGCCAGTTCTTCTATGCGATTGGCTTCTTCGATCTGCTGTTGAGTGAAGGGCCATGCACTCACGTTCAGAGGATGGCCCATTGTTTCTATGCGTAGCATTTGCCCTTGTTGGTTTTTCAATTCTACCCAATAGACATCTGTTTTATTGCTGCTTTCTTGTGGTCTCACATAATAGGTGAAATCACCCTTTACAGATTCTGAATAAGCCCATACCATCATCCCGGTCTTTTTATCAGTGTAGCTTTCATAAGGTCCTCGGCCAAACCATGTCAATTGGTCAAAGGAAGCATCTACAGCAGTTTGCCAACCCAAACGCGGTAGTTCAGGCAGCCCAGCACCAGGCATGAATTGATATTCGACTTGCAAGCTCCCATCCCCATGTACATGGTAAGTCAACTTAACTGAGCCTTGCCCTTCTTTCAAGCCTAACATAGCAACTACGGTTGCAGAAGTTGTATGCTCCATGACCTGAAAATCGGACAATGAGAGTCTTTCATAGGTGTTGGTTTTCCAAATGCCTTGCCTTTCGCGCATGCCCGAGGCACCGTCGTTGTCAGTGGGCGCACGCCAGAAGTTTGGCTTGCCTTCAACTTTGATGATTTGCGTTTTTCCCTTAGCATATTTGACAAGCAGGCCGGATTGCTTGTCAAAAGTGGCTTTAATATCACCTGCAACAACTTCCACTTGTTGGCCTGTGTCATTTACAGTAGGTTTTTGAGAAAGGGATGGCTTCTTTAAACTGGGGCTATAATGCCATAAGAATTGCTCATTGGCTACGCTAAATCCTTGTGTGGCCCATGGCATATCTTTCTTTAGCACCAATGAGACGTTGAGGTGGTAGCGGTAACCTTGTTCTATCGTGATTGAGGGCAGTGACAGTTTCACTTCGCCTTTTTGGTTGGGTAGAATGTCTGGCCCGGGCATTTGTCCACTTTCTAATACCTTACCATCTTTGGTGATCTCCCATTTTAAATCGTACTCATTCAGGTTAGTGCGGAAGTGACGGTTCGAAATGGTCAAAGTCCCTTGCTTCAAATCTTTGGCTTCAAAAACAGCTCTTTGCCAGATATATCTGGCTTGCCAACCGCCAGATTTGATTTGACCATCGGCTGAGATCAGACCTTTTTGGACTGGATTCAAATCAGCCTGCTTTTGGCCGAAGTCGGTACCATGCTTCCAAAGGGTGCGTCCATCTTTACTTTCTTTGGTGATCAATTGATCACGCCAGTCCCAAACAAATGCCCCAACAAACCGTGGATATTTGCGAATGGCTTGCCAATAAGTTTCCAAATCTCCGGTGCTGTTGCCTTGTGAATGGGCGTACTCGCACCATATTACCGGTCGGTTATCGTTCGGTTTAGTGGCCAAATCGACCATCAGTTCAGTTGGCCGGTACATGCGACTGACAAAGTCGGTGTACATGCGATCATTCGGCTCTGGTGAGGGCCACCGGTAACCATAGATGTTTTGTGCGCCTTCCGCATGAATGGGTCGTGTAGGGTCGAACTCTTTGATCCAGGCCGATAGTGCAGCATGATTGGGCCCAAAACCGGCCTCATTGCCGAGCGACCAACTTATGATACTAGGGTAGTTCTTGTCCCGTTCTACCATTCTAATGCCACGCTCCAGGAAAGTGGTATGCCAAGCGGGGATGTTACTGAAAAGTGAACCTTTACCATGACTCTCTATATTGGCTTCATCCATGACATAGATGCCGTATTCATCACATAGCTCATACCAGTAAGGTGGGTTAGGGTAGTGCGAAGAGCGCGAAGCATTGACGTTCAGTTTTTTCATCAATTCCGCATCGCGGCGCATGGCCTCTTTGGTTACAGCTTTGCCTGTTTTAGCATCCCAATCGTGCCTGTTTACGCCGTAGAGTAGTACGGGGATGCCGTTCACTTTGAATTGCCCATCAGAGATGTCAATCTCTCTAAAACCTATCCGCGTACTTCTGGCTTCTACCAGTTTTCCTTTGTTATCTTTCAAAGAGAGTACTAACGTGTAAAGGTTAGGGTATTCCGCCGACCATTTCTTTGGACTTTCTATATCCACCTGCATCAGGTTTTGAAAAGGTCGATTACCAATTTGAGGGTAGTGCTCCTTGAGTACTTTTTGTACATCGATTGTTAACGGCTCTTTGAGTACCTGCTGTTTCTGATCATCATAGAGTGCTGCTTCTATCTTCCAGCCTTCCGTCTGCTTTTCCTCGTAGAATACAATATCAGGTCTGATTTGCAACTTGGCATGTTCATAATTCTCATCCAGGTCGGTACGTACAGCGAAGTCGTACAATTGAACCTGCGGGGCAGCTTCTAAGAAGACATCTCTGGTAATGCCGCTCATGCGCCAATGATCCTGATCTTCTAAGTAACTGCCGTCGCACCACTGAGATACCTGAAAAGTGACCAGGTTCTTCTTGTCTTGAAGAAAGGGAGTAATATCAAATTCGGCAGGTAGCATGTTATCCTCGCTGTACCCAACATATTGGCCATTTACCCAAACGGTGAGAGCTGACGAAGCCGCTCCGACATGCAAGGTGATCTGCATATCCTTCCATGCCTTTGGCATATCGATTTCCTTACGGTATATCCCAGTTGGATTGTAGTCGGTTGGGATATTGGGTTCTTTTACGCCCTTCTTTTCCCAAATTTGATGGGTGAGGCGGTGCCATGGTTTGCCATAGCCTTCCAGCTCCCAATTGGAGGGGACCGGAATGGTTTTCCATTTTCCGTCGCTATAAGTGGGTTGGTAAATATCTTTTGGTACTTGATTTGGCGCTTCATAGAAGCTGAATTTCCATGGGCCGTTCAACAGTTTTTTTCTCGGGGAAGCATCCCGATTGGCGGCAATGGCCAACTCCTTGGACGGGTAGGAAATGGACGTAGCACGTGCAGGTAGCTTGTTGACATTGACTACCTCCGGGTTTTGCCAGTGCGGTTTTTGACCGATCGCATGTGTTGTGATCAGCAAGAAAATGAGACAAAGATGTTTGAACATATACCGTCGCTTTCTGGAGCTTTTAAATTAGGTCAGGTGGCCAGAATGAGCATCCTGAAGTGTCCTGTGGTGAGGTGGCTGGATACTGGATTCTGGCTGTCATTGCGAGGAGGTACGACGAAGCAATCCAGTTCTTAGTAGAAATTAGAAGTTAGAAGTTAGAAACTGGAAATAAGTAGAAGTAGATAGAAATAAGTAGAAATAATTCTGTTATTACCCGACTTACTAATTAGACGTTACTTTTTGAGTTTGTCTTTTACAAACTTGATATGCCAGATCAATCTCTCATAGGAACCCAAGTCTAGCGCTCTTTGTCCGGTTAGTATGCTGGTGAAGAAGAAATGGTGTTTGCCCAATTTGTAGGTTCCAAGGTCTTCATTTGGTTGGAAGTCATATCCGATCCACTCGTCCAAATTGGTTCCTTTATCGTGTTGTTTTCCCAAAAACCTTCTTGCCAAAGTATCGGCCACTACAAAAATGATAGGCTCTTCACTTTTCAGAAGTCGATCTATTACTTTTTTGGTTACCATCAATTGCCTGTAAATGAAATCGAGGCCTTCCGAAGTTTTGATCAAGCTCAGTACTTTATCCTGCTGTGTCTCCCGGATGTACAAAAGGTCTAAATGCCCCCAAAGTTTTACCTCCGATTTATTAGCGATCTCATAAAACTTTTTGAAATAGGGATGACCTGGTTCTTGAGTGGGAGTGATACTATAAAACTCAATTTCTTTCACGGGTTGAGAAGAGAGATGATCTCGATCCTCGCTACTTAAGGAAGGGTTGATGCCTATGAAGATAATCCCCTGGGTTGGGACCGAATCAACAGACAAGGGTGACACTTCGCAGAAAGGTTGGGCGCTATATTCTTGCCATAACTCGCTAATCGGAGCCTTGACTATTTTTTCAACTTCGATATTCCTGTAATCTGTCATGTGAAAATGAATAGGTGTACTATTTTAATCGACTAGTCCTGTGCCATGCCACAGTATTTGCAATATTTGGAGTCTTCGTCGATGTAATTATCGCAGTGTTGACAAGTATTTAGTTGATCGATTACCGATCGAAGGTGGGTGCTGGTATTTAATTTGTAACTACCGGGTATTTCTTTGACGAAGCTGGATTCATTGGCTTTTTCGGTAAGCAGGTAAAGATCGTCTTTGGCTCTTGTAATGGCTACGTAGAACAACCTTCGTTCTTCCTCGAGAAGCATGTCGTGTTGTGATTCTTTGATGACTTGATAGATACGGTCCTCCATCCATATATCTGGGAAACCCCCGCTGCCCTCAGTCAACCCGATCACAAAAACCGCTTTTGCTTCCAGCCCTTTGGATGAATGAATGGTCTTGCCTGACACAAATAACTCTTCATCTTTGAACCTTTTGAAGTATTGGCTGTACATTTTACTTCTTCGATAAAGGAACAAAATATCCTCTTTGGTATAACCTTTTTCTTCTTGTAGCTTTTTAATTTCATTTACGGCGAAGTCAATGTTCTCAATTTCATTAGAACCTGCATAAACATGAATCTTACTGTTGGTTTTCTTAAATGCCTGAATTTGTTTGTCGACCATGAATTTATTGTGCCTGATCACTTCATTGCTTGCACCGACTATGCTTTGGGTACTACGGTAGTTAAGGGATAGTTTGATGACCTTTGCATCGATGAAATGCTTTGAAAAGTTGACAATGTAATCAACATTGGACCCTCTGAATCCGTATATACTTTGCCAATCATCTCCTACACAAAATAACTGGTTGTCTTTAGTTAACAGCAGCTTGATCAATTCTACTTGTAGGTTGTTGACGTCCTGAAACTCATCCACCAGGATATACTGATACTTATCCCTGAACTTTTCAGCGATTTCTGATCGATTCTTAAAAAGAGAGATAGTTTTGGAGATCATATCATTGAAATCCAAATAGGACTTGTTAATACAGTAATCTCCATATGCAGCGACAATTGGAATAGCTAATTGATAGAATATGCGGACTCTCTCGTGCTGGTCAAGCTGAGATTTGGCCAGTACCTCGTCAGGATTGAGATTTTCAACCTTGATCATGTCTATTACCCTGGTGACCTGCCGAAGAAAATCTTTTACTTCTTTATGGTATGTTCTGAACTCATCCTCGAAAGAGAGTGCGGCAGAAAAGTGGTAGTTGGCTGGTAATCGGTTCTTTATTATCCTATCAAGCGCCAGGTTAAACAGTGCCGAGTCTTTGGTCTGGGTCTCGTAAGTGGTGAAACATGTCTTATTGGCCTTTCTGAATTGCTTTTCTTTGGCATAGGAAGGTGCACTGATATTGCTTTTATGCTCTAGATAAACGTTAGCTTCAGGTATATAGAAGTCAGGCCGAAAGTCAAAATCTTTGAAGTTTACTTTTGGTTCGTATTCGAACTTTATACTATGTCTGTAGAGCCAATCTGCTATATATTGCTCTGATTTTGATCTTACCTTGGTACCATTCAACGTTGTATAGCGTAGGCCATCCGGTCTAAAGTTAGTCGGTGAGATATTTTCGAAATGAATCTTGTCGACCATATAATCCAGAATATACTTTTTTAGCTTAAGCAGGTAGTCATTGGTCTGGCAGAATTCTATGAGTATCTTATGCGTGACCTCGTAAGAGGTTTCTTCAGCACTGAAACGAGCGAAATCTGGATCAGTGTACTTAGACTCGCTGATGATCTTGAATTTGTTGTCAAATTCATTAACGCCGAAATTGCGCATAATAGAGTAACAAAGGCTGTGGAATGTGCGCAACGTAAGCTTATCAATCCATTTGAAACGCCTGCTGAAGGCATATCTTTCTGCACTCTTTTGCTTTTCGTCGATCGTTTTATCGGCCAGTATATCTGCGTATCTACCTGTGTGATCGGCGACGGTAATCAGCCTGTCTAACATTTCATTGGTAGCATTTTTTGTAAATGTGATGGCTAATATCTGTGATGGACTGACACCCTTTTCCTCAATAAGATAGATGAGCTTTTGTAGAAGCGTTTTGGTCTTTCCTGATCCGGCACCTGCCAATACCAAAACCCGTTTTTCCTCACTAATAACAGCTTCGCGCTGTTGTTCATTTAAGTTGCTAAGATCAGTTTTATATTCCTGCACTACGAGCGGTTTCTGTCTCTCGAATATAAGGAAAAGAAGAATTACATTTTACTTTTTGAGTTAGCTCATTTAATGTTTCGGTGATGCCAACTTCTCAAAACTTGGGTGTCAGACGATGGCGTAATTGTCGATTTCAGAATAGCTAGCGTACAGACTTTCCGATAGAATACGAACTTATTTTCTTGGAATGGGAATCTTCATTTGAGATGTTTCAGGACAAAGCAGGACAGTTTTTTGAGGTTTTCGGATCAGTTTAGGAGCGTTTCAATTAAAACCAGCCATCGTCAGTGAAGAGGCTGATGACCAACTTGAAAACTTTTCATTTTAAAACTCGATCATTGCAAAGAATAACGCTCTTATTAGTACTGATCAGCTCTTTGCTGGGCTGTACCACAAAAATACAAAGACCTGACGCGGTCATTAGTTTTGATACTTCATGGCGCTTTCATCTAGGAGAAAGTGACTCGGCGCATTTCAAGGAATTCAACGGCGAAAATTGGAGAAAACTAAATGTGCCTCATGACTGGAGTATTGAAGGGGAGTACAATCAAGAGAATCCCTCTGGCTCGCTAGGTGGATACTTGCCCACAGGTATTGGCTGGTATCGCAAGACTTTTGCATGGGATCCATTATGGAAAGATAAGCAAGTCTTCATTCAGTTTGATGGTGTTTACATGAACAGCGAAGTATGGATCAACGGCCATTATCTGGGGAAGCGGCCCTATGGATATGTACCCTTCCAGTATAACCTTACTCCTCACCTTAATGCCGGCGATAATGTGCTGTCTGTGAAAGTGGATAATTCATTACAGCCTAACAGCCGCTGGTACACCGGAAGTGGTATTTATAGACATGTATGGTTGGCTGTTAAGGATCAAGTTGCTTTTGCCCACAATAGTACGTTCATCACCACTACTGAGGTAAATTCAGAGCAAGCGATGGTTAATGCGGCATATGAAATTGCTAATTCTACTGATAGAAAGAAACGGATAAATGTGGTGAGTGAGATACTTGATGCTAAGGGCAAGATTATTAATACTACCCAAAAGGCGATCGAAGTCAATGAGTTTGATACGGCTCGGGTAGCGCTAGATATATCATTGCCTAGTCCGTTGCTATGGTCACCAGAGCATCCGAACCTTTACCGATTGCAATCTCACATTTTGATTGATGGTGATAAGGTAGAAACGGAAGTTAAGACTTTTGGTGTGAGAACCATTCGTTTTGATTCTGAGACCGGGTTTTGGTTGAACGACGAGAATATAAAAGTGAAGGGAGTTAACAATCACCAGGATGCCGGACCGGTTGGTGTGGCGGTACCAGAAGATGTACTGTTGCGCAGGTTGCTACTGCTTAAAGAGATGGGGGCGAATGCCATCCGAACAGCGCATCATCCATTTGCGCCAGAGTTTTACGATATGTGTGATAGCCTTGGCTTTTTGGTGATGGATGAAGTATTTGACGAATGGATCGATTCATGGCCTTGGGAAACCGATAAAGAAGATCAGGGAAAGGTTCCTTTCGGTTATAACCTGTACTTTGAAGAATGGCATAAGCGGGATTTGAGAGATGTCATCAGGCGGGATCGTAATCACCCTAGTGTGTTCATGTGGAGCATTGGGAATGAAATACCTGATCAGTGTTATCCGGAAGGCCCTCAACGCCTGAAAAGGCTCATGGAGATCGTCAAAGAGGAAGACACAACCCGCCCCATTACCGCCGGATGCTGTTTCATACATTTAGCTAATGAAACTGGTTTCTCTTCTCTGCTTGATGTGACCGGATATAATGGTGGAGGCGGTTCGGTTTTCTACGAAAAGGATAAAGCTGCATACCCGGATCGTAAATTCATTGCCACAGAAATCCCACATACTTTCCAGACGCGAGGGGTTTATAAGACCAAGTCCTACATGCGATCTCCCAATCAAGGGGTTCCAGTGCCGGACCTGACGAGTGAAGAGGTTTTTGTAAATGCTTCGGACTACTATTCTTCATCTTATGATAACTCATCTGTGCGTTTGAGTGCCCGCGACTCATGGAGAAGAACGGATAGCTTAAGCTATGTATCAGGGGAGTTTAGGTGGACTGGATTTGATTACCTCGGAGAATCAAATCTCGGTTGGCCTGCTCGTTTCTTCAACTTTGGGATTCTCGACTTATGCGGATTCCCCAAGGATACTTACTATTTCTACAAAAGCCAGTGGACTACTGAGCCAATGGTGCACATTCTTCCGCATTGGACGTGGCCGGATTTAGAAGGGAAGACTATCCCGGTTTGGGTGTATGCCAATACCGATTCGGTAGAACTATTTCTCAATGATCAGTCGCTTGGCAAAAAGAAAATGAAGGGTAAAATGAACCTGGAATGGCAGGTGCCTTATACTCCTGGAGTGATCAAAGCGGTGGGTACTACCAATGGCAAGGTGGTCACAGAGGCACAACAAGTTACCAGTGGGAAACCATCTAAAATAGAACTGAGCGTCGACAAGGAAAGCATAACTCCGGACGGTGTAAGTTGTATACATATCGAAGCTCATGTTTTGGATGAAAACGGCAATTTGATACCCTATGCTAATAACCTTATTAACTTTGATATTAATGGTCCGGCGCAGATCATAGGTGTGGAAAACGGCGACCCACTAGATCACTCACCGCACAAGGTGAATTATAGAAAGGCTTTCAACGGCATGTGCCTGGCGATTATACAAAGCAACGGTCAACCTGGCGAGATTGTAATCGAAGCAAGCGCTGAAGGGTTGCAGGGGAGTAGGGTAGAGTTGGTAGCTGAATAAAAGACCAATGCTTTGTCAATATAGACGATTCTGGTCAGTTTAAGACGCTTTTACTTTTAGGTGACCAGCATTTGACTAGATAAAATTTTAATGTTCTGATCATCAGAAGGCCTTTCCCGATGTACGGGACAAGCTATTTCTTTTCCTTAGATGAAAAGAAACGAAGCAAAGAAAAATCAAGCCAAAATTTAACCTTCAGCCCGCAACCCTACGCTGGCTCGGAATTTTGGCGCCAGCCGCACTCGTACTAGCCAAATTATCTTTCACAAGCATGTTTTGAAGCAATTATCAAGGACGGCTTACTACGTTGGAGCGCGTTTGCAACGCGTTCCCTTTCATCAGTGGTGCATTGAAGGAATTCCGGACTTCCAGGTATTCAAAACGATACATTCAGCACTTCCGAATAACCCGACTTTCTACCCCAATAATCGACCGCTTCGATTCTGTATTTTCCGCCTTTATTGTCAGCATGAATGTGTAAAAAAGACCTGTCCAATACCTCCGCTTGGTTGACTTTCTGAAACTTGCGTTCGCCTATTGGAGAGAAGTAAATATCAAAGGACTTGATGTGCATTTCATCAGCGTGCTTCCAGTTTAGCATAACCATCTGTTCACCATTTGCCCCGATATAAGTATGTGCTTTTAGGTTGATGATCTTATTTGGCCGACGTGCGGGTTTACGCAATAAACAGGCTAATTCTACACCGGATGACTCAAATTGCGTGGCTATTAGAAAGTTGTTCTTGACGGTGAGATCATTCGTCGCAGTTAACACAGGGTTTTCAGATCGGAGTAGCTCAAGTAACTCACTAGAGGATGGTATTTCTTTCTTACCGCGTGCTTCCCAGGTCTGATATGGGTTCCCGTTTTTATCATCTATTCTATATTGAACCAAAGTATAGTCACCTGGAGGTACTTGCTTAAGGTTGATCGATAGCTCTGTTTTAGCAGCTGTTATAGCACGTTGGTCAGCTTGATCAGGTTCAGTTCCTGATTTCTGATGCGTAATCTTGATTTCTGGCTTGTTGTAACTCAATATCATGAATTCACGATTGGCATTTTTAGAAACAATGACCCCAGCGGTAGAATCTCCCGGATTTTCCTTTGGCAGGTATCTTTGGCTGCCTTGCATAGCCAGTAAACTCATTACCGTGAAAACTGGCTTTTTTACCACATAGAACTGATTGCGTTGTTCTTCAGGCAAGTCGTTGGCATCACCACCCTTTCGAAATCTAGCTAGGTGGGTTCGCTTGTACCAATCGCCCATAAAAGCGTTGTCGTTGCTGAGCACGAAATAGTCTGCTCCCTTTTCGTCAACAAAAGCCTGATTATGCAGGTCGACAGACTGCGCCACGAAAGCAGCATACCAAGGTTTCGGGCGCCACCAGAAAGGTTTATTCCACCCGGCAATGGGGTCCGCTTCATCGTTTCCGACGGGAATTCCTTTGAACCGATCTTTATATCGGCTCAGAAAATCGTTCAGTTTAATCTCCTCATTGACCATGGCGTGAGGGGTGAATTTTCTGTGCCAGGTGATGAAATCGCATTTGACATTTCTTTCACCAGTGTAGAAATTCAAACCGTTGGCGGCATGATCTATGAAGACTTCATATACGGTAGAAAGGCCAAAAGCAGCTCCGGGACCGCCGAACCTCAAAACGGAATCTGCTTCATGAATCCCTTGAGCTGTGGCATCATAGTAATACAAGAATTGAATAGGGCCATAAGGCCACCAATATCCGATATCGGGCTCATTAATGGACTCGAAGTACCAACTGCGAATCACTTCCTGGCCATAGCGATCTTCGAGATGCACTACTAAGGCTTGGCAAAATGCTTTCCAAGCTTCCAGTTTAGTACGGTCATACCAGTCGTCAAAGTAGGGGTGGGGAGACATCATGATCTCGAAAATTAATTTCAGGTCAGCCTCAACGAGCAAATCCAGAATTTCATCCAGCTCTTCCCATTCGTAGCTTTGATTGTCCGTGCCCGGATCAAGGATTTTAACATGATTGAGCAAGAAATGGGGCCTGACATATTCTATCGCCTGTCCACGCATGCCCTCTACCATATTGAGATAAAGTTTGAAGTCTTGCTCCGTGGTCATGGAAGCAGGAGTGTACCCGGTGCTTTTCCAATAGTGATGATAGACTACGCTACTATCGGATAAGTCAAAAGAATATTCAAGTTGCTTTTGAGCGTTGACGGTAAAACAACTAATACAAAGCACTATAAGTAGTAATAAGCGGGCTGGTGACATAAGCAGGTCTTAGAATGAGTACCGCTTAATATAGCTTTAACAGCAAGCGTTTCTAACCTGAACTATCCTGCTTTGGTAAGGGTGTTCGTAAGTGGTTAAATGTGGACCTGATTGATCAATTACCACACCTTTTAAGGCGTGCAGTCGAGGGATTACCTTTCAGTTTTAGCCATCGTTTGTGTCTGCCTACCGGCAAAACCTGTCAGGTTTCATAGATGTTTTCTGCCTTTGTTGGTGTTTTCACCAACAAATTAGGAGATCACGGTTTTTGAGACAACTCCAAAACCGGCAACTGGGATAGTACTTGTACAGGTGCAGCCAGATGTTTCCATCTGGCGGTTGTCGCTATAGAAAGGTTATAGCTGCCATAAGTGATATTTTTAAGATGCTTTCAACAGGACGGTTTTGGCTTGATCTAAACCACCGGGTGGAAACACCCGGCTTGCACATGGTTTTGGAGACAACTCCAAAACTGGCAGCTATACTTGTTAGAACCTACTTATTCCCCTTCAAGGATTTCTTAAGCCTTTTTGGATTTTGCCGCGTATCAAAGACAGTGATAATTTGAATTTCTTTGGGTCTAATTCGGTAGTACATTGTAGTTTGCTTTGTAACTACGCATTTGTAAAGTCCAGGCACCTCACCTGATTCAGGGCAGCTTTTTGGATGGTCAGCGATAACAGCCAATCTTCCATCCATTTTTTCAATAAAATCCAGTTTGACTCGGTTGGA
>JBCBSS010000112.1:0-26384 GCA_039819065.1 Bacteroidota bacterium
ATGATTTCGGTTTCAGAAACCTAACAGCTTTTACATTAATGGTTCTAACTGCATAATGTGCAGGCTGCGCACTTTCCTTAGTACCCAGAATAATTCCTCAAGATGCAGATGAAGGTAGAAAATCCACCTTCTTATAAGTTTGTATTTTGTAGTATTTCGGTCGTGAATCCAGCCTGACATGCAACCAAATTACCCCTAACCCCGCCGTATTAAGCCAAACCGTTTTGCCTTCCTCTACCTCCATGATCATGTTTTTGCCAACCGTATCGAAGAGATTGGTAACCTGTTCTTGTGGTGCCTGCTTGATGAAGCTACCTAACTGTTTATAGGTTTTTGGATCGGCCTTCTTGGTCGGTACGATCAACTTGGCATCTTTTCTCAGGTTATGAAAGGCGACTACATTTTCAGGTCGGTCGATATAATCAGCGAACGCATTAAGATCTGGCTTTCTGCGTCCAAAACGACCGCTTCTCAATAGCATAAATTCATACGGATTATGCCATGTAGTTTGATTTACAGCGGGGTGTTCCCAAAACACCTCTTCAAAGCCAATATTGATAAGAGTGGTTGTAAAGAATTGCGAGAATGAAGGTGTTTGCCAAAGCTCAAAAACATCCCGAAAGGAAAGTAGTCCCGCTTCACCTTTAATTTTTATTCGAGCAGCTGTATCATCCTGCGCTATTATATCTATTTGATAGGCTGATTGCATAAGGTCTTAAATTACTTATAATTCTTTTTGTCTATTTCACTCAATGATAAAGAACCATGGAATACCATAAGTGCCCGGCATAACCTGCACTCTTATAGGGTCGCCCACTTCAAGAAGTTCGTACATCTCATAGTCTACTGTTACATCCTCTTCCTCTTCTCGGTCAGACCAAGGTGTAATTTTGAAATGATATGTCGTAATCTTTCCCGAATCGGCCCATTTCTCAATTATTTCAGCATCATAGATTTCGGCTTCTCCCTTATCATAATAGCAGTTAGTCATTACGATAGTCCCATAACCATAGGTAAATGAGAAAACAAACACGAATAACAGGCTGACATAGTTTTCTGATAAACGATGTCTAAACTCTTTAGAGGTTAAGAAGACAAATAAGGTCAATATGATGGCCATGATGGATGCAGGCACCCAAATATCAGAATGGTCGAGCAAGTCAAAATCAAAAACGGCCCTCATCGTGAGAATAACCGATGGTAATATTAAGGCAAGGCTGACTCCGGGTTTTGGGCTATCCTTTTTGCCATCAATTCTGATGCGTCCACGAAACCATGCCACCGCAAAGGTGGCCAAAATGGGTATAAGTATGGTGATCGGAATGAAGTAAGCATAAGGTCGCGGGGCTAATATACCCCAACAGAAAGTAGCTATACTCAATACATTCAATATGGCCGCTACTATCCGAGCCTCTTTGATATCTTCCTGGTTTTTGCTTTGAGTGATGTTAGGTGTTTCTTTGATCGATTTTATGGATTTTGGCTTCTGTTCATCTTTAGTCGGGTAGTATTTGAAAACAAGGCGTCATTATAGTCATTTTTTGATGACAAGTTCAGCCTTTTCAATAACCAAAGATGGGTTTTCGGAAGCTACAAGAATCGCTTTGAATGTGTAGTTACCATCCTCATCGATGTCAACTGAAGTATTTCGCCCCGTGAAACGCCAATTCGTTTTTCCCATTAAAGATGTTTTAACCTCTCCGGCAGTGATATTTTTTTCCGTCGGATCAATTTCGAGGCCACCATGTGCTTCGCCATCCTTCAGTACTTCAACCCTAAACCTCAGCCCGACATCTCCCTCATAGGCCATATCCATTTCAGACCAAAATGCGATTTCATCTCCTTTTTTCAAATTCAGGGAAGTCTCTTTCATTATTAAAGAGTCTGGTGAACTCACTCCATTGATAGGCAAACGGGCTATCTCTTCTCCCATTAAGGCGCTGCAAGCGGTCAAAACGGAAAGCAGCACCAAAAGCAATAATAAATTTCTCTTGATCATGTTTTGTGATTTAATCTGATGTTGTCTTTGAAATTCAACTAGCTAATTAAGGCATAATGTCCCAAAGCTCATAGGAAAATTTTGTAGACATTTTTGGTGAGAAGTACAGCCTAAGCATAGTCCGACAGTCATGCTTACTTTTTCTTGCTCCATTTCATGGGGGGAATCAATTCACCATTCTCACATGATTCTATCAAGACACTTAACCTTTTCAGTTGGGTTTCCTCTTTCTTGGCACTCATTACCCACCAAATGCATTGTTTTCTGTAGCTCGGTGCCTTGGATTGAAAATAGCTCCAGGCTATATCATTGGATTTGATTTCAGCTTTATAAGCTGGCTTTAACTCCACCACCTTTTGCTCATAAGAAGCATTTTTAGAACGGTTTTCTGTTCTCTTTTTGTAAGCAGCCAATCCAGCCGGTTCAACTAAGCCTTCATTAATCAATTCATCAATGCGTTTGATATTGACCGCACTCCAATGGCTTTGAGGTTTTCTGGGTGTGAAACGGATTTTATAGCTTATCTCATCGATAGACTTCCTCAGCCCATCTATCCAGCCGTAGCAAAGTGCTTGATCAACAGATTCAGGCCAGGTAATGCTGAGCAGCTTCGATCCCTTCTTGTAGTAGCCCACCCACAACTCATTTTCAGATTGATGATGATCAGCTAACCACCGTCTGAAACCTTCAGGGGTAGGAAAGAAAGTGGGTTCTTCCATGAAGGGTTGGGTTTGGATTGTTTAAAGTTTCTAAATCTCATTCCAAAAGCTTCGCACCATGAATTATTCTCAGAACGACTATTTTCTGTGGATTATAAATACGATAGACGATCCTATATTTACCTAAAATGAGTTCTCTGAGTTGATCGCTTTGAAATTCGGGAACCACTCTTCCCGATTGAGGATGTGTCTTTAATTGTTCAATTCGTTTGAATATCCTGTCTGCAAATTCTTGAGCATATCGAATTGAATCCAGCGCAATGTAATCGGTAATAGCGTTTAGATCCTGCCAGGCAGAATCAGCCAAAACTATTTCGGCCATTTATTTTTAATTCTTTCCTTAGCTTCATCTAAAGAGATTACCTTACCCTGCTCCACATCTTCAAGACCCTTTTCAACCTTTTCAACAAATAGTAGCTTGTCCATCAATTCTTCAGTTGAAAACTCTTCTGGCAGCTTGTCCAATGTCTCGATCACTTTAGCTTTGTTCATATTTAAAGTTACAAAAAAGGACGCTAATCAAATAAGTCCTATGTTAGGTTTGCCTTTACCAGCTTGACGATCTAAAGTTCTAGCCATCGTAGCAATTATGCACTCATCAAAGCCTCAACTGTCATTCTCGCTGAACGTGCGGCAGCGTGAACCGACACCCAATCAGTACCATTGGTGTAGGGGCCTCCGGCGAAATATATCTTATTGGCGATAGGCTTCCCCAGTTCCTTTACATTTCTCCAGCCGGCGTGATCAGTTAGATAGCCCGCTTTGATGTAAGGCTCATTATTCCAGTTCTGGTAAATATGTTTTACATAATTGGGTGAAGCCTGATTATCATAAATACCGTCAAGCTCTTTTAATATGTATTCTTTTATCTCATCGTTAGACAAGGAAATGTAATCAAGGGCAGGTTTTCCTACCACAAATAGGCCCAGAATGTGCTTTGATGTTTTTTGGCCGCGGGTCGCATCGTAGTACATTTTTTGGCCATCTGTGGCTGGCTTAATCTTGAAATCATATGAAGTCGGTCGAAAATTCGAAAAAGGCTTTAAACCCCTCCCAAATGACTGCTTTCTCTATTACTGCTTGTTTTGCCTTAGGGAAGCTTGGCATAAAATCGATGTCACCATCCTGTAAGATCTTTAACGGTACGGAAAAAATTACCTTATCAGTGATGTATTGCTTATCGGCTGTAGATACTATAACCTGATCTCCTGAGTAATCGACTGACCTTACCACAGTATTGTAAGTAATCTTTTTGACAACTGACGGTACCACATACTTCTCGAAAAAATGAAACCAGGAAGAGTTGACGAACTTCAGATCCGGCTTGTCTCTAGCTGTTTCGATATCTACTTTCACAGAAGCATCGTTCACAATTTCCTCAAAAATACCCTTACGAGTTTCAATCCACTCAGCGCCTAATGGTATAGGGAAATCCGCAAAATCGGTATTTACCCTCATCCTGCCTCCATGGATGCGGGAAGCTTCAAGGATTTCAAAATCGATGCCTTGCTGTTGAAGCAGGTACCCAGCGGATAATCCTCCTGCTCCAGCACCTATGATGATCACTTTTCCTTGAAAAGGCCGTTGAGCGCTGCCGTTTTCAGCCCAGGAGATTATCGGAAACTGGAGAGGAACACCAATTCCGAGTACACCGCAGATTTTCGTAAATTCTTTTCTTGTCATGTCGAACCCCGTTGAATTTAGGATGAGTTTGTGGATGCTGTAGTTTCGCTCATTACCAAGTAGATATAGAAAATATCACTTACGGACATCTATAAAGTAAATAAAGACATATTACTCCTAACTTCATTGTATGAGTCAAGCAATTCTGGGATAGTTTTTGACAAAATCAGTAGGAGACTTCCAATTAATATCTTGGTATAGTTTCTAACAGCTATAATATATATAATGCAATTGCCCTGCTTATAATACTACTTCGTTGAAATATCGTTTGGTTAGGTTTGGAATTATCTCCAACGACGGAACTAAAAACCTAAGCTTGGAAATAGACCAAGCTTTGCTTTTTTATTAACCGAGCAAATAATCCACAGGGAGGTGCCATAACTTATCCTTCTGCTTGCGAGAGAAGAAGCCGAAGTGGCCTAAGCTTTTCAATTGGTAGGAAGCCAAATCGATACGCTCTTTTTCTATATTGCTTTGGTTATAGAAAGAGAGTAACTGCCCAACGCTCTTATCATTAGCAATGGGATCGTCTTCTACATACAAGGCTTTGATAGGTGTAGTAACCTGCTCATAATACCAGCTTTCAATGGTTTTACCCCAGTACCCCTTCAGGTATTCCGGATGAAGGCACCACTGTCGCCATTCTTTAGCCACTCCCTTTGGCAAATCTTCACCTTGCTTGATCGCTTTGGCCGTAGCGTAGCCAAACAATGTGGTGGTAAGTGGCACAAATAAATACCAAATCAACACAGTGAAGTATTTGTAAGGGGCGGTTAGAATAGGCCAATAACCTGACGAGGAAGTGATCATCACAATTTTTTGAACTTTGCTATGATTTTCCATCAGCCCGATTAATTGACCACCTACGCTATGGCAAACGATATAAAGCGGAAGCTCTGGGTATCGGTTAGATAACCAGTTACAGACACCCACCATATCCTTCTGCCCCCATTCTCTCATGTGCGCCTTAAAACCTCTCAGGGATGCTGGCTTGGACTCGCCAATACCGCGATAGTCATATAGTACCACTATAAACCCCTGACTACACAAGAATTTGCAGAAGTTGAGGTAGAATTCCTTCAGAATCCCAGTACCGGAATTGAATTGTATCACTCCTTTTGGTGCCTCTTCAGGCTCAAGCAAGATAGCGCCAAGTTCATAGCCATCTGTAGCCTCTATTTTTTGTTTGTACTCTTTCATACCTGAGCTTCTTTTTTCCTGCGTTTTTCCTTGTAGAATGACTTGTCAGCTATGTAGATGTGCTTGACTACGCTTGAGCTTACTTTGCCCGCAGTGTTGATCAGTTCGATGATCAAGTCCTTTTCATACTCTCCTTCTACAGCTACTTTTTCTTTGATCTCATCCAAGACTTCTTGCGTGACCAAGAACCTGCCGTGCAGGACTTTCTTACCAGGCCTGAGGTAGCGTATGGAAGACGATTTGTCCCATACCACATAATGCTTACCGAGATTTTTCATGAGCATGATCATGTAGAATGGATCCGTGGCACTGAACATACTTCCTCCGAAAATGGTACCCACATAGTTGCGTGTCACAATGCTCAGGCGCAATCGAATATGCACCTCCCGCCAATCCGCGGAGATAAACTTGATCCAGCCTCCGGTGCCCCGGTAAGCTGGTACCAGGTTAAATAACAACCTTATGCACCAGTTTTTAAAGGACTCTGACTTTGTAGATTTGAATGGTTTGTATTTCATGTTGTTAGTCTTATCGAATGAGTTTCATACAGAGCTCACATACCATTTTTTCATCTTCTTCGGTGATGCTATCTCGTGAGCCGGTTTCTTTGATGCGCTTAGCAATCAGTTTTTGTGGTACCGAGAAGAATACGATAAATATCATCTCTGCATTCACGTCCTTTCCTATTTCTCCGGTAGCCCAACCCTTTTCATAAACCTTTTCACACATGGCTTTACTGATGTCGAATAGGGAAGGGGATACCTCGAAAATATGCTGATGGTCAATGGTGAAAATGAATTTGTAGATGATGTTTTTGGCCTTGGCATTCTTGTACAGTATGTGTACCAATTCGCGAACAACCGATGCCACGCTATCAGATTGGTCAATAATGTCAGAGAAATACTGTCGGTACTTTTGAATGCGCTCCTCGTAGATGCTTTTGATCATCTCCGTCTTGCCCTTATAATGCCGGTAGATGTAGCCAGTTGATACATTGGCTTTTTCTGCAATACGTGCAATGGTGGCTTGCTCGTATCCAGTCTTGACAACCATCTGCATGGCTACGTCCTTGACGTGTTTAAGGGTGGCTTCGTTGGTTATTCTAGCCATAATTAGTGAATGATCATTCACTAATTTAACAAAATAAAACTGTAATCAAATCATGCTTTTTATTCTTGCCCTGTGTATTGAATGGGCAAGGCCAATTTGATTACAGTTGCAATGTTTGTTCTACAATGCCTTATTATCCTGGCACGTTATAGTAGAACCTTTCCTTAATGATATGATCCTCTTCCCAATGTTGTACTGCTACCTGTTCCATTTTTACCCTATTCCCGTCTTTGAACGTTACGTCCATCCATGATTCAACACTCGTAACACCATCCTCTTCGTTAGAACAAATGGCTCCTGCACCCCCACCGTGCATTTCCTGGATACTGCCCATGAATTCTTGTTCTCTTGCGCGGTTAGCGTCTTTGCCTTTGCATGATTCACCGGTGCCTTCGATCATTTCTACATCTTCGTGGTAGAATTTTTCGAAGCCTTCCATCATCTGTCCGGTGCCTATCATGCCGTACAATTCTTTGATTTTATCGAGATAGCTCATTTTGGAAAATTTAGGGTTTATAATTGGTTTAATAGACAAGGAATTTACAAAATACCCCTGAGCTAAGCATCCTCAATCTGGTCTGTTTTTTTTATTAAATTTTTGCTGCCGTAAAATGGGTGATAGATATGCTTCCTGCTTTATCAGGTTTTGAATTACAGCTTATTATTTTAGTTTTAGCGCTTTGTTCTAAACCTAGACCTTATGGAAGAAAGCGGCAGTGCTCCCTTACTCACTAATGACGCGGTGATTTTTGGGATTTTAATGAGTATTCTAGCAGTTATTTTCTACACCTCTTCTAGCAAAAAACCATTTTGGAAGAAATTCTACAGTATCATACCCATGGTATTGCTTTGCTATTTCATACCCTCTTTTCTCCATACCTTTGGCGTTGTTGATCCTGAGCAATCTCGTCTCTACTTTGTTGCTTCCCGTTATTTGCTTCCTGCCTGTCTGGTATTGCTTACTTTGAGCTTAGACCTTAAGGAGGTAATCAAATTAGGGCCAAAGTCCTTGATCATGTTTTTCACTGCCACCATTGGTGTTATTATTGGTGGGCCACTGGCTATTCTCATTGTTTCGGCGATCGCACCCGACGTAGTGGGAGGTGTTGGCCCGGAAGCAGTTTGGAGAGGGATGACCACCATAGCCGGTAGTTGGATAGGTGGTACGGCTAATCAAACTGCCATGAAAGAGTTATACGAGCCATCCAAAGAACTTTTCACCACTATGGTGACTGTGGATGTGGTGGTAGCGGAAATATGGATGATGGCCTTGTTGATCGGAGTGAGTAAAGCAAAGCAAATCGATAAGTTTTTCAAGGCTGATACTTCTTCTATCCAGAGACTCCGTACCAAAATAGAGGACTATCAGTTGAGCATCGCGAGGATACCTTCTACGGCCGATATCATGACCATGCTGGGGTTGGTCTTCGCAGCCACGGCACTCTCTCATTATGTCGCTGATCTTATTGTACCCGAAATGAAAATACTGGCTGAGGAATATGACTTTGTTAAAAGCATGAACCTGACCAAAGAGTTTTTCTGGATAGTTTTGGTAGCAACCACCTTAGGTATAGGACTATCATTTACGAAGGCCAGAACACTTGAGGGAGCAGGTGCCTCCAAAATCGGCGTTGTGTTCATCTTCATACTTGTGGCAGTGATCGGTATGGAAATGGATATCAGAGATGTGGCGGAGAACCCTGGGTTGTTCATGGTAGGTGTGGTCTGGATGATTATTCATGTGATCTTACTTTTGATCGTGGGCAAATTGATTAAAGCACCCTATTTCTTCCTCGCGGTTGGTAGTAAAGCCAACATTGGCGGTGCGGCATCCGCTCCGGTAATTGCAGCAGCATTCCATCCAGCCTTGGCACCAGTAGGTGTTCTGTTAGCGGTACTTGGCTATGTGCTAGGAACCTATGGCGCCGTACTATGTGCCAGATTAATGCAATTGATTGCTGTTTAGAAGCACATTTAGACAGTCTTTGAAACCAGTTGTTGAAAATAAAGTGAATTTTTAAGCCGAAGTTGTAACAAAAAAGGTCATCATCTTTGTTGGCTTACCTAATTAGGTATTAGAAACAAAAGTTTACGACTTTGGGTAAAGACTATTCTGATTATAAGAACTTCATATTCGTTTGCACAGGCAAAGATTGTAAAAAGAAGGGCAGTAAAGACTTGTTGAAGCACTTCAACAAGGAGATCAAAGCGAAGGATGCCAAATCGAAGACGAAAGTATTGAAAATGACCTGCACCGGTAGATGCAAGGAGGCCGCTAACGTGATTGTCAACGGTGAATGGCATACGAAAGTGAAGGACTCTCAAGTAAAGAAAATTATGAAGTCGATAGGATAGAAGTTCCGCTTGCCTTACCAACCTAGAACGGCTGTTTATATAGATCTATTTTTATTTGAATAGCGATTAACTTTTCAGATGTATAGCTATATGCGATTAGTTTTTCTTGTCAAGTACTTATTCCAGCAATCTCTGCTTTTGATCTTTATCGCTGCTGTTTTGTACTTCAAACCTGCAAATACAAAACCTCACTCCATCTAAATGTTGATCTTTTTCTATGGCTTAAATAGCAAGCAAAGGGCTTTGCCAAAATCAAAGTCTCGTATATCTTTGGGTTTTATTTTAAATCAGTCTAAATAAAACTGGAATATGCCGGTTAGCTGCTCAAACCGTTCTAAACTCCTAATAAACGGTACATGGAATTCATGCTTAATGATGGAAAAGATTAACTCCTCCTATGGAACAGGTTGTTATCTTCCTATCCATTTTACGTTATAGACTAACTGAATCCCACTTGATCCCATGCGAAATTGCATTGATAAACTCATCCGCGTAGTCGCTTTCTTTTTGGTTGTTCTTACAGTTTCCTCATGTCTTAATTCTAGCTCCAAAACACCTGTTTATCACACCAGAGTGGTCCTATTGTCAGAGGGTAAAAGTGCTTCTAGCATAGGCCAAACGATAAATAGTATTCAAGGCAGGGTTGAGAAAATATACCATCGCGATGTAAAGGTCTCAGCAGGAGAGAGAGATAGCATTATACTGGAAATAGCTGGTGATCACCATATTAGTTCGTTAAGTAACTTTATTACTAGTAGAGGTAACTTCCAAATTAATAAGATACATCCGCCGGAGCAGGTGTGGCCTCTCATCAAGCCTCTTCCTAATGCTGATACGCTTCATAATTACCTGGATACAATTTTTTATAAAGGCAGTGTCACATTTGGATGGGTCAAGGGCAATGATACAACTGCCATTAGCCAGATCTTGAATGCTCCAGCATACTTGAACCAATTGCCAGAAGGTTCAAAATGGGCTTTTGGTTTACCAAATGAACTGAGTTTAGTGCCAAATCAAATACCTATTTATTTACTGGCAGATGTCAAGCTCGCGAATGTAGATGCAGGGTCAATAAAAAACGCGAGCCCTGCTTTGGGTGTAACTGGAGAGCATGTTATTGACATTACATTTAACGATGAGTATAAAGATAAATTCTGGAAATTGACTAGAAAGAACATTGGGAAGCAACTGGCCATGTCAATAGACGGTGTGGTGATTTCAGCCCCCACAGTAGCCGGAGAAGTGGAAGGAGGCCGTGTGAGTATATCAGGGTTATCTGATGATATTAGTGTCAAGCGATTGTATTGCGCTGCCATTATGTATCCTTTATTTGATGAGGTAAATGTTGTTAGTGTGGACTCGATTAAAACAATTATGGAGCCCCAAGAGGAATAACCTGAACATGGTCATTATAAAATGAAGAGCGTGACCTTGGAATCAAGGCACCGGAAATAAATAAAGCTTAAACCAAAACCAATAAATATGTCATTTAAAAATGCGATAGCAATTCTGAGCATTATGCTTGGTGTACTGATTAGTTGTGGAAGTCCTAATGAGAAGCAATCTGATGAGAAAAGCGAAGAAACCGCAGGTGCCGGTGAGGTGAATATTTACTCACATCGTCACTATGATTCTGATAAAGAGTTATTCAAGTTATTTACCGAAAAGACAGGTATCAAAGTCAACGTGATCAAGGCGAGTGCCGATGAGTTGATGAACAAAATGGAAGTAGAGGGTGAAAACTCACCAGCTGATGTGCTTTTGACAGTAGATGCTGGTAGACTTTACCGTGCTAAAGCAAAAGATCTTTTGAAACCGGTAAGCTCTGAAACACTTGAAGCTAATATTCCAGCCCAATTCAGAGATTCTGATAATAAGTGGTTTGGCCTTACTTATCGGGCTAGAATCATTGTTTATGATAAGAAAAAAGTAACTCCAGACGATCTCACTACTTATGAAGACCTTACCACTGAGAAATGGAATGGTAAAGTCCTGATCAGATCGTCAGGCAACATTTACAACCAAAGCTTACTGGCTTCTATCATAGAAAACAGCGGTAGAGATGCTGCTAAAGCATGGGCTGCGGGCGTTGTAGGCAATATGGCTCGAGAGCCAAAAGGCAATGACCGTGATCAGGTCAAAGCTATTGTAGAAGGTCTGGGAGAAGTAGCCGTTGTCAATACATACTACATTGGGTTGCTACTTAATTCTGAGAACGCTGAGGAAGTGAAGGCTGGCGAAGCAGTAGGTATTTTCTTCCCTAATCAGGATGATAGAGGTGCCCATGTCAATGTAAGCGGTGCTGGTGTTGCTAAATACGCACCAAATGAAGCGAATGCCGTTAAATTCTTGGAGTTCCTATCCAGTGAAGAAGCGCAGAAAGTATTTGCGTCGGTGAACTATGAATATCCGGTCAATGCCAGTGTAGAACCAGCGGAATTGCTGAAATCATGGGGAGAATTCAAAATCGACCAGGTCGACTTAAATGCACTCGGAGCAAACAACAAAGAAGCGGTACTCGTCTTCGATGAAGTAGGTTGGAAATAGATTCTGGTTTTTATAGAAGAGGTTTTTGTAATGCTGAATAGAAACACCTAGGGTTTTATTCAGCATTCTTTGATTATAATCCCAACGAAATAAAGGCTTTGGGACAGCCTCTTTACTATATTTGACCCGCTATTCAAAAGCAGTAAAGCTTGCAAAAAATCCTCAATGGTATAAACTCATGGGCAGTTTTAGTAACTGTCATCATCACTGTAATTGCAGTGCCTATATTGATCATCCTGATCAATATATTCATTGGCCAAAGTGAAACCTGGTCGCACCTTGTCGAACATCTTCTCACTGGTTATTTGCTGAATTCACTGGTGCTTGTGGTCAGTGTCGGTACACTGAGTTTGTTGATTGGAACGGCCTGCGCATGGGTTATCAATACCTACGATTTTTACGGTCGACGGCAGCTAGAATGGCTCTTGATTTTGCCCTTGGCTATTCCGACCTACATTATGGCCTTTATTTATTCAGGGATTTTCGATTTCTCAGGGCCAGTCAAAACATTTTTCAGAAATCAATTCGGTGTCGGCCTGGCTTTTCTGGATGTACAAAACCTTTATGGGGTCATCTTTATCATGACCATGGTCTTGTTCCCCTATGTCTATGTAAGTGCATTGACTTATTTCAAAAACGCATCTGGCAGTCTTATAGAAGCTAGCCGGTCGCTGGGCAGTACGCCAACTCGTGCCTTTCTTAAGATAGTATTACCGGCCTCCCGCCCGGCTTTAGTGGCCGGAGTAAGCCTGGTATTGATGGAAGTATTAAATGATTATGGTGCGGTAAAATATTATGGAGTAAACACGTTTACTACCGGTATTTTCCGATCATGGTTTTCCATGGGTGACTTGCAAGCAGCAGTTTTTCTGGCTTCAATGCTCATGGCCTTTGTGTTTGTACTTATTCTCTTAGAACGGTGGCAACGTGGTAAAAGAAGGTTTGATCAAGGTGGAAGATCGACTCAGCCATTATTGCGATACAAGCTTTTGGGATGGAAGTATGTGTTCGCTTTAGCCATTTGTCTAATACCATTGCTGTTAGGCTTTATTATTCCACTATTGCAGCTGGTCTACTGGACTTGGCAGACGGCCTACAAAGTTGTAGATGGTGAATTTTGGACGCTTTTGGGCAATAGTTTTCTTTTGGCCGGTATTTCAGCATTGGTTTGTGTGATGGCAGCTATTCTACTACTATATGGCGTGAGAGTAGCTAAAAGTACTAGGGTGGAGAATATATCTAAGCTTTCTGTGCTGGGCTATTCTATTCCTGGCGCCGTCATTGCGATTGGTATTATGATCACGCTCATCACTGTAGATCGCTGGTGGATTGATCTGATGAAATATCTCACTGGCGAGAAAGTCGGTTTTCTTCTATCAGGAAGCTTATTTGCATTGATCTTCGCTTATCTGGTGAGGTATTTGGTGGTAGGCTATAACCCGATAGACGCTGGTTTTAAAAGAATATCCACGTCACTTGAGGAAGCATCTTTATCACTGGGCAGAGGAAGGTGGGTCACACTGTTTCGTATTGATATCCCCATTCTAAAAGCCAGTATCTTAGGCGGTGCGCTTATGGTCTTTGTAGACGTTCTGAAAGAATTGCCGCTGACGCTTATATTGAGACCTTTTAATTATGATACTTTAGCCACCAAAGCATTTCAGTATGCATCGGATGAGATGGTGGCCGAATCTGCGCCGGCATCGTTAATTATCATTTTGATTGGGCTGTTACCTATTTTCCTATTGAATAAATTAATCATCAAGCATTGACCTATGGCATTGTTGACGCTAGAAGGTATTGGTAAAACCTACGACGGCTCGAAAGTGCCAGCCGTCAATGATGTCGATCTGTCTATAGCAAAAGGTGATATTCTATCTCTATTAGGAGAAAGCGGATGTGGGAAAACCACACTGCTGAGGTTAATAGCTGGTTTTGAGAAGGTCAATCAAGGTAGCATTACCCTGGATGACTTAGTGGTTGCTTCTTCAGGCACTTACATCTCACCAGAGGTACGTCCGGTGGGTATGGTTTTTCAAGATTTGGCTTTGTTCCCTCACCTGAGTATTAAAAAGAATATTTTATTTGGTTTGAACAAGCTCACGAAGCCGGAACAGCTTAAGCGACTTGAGGAAGTATTAGCATTGACTGGTTTGTCGCAGTTTGCTAGTCGCTATCCCCATGAACTTTCTGGTGGTCAGCAGCAGAGGGCCGCACTGGCCAGGGCATTAGCTAGAAAACCGAAGCTGATGCTGCTCGACGAACCCTTCAGCAGCCTTGACGATGTTTTAAAAAGTCAGGTGAGAAGTGAAGTGAGAAGAATAATCAAAAACGCCGGAATTACGGCCATTTTGGTCACCCACGATATCAATGATGCCTTTGCAGTAGCTGATCAAATAGCGGTCATGAGAGGAGGGAAAGTATTGCAATGTGGAGCTCCTGAAACACTATATACTCAACCTGCAGATGCATATGTGAGCAGGCTTTTTGGTAAGATAAACTTGATTCCCATTGAATATGATGCAAATAGGCTAATGACGGCGTTTGGAGACGTGCATATTGACAGTGAGGGTCAAGATACTTCCAAAAAGACTTTAGGTATTAGACCATCAAAAATCAAACTTAGTGATCAAATTGAAGGCACTCTTCGTGGGCTAGTAAGTGGAGTACGTTATGCAGGAGGTTATTGGAGCTTAGAAGTGAAACCCGAAGGACAAAGCCAGGATGAAATAATGATTGAACTAGTTGATGGAGTTGTACCTGAAATAGGAGAGAGGGTGAGCTTCTATTTTGAAACTCACCATGTTTATTTATTCTGAGATATAATTAGCTCAACTAAACCAATACTGTTTCTTCTTCAAGCATATTGGCCATTTCCTCAAGGTATAAAATCACGTCATCCACGTCATTGTGACGAAGCTGGTCTTTAGTGGTGATTCTATCCAAAACCTTCTTATCTGACAAATACTCTAACTTCACCATATCCTCGTGTCCAAAACCATACCCTCTCATGGTTTCGAAGATCTCATCTATTTGATGGTCTGTATTCTCGCAGTAATCTTTGGCGTGCTCTGACCATTCATCCATTTTAAAATCAATGGATTTCACGATTTCAACGTCAGTCATGTTAGTAATGGTTTGTACTAAGTGACCGCAGTTACATCTTCCCATATGTCCCCATTCGTATTTGGCTCCATCAGACAGTTTAGAAGCTGTCTCTCTGAGGGCGGAAACCAATTCTGTACTTTTTGCCATGTCTTTAGGTTTTATCTGAATTCTATCAAAAAAAGTCTAAATCAAGCCGCTTGATTTACCTTCTTTAAAATTGATATAATATATAAAACAAGCGACTTTTTAAAAAGTTAAGACACAAAGTGCTGTTAATTCATTTTTTAGAAACAAAAAAAGGCCACTTGAAAAGCGGCCTTTGTTCAACTTATCTACTCAATTAATTAAGCTTCCTTTTGTTTGATCAAGTTCAATGCAGAACCTGCCCTGAACCATTGTATCTGACTAGCATTGTAGGTGTGGTTAGCTTTGATTTCTTCACTGCTACCATCGGTATGAGTGAGTTTCAAGGTCAACGGCGTATCAGGCGCGAATGAAGTCAAGTCGATGAAATCAATAGTATCATCTTCTTGTATTTTGTCATAATCATTCTCGTCTGCAAAAGTCAACCCTAACATACCTTGCTTTTTCAAGTTGGTTTCGTGAATTCTAGCGAAAGATTTCACTAATACCACTTTAACACCTAAATGGCGTGGCTGCATAGCCGCATGTTCCCTGGAAGAACCTTCACCGTAGTTATGATCACCTACTACGATAGTAGGGATGCCTTCGGCTTTATATGCCCTTTGCGTATCAGGAACGGCTCCGTACTCACCGGTCAATTGGTTTTTGACTGAATCAGTTTGCTCATTGAAGTAATTGACTGCGCCAGTCAAGGTATTATTAGAAATGTTATCCAAATGCCCTCTAAATCTCAACCATGGACCAGCCATCGAAATATGATCTGTTGTACATTTTCCTTTGGCTTTGATCAGCACCTTCATACCGGTGATGTTATTGCCATCCCAAGGTGCGAATGGATCAAGCAGTTGTAACCTCTTAGAGTCAGGCCTAACAACTACGTCTACTCCACTGCCATCTTCAGCAGGTGCTTTATATCCGTTGTCTTCTACGTCAAACCCTTCAGAAGGAAGCTCATCTCCAGTAGGTGCGTCAAGCATAACCTGCTCACCCGTTTCGCTGGTAAGCGCATCTTTCAAAGGATTGAAAGTAAGGTCTCCGGCTATAGCTAAGGCAGTAACTAGTTCAGGTGAACCCACAAACGCATGTGTATTAGGATTACCATCGGCACGTTTTGCAAAGTTTCTGTTGAAGCTATGTACAATAGTATTCTTTTCTTGCTTATCCGCTCCGGCACGATCCCACTGACCAATACATGGCCCACAGGCATTAGCAAATACGCTGGCTCCGATCTGGTCGAAAGTCTTGATGAAACCATCTCTTTCAATGGTATATCTCACTTGCTCTGACCCCGGGGTAATGGTAAACTTGGCTTTTGTTTTAAGATTCTTGTTTGCTGCTTGCTCCGCTAAAGAGGCAGCCCTGGAAATATCTTCATAAGAAGAGTTAGTACAAGAACCAATTAAACCAACTTCTACTTTGGTAGGCCAGCCGTTCTTTTCAGCCTGCTCTTTCATTTGTGAGATTGGTGTAGCAATATCCGGAGAGAAAGGCCCATTCAGGTGAGGTTCTAATTCAGTCAGATTGATTTCGATAACCTGATCATAGTAAGCCTCCGGGTTTTCATATACCTCAGGATCACCAATCAAGTGTTCTTTTATCTGATCGGCTAACTCAGCTACTTCAGCCCTCTCTGTGGCTCTTAAGTAGCGAGCCATTGACTCATCGTAGCCGAATGTCGATGTGGTAGCACCTATCTCTGCACCCATGTTACAGATAGTACCTTTACCTGTGCATGATAATGATTGGGCCCCTTCACCAAAATATTCTAGAATAGCGCCGGTTCCACCTTTTACAGTAAGGATTCCAGCCACTTTTAAAATCACGTCTTTCGCTGAAGTCCAACCGTTCATTTTTCCGGTAAGCTTCACACCAATTAATTTAGGAAATTTAAGTTCCCATGGCATTCCGGCCATTACGTCAACAGCATCTGCACCTCCAACACCTACAGCGACCATACCAAGTCCACCAGCATTTACAGTGTGAGAGTCGGTACCAATCATCATTCCACCTGGAAATGCATAGTTTTCCAACACTACTTGGTGAATGATACCAGCACCCGGTTTCCAGAAGCCAATTCCGTATTTATTAGATACTGACTCTAAGAAGTTGAAAACTTCTCCACTGGCGGTGATGGAATTTTTAAGGTCTTCGTTGGCACCTGTCTTAGCTAGAATGAGGTGGTCACAGTGAACTGTTGATGGAACCGCGGCTTTTTTCTTGCCTGCCTGCATGAACTGCAATAGCGCCATCTGAGCGGTGGCGTCTTGCATAGCTACTCTGTCTGGGGCAAAATTAACATAGGACTTTCCTCTTGTGAAAGCCTCAAGATCTTGCTCCTCGTGTAGGTGAGAGTAGAGAATTTTTTCTGGTAATGTGAGTGGTTTGTTAACTACTTTTCTTGCAGCTTCTATGCGCTCACCCATACGAGCGTAGACAGCCTTAATCATGTCTATGTCAAAAGCCATATTTCACTTGTTTTGATCTGTTAAAAAATGATGCTGTAAGTTACGAAGTAATGCCGTATTGGGGAACTTTACTGTCCTAAGGGTGACTTATTTAAATTAACTTTAAATAACAATTATGGGCGATTAATGCAACTTAAGAACGCCTAGATACTTTTTCTCACTTTGTCCAAAAGACTATTAAGCTGTACTGCTTCACCTTCAGATAAATTACCGAAAATTAATTCGAAACTTTTGACATGCTCATCGGCATTAGCAAGCAACTGAAGCCCCTTTTTAGAAATATTGATTTCCACTGTCCTTTTATCAGTGGCGCTTTTGTTTCTATCAATAAGTCCTTTTATTCTTAGGCGTTCTACGATTCTGCTGGCATCAGACATTTTTTCGAGCATCCTATCTCTGATGAGGTTAATGGTGACAGGTTGGGGATGCTGTCCTCTCAGAATTCTTAGTACATTATATTGCTGCCGGGTGATGTCATAAGCCTTGAACACGGTTGACATACGGTCTACTACATAATTGTGCGTATAGATGAGATTGATCAAGGCTTTCTGGTATTCATTGTCAAATTGGCTCTGCTGAATATCAGATTCAATGGTCATAATTAAATAGTTTAGGTAGAATTAGTGCAGTGTCTATAATTGGATTCACTGCACGCTAAGTAATTCATTCTAAACTATTTAGAATTTATGTAATTCAAAAATTCTTTCTTGATCGTTTCTTGTCTGAACTTCCCGTCAAAGTGTGCCGTACCCGTTTTACTATTTGTATCACCTACGCCGCGCGAAGAAACACACATGTGCGTTGCATCTACAACCACACCAACGTGATCAGTTTTCAAAACTCGCTTCAGTTCTTCAGCAATCTGTATGGTAAGCCGCTCCTGGACTTGCGGTCTTTTAGAATAGTATTGCACAATCCGATTGATTTTGGATAGTCCAATCACCTCGCCTGTGGATACATAAGCGACATGCACTTTGCCGTATATGGGAACGAAATGGTGTTCGCAGTGAGAATAAAAGGTGATGTCTTTTTCTACCACCATTTCATCATACTGAAACTTATTTTCGAAGAGTGTAGCCTTGGGTTTATTTTTTGGATTGAGTCCGCTAAATACTTCCTCAACGTACATTTTGGCAACCCGTTTAGGCGTTCCTCTGAGGCTGTCATCATTCAGATCAAGGCCGAGAATAGTCATAATTTCCTTGAAGTGACTTTCTATACGCGTGATTTTCTCGTTATCGGTCATTTCAAACGCGTCAGGCCTTAATGGAGTATCAAAAGATGATCCTACATGGTCATCTCCGATATCATCAAAATTTGTTTTGTTCGTCTCGGTAGTTTCCTCTGTATTTATGAAGGGATTACTATTATTCATGTGCAATGTTTAATTGTGTTCAACTGTTTGTAGCAAATCAAGCAGGGTATTCGACGAAGTTCCTTTCAGTCTCGTACAGCACAACCTTTAGCTCATACTTGTCTTCTATCTCCTTTCTCAAAATATTCCAAATCACCACAGCAATATTCTCCGCTGTAGGATTTAGGTTTTTGAAGTCAGGTATGTCTAAGTATAGATTTTTGTGATCGAATCTGTCGGTTACGTGTTTTTTGATGAGATCGCTCAAAAGCTTCATATCGTAAACATAACCTGTGTCCGGATCAGGTTCCCCAGTTAGCCGTACGATTAACTCATAATTATGTCCGTGAAAGTTAGGATTATTACACTTACCAAAGACCTTTTCGTTTTTCTCGTCAGACCAATTAGGGTTATGAAGTCGGTGCGCCGCATTAAAGTGCTCTTTTCTAAAAACGGAAATTTTCATGCTATAGTTTATGCTGCTGTTTAAAGCATTGATGCTCTAAAATCTGTCTTATTAACAGACACTAAAGAAACAAGATGTATATGGTTTAGTTCGATTTTAGAAGGATTGAAGGTGTTTAACGATAAACATCACTTCTTTTTCTCTCAAATAATGTGTTAAACTGATGTCCGGTCAAAGAAGCAAAAGCGGTTACTAAAGCTGCTACTAATCCGGTAACCAATATCAACATAGGGCTGCTCAAGGAGAATATTTTGGCCATTTTTTCTGTCAGAATGCTATTGGTGTTCATGTCTATCAGGTAAGCTTTGGCAGACCACAATAGTATACCACTGATGAACCCTGCTGCGAAGGCTGCAAAACCTTTTGTTTTTATAATGATGTTGACCAAAAAAGCAACCAATGCCAGCGACCAAAAGGGAAGGAATAGCTGGACTAGATAACCAAGAAGCGCTATACAGATAATTTTAAATAAGAACTTCATTATTACTTGGACTCAAAAGTTTGCGTGAAAATTATTTTGTTTTGGCTCTCCTCCTTGTTTAACATGAAGAGTAATTTATGATATGCACCGGTGCGCCACAGTTCAATCATGTTATCATAGAGCGGGCTACCGGGATTACCTGACTGACCGCCTGGGTAAATACCCCATGCCTGAGGAGGTGATGTCATTTCCACCACCAACCGTTGAGAAGGACCGTGATTCCTTTTAGTAGAATTGATTGTATTGGCTTCTCCTTGAACCTGAATATTATAGCTACTAAAACCAGCCAGACTGCCGCCGAGATCAGCCAAATGCCTTACATATGTTGCTTTATAATTTCCCCAGGTAAAGTCTCTGTTTCGTTCCTCTTTCCAAAGCTCCAGAAAATCTATGGTGTGATTAAACGACTCATTGATCAGCAATTTCAAAGTTTCCTTTTGATCGGTAGAATCTATATCATAAAACTCAAGCGTTGGATAATTCTTCATTAAGTGAATAGTGGTAAAATAACTAGGTTCTTCCAAGGCCACATCTTCAATTCTGAATTCATCCCAAATTGATCTATATAATCGGCTCCACCAAACTTGAAAGTAAGTAGCGGTTTTGCTCCCTACAGTATAATGATAATCCCATGATTTTAGTGAGTCCACTATGGCCTTGCCCTTATCGGTCAATTCATTAGCAATAAGTGAATCAAGCATCAGGGGAAGAATTTCTTCGGGCAGAATCCCATAACCGTTTTGTTGCATGGTCATCATGTCTTGTGGAGTAACATCATCCGCAGCACTAAGCATTCTATTGATGATTCTGTTTCGGTAGGTTTCGTAAGTAGGCGAATAAGTCCAATAAGGATAGAGCGAATCTACTGGGTGTTGATTTGCTGAGCTTACAAAACCACGTTCGGGGTTCAACTGGAACGCATTCTGTGCTTTGGGTACTAAAGTTTGCCATTCATGTAGCGGATTGTTACCATCCATTAGAAATTTGCCCTGATCTTTCCACTTAGCTACATAGTTACCTTGAACTCGGAGAGCTATATCACCATGGGTAGTAGCAAACACAATGTTCTGTGGAGGTGCATCCCAATATTCTATGGCCTTTACATAGTCTTCGTGAGTGGAAACACGGTTTAAATGGAGTAAAGCAGTCTGTACCCTTGATGGGTCATGACCAATCCATCTCAAAGCGAAGTTTTTATACCCATCGTCATCACCAAAAGACTTGTCGTAAACCACAGGACCATGGTGAGTATATATTACCGTATCATAGAAAACGTCTTGGCCTTTTACTTTGATCTCTTCGATTTTAACCGTTGTAGGTTGCCATTGGTCTTTGTACTTGTATTTTGACCTTGATTCATCCTGAAACTCAATTTTGTACCAATCTTTATGATCACGAGGTGCATTGGTGAATCCCCAAGCCGCATTTTCATTGAAACCTATGGTGATACCAGCCGCTCCTGTGAAGGTGAAACCCATAACGTTTACATCAGGAGAATGCAGTTGAAGCAGTATCCATAAAGAAGGCAAGTTGAGCCCCAAATGTGTATCATTAGCCAAAATGGGCTTGCCACTTTTGGTTTTACTACCCGCAACGGCCCAATTGTTACTCCCATTGTCGGGGTCAGGCTTAGGCAATACATTCTGCACTAAGTCAGTTGGTAAATCCAACTTTGGTGTATCGATCTCAAGTGGTTCAAAAGCCCATTGATTGGCTGAGTCAGTAGGAGTAACCGGGTCTGTATCTAGTAAACTCTCCGGGAAAAGCAAGTCAAAGGTTTCTTTTCCAAACATTTGCAGCGCATTGCTGCTCTCAAAGTCCTCATCATATCCCGTCAACGCATCGATCATATATTCTAGAATGAGAGCCGACTTGAAGGAAGTCCATTCTTCTGGTCTATAATCCAGCAGCTTATATTCTACAGGTAGGTCCTTGTATGAAAGGCTGTTGATATATTGATTTACACCATTAGCATATGCTTCTATATACTCAAAGGTCTCTTTATCGGCTTTCATTAGTTCATAAGTCCTTTCAGCTCCGAAAACCATTCCTTTGCGCCTTTGGCCGCGATCAAAATTCAACGCTCCATCGCCAACGATTTCTGCTACGCGACCCGCAGCTGCATGCGTTTGAAATTCCATTTGCCAAAGCCTATGCTGAGCCACTATGTAACCTTGGGCCATATAGAGGTCATGATTATTTTCAGCGAAAATATGTGGGATACCAAACTCATCGTAATGCACCTTCACTTCACCTTTTAAACCTTCCAGCTGAATGTTAGCATAATATGGAAGAGAGTCATTCTGGGCATTCTGCCAAAAACCATGAAAGGGATCTAACAACTTGCCTAATGGTGGTAATGCTGTACCTCCCACATTGACCTGGTTGTTTAATAAATAAAGAAGTGATACGGTGATGGCTAAAGAAATCAGGAACTTGAATAGCTTCATTAATTAGTTAGATATGGACAACTTGGAACTTCAAATGAATAATTGTGAAATCTTGTAAAAATGGCTATTAGATCATTGCTATAAACTTACATTAATAATAAAACTTAGCAAATCCGAATTAGGTTAGCGACGGCGAATCTTTATATATTTGGCCGGATAAAAGACGGATGGTACTTAAAAACTACAGCGAAGAGCAGGTTTCCAAGGCTAAGAACATTAAGATGATAATCTGTGATGTAGATGGCGTTTTAACCTCTGGTGAGATTATTTATGATAACCATCAAAATGAATTCAAGAAATTCAATGTCAAAGACGGTTTGATCGTTAAGCACCTCAGAAAAAATAACATAATTATAGGTGTGATAACGGGCCGAGAATCGGAAGTGGTAAAAAGACGCTGCGAGGAATTGAAATTAGATTTTCACTTTCATGGTATCAAAGACAAAAGGCAGAAATACCAGCATGTCCTGACCCGGTTCAATGTCAGTGATTCGGAAGTCTGCTATATAGGTGATGACCTTAACGACCTACCACTGATCAAATCATGTTCGCTAGGTGTTTGCCCGGCTGATGCTCCTCATTATGTTAGCGAGCATGCCCAGCTAATAAGTAGAAAAAAAGGAGGAGAAGGTGTCCTAAGAGAAGCAGGAGACTTAATTCTGGATGCTCAGGGTAACCTTGAATCAACTATAGAAGAATATTTAACCTAGTATGGATGCATCCTTATAAGGAAAAAGTAAAACTGGCAGATGAGGTTATAACAGGGGACAAAATGGTTTTAATAGCTGGCCCCTGTGTTATAGAGAGCTATGATCTGTGCTTAGAAGTTGGAGAAACCATGAAAGCGATATGCGACGGACTGGATATCCATTATGTGTTCAAGGCATCATTCGACAAAGCTAATCGTACATCTGCCGGATCATTCAGAGGTGATGGAATGGAAAAGGGCCTCGAAGTGATGGAAAGGTTATCCAAAAAACTTGGCGTTCCAACCACTACTGATATTCATGAATCATACCAAGCAGAAGAGACGGCCCGAGTAATAGATGTATTACAAATACCTGCTTTCCTATGCCGTCAAACTGACCTTTTGTTGGCCGCTGGTGAAACTGGCAAAGCAGTCAATATAAAACGCGGTCAATTTATGGCACCTGAGGACATGCAATATGCAGTTGAAAAGGTGCGGACTACTGGTAATGATAATGTGTGCCTCATAGAAAGAGGTGTTTCGTTCGGTTATCATAATTTAGTGGTCGATATGCGCGCTCTGCCTGTTATGAGGCAATTCTCTCCGGTAATCTTCGATGTAACACATAGTGTTCAACAACCTGGAGGTGCAGGAGGTAGTTCAGGAGGACAGCGGCAATTTGCTCCATATTTGGCACGTGCAGCCGCTGCGGTTGGGGTGGACGGATTCTTTGTAGAAACCCACCCAGAGCCATCAAAAGCGCTAAGCGATGGTCCAAATATGATACCTTTGGCTGAAATAGAAGATTTTTTAAAAATGATCAAAACTGTTTGGGAGACAAGCAGGAGATATACTAATTGAATTTATGTCGAATAGATTTTTATCGATACTTGCACTATTGATCATAGGACTTAGTTCCTGTGTGCCAAACAGGAAGCTGGTCTATCTCCAAAAAGGAGATGAATTGAAAGAAGAAGTAGTTAGGGACTCAGTTGTTAGAACCTATCAATTGGCTAATTACGAGTATAGAATTCAGCCTGAGGATATATTATCCATTCGATTTGAGAGCCTGACACAAAAGGAATACGATATATTTTCGAACCAAGGCGATGCGGTAAATGCAGGTAATCAAAATAACTTGTTGATTAACGGATACCTTGTTGATAAAGATGGCAGTGTAGAATTTCCTGAAATCGGGAAGGTACAGGTTGGTGGATTTACAATTCATGAAGTAGAATCTAAGATAAAGACACTAGCAGAAGCATATGTTGACGAGCCGGTTGTAAAAGTTAGGTTGCTTAACTTTAGAGTGACTGTATTAGGAGAGGTAAATGCAGAGGGAGTAATCAACAGCTTCAATAATAGGGTGACAATTATGGAAGCGATTGGTTTGGCTGGCGGATTCACTGACTTAGCAGATAGAACAAGGGTGAAGATAATCAGACAAAAGAATGGTATTTCAGAAGTTTTCTACACAGACTTGCTGGCCGAAGATCTTATGAGTTCAGAATATTTTTTCGTTCATCAAAACGATATTCTTGTCGTATCTCCTCTGAAACAGAGGCCTTTCCGAACATATTTCGGACAAAATGTTGCTTTGGTCCTATCTTCGATCTCTACTATTCTTTTAGTAGTTAACTTATTGAATCAATAAATGAGCAATAATACCGAATTAATGGACTTCGAATCCGCGCAATCGTCGGAAGATTCCAAATCTGGGACAAACCCAATCAATATCAAGCGGTTGGCTTTCAGAGCTTTGAAGTATTGGTATTTGGTACTCTTAAGCATATTGATCGGACTAAGTACGGCTTATATAATCAACAGATATACAACTAGAATATATACTGTAAAGGCTAGTATTATTATCAAAGAGAGCCAGGAGAATGTTGAAGGTAAACTCTTATACAATAATGTACTGGTAGACCCATATCGCAACTTTTATAATGAGTTATACATAATAAAATCTATGCCGTTGATTAAGTCTGTAGTGGAAAACCTCAACTTCACTACAGCGCTGATAAGAGAAGGTGATCTCAAGGAGAAAGAATATTACGACCCGGACTTTCCTGTTGGAATTTACTTTTCTGCTCATGAAGGAGTTCCTAAGGGCAAACTGGTAACAATGACGATCACTGATCAAGAACATTATTCAGTTCGTGTGATCAATGAAGGAGAATTAAGTAACCCTAGAGACGGAATAAGCTTTGGAGATACAGTGGCAATCAATGGTTATCGGTTAGTCGTTGCCAAGAAAGGAAGCACTATTCTCAATAAACATATTAATAGGGAATATGTAATCATGCTGTCAGATTCTGAAAAATTGGCCAATCGATATATCAATCGCTTGAAAGCCTCATGGCTGGAACTTAATTCCTCTGTGGTAAATCTTGAAATCAATGGCCCAGTACCATCTAAAGAAATTGATTTTCTTAATGAGTTGATCAGCCAATATCAACAATATGATCTCGATAAAAAGAATCAGGCAGCTAGTCGGACCATTGAGTTTATTGATAGTCAACTAAAGGAGATTACCGATTCTCTCCGGTTTTTTGAGGGGCAAGTGGAAGCGTTCAAGCAGAAGAATGTAATTACGGACATAGATGGTGAGGCGTTGAGATTGTATCAACGAGTTGAGAATTTGGAAACAAGTAAAGCTCAACTTAGACTTCAACGAAATTATTACCAATATCTGACAGACTACCTACAAAAGGATGATAATCTCGATCAGGTAGTGCCGCCTTCTAGTGTGGGAGTAGAGGATGTAATTATGACTGATCTAATCTCTCAATTAGTGCAATTGCAAACCGAGGTGAAATTACAATCCCGTACTGATAAGGTAGAAAGTCCATTTGTTCTTAGGAAGATGGAGCAAATTACCAAAATAAGAAGTGACTTGCTTGAAAGCGTTAAGAATACCTTGGAAGCCCAAAAGATAAATGAGGATTTCTTAGAAGAGCAAATTGGCTTGGTTGAAGGTCAACTTAGAAAGCTTCCTGAGTCGGAGAGACGTTTGATTAATATTCAACGGAACTACGCCCTGAGTGAAAATCTATATATTTTCCTGATGCAAAAAAGAGCGGAAGCCGGCATCTCTAAGGCATCTACTACTTCTGACATTATTGTGGTTAACCCACCTAGAAGAGTAGGAGGAGTAATTACTCCTAAACCGGCAAAGAACTACGCGGCAGGTGGAGGTATAGGCCTTATATTACCTCTTCTTATTTTTGCTCTTCTAGAATTGTTTAACAATAAAATTCAGGCTAAAGAAGATATTGAAAGAGTTACTGATATCCCTATTATTGGTGGTGTTGGGCATAATTCCAGCAGGAATAATTTAGTGGTAAGCACTGAGCCTAAATCAAGTGTTTCAGAATCTTTTAGAACACTGCGCTCCAACCTTAATTTCTTTACACAAGGTAAGGAAAAACGCATTTTTATGGTCACATCGTCCATTAGTGGTGAGGGTAAAACATTTACTACAATTAATCTTGCTAGTGTACTTGCGTTAAGTGATAAAAGAGTTTTGATTGTAGGGGCTGATATGAGACGCCCGCGTCTGTTTAACGACTTTGGCTTGAATAATGAAAGAGGATTAAGTGATTACTTATCAAA
>JBCBSS010000113.1:0-26256 GCA_039819065.1 Bacteroidota bacterium
TAATATGATTATGCATAACGTATAAGGTTAAAAAATTGACTAACTGTTTTAACCTTATACGTTATGCATAATCATATTATACGAAATCTGATTACCATTTTCGCGTTAAGTCTGTTGACTTCAATAGTGCTTATTGTATCTGTAATTTTCTTCTCGGATATGATGCTTAGCTAGGTGTAAAGAATTGATTAGCCTTCAATACAAAAGGTACTAGTGCCTTAAAACATGCTTTCGTTTTCTATACGAGAACGGTTTGTCCTGGAGGTTAACGATAGATTGTAAATTCTACCCGTCTATTGGCTGCCCGGTCATCTTCTGAGTTATTCTCATTGAGCGGTTGAGCCTCACCCATGCCGATGGCCTTGATTCTACCCGGCTGAACTCCTTTGCTAATGATATAGGATTTGATCACTTCTACCCTTCTTTTTGATAACTTCATATTGTAGCTATCTGAACCGACATTATCAGTGTGCCCGATAATTTTTATCCTAAGAAAAGTATCTTGATTCAAGATATCGCACAATCCATCCAAATACTGTTTATCCTCATCATCCAGGTCATATCGATTAAAATCGAATTTGAAGTTGACCGTGGTATTCTCGATGATCAATGGGTTCTGCGTTATCCGTCCTACTTTGGTAGAGGTAGAAAGTGAATCTGCAGGTTTTTCCGATTGAGACTCTTCTGAAGTATTAGCGATAAGAGAATGTCCTTCTTCAACAATGCTTTCGGTCTTTGTCTCTTCAGTTAAAGTGGTCTGTTCTACCTGTTTTGATGCTAAGCTTTCCGTTTTCTCCTGCTTACCTTTGTTTTGGCCACTTTTCTTTTTGTCAGCGAGGACACGCTTGTTCTTTTTGCTCTTAGACGGTCGTCTTTTAGGCACACGGCGTCGCCGATTTTTAGCGAATGTATTTCTAAACTTCCTGGGTTTAGGAGATTTGAACCTGCTTTCGACGAGCTGCTTGAATTCTAGTGCAAATTCGAAAGCCCCCTGATTGCCAACGTTCGTGCCGTGAACCGGCAGATCGTAGCTGAAACCGGCGGAGAATTTAGGTTGGTGAAACTGCACACCAAGGATGACATATCGATCCATCACATATTTGGTATGGAAATCCACAAGTCCTTGCAACCCTCCGAATTGGCTTGGGTTACTGGCCAGATCATAGCGCCAGACCGCTCCCACGTTCAAGAGATTGCTAGAAGCACTTAGGGTGTATAGCAATTCAGGCAAAATAGACAGCCCTTGTTTGTTATACACCTCTATGCCTGCTTCGGCTACCAACGTAGAAGGCAGGTTTCCTCCTACTCCATCATCAAAGAAGGATTCGTCAGGGCGGTTGAGATCATGTACGGCCAGACCCCAATGGGCGATTCTCTGCCCTGTACGATCTTCTTTTTGCCAAAAGATACCAGCACCGAAACTCATGAAATTGGCGTTCAACCGACTGAAGTTCTCACCATTGGATATGGAGGCATCAAAGCCACGGTTATCAATAAATTGAGAGCCGGTAACTAGCCCTTCCAAGGAAACTGTTCTGGTTCTGTACCAACTGTTAAAGCCAATGGAAAGGGTTTGCCGCTTAGCAGGAAAAATATTCAAGGCATAAGAAAGTCCTATGTCTTGAAGTTTGAATATGCCCGCTTGCCCCGATCTGTCATCCAACACAGAGAGGCCAATGGCAGACCATCTCTTTCCTCCGTTGCTTTTTATCAAAGGATAGCTTCCTGAAAAAGCGGTACTCTTAATTTGAAAGTCTCCTCCAGTACTTTGATTGCGATGAATGAAATTGAAAAAAGCATAATCCGAAGTGGAGATTTTGGCTGGATTGACCCTCTGATCGGTAAAGTTAAACTGAGAAAACTGGAAGTATTGTCCAAATGATCTTTGCTGACAACAAAGGCATATTAGAATCAATAGAATTATATATCGGTTCACTCGATGCATTTACAGATCATCTTACAATTATCGCATAAGGTGTATGGCTCCGGATGCTTTTCCATTAAGAGAAACAGGGCTCCCATCAGCAAATTCCCCTTGCACTTTCCAGTAATAGATACCATTGGGCTGAGGGGTGCCATTACGCGTGCCGTCCCAGCCCGTGTTAGTAGCTTCAACCACATCTTGGGTTTCGTAAACCAGATTACCCGACCGGTCTACAATCCGCAGTTGAAAGCTTACTGCATTCAGCAACCCGTACACCCTTAGCATATCATTCTTACCATCTCGATTAGGAGTGAAAAGCGTGGGAATAAACGCCGCATCGACTACCACCACCAGTACTGTCGCTGTAGCTGAACAGCCGACACTATCCGTTCCCACCACAGTATATTCCGTAGTGGTTTCCGGCTGAGCCAACGGGTTACTGATATCATCCCTATTTAAACTCTCAGCAGGTTTCCATTGGTAAAACTGTGTTCCGTTCGCAGATAGTTGAATTCTATCCCCTCTGACTATTTTTAGTGTATTAGAACCTAGTTGAAGTTCTGGTTCGCTGACGGTAACTCGAACCGAATCTGACACCAAACACCCCAGTCTATTCCTAGCTTCTACCCTGATCGAAGTATGCTGATTCAATTCGACAGGCAAGACGTGGTTATTCTCCAAATCAAGTGTATCGTTCAAGAACCATTTTATTTGCGTATGATCAGCGTCGATTCGAAATTCAATCACGTCGCCTTTGCAAATGGTAGTATCATTTCCAAGCTCTAGTGGAAGCCCTTCAATATTGATGGCCCATGCCGCCGTCAACGCGCAATCGACATTTCCGGGTATGTTAGTGTAGACAGTGTCGGTGGCGTTTGACCTGAGTTTGAGGGTATCAAAACTCCCCAGATAACCTCTTACTGCAGAGAACCATTCTCTCAGCGTACCATCAGTCAATACGACCTCCTCATTGGGACATGCTTCCAAGACAGTCAAATTGGGCGAACCACAAACTACAAACTGGTTTCTACAAACACCGATTCCTGGGCCTGCGGCGTAAAATGAGTTATCGACCGATTGAATGGCATAGTCGTAAACCCCGGGAGCCAAGCCCTTCACCAAAGCACTATCGGCATAACCCACATTACCATGTTTGGTCAATGTTCTCACCAGATTAGCGGCATCAAATGCTGGCGCCACTACTTCTGTATTTCCCTGCCCGATCAACAAATCAAAAGTCAATGATTCAATATTGGTATGATCATCACCACTGGGTGTCCAGAAGATATAAACATCATTATCTGCGGTCACGAAAGCCCTGGGGTTTGTCGGAGCGGAAGGGCCAAGGTTGATCCTAGAGGTGGTATTTTCAATGATAGAAAGCTGGAAATCAGTGCCATCACCAGTCCAACTAGCCATGTCGATATCTCCATCGTAGTCATAGTCACCAAAGGCTATTTGATCAAGCGAGAGTTTATTGAATATAGAATCATTGCGCAAAAAAGAGGAGTCATTTTGATTGAGATACAATTGACTAATTGATTCTCCTTGATTGCCTTTTCCATTTACGAATAGGTCACTGAACCCATCTGAATTAAAATCCGCTATTAATAATTCTCCGCCGTATACACCAGTTAAAGGCAAGGTGGCTGGCATCAAGCTATCAGCCTCCGTTAGATAAAGTTGAGTGAAGACGCTATCTGAGGCATTAACTCCTGAAACAAGGACGTCGACCAAACCATCTGAATTGACATCACCAAAGGAAGCATTTGCCTGACTTAAAGCTTCTATATTAATAGCCGATTCTTCAAATTCCAGATCGCCTTGATTTAAGTAGATAAAAACTACATCTTGATTGGAGTCATCTTCTCCTTGGAGGAGTATGTCTTTCTGTCCGTCAAGATCATAGTCAAAAAAGAGAAAATGTGCGTTGCTGACTGTAGCTAGCTCGTCATTTCCAACCTCCCAGGCATTACTACTGGAAGTATAAATATTTAGGGTTAAGGAGTCATTCAAATCGACACCAGATATAACAATCTCTTTCTTACCGTCATTGTCCAAGTCTTCAATATCAATGGTTTGCGTTTGAATGGAATCAATTGGAGTACTCAATGGTGAGAATGACAGGTCACCATTGTTCAAATAAATGGTCAGTATTTCCTCTCCCGAGGTGAGTGCCCCGCCTAGTATCAAGTCCAGGTCGTTATCATTGTCAATGTCTTCTATTTCATAGTCAAAAGTTGACCAGCCTGGAACATCTATTATCCGTGCGTCAAAGATCCCTTGTCCCTGGTTCACAAATAGGTGCGACACTGCATGCCCATTACTTATACCAGCGAAAAAAAGATCTATATGGCCATCATTGTTTAGATCGGCCCATTCAGCTTGTGTATTTTCCAAATCGAAGGTATCTGCCACAATATTTACTTGAAACGTTTGAGCAAAACCTCTGCTGGTGATTGTCAAAAGCACCAGCAATACATATAATTTGAGTGTTTTCATGGTCTTAACATCATCATGCTTGTTTAACTATTCCTCGATTTGAAAGGTCAGGGGAATGTGCATTTTGCTGTTAACAGGTATACCGTTTATGGTTGCCGGTTTCCATGATGGCATACCTTCTATTACACGAATGGATTCTTTATCAAACAACCCACCTAATGATTGCATAATCTTAATTTGCGATGGCTGTCCTTTTTTATCAATTAGAAATTCTACTAAGACTACCCCTTCTATTGAGTCCTGAACAGCCTCAATAGGATAGGTTAACTCTGCCTCGAAATAGCTGTAGAGGGCAGGAAAACCTTCAACGGGTTCGGCTTCCTGGTAATTATATTCTACCTCATCAGAGCTATTACTCGAGGGCTTATCTTCCTCATCAATCTCATCTTCTGAACTTTGAGATACTGAGCTTACCTTTTCCTCATTCTGGGTAGAAAGTTCTTGATCTTTTTCAGGCATCTGTTCATTCTCTTCCTCCACTACGGATTGATCACTCAAAGAATCCTTATCGGATGCAATACTTTGCACTGGATCAGTCTCCTTTTGCTTTATCTCATTAGATGCTATCGTCGTGCTCTCCGAAATGGATTCATTATCAATGGTAGTATTCCACATCCAATATCCTAGAATAGATACTAGAATCACTATCAGTATTGCTCCACCAATTCTGTAAATACTATTTCCACCCTTCACCGAAGCCGATCCGGCCTTATGCTTTTTGAGCACTTCTCCAAAGTTTTTATAAGCTTCGATCTCCTCGTCACTTATTTTCGGCTCCTCATCAACAATATGGTATTTCTGTTTCATTTCTTTCCCTTGAAGAAATACTTTCTCAGTTTATCCAATGCCCGGTATGTTTTTACCTTGGCGTTATTCTCCGTTATATCCAGGATATATCCTATCTCTTTGAATGATCTAGATTCAAAGAACCTTAGCTCTATGACCTGAAGCTCGTGGGGCTTCAACTTGCTCATTACATTTGGTATTTTCTTCTTTAGCATTTCCACTTCACTTTCATCGAAAGACATTTCGGTAAAAAGTGAATTGATCGCAGTACCTTCCAGCACCACAAACCTCGCCTTTTTGGCTTTTCTGAAATAGTCTGTGTATTCATTGACAGCTATTCGAAAAAGCCACGCGGCGAACGGCAAACCTCGATACTCAAATTGGTGTATGTTGGTCAATGCCTTTAGAAAAACCTGAGAAGTTAGATCGGCTGTGACATCCTTATCATTCACCCGGCCATGAATGAACCGAAAGACTTGCTTGAAATACTTATCATAAAGTACTCCAAAAGCCTGAGGATCTTTTTTTGAAGCTTCAACTACTTTTTGTTCCTTGGCTAGTGTTGTCTTGTCGTATGTGTCGTGCAATTAGTTCTGACTATTCCTTTTCTAACCTTTCAACCATAGAATGTAGAAGTAAGAAAAAGATACAGATTTTTTAAAAATTTTTCTTCTAGTCTGTTATTACGTGGTTTGGTAGGGCTTAAATCCTAGGGGTGTGCAGCCACCCATACTTCGCCATTTTCGAAAACTTCTTTTTTCCAGATGGGGACGGTTTCCTTTAAAGTATCGATGGCGAACTGGCATGCTTCAAAAGAAGCTTTTCTATGCGGTGTAGAAACCGCTATGACTACCGCAATTTCACCAATGCCCAAAATACCCTTTCTATGATAAATGGCCATTTTCTCTACAGGCCATTGAGATTTAGCCCTTTCAGCTATTTTCTCCATCTCAGAAATAGCCATTTTATCATAAGCCTCAAATTCCAACCGGGTGACACGGTTATCTTTGGTTTTATTACGTACCGTTCCAATAAATACATCTATTGCCCCGGCAGCATCTGATTTGACCAGGTCGATTACCTCTTCGGTATTGATAGGTTGTTCTACTATTTTGATCATGCTAACCGCCGCTAACAGGTGGAATAATTACTATTTCATCTTCTGCACTTATTGACTGCTCATCTTGGGCATACTCATTATTCACCGCTATTTTCAATGAACGCAGATCTTCGAACCTAGGGTATTGATCGATGATCTTGCTTTTTAAATGTCCCACGGTATTTTGATCATCGGGAATTTCAATCTCGGTCGTACTGCCTCCAATGATATCCTTGGCTATACCGAACGAAAGTATCTGTATTCTCATATGGCTTTAACAGAATTGGCAAAAGAGTGATTCAAATCAACTAATAGCAGCATATTATTGTTGTTATCGTGTATTGGTAACAAGCTTTTTGAAGCTTGTGCTAATTTAAGGTTTTCTACATTTTTTAGCATGGGAAATTATTGGGACATAATAGTTAAGGCTTATCAGGATTACGCCGGCTATTTATGGAGTGAAATAACATTTAACTATGATTACAAACCATGGTGGGAGAATTACTTCTACCTACTGATACTGGTATCTTTGGTTTTCCTGGCGCTAGAATGGGTCAAACCATGGCGTAAAGACCAGCCCAAGTTCAGAAAAGATTTCTGGCTTGATTTCTTCTACATGTTCTTTAATTTCTTCCTTTTTTCGCTGATCATATTTAATGCACTGTCTGATGTTGTAGTCAATTTATTCAATGACTTTCTAGCGCTATTCGGAGCAGAGAATACAGTAGCAATTCACATAGAAACATGGCCTCGCGTTCTGCAATTGCTTACACTCTTCTTATTGCGGGATTTTATTCATTGGTGGGTTCATCGATTATTACACCGTGTTCCTTTTTTATGGAATTTCCACAAGGTGCATCATTCGGTAGAACAAATGGGTTTTGCTGCGCATTTACGATTTCATTGGATGGAAAGCGTTGTGTACAAAACTTTAGAATACCTCCCATTGGCCATGATCGGCTTTGGCATCGATGATTTCTTTATTGTACACCTTATCGCACTTAGCATAGGCCATTGGAACCATGCTAATATTGCGGTAAACATAGGCCCTCTAAAATATGTATTTAACAATCCTCAAATGCACATATGGCACCACGCTAAGGATTTGCCGGAAAGCAGAAGGTATGGCGTTAATTTTGGGCTGTCATTAAGCATATGGGATTATATATTCAAAACCAATTATATTCCACGCGACGGTCGGGACATTCCACTTGGCTTCCATGGAATAGAACAGTTCCCGAAAAGCTTTTTTAACCAAAGTTTATACGGATTCAATGAACCTAATGAGGGTGAAAAGCGTAAGGATTGACTAAATTTACCTATGTCTGAGCAACAACTCATATATGACAATCACAATCGCCCCATAAGCTATTTAAGATTAGCTGTTACGGACAGATGCAACCTGAGGTGTTTCTATTGCATGCCTGAACATGGTATTCAATACTTACCCAAGAAGGAGTTACTGACCTATGAGGAGATGATCAGACTGGTTCAAGTATTAGTCAATTTGGGTGTTTCTAAAGTGAGAATAACAGGCGGAGAACCTTTTGTCAGGAAAAACCTAATTGACTTCTTGACGAACCTGGCCGAAGTTGAAGGTCTAAATCAAATCAACATTACCACTAATGGTGTCCTGACTAAACCATTCATCCCCCGACTCAAGGAAATAGGCATATCATCAGTCAATTTGAGTATTGATACCCTAGATAGAGATCGCTTCTTCAAAATAACACGAAGAGACGAACTGCCCCAGGTAATGGAGTCATTCCATGCATTTATTGAGCAAGGCATTCCCCTTAAGCTCAATGCAGTAGTCATGGATGGTAAGAACACTGAGGACATCCTTCCAATGGTAGAATTGACCAAACAGTATCCGGTATCGGTTAGGTTCATAGAAGAAATGCCATTCAACGGTGAAGGTGCCCACTACGCTAAGCTCATATGGGATCATAAGAAAATCATTGAAACCATTCGAGAAGCCTACCCTGCGCTAAGCAAGATCGACGATCCAAAACACTCTACTTCATATAATTACAGCATTCCTGGTCACTTGGGCAATATTGGTGTTATCGCTGCCTTCAGCCGTACATTCTGCGGCTCATGTAATAGAATACGCCTGACCGCTCAGGGAACTCTCAAGACTTGTTTGTACGATGATGGTGTGATGAACTTCCGTGATCTGTTACGGTCAGGTGCCGATGATGAAAAGGTAGAACAGGAATTCATTAGGCTTTTCGGTCAGCGCGCCAAGGATGGGTTCGAAGCTGAAAAAAGGAGATCGCAGTCTTCTCCTGTGCAAGAATCAATGTCAACCATTGGCGGTTAAGTCTCTTCTAGTTCTTTGCAGCGCTTTGATATAATACTAGCTCAATAGGTTCGTTGCTCAAATAATCCAATCTCTAAATTTCGATAAGAAGTATTATCCGCTTATTATTGCTTTGCATTCAGAATCATTGACATGAAAAACATCAATTTCAGCAAGGATATCCTTCCTCATATTGTCGCTATAGCCATCTTTCTTGTTGTTGTCTTTATTTTCTACAGGCCCATTTTTCTAGAAAATCAGGAAATCAGACAGAACGATATTCTACAAGGCCAGGGTGCCGGCCAGGAATTGGTAGAGCATAGAAAACTAACTGGCGAAGAGGGCTTATGGACAAATTCGATGTTTGGTGGAATGCCAGGATACCTGATCAATACGCAGTGGTCAGGAGATTTACTGAAGCATGTGCAGAAACTGATCACACTCGGCCTACCTTCTCCGGCCAGACATACTTTTATTGCTTTCGTGAGTTTCTATATCCTTTTATTGGTATTCGGAGTCCGGCCATACCTAGCCATTGGTGGGGCCATTGCCTACGGTCTTAACTCATTCAACATAGTTAGTATAGAAGCCGGTCATATATGGAAAGTAGTAGCTATTGCCTACATGCCTTTGGTATTGGCTGGTATCCATCTGGCTTTTAAAAAGAAATATGTCTGGGGTTTTGTCCTCACTGCCATGGCTATGGCATTAGAAATTCGCTCCAATCACCTTCAGATCACCTATTACCTGTTAATCATAGTTTTAATGTATGGCTTGGTGATGGGCATATTTAGCCTGATGAATGGAACGCTAAAGGATTTTGGGAAGGCACTCGGGGTGCTCGTAATAGCTGTTTTGTTAGCCGTAGGTGCTAATATTGGTAAACTATGGTCAGCCTACGAATATGGAAAATTTTCTATCAGAGGGCCTTCAGAGTTGAAAGAAAAAGCTGGAGCATCAGATTCAGGTACGGATAGAGGATACGCATTTGATTGGAGCAGTGGGAAATGGGAATCAATGACTTTACTAATCCCCAATTATGCTGGCGGCGCTACAGGGCTTTATGCAGGTGGAGAAAAATCCAAATTAGCCAACGAATTAAGAAGATTAGGTGTAGATGGCGGGCAGGTCACTCAATTCCAGAGGGTCTACTTATCCTATTGGGGCAGGCAACCATTCACCAGCGGGCCTATTTATGCCGGAGCCATTGTTTGTTTCCTTTTCATACTCGGACTGTTAGTAGCTGATAATAAGTTTAGAATATGGCTGGGTGTAACCGTACTCTTATCCCTGATGCTATCTTGGGGTAAGAATCTGGAATGGTTCAACTACTTTATTTTCGATGTGGTACCGGGCTATAACAAGTTCCGAGCTGTGTCTATGACAGTTAGTATCGCATTACTTTGTATGCCCTTGCTCGGTTTTATTGGCCTTGAAAAAGTCATAGCCGAAGGTTCTAGTAAGAAACTTAATAAGTTACTCTACATCGGAGGTGGAATAGCCGCGGGCATGTGTATTTTGGTAGCCATAGGTACACCTGTTCCCAATGTCGAAGATGCCTCGGGCCAAATTCCCGCTTCGATACTCAATGCAGCGAAAAGTGATCGTGAGGTCATTTTGAAGAATGACGCAATTCGGTCCTTGTTGTTTATTCTACTAAGCTTCGGAGCAGTTTTATTGGCTGTGATGAAAAAGATAACGCCGATGATAGCTTCATTTGCCATCCTACTGTTAGTAACATTCGATTTAGCCAATATTGATAGTAGGTATCTCAACGAAGAGAATTATGACCGAAACCCAAGGCGCCAATTCTTCTCAGAAACAGATGTAGATAGAGCAATCAAAAGAGATACAGACCTCAATTACCGTGTCCTTAATACCCTACAAAACCCATGGGCAGAAGCCAGAACTTCCTATCATCATAAGTCGATAGGTGGTTATCATGGCGCCAAGCTCAGACGCTACCAGGACTTAGTATCTGCTCAATTGACTAATGAAATCAATAGCGCGCTTCAATCCATCACTTCTACCACTCAACGTTTTGATGGTGTAGGCGGTTTGAATATGCTCAATGCCAAATACCTGATCACACAAAGTGGTCTGATAAGAAACCAAAGTGCGTTGGGCAATGCCTGGTTTGTATCGGAAGTACAGAAGGTTAATACTCCTGATGAGGAACTATCCGCAGTAGCACAGATCAACCCTTCTACAGCGGCAGTTATTGATGCATCTAAATTTGATGTAAGCAAAGCAAGCTTTTCAAATCAGGGTAGCATTACACTGAAGGAATACAAGCCAAACTACCTTAAGTACGAATCAAATAATAGCGCCGATGGCTTAGCAGTTTTCTCTGAAATCTACTATCCGAAAGGGTGGATAGTCAAAATAGATGGTAAGGAAGCAGATTACCTCCGTGCTAACTACGTACTCAGGGCCATGGAAATACCTGCAGGTCAGCACACTATAGAATTCTCGTTTGAACCAAGTGCCTATTTTACAGGTAACAAGATCATGTGGATTTCTTCTATTATTCTTTTAATAGTATTCGTGGGAGGACTGGTGTACACTTTCAAAGGTGGCTTACCATCAAAAGAAACTGAATAAGTGAGTGAGAAGTTGAAAGTATCAGTAGTCGTCTGTACTTACAATCGAGAAAAGTACCTGCCCGATTGCCTCGCTCACTTAAAAGATCAAAGCGCTGATATAAGCGATTATGAGGTATTGATAGTCAATAACAACAGTACTGATGCTACCGAGCAGATCAGTTTGGCATTCATTGAACAACACAATACAGCTAATTTCCGCTATATTCTAGAAACTTCACAAGGCTTGTCTTTCGCCAGAAACAGAGGCATCAACGAAGCTCAAGGTCATATAATTAGCTTCATAGACGACGACGCTTTTTCAGATAAAAACTTCGTCAAAGAGATGTTATCATTCTTCGAACAGAATGGCGATGTAATGGCCATTGGAGGGCGTATCATACCCATTTATGAATCAGAAGAGCCTAAGTGGATGTCTAAATACTTGTCAACGTTAGTGGCTGCGCTTGATATGGGAGAGGCCGTAACCCCCTTCAAGGGAAACAAATTTCCTATTGGCGCCAATATGGCTTTTCGCAAAGAAACGTTCGATAACTTAGGCCAGTTTAATACGGAACTAGGCAGAAAGGGAAAGTTGCTGTTAGGAGGAGAAGAAAAAGAAGTTTTTGAAAAGTTCAGAAAAAGTGGCTTCAAAGTGATGTATGTACCGAATATTCTAGTTCATCATATTGTACCAGCAAGTCGGGTCACCATTGACTATATCAAAAGACAGGCCGTTGGAGTTGGTATAAGCGAATATTTCAGGTTGAGAAAATTGGGTGGTCAAGCCATATTCAGAAAGGCTTTAAGCGAACTATTTAAGATGGCCGCGACTATTGTATTAATGATCAGGTATTTCGCCGTTTTTCAATTTGCCCGAGGAAATATGCTATTCCGTTTTAGGTTATGGGTATTGAGAGGGTTTATCAGGCATGAATAAAAAATCGGGTTTACAAGTTTTCATTGAGGACTTTGTCCTTTCTACTTTGAGCCTTCTTAAGGTACTTATCCTTAGTAAGCTCAAAGTAAAACTGCAGGCGGGGGAAAATGTCAAAAAACGAGTGGCTATTCTGGCCAATGGCCCATCCCTTAAAACAAGCCTACAAGAGCATGAATTGTTCTTAAAGGATCAGGATTTGATCTGTGTAAACCATTTTCCTACTACGGCATATTACGAGCAGTATAAGCCTCAATACTACATTACTAGTGCACCCGACCTTTGGTTAGAAGATATAGAAGCACGTTTTATTGAGCAGAGCAAGGTACTGTTTGAGACCATGGCTGCTAAAACAACCTGGGATATCCAATTCTTTATTCCCCATGAAGCAAGAAAGCACAAGCTGTGGCAATCACGATTAAAGAAAAATCCGCATATCAAAATTCACTATTTCAACAATACGCCGATTGAGGGCTTCAGGTGGTTCAGACACCTGATGTTCAAGTCGAATTTGGGAATGCCACGACCTCATAATGTGCTGATACCGTGCCTAATGATTTCCCTGGCACTACGTTATAAAGAAATAAGTTTGTTAGGAGCAGACCATTCATGGCTTCCCGAGATATCCGTGACCGATGAAAACGATGTTTTGATCAATCAAAAGCATTTCTACGATGAGCATACATCGAAGGCTATGCCTTTGGACAAGCGGGGAAAAGGTAAGCGCAGGCTCCATGAGTTGTTGAATAAATTCATGAACGCTTTCAAGGGGTACTTTATCATTAAGGAATATGCCGAATCACTAAATGCCAGTATTTTGAATGCTACAAAAAACTCGTATATCGACGCCTTTGATAGAATTACCCTGGAAAAGGCTGACCAAAAGCGTTGAATCGGCTAAATTTGATTTTGAATTTCATATAAGTAGATCGAATAAGCAGTGAATAATAAAATAACCTACCACCAGCCGAACGTTATCGCCGAAATAGGATGTAACCACAAGGGGGATTTTGAGATTGCAAAAGACCTGATTAGGTTGGCCAAAGATTGCGGTGCAGAATATGCCAAGTTTCAAAAGCGAAATGCACGCGAATTGCTTACAGAGGAACAATACAATGCACCACACCCCAACCCTATGCATTCTTATGGGGATACTTATGGGGAGCACAGGGAAAATCTCGAATTCAATCTCGAGCAACACGCTGAACTCAAAGCATATTGTGAATCCCTCGGAATAGGCTATTCTACCTCGGTTTGGGATAATACCTCTGCTCGCGAAATTGTATCATTGAAGCCTGACTTTATCAAAGTCCCTTCGGCTTGTAATAATAATTTCGAAATGCTCGGTATCCTAAGAGATGAGTACGATGGAGAAGTGCATATCTCATTTGGTATGACCAACAGGGATGAGGGAGAAGCAATAGTCAGTTTCTTTGAAGAGAATAACTCAGCTCAATCTAAATTGGTTATATACGCTTGTACTTCTGGTTATCCTGTCCCTTTTGAAGATGTATGTCTACTAGAAATAAGAAGGCTATATGAGCGATATGAACAGCGTGTCAAGCAAATAGGCTTTTCAGGTCACCATCTTGGGATCGCTATAGATGTAGCTGCTTACACTTTGGGAGCACAATGGGTGGAAAGGCACTTTACCAAAGATAGGACATGGAAAGGAACAGATCATGCAGCTTCTCTTGAACCTGGTGGTATGGGTAAGTTATGCCGGGATTTAAAAGCCACTCATTCAGCGCTAGGGTATAAGGAAGATGAAATTCTGGACATAGAAAAAGTACAAAGGGAAAAACTGAAGTACAGAAAACATTGAGTTATACAGCTTTCATTCCTGCCAGAAAGGGTAGTAAAGGTATTCCCGGTAAAAACATCAAGCTTTTTTGCGGTCAACCGCTCATTTATTGGAACCTGAAGGCTATCGAGGACTGCCGATCTATCGACAAAGTGGTGGTTGCTACGGATGGTGATGAAATTGAAGGTATAGTTCAGTCATTTGGTTTTTCAAAAACAGAAATATACATAAGGTCTGAGAATAGTGCGAACGACTCAGCTCCCACTGAGCAGGTAATGCTCGAATATCTTGATAAGGCGCAACTCAGCGATGAAGATAAATTTGTACTAGTTCAGGCTACTTCTCCATTCACACAGGCAAACGATTTTGATGCTGCCATACGAAAGTTTGAAACTGAGGGTTTCGACTCTATTTTGTCTTGTGCCAGAATGAAAAGGTTTGTATGGGATGATAATGGCCAACCTATTAACTATAATTTCAAAGCCCGCCCAAGAAGGCAGGACTTTAATGGCTTGCTGATGGAAAATGGTGCTTTCTACATTAATTCTGTTGGTAATATCCTGTCATCAAAAAATCGCCTTTCAGGGAAAATTGGCATATACGAAATGCCGGAATATACCTCACTAGAACTTGACGAGTCAAGCGATTGGATTATCGGTGAAGCATTGATGCGGAAGAATGTATTGAGGAGAAGTGACGCTAAGAAGAGGGTTAAACTTTTTCTTTCTGATGTAGACGGTGTATTGACAGATGCAGGTATGTACTACACCGAGAATGGTGACGAAATCAAGAAGTTTTCTACCTACGACGGCATGGCCTTCGCTATACTCAAGAAACTAGGCGTTCTAACTGGTATCATTACCTCCGAAGATCGTATGCTCAACAAAAGGCGTGCTGAAAAGCTCCAACTTGACTTCATACATCAGGGAGCCAAAAACAAAATCGCACTGGTAGAAGATATCTGTGAGAAATTGAATATTACACTGGAGGAAGTAGCATACATCGGTGATGATATAAATGATTTGATTGTGCTTGAAAGAGTAGGTATGCCCGCATGCCCTGCCAATGCTCGTAAAGAGATTAAACAAATTCCAGGTATTGTTAATGTCGGTGTGAAGGGTGGAGAAGGCGCTGTCAGGGCATTTTTAGAATGGTTGGAACAGCATGATTACCTTCCTCAGCCAAACAAAAATAATTAATCCTTTAATTATAGTACCTTTCGACATAGTCAAGATCAACTTTGAAATCCGTTAAGCAAGATAGTGTAGAGATGAGCGTAATAGTATGCCCTGTTTGCGGCAGCAATAAGGTCAAGCATAAGGTATTGACTTCGAGAGATAATGAGCAGCTCAAGTTGATAGCATGTAGCAACTGCGGGCATCTTGCTCAAAACCCTGATGACTATGAGGATATTTACACTTCTGGTGAGTTTTCGGTAATTGCCAGAGAAGGCAAGAACCAACCTTCAGCAGACAAGATAAAATCATTAGACAAACGTGCCCTCTCGCGTTATCACTACTTCGAAGATATTATTGATGGCACTGACAACATTCTTGAAGTCGGAAGTTCAATTGGATCTTTCGTCCATTTATTGAAGCTACGTGGCAAAAAAGCAGCAGGGTTAGAGCCTGACCCGGATTATTCTGCCTATTCTGAACAGCAATATGGTTTCAGCCAATCAAGTGAATTGTTGGAACAATATAAGCCTGAGGCTAAGTTCGATGCCATTTTTGCCTTTCATGTATTGGAGCATGTTGAAGATCCAAAAGCGTTTATCGATAGTGCCTTGTCATTATTAAATGACAATGGTAAAGTACTACTCGAATTCCCCTCCTATGAGTTACATAGCTACGGTTCGATGAAGCATACTATCTGGAAGCCACATATCCATTATTTCAACGTTGCCAGTATTTATCATCTGCTTTCACAAAATTTCGAGGTACTAGAATTGGGTTATTACGGATCTGCGATATTCGTTTATGCACAAAAAACCAATGCCCCTACTTTCAATTCATCCAGGTTTGCGAGGCTGAAAATCAGGAGTAAAGTCAACTATTGGATATGTAAGCTTTTTCCATCTATCCCTAAGAAGAAAGTTGGCACCATTACCGCGAAACAACTACTATTACAGTCATTGGTATTTCAAAGAAACAAAGGGCAGCTTTTCAAAAAGCTGTTTAAGTTCTCAATATTTGGGGTTAAAAACCTGCTATACTTGAGAAAGGAAAAGAAAAGTGGTGATAAAGTAACTCATATTTCTTATTACAGTGGTTGGGAAAATGCCGGTGATACTATTCTATCCAAATGTGTTCGCGAGACATTCAGCCACCAACTCAAAATATCCTGGAACCTGCAACAGCTTACTGCGGCAGTTGACAAGAAAAGCATAGATCATATCAATAAATCCAAGTTCTTTGTTCTTGGTGGTGGAGGTGTGCTTTTACCCGATTCTAATCCTAATACCATTTCAGGTTGGCAATGGGCGGCAAGCAAGGACCAAATATCTTCGATCAATGTGCCTATTATCATATTTGCCATAGGGTATAATTATTTCAAAGGACAGGAACCTAATCAGCTATTCACAGATAACTTAAAACACATTGTCAATAAGGCCGATTTTTTTGGAGTTAGGAACCATGGTAGTATCAATAGCATTAAACAGCTTATTGGGGAGGATTTAGGCTCGAAAATCAGATTTCAACCTTGCCCAACCACCATCATTCGTAACTTACACCCTGACCTTACCCCCAAGAAGACGTCCAGAAATGTTGCGGTCAATATTGCTTATGACAGGTACAGGAACAGGTTCGGTAAGGATATTAATCTTATTTTGGACCAGATTGCCTCAGCTTTGAAAAGTCTGGAACAAGAGGGCTATAAGATTTATAATGCCTGCCATCTTGAAAATGATGCTAAGTTCGAATTATCGTTGGACAAGTTTGGGGTGAATTATGAGACAATACACATGCAGTACATGCTTCCGAAGGCCTGCTACGACTTCTACAACGAGATGGAATTGGTGATGGGGATGAGAGGCCATGCCCAAATGGTGCCCTTCGGCCTGAATTGCAAAATCATTTCTTTGGGTAGCCACAATAAATTGAGGTGGTTTCTGGAAGATATAGATGCATTGGATTGGTTAGTAGACCTGAATGAACAGCCCCAGCTCATTGCCGAAGAGATTGTGAGCAAATCTTTGAGTCTACTAACCGATAAGACCTCCGTTATACAAGACAGGTTGATTGAAAAACAAAATTACCTTTATCAGGTAACCCTCGATAATCTGGAATTGATCAAGTCAAAAATCGAGTAGTGGGTGTCGTAATCAGACAAAGTCTCTTCTCTACTATTTTCTCGTACCTAGGAGTAGTACTTGGTTACTTTAATGTACTGTGGCTTTTTCCAACAGCCATGAGCACGTCTGAAATTGGCCTGTTTCGAGTAGTCCAGGACATGGCTATTTTGCTTTCTGCATTTGCTCAAATGGGGCTTGCCCAAAGCACAACAAGGTTTTTCCCTTTTTTTAGTGAAACCAGAAAAGACCGTAACAAACTACTTAGATTCTTGCTATTTGGAAGCTTGATTGGCTACCTCCTTTTTCTGATTTTGTTCGTTTTCTTAAAACAACCAATCATTGGTTTTTACAGTGATAAGGCACCGGAAGTTGGGAATCACATTCGACTGGCCTTGATACTGACTTTAATATTAGTATTCACTGCTGTCCTGGAAACTTACGCTAAATCACTCCTTAAAACTATTGTCCCTAACTTCATTAAAGATGTATTGCTAAGGGTATTTACTGGAATTGCCGTATTACTTTTTTTAGTCAATCTAATAGACTACGGCATTCTCATTAATAGTTTGGTAATCATTTTTGGTTTATCACTACTCTTCCTTTTTGCCTACTTGATCTTTTTGGGAGAACTAGAACTGAGTTTAAAGTTTGGGTTCCCAGAATGGCCTAGCATCAAGAAAATTGTTCATTATGCTTTATATGCATCTCTAGGAGCGAGTAGTGCAATCATTGTTTCCAAGATAGATAACCTAATGATCGGTTCCCTTTTAGGGTTAGACTACTCAGGCATTTACACGACCGTTTTCTACATCGCAGTAGTTATTGAAATCCCAAAAAGGGCTATCAGCCAAATTTCATATCCAATCATGGCTGATCACTTCAAAGCAGGAAATAGGGATATTGAAATCAATACACTGTATAAAAGCGTTTCACTACATCAATTACTAGCCGGCATACTCATTTTTGTACTGATTACCACCAACCTAGATAGCCTCTTCCAAATAATGCCCAACGGCGAGAGTTTCGAAGTGGGTAAGACCGTGGTTATTATCATAGGAGCGGCCAAACTCATTGATATGACAGCCAGCATCAACAGCGAAATAATAATACTCTCTAAGTATTATAGGGTGAATTTGTTGATGATCGCTATTTTGGCCGTTACGACCATCTTATCTAACTTAATTCTAATACCCACTTATGGTATCAATGGAGCTGCGATAGCCAGTGCTTTCTCAGTTTTGATGTTCAACCTATCTAAATTCCTCTTCATAAAATTAAAATTAGGTTATGACCCTTTGACCACCAGAACACTTTTAATTCTTTTGGAGGGAGCCATTCTATATTTGGCAGCCATTCTGTTGCCAAGCCTTGGAAATCCATATTTAGATGTCTTTGTTAAATCGGCATCGGTTCTCATTTTGTTTGTCGGCATAAACTTCTTATTGCCAGCATCACCAGAAATCAAAACACTTCTCAGCAAATCATTAAATACTATCATCAAGCGTTTGAAATAATCTTGACTCGGCCTGCCTTATCAAACGACATTTTAGCATCGAGAATATAATATTCAAATAATCTTCCGGCGTCAGAGATTTAACCAGACAATCTTTATTTTTAGCCTTTCATTTTTTAAACAGCAATCATGAAAAAAATAGCCATTCTAACCTCCGGGGGTGATGCTCCGGGAATGAACGCAGCTGTAAGGGCAGCTGTCCGTACTGCACTTTTTAATGACCTTGAAGTATATGCCATTATGAGAGGGTATCAAGGTCTCATAGAAGGTGAGATCGAAAGAATGACTTCACGCTCGGTAAGTAATATTATCCAAAAAGGGGGTACTGTGCTCAAATCAGCCAGAAGCATGGACTTCAAGACAAAAGAAGGTAGGCAAAAGGCTCACGAGCAACTACAGAAATTTGGGATAGAAGGGTTAATCGCCATCGGTGGTGACGGTACTTTCACAGGAGCGGGTATATTCTACAAAGAATTTGGATTCCCTGTAGTTGGTATACCAGGTACTATCGATAATGATATTTATGGTACAGACTACACTATTGGTTTCGACACAGCCATCAATACAGCTTTGGATGCTATTGACAAAATCAGGGACACGGCAGATTCCCATGAGCGTATTTTTTTCATAGAAGTGATGGGCAGGGACTCTGGATATATTGCCGTTCAGTCTGCCATTGGAGGGGGTGCTGAGGTAGTAATGATACCTGAAACTACAACTTCCATTGATGATGTTCTAGAATCATTGAGCAAGGGGTGGAAGAGAGAGAAGTCTTCATCCATTGTGATTGTGGCCGAGGGAGATGAAGAAGGGAATGCAATGGTAATTGCTGACAAAGTAAAGAAACAAGCAGAAAGTAAGGATATCAAAGTAACAACATTAGGCCATATTCAAAGAGGTGGTACGCCAACCGCTGCAGATAGAACATTAGGCAGTAGGCTAGGCATGTCTGCAGTTGAAGGTCTTATACAAGGCAAGGCCAATGTGATGGTAGGCATTATTGATAAAGACGTCGTCTATACTGACTTTACTGATAGCATTACTAAAGAAAAGCCGATCAATAAGGAATTGCTAAGGTTAATTGATATCCTCAGTCACTAACACCTGCTAATGTCTTGATCAAATCAACGATTTCGTCATATTGATCCGGGTTGAACCAGTTCATTTCCGGATCTTTCTTAAACCATGTCATTTGCCGCTTGGCATATCTGCGAGAATTACGCTTTAGTAATCTAACAGCCTCATCTCGGTCGTAATTACCATCCATGAAATCGAATATTTCCGTATAGCCTACAGTTTGCAGACTGTTCAATGCTCTGTGAGGATAAAGTAATTTGGCTTCCTCAAATAGTCCGTTTTTAATCATATCGTCCATCCGGTCATCAATTCTTGTATAAAGCTCACTTCTGGGTAACTCCAGCCCAATCTTCAGCGTTTGAAACGGCCTTTCTACCTTTCGCTTTACTCTGTAGGTAGAATAAGGGTGCCCTGTACTGAGGCAAACCTCCAACGCGCGTATTATTCTTTGTGGATTATTACGGTCGACAATCTCGAAATATTCTGGATCAAGGTCTTTTAAAGTGTCATTGAGTGATGCCAACCCTTTCTCTTTAAGTTGATCATTCAACTGCTCCCTAAGCCCTTCTTTGATCTCGGGCATCAGATCAAATCCATTGCAGACAGCATTAACATAAAGCCCGGAACCGCCAACCATTACCACGTAATCAGATTGCTGGTGTAGGCTTTCGATCTTGTCTAGTGCTTCTTTTTCGAATTTACCCGCATCATAGTCATCATGAATACTAAGGTTATTGATAAAGTGATGTTGTATGGATCGTAGCTCTTCTTCGGCGGGTTTGGCCGTACCAAGATTCATTTCTCTGAAAAACTGTCTCGAATCTGCGGAAATAATTTCTGCATTCAATCGCTTGGACACTAAAATACTCAGGGCTGTTTTACCGACTGCCGTAGGGCCAGCTATGACGACAAGGTACTTTTTCTTCATCAATATTGCTTTCTACAAAATTACTACCCCGATAATGACTGATGTATAATCTTAAGATTGAAATCTATTAAATGACTTATATAGCTCAAAAATTGTCTCTTCATTATAGGTGAACAAAATGATGAATTGAAATTATATGCTTATATTAAGAAGAGCAGAAGGGAATAGTATTAAACTAAGTTAGCCACTTTTTTGTTTTTTATATTAATAAAAGTTAACTAAACCATTTGCGATAAGATTTTTACAATAAATTACGCGGATTCTATATAAAAACTGAAAAAATTTTCAAATTTGCTGAATTACCGAGACACACCTACAAGAAATATTCTAATACTTGAACAGGTTTGAAATAAATCAGATTTGTATTTTTTAAATTTTGTGGCAATCATTTTTTTGAGTTAAATTAAATTACAGAACAAATGGGCGAGAATGTAAAAAATGTATTGGTGGTAGATGACAGTTCAGTTACTATCACACTGGCTAAAAAAATTCTACAGGCACAGCAATTCAAAATTGATGGTTTGAAGAATGGTAAAGAGGTTATGAAGAAGGTTGAGAAGAATGACTATGATCTCATTTTGTTAGATATCAACTTACCGGGTAAAGATGGTATGACCATCGCCAAAGAGATCAGAGCTCTCAAAGACCAGAAGAAAGCCAAGCTTCCGATCATTGCGATCTCTGGTAACTATAAAAACTTTTCGCCAGACGACTTTGACAAAGTTGGAATCAACGAATTCCTTATGAAACCTCTTGATTTTGACGCGTTGGTAGAGAAGGTAAAAGACTATACGTCTTAGGGGACTAGATCACATGGCCATAAAGTATACGAAACATTTTCTCAACAGGCTTGAGGATCTCATCACTGAAACAGAATATATGTTGAGGTATGAAAAAGGGAACTTCAAGTCTGGTTATTGTATACTGAAGGACAAGAAAATTGTTATTGTCAACAAGTACTACACTGTAGAAGGAAAGATCAACTGCCTGATCGACATAGTGAAAAGCATAGATTTGGACAATAATCAACTGAGTGAAAAAAACCAGAAACTCTTCCTAGAGCTTTCCCAAACTGAGCTAAAACTTTGATCGTTACTTTTCTGGGCACTGGTACTTCACAGGGCGTGCCTGTCATAGGTTGCGAATGTCCAGTATGTACCTCATTGGATTTCAGAGATAAGCGCTTAAGAAGTTCTATTCACATATCCGTTGGTGGTACCAGCCTCGTTGTCGACACAGGCCCCGACTTCAGGCAGCAAATGCTACGTGAGCGCATCACGAAGCTCGACGCTGTGCTTTTCACCCACGAGCATAAGGATCACACAGCAGGTTTAGACGATATCAGGTCTTTCAATTTCAGACAAAAGAAAGATATGCCGATCTATGGGAGAGAACATGTGATCCAGCAACTGAAAAGAGAGTTCGCTTATGCCTTTCAGGAAGTCAAGTATCCGGGAGTACCAAGCTTTGAGGTGAAACTCATCAATGGTTCCGACTTTCAGGTTGATGGTGTCACCATCACCCCTATCGATGTATTGCATTACAAACTACCCGTGTATGGCTTTAGAATCGATGACTTCACTTATATCACCGACGCCAACTATATTTCTGAAGAGGAAAAGGACAAAATTCGTGGGTCAAAAGTTTTGGTACTTAATGCACTTCAGTACGAAAAACACATTTCTCATTATAATGTAGAGGAGGCCTTAGCAGTCGTGGAAGAGCTGGCTCCCCAAAAAGCCTATTTCACTCATATCAGCCATAAACTTGGCAAACATAGTGAAGTTGAAAAAAGGCTACCGGATAATGTATTTTTGGCCCATGACGGGTTGAAAATAGACATGTGACGTGCACAATAATTATTACTTTCTTAACCAGCTTAGTGCTGCCCTTACTCGAAAGCTGAGTAATGCTCTTTTAGCAGAGTGTTTTAGTCAAAACAAAGACGAGCTCATTCTAATCTTTCTGAATGGGCAAGAAGAATACTACATTAAGGCGCACCTACACGCTGATTTTTGTTGCCTTTCCTTTCCCGATGGTTTCAACAGAGCCAGAAAAAACAGTGTCAACCTGTTTGGATCATTGATCGACTTAAGAGTGAAAAGCATCACACAATACAAGAATGAAAGATGCTTCTCCCTGACTTTTGAACAAGATTATACGCTATTATTTAAGATGCACGGTAATCGTTCGAATATCATACTTTTCCACCAAGTTGAAATTGTCTCCCTTTTTAGAAAGAAACTTATCGTCGATAACGAAATCAGCCTTGATGGTCTCAATATATCTATTGATCAATCCAAAGAGGCATTTCTAAGCACTGAAGGAGACATTAATCAGCTTTTCCCGACTTTTGGTGCCGAACCGAAACGGTACCTTAAAGAAAATGGCTACCATGCTCTATCCATGACATCGAAATGGGATATGGTTAGAGATTTGGTTGATCGTTTAGAATCGGGTGGGCAATACTTCATTTGCCAGGTAGATGGGAAAAATATTTTCTCGATGGTAGAAATAGGTGATACCGTCCAGGTATTGAATGAGCCTATTGAGGCATTGAACCAGTTTTTCGGCTATTATATCAAACACAAACACTTAGCAGATCAAAAGCAACAGATTGTTTCTAAACTACAGAAGGCTGCGAAGCAGGGCACCAGCTACATACAAAAGACAGAACGCAAGCTTAAGGATATCAATGACAACTTGAATTATGAGCTATTGGCTAACATCATCATGGCCAATTTGCATACAATAAAAACAGGGACAGAAGAAGTAGAGCTGATTAACTTCTACGATAACACGCCTATCAAAATCAAACTCAAAAGACACCTTTCCCCACAAAAAAATGCGGAACAGCTTTACAGAAAATCAAAAAACCAGAAGATAGAAATACAAAAACTGGAACAAACCTTAACCGAGAAAAAGAAAGAGCTAAGTAAAATAGAAAGAGACCTTAATGCACTAAGGCTGATGTCAGATATCAAGGAAATTAAAGCATTATCCAAATCATACGGTATCAGTAATACGCAAAAGGAATCAACCCAGGTTAAACCTTTTCATGAGTTCGAATACAGCGGGTATAAGATATGGGTAGGCAAAAACAGCAAGAGTAACGATACCCTCACACAGGAATACAGCTATAAAGAAGATCTATGGTTACATGCCAAGGACGTGCCTGGTTCGCATGTAGTGATCAAGCACCAAGCAGGAAAAAACTTTCCCAAACCAGTAATTGAAAAAGCTGCACAACTCGCTGCTTATTATTCTAAGCGTAAGAACGATTCTCTTTGTCCGGTTACTTTTACTCCCAGGAAATTCGTTCGCAAAAGAAAGGGTGCACCTGCAGGACAGGTTGTAGTAGATAAAGAGCAGGTAATGCTAGTGCCACCGGAAAAATGGTGACACTATTTACTTAAATTATTTTACTACGTTGATCTTGAGCATATTGGCCCTGCCCTTCTCGTGGATTGGCATACTGGCGATGTTGATAAATACATCCCCTTCTTCTACGTGATGATTTTCTTTCAGAATTCTTTCTATGTCAGCAATGGTTTCGTCAGTTGTGGTTGATTTGTCATAGTAATAGGCCCTCACTCCCCAAATGAGATTCATAGTATTCATAAAGGGTTTATTTCCAGTGAAGATGAATATACCGGCCTTTGGTCGATGAGAAGATACTTTATAGGCTGTATATCCCGACTGCGTCATACCGACAATGGCACTTGCGCTAGCCGCTTTGGCTAACCTGCAAGCGGTCAAAACCAGTGCATTATTATAATATAGGTCATTCCCTTCCTCTGGCAAATAGTGATTGAAATACACATGGTCTTGCTTTTCCATAAAGGCAATGGTCCGCACCATACTTTCTATCACTTTTACAGGGAATGCGCCCGCAGCAGTTTCCGCAGATAGCATCAAAGCGTCGGCTCCATCCATTACGGCATTGGCCACATCATTAGTCTCTGCACGTGTCGGCCGAGGATTTTCGATCATACTTTCCATCATCTGCGTGGCGATGATCACTGGTTTAGCGGCCTTATTGCACTTTTCAACCATCATTTTCTGCATCAAAGGCACTTCTTCCATCACTACTTCTACCCCCAAATCTCCTCTCGCTACCATAATGGCATCTGTCACCTCTATAATCTCATCTATATTATTAATGGCCTCAGGTTTTTCAATCTTCGCTATTATTCTAGATTCTTTTCCGGCCTTTTTGATTCTTTCCCTGAGATCAACTATATCTTCAGGCTTTCTAACGAAGGAGAGTGCTATCCACTCAATTTCGTGTTCCAAACCAAAAGCCAGGTCTTCTTTATCTTTTTCAGTCAAAGATGGTGCTGATACATCACTATTGGGAAGGTTAATGCCTTTTCTGGACTTGAGCTTACCGCCGTGTATCACTTCGGTCACCACTTCTTTGCCTCTGACTTCTTTTACCTTCAATTCAATCTTTCCATCATCAATCAGAATCATATCCCCAGGCTTTACATCATCAGGCAATTGCTGATAAGACGTTCCTATACGATGATTATCCCCCAATATGTCTTCTGTGATGATGATTAGTTCTTGTCCATCGACAACCTTAGTTCCCTTCTCGACTTCTCGGGTTCTAATTTTTGGCCCCTGCAGGTCTTGAAGTAGGCATATATTAGTACCTAGCTCCTCATTGATCTCTCGAACATAATGTACCACCCGTGCATGGTCTTCATGTGTGCCGTGCGAAAAATTAAGTCGGAATACGTCCACACCAGCTTGAGCCAATTGGGTTAGCATTTCTTTGGTGTTCGATGCTGGCCCTACAGTGGCCACGATCTTAGTTCTGTTAAACGTTATGCGTTTCATTTTTACACTAAAAAGTTGTCTTTTGACTTAATGGTTTCGATATTGATGTTCACGATATACTCAATAAACCGCATTCTCTTCAATCGATCTGCTAACTCCTTCGTCTCACAATTGCTAATAATTCCTTTGGCGGTCAAAAAATAATCAAAGCGACCCATTTCAGGAACAAGAAATTGCTTGGACTGTTCTGAAACGTCCACTGCCTTATTCTTGAAAAGTCTGATTTCACTGTGTTCGGTCGCAAATATATAATTAGAAAATTTGATGTCACCGACCTTGTTGAATTTGAGGATATGGTCATCCGCCTTTTCTAATTCTATGGAGAGGAAATTGTTCAGTGCCCAAGCTAATTTATAGTCTTTGACAGATGAAACAATGCCCATCAAATCAAAGTCATATTCATAGTCAATTACGAGTTTTTTCCTCTTCATTCTATGTCTGGCAGGTACCAAAAATAGCATAATAATAGCCTAATATTTAGCCTAAAACCGAATAAATGAGGGCTGGATAAGATTATTGAAATTGTTTGACATTATTAGTATTAATGTATTTCTTTGCAGAGATTTTTAACATTCTAAAAAATAACACGATGTCTGAAATAGCACAAAAAGTAAAAGGTATCATTATTGATAAGTTAGGTGTTGAGGAGTCTGAAGTTA
>JBCBSS010000114.1:0-26169 GCA_039819065.1 Bacteroidota bacterium
TTCAGACATAGGATTGTTTTTTGACTGTTTCTAAAATTAAATTATTGATAAGTAATTACAAAAAAAATTTACCATTTAAGTTCCTCAAGAAAGGCATGTATGTTCTGCATGGGTGATCAAAGTACGCTTTCAAAAAATGTCAGTCTGACGAGGACTTATATAGTTAAAGATGAAAATTAATTTCTAAATATCAAACTTTATTCCCTGAGCAAGAGGAAGTTCAGTCCCATAGTTAATTGTGTTCGTCTGACGTCTCATATAAATCTTCCAGGCATCTGAACCAGACTCTCTTCCACCACCGGTCTCCTTTTCTCCTCCAAAGGCTCCACCGATCTCTGCTCCGGAAGTACCGATATTCACATTGGCGATACCGCAATCCGAACCGGCATGTGACAGGAACAATTCTGACTCTCTCATGCTGGTAGTCATAATTGCTGAAGATAGTCCTTGTACCACACCGTTCTGCAATGCGATAGCTTCTTCAAGCTCGTTGTATTTTATCAAATATAGAATGGGTGCAAATGTCTCGTTTTGCACGATCTCAAAATCATTACTTACCTCATAGACTGCTGGTTTCACGTAGCATCCGGAACCGTATTGTTCCCCTTCCAATACACCGCCTTCGATGACTACTTTACCCCCTTCTTTGTCCAACTGCTCGAGGGCCTTTAAATAGAGACCAACCGCATCCTTATCAATTAGCGGTCCTACATGATTACGCTCATCCAGTGGATTACCAATTTGTAGTTGTTTGTACGCTGATACAATCCTTTCTTTGACTTGATCATAAACAGATTCATGAATAATCAACCTTCGGGTGGAAGTACAACGCTGTCCACAAGTACCCACAGCGCCAAAGACCGCTCCTACGATGGTCATGTCTAAATCAGCGTGTTCTGATATAATGATGGCATTATTACCGCCTAGCTCCAAAAGAGATTTTCCTAATCGAGCACCCACCGCAGCACCTACTGCCTTACCCATACGGATAGAACCTGTAGCTGAAACGAGTGGAACTCGTGTATCGTTGGAAAGCAGCTCTCCTATTCTGTAATCGCCGTTAACAATGCAAGAAACGCCTTCAGGCACATCATTAGCTTCGAAAACCTTGGCTACAATCTTCTGGCAGGCTACACTGCATAGGGGTACTTTCTCTGAAGGCTTCCAGATGCATACATCGCCACAAACCCAGGCAAGCATAGAATTCCAACTCCAAACCGCTACTGGGAAGTTAAAGGCAGAGATGATACCTACAATCCCTAGTGGGTGATATTGCTCGTACATGCGGTGATTGGGTCTTTCAGAATGCATGGTAAGTCCATGCAATTGTCGTGATAGACCTACAGCAAAATCACAGATATCGATCATTTCCTGCACCTCTCCCAGCCCTTCCTGGTAAGATTTTCCCATTTCATAAGAAACCAGTTTGCCAAGCGGTTCTTTGTACTTTCTCAACTCTTCACCGATTTGCCTTACCACTTCACCGCGCTTGGGTGCTGGTTCTAATCGCCAGACATTAAAAGCGCCTTGCGCCTTTTGAACCACTTGGTCATAGTCTTGCTGATCACCAGCACTTACCTTACTAATCAACTCGCCATCGGCTGGTGAATAGGATGCTAACACTTCACCTCTGCCATCCAACCAGTTGTTTCCTGTAGAAACACCCGAGTTATGATCTTCTATACCAAGTGCTTTAAGTGCGGTAGTAATTCCAAATTGATCTTTTGACATGAGTTAAATGGATTGTAAATGGTTGGAAATCAACAATATTTGTTCGCGATTAAAATCTGCCTAAAATTAAAAAAGAGCGCCATAAACAAGGCACTCTTTCTGATTATAAATTTTATGATTTACTCCGATTCGGCTTGTTTCGCCATGAGCAAATAACCGCCGATGCTGGTGGAGATATAGCTACCACTTTAGGCCGTGAGCGTCACGCTTGCCACTTTTGTTGATCCCTTCTACCAAGACACCACCACGCTTGTTTTCCATAATTCTATGCAGTTCTTCAATATTGTCTACTTCTACTTTATCTATTGATATAATGATAAAACCTTCCTCAACACCGGCATCTTTCCATTTCCCATCATCGACATCTGTAACCATCACCCCTCCTTCAAGATCCATATCGGTGAGCTCGCTAAGAGATAGGTTTTCAAAGGTCGCACCCTCGAGTTTGTTATCGAAGGTTCTTTTTATCACCCTGATGCTACCTTCTGTATTTTTTAGAATGGCCAACGCACTTCGTCTGATTCCTGATCGGCTATAAGTCACTTTGATCTCATCTCCGGGACGATTACGAGCCACTATTTCCTGCAGTTCGGCAACACTGCCCACTTCAACGTCATTCACACCGATGATGACATCACCCGGGGTAAGCCCGGCGTCCTCTGCAGCGCTATTATCATTCACATAGCTCACATAGACACCTCTGGTTAGGTCTAATCCTTCTAATTCCGCTATCTGTGCACTAACATCCTGTATTCTGATACCTAATAAACCTCTTTGCACTGCTCCAAACTCAAGCAGGTCATCCATGACTTTTTTCACCAATGTGACCGGAACAGCAAAAGAATAGCCTGCGTAAGTACCGGTAGAAGTAGCAATGGCTGTGTTAATGCCAATTAATTCACCTCTCAGGTTGACCAGGGCACCGCCACTATTACCGGGGTTGACCGCAGCATCAGTCTGAATAAATGATTCTATTTGTAGGTTATTTCTATCTCGAAGAATGCCAATGTTACGGGCTTTGGCACTTACTATGCCGGCGGTCACGGTAGAATTCAAGGTGAATGGATTACCAACAGCCAGCACCCACTCCCCTGGGTAGACATCGTCAGAATTGCCATATTCGACAAACTGTAGTCCATTGGCTTTGATTTTTAACAAAGCTAAATCAGTGGTAGGATCCTTTCCTACTACTTTGGCAAAGTAGCGTCGATTATCGTTTAATATGACCTCTATTCTACTAGCATCCTCTATGACATGATAGTTGGTGGCCACGAAGCCGTCATCTGAGATGATGACGCCGGAACCTGAGGATTGCCCGCCTCTGTTACCACCCTGATAGTCTCGGAAGAGGTTTTCTAGGGGGTTAAAGCTATATTCGCCGGAGCTATACTGCGACCGGATATGAACCACACCGGGGATAGATTTTTCTGCCGCCAGAATAAAATTTAACCCATTAGGAACTACGATATCGGGTTTCTTTACCTCGGCATTGCTGGTGGTAAGTACTACGTTCTGTCGTTCCTCAATTGATTTATAATCGGAAGCCGAAAAGTCTACGAAGTAAAACACACCCACCAACACTATTAGCCCACCGAAAACAGAGGAGAGCAATAGCGCTACAAAAAAATTTCTCTTACTCATATCACAGGAATTTAACTACTGAAGTAAATAAGATAACGTGTATCACAAAGCATCAGTTTTGAAAAATGAATATCCTGCCCAATTTCTTTTTAAAAAAAACGACTATTGGCAAATAATTGTCGGCTTGAGGGAAAAAGGCGAGTGATGCTGAAAGGAACGCAAACAAGAAAGGGTAGCCTTTTGAGCTACCCTAATTCTAAACCAACCTTACCTATCCCTATTTAATCTCTATCTTTTTCCTGGTCTCCACTTTTTCCAACTTAGGAATCTCCACTGCCAAAATCCCGTCTTTATGGTTGGCAGAAATGTTTTCCTGATCTACTTCATCAGATAATCTGAAGCTTCTTGTAAAGGAGCCGAAGTGTGTTTCAACTTTGCGATAATTCCTTCCTTCTTTTTTGTCTTCAAACTTTCTCTCTCCACTAATCGTCAAAGTACCGTCGTTCACATCCAGTTTTAAGTCTTCTTTGCTCACACCAGGTAGTGCTACCTGAATCTCAAAGCTTTTCTCATTCTCGATTACATCGACTCTAGGTGTAAAATCAGAAGGTGTGTAGTCTTTGTTGAAATCGCTAAAGAATTTGTCTAGTACACTAGAAAATGTTGTTGGTACGAAGTCTCTGTTATTATATCTTACTAAGCCCATAGTTTTAAAAGTCTTTTGTTTTCGAATTTTTAACTATTTACCTCACTATTATTCAAAACTGTACCAATCGTAAATTCGGGGCTTATCAGGTTCAAAACAAGACATTATGTCATTTTTTTGTCAAAATAGAGCAATTATAATGACACAATGTCATTATTTAGGTGCCAATTTTGCGTTCAACCTCCTTTCCTATATCTTCAGAGTGGTTAAATCAAAGCGCTTTAAGTAGCACATAGTGAATCAAAAAATAAGGAAACTACTCAGGACACTAGGTCCTGGAATTCTATTCGCCAGTACTTGTATAGGCGTTTCTCATTTGGTACAATCAACAAGAGCAGGAGCAGATTACGGTTTTGCCATGCTTTGGGCGGTCATTCTGGCCAACGTATTTAAATACCCTTTCTTCGAATTCGCCTCACGTTATACCAGTGCTACCGGTATCTCCATTCTAGATGGATACCGGAAAAAGGGTAAGTGGATCTTGATCATTTACCTGATGATTACTATCATCTCTATGTTCATTGTCACTGCGGCAGTAACCTTTATTACTGCCGGCCTGCTAGGCAATTTACTTGGCCTTGAGGGAGAGAACGTAACCGCGAACATGGCCGCCTTAGTATTAGGCGTGTGTGTATTGATCCTGGCAATTGGCAGATATAGCACCTTGGACAATTTATTAAAACTGGTGGCAACGGTTTTAGTAGTGTCAACATTCACGGCCTTCTTCAGTGCATTATTCTTTGACAGACCTCCAATTGCACCTGATTTCGTACCGAAGGATGAGTGGTCGTCTACCGGTATTACTTTCTTAATAGCGCTTATGGGTTGGATGCCAACTGCGGTAGATGTTTCTACCTGGACTAGTCTCTGGGCGGAAGCTAAGATCAAACAATCAGGCTACCGTCCCACGCTTAAAGAAGCTTCGTTTGATTTCAACCTTGGCTACTGGGCTTCGGCGGTGATGGCTATTCTATTCCTCAGTTTAGGTGCGTTTGTAATATATGGCAGAGGCAATGGCCTACCCAATAGTTCACCAGCCTTCGCCAACGAGCTCATTCGCATATTTACTTCTACCATCGGTGATTGGAGCTACTTCGTTATTGCGGTGGCTGCCTTCTCCACCATGTTCAGTACCACTATCACCGTGATTGACGGCTATGGCCGTGCCATGACCCGCAGCGTCAAGCTGTTGATGGATCAGTCAGGAGAGGATTCTCGCAAAAGCTATCTACTTTGGACAGTTTTAATGGCTCTGGGAGGTTTCATTGTGGTGTCTCAATTCCTGAACAACCTGAAACAGCTTGTAGATCTCGCTACTATTTTATCTTTCGTGGTAGCACCATTGGCTGGTTACCTGAATTATAACGTAATTTTCTCCAAAGAAGTCGGGGACCAGTTCAGGCCACCAAAATGGCTTAAGGTATTAGCCATAGCAGGACTGGTTTTCTTGAGTATTTTCACCATCATCTACTTCTACACATTGCTGTGAAGCTCCCTTACCGAATGGCCCCTGACAAGTAACGCCATTTAGAAAAATTGTAAAAAAAGATTTTGCAATTTTTAATCTGAAGCCCTAATATTGCAGTCCGTTTTCAACGGAGCATCAATATTCCCCCTTAGCTCAGTTGGTTAGAGCGGCTGACTGTTAATCAGTAGGTCCTTGGTTCGAGTCCAAGAGGGGGAGCAAAATCCGAAAAACCTAGCTAAACGCTAGGTTTTTTGCGTTTATGACTATGTACTCCGTCTATATCCTCTTCTCAGAAAATCTTCAGAAACATTATATTGGTTATTCCTCAGACTATCAGAGCAGAATAGTATACCATAACGATTCTGCCAGAAACCAGATCTGGACTAAGAGAGGTATTCCCTGGAAGCTATTTCATCTGATTGGCGGATTAACCGAGCCTCAAGCCATCGCTACAGAAAAGCATATTAAGAAAATGAAATCCAAAAAATACATTCAAAACCTTTGGGCCTATCCTGAAATGAATGAAAAACTAAAAGCTCGATTCGGTTAGAGCGGCTGATCCCGATAGCAATCGGGATAGGTCCTTGGTTCGCCGGTGCCGATCACTATCGGCAAGATCAATAGGGGGAGCTAGAAAATCAGAAAGCTTGGCAAAATGCCGAGCTTTTTTTGTTTCCACTAATGTAAACCGTCTACATTCTATTCTCTGAGAACCTTCGGAAGTTTTATATAGGCTATTCAGCCAACCATCAAGAGAGAATAGCGTATCGCAACAATTACAAAAAAAACAGATCTGGACTAAGAGAGGTATTCCTTGGAAGCTATTTCATCTGATTGATTGATTAATCCAGCCTCGTGCAACTGCCTTCGAAAAGCACACTAAAAAAAGAAATCCCAAAAATACATTCAAAACTTCTGAGCCTCTCCTGAAATGAATGAGAATCTGAAAGCTCGGTTCGGTTAGAGCGGCTGATCCAGATAGCAATCGAGATAGGTCTTTGGTTCGCAGGTGCCGATGATATGGATATTCCTGTGACAGCTATCTCACAAATGCTTGGTCGCAAAAAGAATAAACCAAATTCAGGCACATAACGGTCCATTGGCTATTTCAGTGGCTGTTTACTTGGTTGGGTAAGAACAATAGGCAAACCCTTTCCGGATCTGGTGACATATGATTAAAATCATGACTAACGTGATAATATGTCGGACTAGTAAGAAATAGGCATTTTCATAAAACTCTCACTGCAACCGTTTGCGAAAAAATAACTTGGATAATTTGTATTTATTAAAATCCTTCATAAATTGGTCGACCAGTTGCTGGTAAACTAGTTGAAAGATGAAAAATAGCCTACTAAAGAATTTCAGTGAGATCGTTGTTGAAAAGCCTGCTGATAAGATAATTCAGCAAATTAGAGAATTGATTTCTTCTGGTCAGCTGAAACCCGGAGATAAATTGCCTTCAGAAAGAATGCTCAGTCAGAGATTTGGTGTAGGGAGAACAAGTGTTAGAGATGCCATTCGCAAGTTGGAGTTTTATGGTATCCTCAGAACTCTACCACAGAGTGGTACTGTCGTAGCAGGGCTCGGAATCACAGCGTTGGAGGGATTAATTACCGATGTCTTGGAATTAGAGAGACGCGACTTTCGATCATTGGTTGAAACAAGAGTATTGTTGGAAATCAGTGCTGCTGAAAATGCTGCCGAGCGCAGAACGGAAGATGATATATTAAAACTGGCTAATGCATTAACCGCGCATAAAAAAGCTATTGTTGACAATGGAACGGCAGTTGAAGAGGATCTGCTATTTCACCTAAAAATTGCTGAAGCGAGCCAAAACTCAGTTTTAAACTCTTTGATGCTCATTATTACACCTGAAATCATGCATTATTTCAATAAGCATGATGTATGTGGTGAGGGAAGAGCAGAGCTTGCTGTGGAGCAACACGAAATAATATTGGATCACATTGTGAATAAAAATGTAGAGAAGGTCGGAAATGCTATGCGCGAACACCTCAGGGATATAAGTGAATATGTAAAGACATTAAAACAAGAGCCCTACCAAAATGGGCATGGTTTAACTTAATCAACTATGGGAAAGTTTAATTCGGCATAAAAAATGGACCGACCTAGGGCCAAGTCCATTTCATTATGAAGGAACGTTAACACCACTAAATATCAATTTGGCGATCGGTATTATGAGCGTTAACAAGGGTGTCCTTTCATTTTCAAAAATACTCATTTTTTGAAAATGAATTGTCCTACCCCAACGTTCCTACAAATCCTTAAGGAAATTAATTACTCAAAATCATTTAAAAAAAATGAAAAACATTTTACCAATGTTTAAAATCCCAAGTAGGGCCATGAGCTACTTAATTGTATTGTGTGCTTTTACTGGGATCGGCTTTGATTTAAGTGCCCAAAATCGGAAAATCAACGGTACCGTAGTCTCGGAAAATGGTGAGACATTACCCGGAGTGTCTGTACGATTACAAAACACCACCGTGGGAACTGTAACCGATGTTAATGGGAAATTCTCTTTGGAAGTAGCAGAAGATAATGCTGCACTCATATTTTCTTTTGTAGGCTTTAAGTCTCAAATCATTTTAGTATCCGGCCGTACCAACTTTAACATAACTATGGAAGAGGATATCACTCAGTTATCTGAAGTGGTGGTCATAGGTTATGGAACACAAAAGAAATCTCATCTGACCGGTGCCATTTCCAAGTTAACAAACAAAAATCTTGAGCAGCTTCCATTTGCTCGTGTTGATGATGCGCTGGTTGGCCAAGTATCTGGAGTCCAGATTTCCACGACCTCGGAGGAAGGCGTAGGTGGAGACCCGACCATTCTTGTCAGAGGTGTTGGCTCTATTGCGGCCGGCACGGGGCCACTTTTGGTGATTGACGGAGTTCCGGTAGACTCGGAGTTTTTTGGAAATATTGATATGAACGATGTAGAGTCTTTCGAAATTTTGAAAGATGCTGCATCAGCGGCCATTTTCGGATCACGAGGGGCTAATGGAGTAATAATGATTACTACGAAAGAGGGGAAACAGGGGTCAGTCAAGTTATCATACAATGGATTTACAGGTTATCAGGAAGGTTATAAAAGTGATTATTTTCAAACTTCCATTGATGATCATGTAGCTTTTGAGTTAGCTAACAATGAATTCGTAAGTGACGCAACAAGAATTAAGCAGCTACTGGGTGATACCAATTGGGAAGACATTGTAATCAATGGTGGTTATGTTAATAGTCATTCCTTATCTGCTCGTGGCGGTGGTCAAAGAACCACATACAGCACGTCATTAAGCTACCTGCATGATGAAGGAGTTCTGTTAGTTGATGATTTCAAGAAGTACAACTTCAGGGCAAAAATTGACACCAAAGTATCCGATAAATTCTCACTAGGTTTTAATGTTAATCCGTCGTATACCAAAAGAAGGAGATATACGGATGCGTTGCGTCAAATGGTGCGACAAAGCGCTCCCTGGCTGCCTGAAAGGCACACAGCTCGTACATTACAATTTGTCAATTTCGACGATTTTCCCGACCTGCAGGTGGGGGACTATGTTTGGCAAAGTCATTTTGATGATGTGACTGTTCAGGATGTGTTTTTTGATGATAACGGCAACATTGCAGGGTTCAATGAATTTGAAAGTGGAAGTATAAGCAATACAGGCAACGCTGGGCCTTTACAACGTATTTTAGAGCGAGAGACTATTGATGAAAGGTTTAAAGTATACGCTAATATTAAGGCAGCATATAAGTTCAATGATGACTTCAGTTTAAAGTCTAATGTCACTGTTACTTTCCAAGATCTCTTACAAACTACATACCGCGGAACAGAGTCGACCAATAACCCGGCAGATGCGCTCGCAAGAGAGAGAAACCAGTCAAGATTACGATTTGTTGAGAATCTCTTTCTAAACTATTCTAAAGATATTGCAGATCATGAAATAGGGGCCGTTCTCGGAGTTGCCGGCGAACAAGAGATTGATAGACTCACTGAGTTCGAGGGGAATGGTTTTACCAACGATGACATTCCGAGAATTGAAGGTGCCACAAACCTTTTCCTAAGAGAAGGCTATACCCGAGAACGTAGACTCATTTCAATTATTGGTAGGGTCAATTATGCCTATCGCGATAGGTACTTGGCCTCTGTAAGTGTGCGTAGAGACGGAAGTTCGGTATTTGGGAGTAATACTAAGTTCGGCAACTTCCCCGCTTTTTCCGTTGGGTGGAGAGTCTCTGAAGAGGCCTTTCTTTCAGCTTCATCTATTATCAGTAACTTAAAAATAAGGGTAAGTTATGGAATTACCGGTAACGACAACATAACTAACCTTGCCAGTAATGTACAGGAGTTTTATCCTTATTTGCCCATTCTGAACTCAACACCGGTTGCTATTGAAGGTGGTACTGCTCAAACCTTTAATCCGGTCAACATTGCAAACAACAACTTAAGGTGGGAGAGATCTATTGAAATTAACCCAGGCATTGATTTTGGTTTTTTTGATAATAGGATAAGTGGTAGCCTCGAGTACTATAGAAGAACAAGTGATGATTTGCTGCTGAATGTACCGATTACAGGAGCCACAGGGTTTACCGAGTCATTATTGAATATAGGTGAAGTGAGAAATGAAGGAATAGAATTAAACTTCAGGACCTTCAACATGAACAGAACCAATTTCAAATGGAGTACAAACTTTATTGCTTCTACGAATGAAAATACGCTGACCAATTTTGGTGATGCTGATGGTACTGTCATTACACCAGCCGATGGGTCTGATAGAAATACAGAATGGATTGTAAGTGTGGGTAATCCTATCTCTAACTTTTACGGATTTGTATATGAATCCGATGTGCCACTGGAGTTTCTTGATCGACCCTTTGAAATAATCGGTTCTAAATCGCAGGACGTGTATGTAAAGGATTTGAATGGAGACGGTATTATCAATGATGACGACCGTACCATTCTTGGAAACGCATATCCTGAGTTTATCTGGAGTATTACCAATGAATTCACCATAGGGAAGTTTGATGTATCCTTTATGTTCCAGGGTAGCCACGGAGCAGAAACGCGTAATATTGCCGATCTAGAAGGCTTTTCACTGTCGTTGGGAGCCAATTCCACAACACCAGACGCTCCAAGGTCTGAATTCTTACGTCAAAGAGTTTTGACCAGCGACATTATTCAAGATGCATCGTTTGTAGCACTCCGAAATCTAAACATTGGGTACACACTGCCGAGCAATGTTCTTGAGCAATTTAAGATTCAATCTGCTCGGATCTACGTTTCGGGTTCGAATTTACTATTCTTTTCTGCAGATAATTTCACTGGTTGGAACCCTGAGTCGATCCGGCAAGACACGAATTTTACCCCCATCTCATATGGCTACAATCGTGGAGGGTCACCCATTGTAAGAAAAGTTGTTTTAGGCGTTAACGTTAATTTTTAAGAAGATGAAAGCTATTTACACTAAAATACTTCTCATACTTTCTATAGTTGTTATCTCATCTTGCGATGATTATCTGGAGCCAGAGCCCATCTCATTCATCAGTCAAGAATTTTTCTTCACAGATGATGATGACTTAGATGTTGGTATTCTAAACATATACGACGGTCTCCAAGGAGATAATGATCAACAGATCAATGGATTCAGATCTACGCAAATAGAATACTTGCTTACTGAAATGCGCTCAGATAATGCAAGAGCGAGAGGAGGAGGAGACGCCACTTCAGATTTTCAGCAGTTTGAGGTATATGAGGTAAACACTAACAACATTATTGTTCAGAATTATTATGAGAGCATGTATAATGTCATATTCAGAGCAAATCTCATATTGGATAATCTGGACGCTGCTACAGACGAGCGTAGAGGAGAATTTGAAGGTGAAGCCAAATTCGTCAGAGCGTATGTTTACTTTCAGTTGGTAAGGCTTTTTGGCGCAGTACCAATGCCATTAAGGGTTATTTCTCCAGATGATGACGCCGCTATTGCATTCACGAGAATTGCAACAGATGTGGTTTACAGCCAGATTGTCGAAGATTTACAAGTTACGATTGAGAACCTAGATAACCAATTCAAAACAAGAGCTTCCAAAGCAGCAGCACAAGCACTGTTGGCCAAGGTTTATCTGACCTTGGCAGCCGACGGGCAGACAGCTTTATACGAAGAGGCAAGACTTCTTTGTGATGAGATTATTACTTCTGGACAGTATGAACTTGTCGATGATTACGCAGAAATTTTTACGAATGAAAAAAACGATGAAATCATTTTCGCAATTGATTACATCGAAAATAATGTGCTAACCAGTCAGAATTTCAGCTGGGAGACCAGTGATCTTGGTGACCGCAGATTGAATTACACGACTGAAAATATTCGTCTTGTTTGGGATGACCGAGCGGAAACCGTAAGGGATGTGCGATTGGCATCCATTATCGACGGTCAGTTTATGAACACCAAGTACAGCACGAATAATCTCAGCGGCCCGTTGCAGTCTGGAAATGATTGGATCGTACTGCGCTATGCAGATGTACTATTAATGTATGTTGAAGCGGTGCTGGCTGGAGGGAGTGTAACCAACAATGCTACCGCCATTTCACATTATGATGCAGTTAGAAGCAGAGCAGGCTTTTTACTACCGTCACTTAGCATTACCAAAGCAGAATTGCTGGAAGAGCGCAGAATGGAATTGTCTTTTGAAAATCAGAGGTTATTTGATCTCATTCGGTTTGATGAAGCGATAAATGTATTATCTGCACACGCTGACGCTACTGGTGGTCAATTCCAGAATACCGATTTGCTACTGCCTATACCTCAAAATGAGAGAAACCTTTCTGGCGATTTTAACATGCCTCAAAACCCTGGGTACTAATAAAAAATAATTAAGCAATGAAAACGATTAAACTACAAGTTTTGGCTTCCTTACTTATTGTATTAGTAGGAACAGGGTGTGAATTTGGTCTTCCTGAGGAAGGATCAGTGCCAGATGTTACCTTCCCGGAAGCATCCTTCACCGCCGACATTGGGTCTAACCACCGTCAGATCGTATTTACCAATACTACCAATGATGAAGCCACTGGATTTATATGGAACTTTGGAGATGGCAATACCGCAGAGGTTGGTCTGGACAATCGAGATACAACCTATCAATACACTGAAGATGGCACTTATGAGGTAACACTCACAGCCTTTGACAATAATGACGTCACGAGTGTCTTTACTACTACACTCGCTATTTTCGATGAAACTCCGCCAGCAGCCAACTTCGATTTTGCTCAACTTGACAGTGATTTCAGAGTGGTTACATTCTCAAACCTGTCTCAAAATGCAGATTCTGCTGTATGGGATTTTGGAGATGGTACGGGAACATCTAATGAGTTTAACCCAGTGTATACTTTTGCCGGTGCCAGCAGTGGTGATCAGTTCGATGTTACATTGAGAGCCATTGATGAACTACTGGATTTTGCGGATACTACCATTACTATTACTCTTATCGATGATCCTACGCGTCCAATAGCGAATTTCTCTTCAGAGACTGTGGGTCTTACTGTATTCTTTACCAATGAATCTGTAAATGCGACTTCTTTTGTTTGGGATTTCGGGGATGGAAATACTTCTACAGATCTAAATCCTGCTCATCGTTACGAGGAACCAGGCAGATATGAAGCTAGTCTTTCTGCAATCAGCGATGACATGCGAGTAACTACTTTGACGAAAGCGGTTGTAGCAGATCAATTCGTGCCTATTATCGCCAATGGGACTTTTGATGACTACACAGGAATAAACAACGGCGATAACATAGACATGTGGGATATGACTCCTAACGCTACCATTGCTGATCTGGATGGTGGGCCTGATATTCCAAGTCCCTTCATAGAACAGTGGAATAATACTGCTCTTAATGCCTTTATAGATGTTACATATTGTACAAATGAGCAGGCCGCAAACACTTCCAATGGTGCTTTCAAAACAAGAGGTGCCAAATTTGATGCGCCTTGTCGCAGGCTTTATCAAGTCGTGGAAGTATTGGCTGACGAAGCGTATACCATAACACTTGAAACGCGTTCAGAGGCTGAAGGCATAAGCACAGAAGTATTTATCCTAAATACTGAAATAACAACAGAAGACGGTATAGATGCCGATCCATCGACTGACAATCCTGAAATCGATGGTTATCTGCTGATAAGCAATGATTTTAATTCATCAAGTGGAAGCTCTGAAAACAATACGCTTACTAGAAATTTCCTCTCGTTTACAGCTTCAACTGATAAAATAGTCATCTATATCAGATCTCTGGATGCTGAAAATACGATGACTGAGGTGTTTATCGACAACATAACTATTAACTGAAATAAAAGTGTCTAATCGAAAGGCTTAACCAAAAAAGTCTTTTGGCTACTGCTTGCTCAAGATAAGCCCTATAGTTTATGGTCCTAAGACAAAACATATATCTGCTAACAATCTGTTTTTTCGGTTTTGTTTCATTTTGCAGCGCTCAGGAAATAGATCTTTCACATTGGAAGATTACCATACCGGCAAGTCGTCCGGATAATCCTAATAAACCACTAGAAGTATCTCCACCTGAGATTCTGGATTTTGAGAATAATGAGGCCCTGGCGCCCTATTTCTATAGAGATCCAAAAGACAAGGCATTAGTATTTCACGCCTATCCGGCACAAACCACTAAAAATACCAAGTATTCCAGGTCTGAGTTGCGTGAGCAGATGGAGCCGGGTAATAACAATGTGAATTGGACTTTTAAGCAAGGTGGCGTAATGCGAGGCACGCTATCGGTACCGGAAGTGTCTAAAGATAAAAAGGGAAAATACCACAGAGTAATTGTCATGCAAATCCACGGCCGACTCACCAATGAACAAAGGGATTTGATCGGGGAGGATGATAACAATGCGCCTCCAATTCTAAAAATATACTGGGATAATGGGAAAATCAGAGTAAAAACCAAAGTGCTCAAAGATGAGGGGGCGTCCGATACGGAGATTCTTCACGAGCACGCTTGGGGAGATGACAAGGGTAGGAATTTTGAGAAAGAGGTAGGGCACGAAAAGTTTACCCTTGAAGTGAAAGTAGCTGAGGGAATCATGACGGTGACCCTGAATGATGATGAGACCTTTTACTACTACGGAGTTCACATGAAGAAATGGGGTGTTTTCGAAAACTATTTCAAGGCCGGTAACTATTTCCAATCCAGAGATCCAGGTTCATACGCCAAAGTAAAATATTATCAATTGGAGGTAACACACTAAAACATGTTAAAAAACTTATTCTTCATACTGGGTTTAGCGATACTGGTTGTCTCCTGTAATCAGGAGTCGGCCGGTATCCTTGTTTCCAACCTGGAAGAGTTTAATAAGGCCGTTAGGAGCGCTCAGCCTGGTAGCATTATTACTATGGCCAATGGCAATTGGGAAAATGTAGAGCTTCGGTTAAAGGGAAAGGGTGAAAAGGATAACCCTATTAAATTGGAGGCTGAGACCCCAGGGAAAGTTATTATTTCAGGCCAGTCCAATTTGGCCTTCTCAGGCGAATATTTGGAGATCTCAGGGCTTGTTTTTAAGAACGGATATACCCCCACAAGTGAGGTAATCTCCTTTAAGACTAGCAAGGAGGATTTGGCCAACCATTCAAGGGTCACCAATTGTGTTATCGACAATTTCACTAACCCAGAACGATTCGATGGTGATACTTGGGTGGCTATCTACGGGAAAAACAATGTATTTGATTACAACACAATGATTGGTAAAGGTAATCGGGGTGTAACGCTTGCCGTCAAAATGCAAACCGAAGCCAGCAGAGAAAATAATCACATTATCGAGAACAACTATTTCGGCCCACGAGAGATCTTGGGTTCTAATGGCGGAGAGACCCTAAGAGTAGGTACCAGCCATTATTCCCGCACCTATTCAAACACCATTGTTCGATCAAATTATTTTGATCGCGTGAATGGCGAGCATGAAATTGTATCAAACAAGGCATGTGGAAATGAGTTTCGTGACAATGTCTTTTTCGAGTGTCAGGGAACACTCACAATGCGTCATGGACATCATACACTGGTGGAGAACAATTACTTCCTGGGTAACAGAAAGCCCAATACCGGTGGTATTCGAATTATCAATGAACACCAGACGGTAAAGAAAAATTACATGTATGGCCTCACGGGCTATCGGTTTAGAGGTGCATTGGTCATTATGAATGGTGTACCTAACTCACCAATCAACCGATATAATCAGGTGGTTGATTCTTACATGGATAATAACATCGTAATTAACAGTGATTACATTCAGTTATGCGCCGGAAGTGATGAGGAGAGGTCGGCAGCACCCATAGGAACCACATTCAAGAATAATCTGATACTTGGGAATACCAACCCTAAGCCATTTACAATTTATGATGACGTTTCCGGAATAGCATTCGAGGGAAATGTGATGAACGAAGAATCTGAATCACCTTTTGAAAATGGGTTTGTAAAAGTACCGTTAGCGCTTTCAAAAAATGAGAATGATTTGCTCGTACCGAGTCAAGAGCTGATGGAGCGCATTGAATTTGGTGAAGTAAAACTTCCAATTTCAAAAGCAGAAGTTGGGGCCAATTATTACTCAAAAGATGGTGCCGAAAGAACATTTAACTCTGGCGAAACAATCAAAGTAGCTGCTGGGGTTAATACCATTCTTGATGCGCTTGAAAATAGTTCTTCTGGGGACATCCTCGAATTGGAAAATGGAGGCGAATATTTAATGACCAAATATGCCTTCATTAAACACCCTATTTCAATTGTAACTCCTGAAGGAGAAAAAGCTAAAATACTCTCGGAAAAACAGAGCTTTTTCAAAATTGAAAACGGAGGAGCATTTTATGCCAAAAACGTCCTGTTCCACGGAGAGGAATCTCCGGATCAGGCTGGCAATAACGTTATCAGTACCAGCAAGTATTCGATGACCAAAAACTACGCAGTTCATATTGAGGATTGTGAGGTTCTGGATCTCGATAAGAATCACTCATTTGACTTTCTTAAAAGTTACAAGCACACATTTGCTGATTCTATAAACATCATCAATACAAAAATGACCAACGTGACAGGTGCGGTTATGACACTGGACATGGAGGTAGAGGATTTAGGGATTTATGATGTTGAAAACGTGAAGATCATTAACTCCACATTTAGTGATGTAAAGCACGAGATTGTCAATGTGTATAGAGGTGGTACTGACGAAAGCACCTTTGGTCCAATCATCACACTGCAGAACGTTGAGATTCTAAACTCAGGAAAAGGGAAACGAAATAAGATCGGAGCAGTATTGCGCTTTCATGGGGTACAAAAACTATTGGTTGATAATGTCAAAATACAGGAGAGTCAGGGTATTGATCTTTTCATGACCAATGGTGAGCCTATTACGAAGCTCTCGAATATCACCTTTACCAATTCGGAAGGTTTAAAAACGAATGACCAGCCTTACGAAGCTGTAAATATTGTATCGAATCAATGAGAGTGCTTTCCATCATATTGATTCTGTCATTGGGTGCACAAGCTAATGCCCAAGAGCATCCTAATCTCATCTTATCAGCAGAAGGGGTGAAAGCCATGCGAGCAAGTCTCGGTAAAGTACCGTTGTTTGATCAAACCCTTCAGAATATTAGGCAACAGGTAGATGCCCAGATCGAGCAAGGCATTGAAGTACCGATTCCGAAAGATCTAGCCGGAGGTTATACTCATGAAAGACATAAAGCCAACTTCTTTATGATGCAGAAGGCCGGTGTTTTATTTCAAATTACGGGCAATGACAAGTATGCGGTATATGTAAGGGATATGCTTCTGAGATATGCCGAAATGTATCCAACGCTTGGAAAACATCCGGCCACTCGCTCCTATGCTCGAGGTAAATTCTTTTGGCAATGCCTGAATGATGCCAATTGGCTGGTTTATACCAGTCAAGCGTATGACTGCATCTATGATTGGTTAGATAAAAAGACCGTCAAAAAGCTCAATAAGGAGCTTTTTAGACCCTACGCTGAATATATTTCGATTGAGAATCCACAATTTTTCAATCGGATACACAATCACAGTACTTGGGGAAATGCTGGTGTTGGTATGATTGGGTTGGTGATGGGTGATGAGGAGCTCATTAAATGGGCGCTTTATGGCTTGGATATTCAGGTGCCTGGCGACTATGTAAAAGACAACGATGGTGGAGCCATTCAACTGAAAGGACAGAAAAGTGCTGGATTCCTCGCTCAGATTGATAATGCTTTTTCACCAGATGGATATTACACAGAGGGGCCCTACTATCAGCGTTATGCTATGTATCCCTTCTTGATTTTTGCCCAAGGCTTGGCAAATCAAAAACCTGATTTACACATACTGAATTATCGTGATGGGTTGCTGATTAAGGCTGTTTACGCGCTGATCAATCAAACGAATTCGGCTGGCGAGTTTTTCCCCATTAACGATGCTCAAAAAGGTATGTCTCTAGCTTCACGTGAATTAGTAAATGCCGTGAGTATGGCCTACCATTTCGGGGCTCATGATCCGGAGTTGCTATCTCTTATTGAAGATCAAGGCCGGGTACCGCTAAACGATTCAGGTCTTTCTGCCGCCAAAGATATTTCACAAGGTAAGGCCCAACCTTATGTTTTTAAAAGTACTGAGCTCACTGATGGGGCTAACGGTGATGAAGGGGCCATCGGAATTTTAAGACAGTCAGGTCTAACGCTCATGATGAAATATGCCAAACATGGCATGGGTCATGGTCACTTTGATAGGCTTGAGTTTTTGCTTTATGATGGATCAAAAGAAGTTATCCAAGATTATGGTTCTGCTCGTTGGGTGAACATAGAACATAAAGATGGTGGTGGATATTTAAAAGAAAATAATACCTGGGCCAAGCAGACGGTCGCCCACAACACACTAGTTATAGACAAGGATTCACAGTTCGACGGCAAAGTGGATGCCGCTGAAGAATCTTCAGGTATACCCTATTATTTCCGATCAACCGATAATGTTCAGATTGTCAGCGCTAAAGAGTTGAATGCCTATGAGGGTGTTGAAATGCACCGAACAATGGCACTTGTAAGCATTGAGGAATTAGAGAAGCCATTGGTTATAGACCTCTTCGCTGTGCAAGCTGATCAAGGAACGCGCTATGACTTACCCATTTACTATTTAGGTGAGTTAATGTCTACCAATCAAGAATTCCAACCCAATAAGAATCTCTCACCAATGGGAGAATATGATGGGTATCAGCATCTATGGCAAGAAGGACAGACGGAGCTCAAGGGTGATCATTTTAAAATGACCTGGTTTAATCAAGGAAGCTTTTATTCAGTAACCTCTCTAGCTGAAGAGGGAGATCAGGTCCTACTTACACGTATTGGAGCGAATGACCCCAATTTTAACTTGAGAAGGGACCCAGGCATAATTCATCGAAGAAAAGCTGGGAACACAGTATTTGCTAGTCTATATGAGCTGCACGGCCGTTACAGCTATTCCACTGAAATCCCAATCAATTCATTCAGTTCTGTTACTGATTTTGAGATTTTACACAGCTCTGAAAAGTATGTGACCATTCAATTTGGATTGCAAACTGGCGAGGAATACCAATTGGCTTTTTCATTGGCTGATAACAGTGAAACCAGCAAGCATAAGGTAACAGCCAAGAATGGTGAAGAGCTAAACTGGACAGGAGTATACGATTTTAAGAAAACTGAAGACTAATAAAAATGAACAAGAGCGATAAGTACATATTAACCAATACCATCGAATGGGAAGAGTTAGGAGGTGGCGTTTCGAGGAAAATGCTGGGTTATGACAATCAGATCATGATGGTTTTAGTAAAGTTTGAAAAAGGTGCTGTGGGCTCACCACATAGTCATTTTCATACTCAGGCTACCTACTGTGTTTCAGGCAAATTTGAATTCGAAATTGACGGTGTAAAACAAGAGGTTAACGGTGGCGATGGAGTCTATATTCAGCCCAACCTCCTGCATAGTGCTGTGTGTCTGGAGGCGGGAATGCTGATTGATACATTTAGTCCGGTTCGAGAGGATTTTCTGGATGGTTCGGGAGTGTCATATTTTGGGGACAAGGACTAATCAAACATGAAAATCAAAGGATTAAGATGGTGGGTGATTGGTCTAATAGCATTAGCGACGATCATCAATTATATAGACAGACAGTCCATTAATGTACTGTGGCCCGAGATATCGGAGGAATTGTATCCGGATAAAACCGTCGACGAGCGCAAAGAAATATACTCACTGATCTCTGTGATCTTCGTTTTCTCATACGCTTTTGGACAAGCTCTTTTTGGAAGAATTTTCGACTGGATTGGTACACGTTTGGGTTTTGCCCTATCTATTTCGGTATGGTCAATAGCTACAGCCTTACATGCTTTGGCCAGATCGTTTATGAGCTTCGCTATTTTCAGATCTATTTTAGGTATAGCGGAAGCTGGTAATTGGCCGGGAGCTGCAAAAGGAAATGCAGAGTGGTTTCCTACTAAAGAACGTGCATTTGCACAGGGCTTGTTTAATTCAGGTGCAGCTATTGGCGGTATTGTGGCCATACCGATGATCGCCTTCTTATCCATTTATTTTAATTGGCAAATGATCTTCGTCCTTGTTGGCCTTGCGGGTTTGCTATGGCTGTTACCGTGGATGTATCTGGTAAAATCGCCTCCTAAAGATCACCCTTGGATAACAGATGATGAGCGTAAGTACATATTGGAGGGCCAGATTAATGAGGACACTGCTGAAGCTAATGATACTGCGACACCTGCTACCAGTAATATACTCAAACGAAAACAGAGCTGGGGCGTAATTATTGCCTCCGCTGCGATAGACCCCATTTGGTGGCTGTTTGTTTTTTGGATCCCGATTTACCTTTCAGAGGTGTACAATATGGACGTCAAGGCCATAGGTATATATGGATGGGTTCCTTATGTGGGAGCCATGTTAGGCGCCTGGTTTGGCGGTCTGTTTGCCCAAAACCGAATGAAGGCTGGATGGGATGTGAACAAAACAAGAAAGGCAGTTATTACACTGGGCTGCGTCATTATGCTTCCGGCACTCCTTGCCATGGCTAATCCTGGCGCACCTATTACTGCTGTATTGATCATGGCTGTCATTCTATTTGGATTTCAAACGGCCATAGGCAACGTACAAACTCTGCCAAGTGATTTCTTTAGTGGTAAATCGGTAGGCACTTTATCCGGGTTTGCCGGTATGGCGGCCAAGCTGACAGCCGCCGGACTTACTTACCTCGTACCGTGGTTGACCATGGGAGGCAATTATACCCCAGCCTTTATTATCGGAGCTGCATTGGCTTTAATAGCGCTAGCCAGTGTATGGATACTTTGCGGCAAGATCGAAGCACTTAAATCAAACCATTAAAAAACCTAGAATAATTCAACGATAGAAATATGAAAAACGAGCAAAACAATAAAGTCGCCATTGTTACCGGAGCAACCGGAGGAATTGGTTTCGAAGTAGCTAAACGGTTGGGTAAGGATGGCTATACGGTAATATTAAATGGTATCGATGATGAAGCGGGCGCTCAGAGAGTAAAAGAGCTCACGAGCGAGGGAATAACCGTTGAGTATTACGGGTTTGATGTTACCAAAGAAGAAGAAGTGGCTTCAAATATTGCGGCAATTGGCGAAAAATATGGACGCATTGATACGCTGGTAAACAACGCGGGCGGACTTGGCGGAAGATCACGATTTGAAGAAATGACCACCGAGTTTTATAGAAATGTAATGGCATTAAACCTTGACTCTGTATTCTTTGCGTCAAGAGCAGCCATCCCATTCTTGAAAAGTGGTGAACACCCTTCCATCATCAATTATACGTCTAACGCAGGATGGAATGCCGGTGGGCCCGGAGCTGGTATTTATGGAACGTCTAAGGCTGGGGTTCATGCCATTACAAGAGCGCTTGCTAAAGACCTTGCAGAATACGGTATCCGTGTAAACGCAGTTTCGCCGGGAACCATTGATACCCCTTTTCATGCACAGATTAAATCGACGAAACCTGAAGTATTCGCGTCTTGGAAGAATAACATTTTGCTAGGAAGGCTAGGAGAACCCGAAGAGGTGGCTTCAGTAGTCTCTTTCCTGGCCAGTAAAGACGCATCCTTCATCACAGCTGAAACTATCCAGGTAGGTGGCGGTCAAGCTCTTGGCATATAGGAGGGTGTCTCAAAAGCCCGTTTTTAATGTCATTTCGAATGAAATGAGAAATCTTACTCCCTTGATTATCAATACTTTGAACCGAGTGAGGTTTCTCCCGATAGTCGAAAAGACAGCTTTTGAGACACCCTCATATAGAGCCGCTGAAAAGAGTGCGTTTGACACCTACTACTTAAATCATTTTTAAAATAATCTCCAAAATCATGTTCAATTCTAACTATCGAAAAACGATCATATTAGGATCATATTCATTGCTCATTACGATCCTAAGCCTATTCATCGTATCATGTGATGATGACGATGACGAAATGATTATCATACCCGTGGCTAACTTTGATTCTGAGATTACTTTCTTAGAAGTAGCCTTTACCGATGCTTCTAATGATGCAGAAACTTATCGATGGGATTTTGGAGTGGACGGTGATGAAGACATATCGACAGATGCATCCCCATCATTCACCTACAGCGAGGCCGGCACCTATACCGTCACCCTCATAGTAGCTAATTCTACCGGTGGATCCGATGTACAGCAAGAGGAAATTACCGTTAGGGCGCCTATACTACCTACGGCTAACTTTACAGTTGAATCAGGAGTTGGGTTAGATGTATCTTTTGAAAATAGTGCTGAAAATGCAGATACTTTCCTCTGGGATTTTGGCGTGGATGGTGTGGATACCGATACTTCTACAGTGGCGGACCCGACATTCACATTCCCTGCTGAAGGTGATTTTGATGTTTCTCTAACTGTAACCAGCACAGATGGTTTTACAGATACGGAAACAAAAACAATAACCGTTTCAAGAGTAGCCGTTATTCCAATAGCTGAATTCTCCTTTGAGGCAACGGACTTGGCTGTTACTTTCACCGATGCTTCGTCAGATGCAGTCTCTTATGCGTGGGACTTTGGTGTGGATGGTACAGACACGGATGTATCAACCGAGGCTTCACCTTCATTTACCTATCCTACTTTTGGCACTTATGAAGTATCGCTAACGGTAACGAGCTCTACGGGAGATACGGACACTGAAACTATGAGCGTTATGGTATCGCTCCCGGCTCCAGTAGCAGATTTTACCTTCGTGGCTTCAGACTTGGAAGTTACATTTACGAATACTTCAACAAATGCGGAGACATTTTCCTGGGACTTCGGAGATAGCAGTCCTGCAAACACAGAAGAGTCTCCTACGCATACCTATGCAGCAGGTGGCGAATACACGGTGACACTAACCGCTACTACGGCAGATAATCAAACGGATACTCAAGTTATGCAGGTTGAAGTTATTGATCCTGCTGCAAATACTCCCGTTGCTGATTTCACGTTTGCAGCAAATCTTTTGGAAGTAACATTTACCGATCAGTCTTTAAATGCTGTATCCTATGCGTGGGATTTCGGTGATGGAAATAGCTCTATGATGGCAAGTCCGGTACATACGTATGCCGCCGCCGGTACTTATACTGTTAGCTTGACTATCACCAACAGCGAAGCTGCAATGGATACTGAAACTATGATGGTGGAGGTTGTGGACGGCGTAGGTCCGGGAAATACAGGTAATCAGGTAGCTGCGATAAGTGACACCAATGATGGAGGTACTAATAACGATACCGGTGAACTTCGGCTTGATATAAGCGAAACATCAGCTGGAGCGGATGCCGTTGTCGTAGGTAGAATGACGGTAAGTGTTTTCAAAGAGGTTGAAACCACAGGTGAAGATGGATTCGTCTCGATTTGGGGGTCTAGTACGTCTTCTAGTAACAACATTATGGATTTGAGACTTGAGACGAACAATGATGTTTTTCAAATTCGTGATCAAGACGCCATTAATACGAGCATTAGTGACAGACCTTTTGTAGAGGGCGAGTGGATTGAAATTGAAATAACGTGGGATGCTTCGAGTGTTTCTGAAACTCCTCTTGTTACTCCTTTGGTTACAGTTAGTATTGATGGGCAGCCAGTAACAATGAACCCTTTCAACTCGCAGGCTGGTGCAGCTTTTTCTACATTCGAAAATGGTATTGAAACTATACAGTTCAGATTAGCTGGAGGTAGTGCTACGGCTAGCTCTCGCTTCCTGATTGATGAGTTGAAAATTTATTCATCCGATTCAGGATCTGAAGTGATGATTTTTGAAGATGATTTTGAAGGCTATACCCTTGGAGAGTCTCTGGATCCGGATGGACCAAACCCTGTAGCCGGCACACCTTATAGAAATAACTCTTTTGAAGTGGTTGTTGCCGCTGAAGATTAATAATACAAATGAAAGAGGTTGGTTCAATGGACCGGCCTCTTTTCTTCCTTTGGCTTTATTAAAACATAACCTCTTACCGCATTAATGAGGAAAGCATCAAAAATCAATACGAGATTATAACTGTCGTGAAATGATAAAAGCTTTAGGCCTCTTACTTCTTTTTTGCTGTCAAATCGGGTTTGCTCAGACCAGGTTTGATGTCTCCTCTGCAGCTGAATTCAACTCAGCTCATGCTAATGCCGATCCAGGTGATTCGCTAGTATGGCGGTCAGGCACCTACTCGGATGTGTTTATGGATATTACTAAAAGCAGTTTGATCGTAACGGCAGCAGTGCCCGGGACTGTGATTTTTGACGGTGCTTCTAAAGTGGAAATTGATGGAGATCATGTTACGCTAAGTGAATTACAATTTATTGGTGGTAACATTGGAACTGATCATGTCATTCGTATTTGGGGTGATGATGTCCTTATCACCCAGATAAACATCGCGGATTATACCTGCTATAAATACCTAATTGTTGATGAAGATTCCCAAAGCACCACCATTAGCTACAGCAATTTTGAAAATAGACTCAATCTCGATGATCAGAATATTCTCTCGATCCTTGTCGACGAAAACGTGCCGGGTTATCATAAAATACAGTATTGTTCCTTTAAAAATTTCGAAGGCACGGGAAATGATCTGGGAATAGAGCCTATCAGAATTGGAGTAAGTACTCAAGCTGAATTCGATAGCCGTACCATTGTAGAGTATTGTTATTTTACCAACTGCGATGGCGATGGCGAATTGATCTCTAATAAAGCTTCACAAAATGTGATCCGATATAACACATTCGAAAACAACTCAAAGGCAGAGCTTGTGCTCAGGCATGGAGATGAAGCGATAGTCTATGGTAATTTCTTTTTGAATAATATGGGCGGGGTACGTGTAAGAGAAGGATCCAATCACTTCATTTACAACAACTATTTTGAGGGACTGGATAGGCGCTCCATATTTCTTCAAAATGAATCCTCCGATCCCCTTTCAGATATCCATGTATATTTCAATACAATTGTTGCCTCTGCTGAGATGATTCTTGGTGGTGATGGAGGCAGTAATCCGCCTAAAAATGTGTTCATAGCTAACAATATTTTTGCCGATCCGGAAGACCGGCTGTTTGAGGAATCTACCGGAAATGAGACTTGGATTGGCAATATTTCAAGCGGTAATCTGGGCATAAGCCGGCCTGGTGGAATTACCGATATGGATCCTGGTCTGATAGCCAACGGAGAAGGCTTTTATCAAATAAGCGCTTCAAGTACAGCTATCGATAATGCAAGTACAGGTTTTCCCAGTATTCCAAGCTTTGAAGAATTGGATTTTGATTCGAACCTATCGTTGGATCTTATGCAACAAAATCGACCTGGCTCAATTCTCTCTAAGGATATTGGAGCGGTTGAGTTTTCGGCAAACTTAACAGTGAAGCCTCATGCTACAGAAGAGAATACAGGTCCCTCATATCTAGGAAATGTACAAACTGCAAGTGTTGGAATTATAGATATTGGAGGGGGCCAAGTAGTTTTGGAACCGCAGCAAGATACCTATATCATAGGTTCCGTGATCACGGCTACTGCCATACCAGATACTGGGTATGAGTTTAAAAATTGGATTTTGAATCTTTCTGGAACCGAAAATCCGAAAGCATTCGTGGTATCCGCCGATATGGATGTCAGTGCTGAATTTGAGCCAAATGTTGTACTCAGCCTGGAAGAGGAGAAAAGCCCGTTCTTGATTTACCCTAACCCATCTAATGAGATGTTGACTGTTGATATGATGGGTGATTTTTACACAATGGTCACATTCGAGATTTTGACGCTTAAGGGCGAATTAATACTCAACGAGAAAGTGACTTCTTCCAACCGAACGATCACAATCGATATTTCTGAAATTCCCACCGGAACGTATATACTCAAGTATTCTCTGGGTATTGATCAAGATTTTATCAACTCTACTGGCATATTGAAGTTCGTTAAAAACTAATTAGAGAGTCCTTGGAAATCGTCTGGCATCAAAAAAAAGAGGCTTTCCCACCAATTTTGACAGTTTTGCAAGTTGAAATCAAATACTCAAAACACCAAAATCGACCTTTATGGTAGAAATTGAGGTTCTGGCTTTTAAGGCCTGCTGAAAAACGTGTAGAAATATAAAAGCGGTGCCATTTTGACGTTTTAAACTGTCTCATGGTACTTT
>JBCBSS010000115.1:0-26169 GCA_039819065.1 Bacteroidota bacterium
GGCCTCAACCTTTTTTTCCAGTACTATTTGTTCATTAAACTTCTGGATGGAAGCATCATAAAGGTCTTTTAATTCTTGATACTCTTCCGATGAGTAAACAGCTTTTTTAATAACCAAAATCGCCTCTGATTGTACCATATCTCCTAATTTCTTGGTAGTGAAAGAGATTTTGGCCAAATCATTATCGATGTTTATCGGCTGTGGTAATTCCTCTATCTGATATCCCTCAGGTATCCTTACAACGCTATTGTATTTTTCTACATCTTCAACTAAGAAATGCAGTGGATGTGTTCTTTCGGGTTGCTTTAGTGGGTTTTCGCTTCTAGGGAAACCAAGAAACGGGGAAAACATAATTCTATCCCCTAGTTTGGTAATGGGATAAGAGGCGTTAAAATTCACTCCATAAGGTTTTTTCAGATCTTTGTAATTAGAGGTCTTTATGCCATTCACCGATTCGAAACCATACGCCAGAATGCTTTTTTCCAAAGCACTAGATTCGTTCTTATATCTACTTCTTATTACATAGGCATCATTGGCTGCTACTCTTTTCGTGAATCGACCCTTGGCCATTTCCGCATCAGGGTTTAGCTCGAAGAAAGCCTGAAAATGACTCAATGCAGGCTCTCGATTAGATAAACCGATCCAATACGCTTGTTTTTTCTGAACGATTAAGCCCTTACCATTGAAGCACCTTGTCGGTATTTTGTCATAGGGTAAAAAGGGTTCGGTTACATCGATAAGCACAGTATTCCCATTGACTTCCACTGCGGCAATGGTATAGTTAAATGCCGTTATAAAAGGATATGCATCATTGATACGGCCATGGCCTCGGGTACTTAACAAAACCGGGTATGCTTGTAAACCTGCCTCCCTAAATAAAGCAACTGCCAATAAATTCAATTCGGTGGCCGACCCTTTTTTGCTAGACGCTACTGATTTTACAGTCTTATTAGCATACCTTCCCATTCTCTCATCCCAAGCATATTCACTTTTCAAATGATTTGTAAGTCTTTCTATTTTTTCCTGGGCAGCTATATACTCAGGAAGCGAAGCATCTTCCAGCTCCTTTTTTGCTTGTCCTTTGCAGTGTTTTAAGTATTTCCCAAACCGATCATGTTCAAGTAAGTCTTCATTCAGCTTAGGCCATGATGTCATGTATTCTATCACTATTCCGTTAGCCGTATTAGCCCTTGCCAACTGAAAATCAATTTTCATGATATAGTCTTCTACCGAAGGAACAAAGGACTCATCTTTATAGGCCACCACATCTTTCATGGCAAACTTGTAATCCTTACCCATTTGCTTGATCTGCTTGATTTTAGTGGAGATTTTTTCCAGGACTTTTTCTTTCGTTTCAAATACGTCGAATTCTTCAGCGCCTTGAAAGTTGTACACGTAATCATACTTCTCAATCATACTCACTGAGTATTCGCTGTAGAGTGTGGGTATTGTACTTTGGAAATACCAATCCTGGAGGTTAAATAAAAATGGACTTTCTATAGTATAGGTGTATTCAATGATCGATCCTGCTTTTACTTGCGGAATAGCAAACTTTTTAAGGCGCCAGTTTTTATCCTCTTTTTCGATAAAGATATCCTTCGGATCCAGGCTGGTCTTTTTAAGGAGGCCATTCTCCAGATTATAGCTGTAAGCCTCTATATTTTTTACACTTTCAGTGCGTTCGTACCCATCGGTATAGTATTCAATGGCTACATTAGCATGATCCAGCGCTGTCTTATCCAGTATTTTTATTCTTCTCTTCCTGATGAATCGCAATTTATACCCACTGTCCGTATAGAATTTTGATTCTCCTATATCGAAAATAACCACCGCTCGTGCGTCCGGATCTTTTTCATATTCCTGGAAATCAAAATCATCCTTGCTCACTACACCAAACTCTCTGGAAAGATGTTGGGCTTGAACGAGCTGCCACCAACTTCCGCTTACCAATAGTATGCCTATCATAAGCAGCATCTTATTCAAAATTCTCATTTAATATGTAGTTATTGTTATGTTACTCTCCTGAGTCGGCATTCGACTCTTCTTGTGTTTTTTGCAATACAATCGATTCGTTGAACTTAGAGACGATTGTTTCGAAGTGTTTTCTTAGTTTAAAGTATTCGTTAGGAAGGTAGAGCGACTTTTTAAACGTAAATGACCCTTCGGCTTTGACAATTCCCTTTACCTCTTTTACATCATAAATGATTTTTACCAAATTATCATTTACACTATATCCAATTGGCAGTTCGGCCACTTCGTAACCTTCCGGAACCTTAATTACACTGCTATATTGTCTGGTAACCGCGTATACCATATCGACAGGATATACCCTCTTAGGTTGTTTTAGGCGATTTTCAGACATAGGTAACTCCAAGAACGGTGCTACTAATAACTTATCACCAAAAGCTTCTACAGGCTTTTTAGCTTGAAACTTGATGGTGTAATAGTCCCTTAAATTGTCGAAATTGGAAGTTTCCAAATTAGTAAGTGCCTCAAAACCAGAGCGCTCCATTGCCGCTTTGATTTTTTCCGCATTATCACCAAAGGTGTGCCGCCAATAATGAGCATCATATTCTGTAAAACGCTTAGTGAACTTGCCCACCGCCTTTTCCTCATCAGGCTTTACTTCAATAAATAATTGTTCTTGCGTAACCGAACTGAACCTGTTAGTCAGGCCTATCCATTTAGCCTCGCCCTTTTGAACAACAAGGCCCTTTTCGTTAATACACCTGGTGGGTATCTTATCAAAGGCGAGAAGAGGTTCAGTGCCATCGATCAATACATTTGTGCCATCTACCTTCGCCATGGCCACTACATAGTTGAAAGATCTAAGGAATGGATAATCACCTTTGATTTTACCGTGATCTCTGGTGCTTAGTATTACTGGATGAGACTCTATGCCCGCTTCTGATAGTAACGTGGTCAATAAGAGATTGATCTCCCCGGACGAACCGGTTTTTTCTGATACCACTTGTTTCGGGGAATTGAAACCGTACATGGTTTTTCTGCCATTCCATGAATAGTTCTTTTTGATATAATCAGCGATCAATTCCACTTTTTCAAGGTCAGACTTCCCACTCAAGTCACCAATTTGAGGGAATATTTTCTTGGCCTGTCCACGTGAAGATTTTAAGTATTTGCCAAAATCTTCGTCTTTGAGCAAATCTTCATTCAATTTCTCCCAGGTAGTCAGGTATTCAATCTCTACACCATCTAACCTTAGAATCTTAGCTAATTGAAAGTCTAGTTTGATCTTGTAATCATTGATAGAAGAAATGAATGACTCATCTTTGAAAGCCGCCACATCCTTCATGGCAAACTGGTGCACTAATTCGGTGTATTTCACCCCTCCGTATTGACGTTGCATACCTTTAGGCTCAAAAGACCGGTGCTTATGAAAGCCTCTGGCACCTTGTAGTTGAAATGCGTAGGCAAAAAACGGAATTAACCGAACTTCATACTCACTGTATATGGTCGGTATTCTATCCTGAAAATCCCAATCTCTCAAATTGAATAAAAATGGTGTTTCTATAACGTAGGAGAACTCTATGATGCTACCTTCCTTGACTTGTGGAATAGCGAATTTCTTCTGCCACCATTTGCCAGCGACTTTCTCGCTAAATATGTCCTTTGCCTTAAGCTCAGTCTTTTTTAAAACACCATCTTCAAAGTTGTAGCTATATGCTTCAATTTTCTTGACTGCTTCCGTTTTATCATATCCATCTACATAGTAGGGTATAGTTACTTCTCCATACCCAGTACCAGTCTTCTTGAGGATTTTTATTCTTCTCTTTCTGACGAATCGAATATTGAAGCCGGTATTATCATCATAAAATGAAGATTTGCCAATATCGAAAAGTACTACCGCCTCGGCATCCGGGTCTTTTTCATATCTGGTAAGATCAAATTCAGCTTTGCTGATTTTTCCGAATTCGCGAGAAAGCTCTTGAGCATGAAGCACACTGATACCTATCAGCATGACTGATAAGGTGGTTAAAAAGAAGTATTTCATTTTTGATAGGTTGTTTACAAGGCTGGGAAGGCCAAACATACTTCGCCAAGCCAATAAATACTATTAACGCAATATCAATCAACAAAGAAATTCGATAGAATGCAAAAGGTGAAATGAAATTTATTGATTTTGGTACATTGTTAATTGGGTAAAACCATTACCCAGCCCAACCTTCTCTATCCAGACTTCTGTACTGTATAGCCTCGGCCAAATGCTCGATTTTGATTTCCTCTGATGCTGCTAGATCGGCGATGGTTCTGGATACTTTTAGAATGCGGTCGTAAGCCCTTGCCGAAAGACCAAGCTTCTCCATGGCCGTTTTCAGTAGCATTTTCCCGGCTTGGTTGACTGCACAAACCTCTTTGACCATTTGTGATGGCATCATGGCATTAGAATGAATATGCTGATCTTGACCAAAGCGATTGGCTTGAATAGATCTGGCTTCTTCAACACGTGCTCTTATTTCTGCACTACTTTCTGATTTACGATCCGCGGTCATTTGATCAAACGAAACAGGCGTGACTTCTACATGCAGATCAATTCTATCTAGCAGCGGCCCGCTAACCTTGTTCAAATAGCGCTGTACGACACCAGGGCCGCAAACGCACTCTTTTTCAGGATGATTGTAGTATCCACACGGACAAGGATTCATACTGGCTACCAGCATAAAATTGGAAGGAAAGTCTAAGGTTACTTTAGCCCTTGAAATGGTTACTTTTCTCTCTTCCATAGGCTGGCGCATCACTTCCAGTGCCGTTCTTTTGAACTCGGGAAGCTCGTCGAGGAATAGCACGCCGTTATGAGCCAGCGAAATCTCTCCAGGTTGTGGAACACCTCCACCACCAACCAGTGCCACGTCTGAAATGGTGTGGTGAGGAGACCTATAAGGACGTGTAGATAATAGTCTGGCATCAGCACCCATTTTACCTGCGACAGAATGGATTTTTGTGGTTTCCAGCGCCTCATGGAGCCCTAGTGGAGGGAGGATAGAAGGGAGACGTTTAGCCAGCATCGTTTTACCTGCTCCGGGAGGACCTACCATGATCACATTGTGACCTCCTGCGGCAGCTATTTCAAGTGCTCTTTTGATGTTTTCTTGACCCTGGACATCCTTGAAGTCTGCAGCATAATTGTTGAGCTCAGACATGAAAATGTCCCTGGTGTCCATCTCCATAGGTTCTATATGCAAATCACCTTCGAAAAAGTCGATGGCGTCCTTCACATTTTCTACACCAATGATGTCCAGATTATTGACAATAGCTGCTTCGCTGGCATTCTCTCTCGGTAAAATAAAGCCTTTGTAGCCCTGTTTTCTGGCTTCTATAGCGATTGGTAGTACACCTTTGATGGGTCTCAAAATGCCATCCAACGACAGCTCGCCCATGATCAGGTATTGGTCTAGTTTTTCCGTTTGGATTTGATCGGAAGCCTTTAAAATGGCCATCGCGATGGCTAAATCGAAGGCGGAACCTTCTTTTCGAATGTCAGCAGGAGCAAGGTTTACCACCACTTTCTGCCTTGGCATACGGTAGCCATAATACTTTACTGCTGATTCTACTCTGTGTTCACTTTCTTTTACAGCACTGTCAGGCAGTCCGCTCATATAGAACTTTGCACCCTTCCCAACATTGACCTCAATAGTGATGATTTTAGCGTCTACCCCGTAAACCGCCCCTCCAAACGTCTTAGCTAACATGTGTGTTTTATTCCGCTACTAATTCTTCTATTAGCAGGATTATAATATGAATTATTTTGATGTGGATTTCCTGGATACGATCGGCGAAGCCCATGTGAGGAACTCTAATCTCAATATCAGCTTGTCCAGCCAATTGACCACCATCTTTGCCGGATAGAATGATCACTTTCATTCCCTTATCCCTGGCAGCTCTCACCGCTTCGATCACATTCTTCGAATTTCCACTGGTACTAATAGCAAAAAGAACATCGCTTTTAGTTCCCACGCCTTCAATAAATCTGGAAAAAATGTAATCGTATCCGTAATCATTGCCGACACAAGAGACGTGACTTACATCCGATATGGCGATGGCCGGTAGCGCCTTGCGGTTTTCCCGATATCGACCGGTAAGCTCCTCGGCGAAATGCATGGCATCGCAATGTGAACCCCCATTGCCGCAAGAAATGGCCTTGCCGCCTGATTGCATGGCTTTGGCAAGCATTTGAGCTGCCTGTTCTATCTTTTGTAAGTTGGAAGGGTCGTTGAGAAAGTTTTCCAGCACCTCGGCAGCTTGCTTAAGCTCCGATTTGATCAGGTCTTGATAATTCATTAATTAAGTATTCGCGTCAGCCTCTCCTTCCTGTGAAGGTATAGATGTAGCCCTTGAAGCCTCTTGTAAATCAAACATCTTAGCCTTAAGCTCATTATTTGTTTTCTTCAGGGTTTCTAATTCCTTGTTGTGTGCCCTTTTACTGATTTTTACGAATAAGAAATCGACAAACAGAATAAGAACTCCTAGGAGGGTGATGTATTTAGCCCAGGGAATTAGCTTTTGAACCTTTAATAGAAAGCCAAAGTCAGACATTTGGATTTCCATAACAATAGACACAGCGACCAAAGAAATATGGTACGCCAGAAAGATTATGTAAATAATATCTCTGACGGTTAGCGCTCTTTTGTGGGTTTCACCAGCCACATTGGAACTATCACTCATACTGGTATATTAAAAAATGATGGTAGACTTGTAAGCAAAAAACAAAATTAAACTAAAGCTACAAAATCTTTGATAAATTCAGGCAAACTTTCAGGGTGTAGAGGTGTTTAAAATTGTTTTTGATGTCGTAAGAATGGGTTGAAAATTACCTGTGATCAATTGCGGTAATTCCTATTTGTCAGAAGCTAACTAAGCGTCTATGTTAGGCATTTTGCATGCTACTGAGCTTCTGATAAATACCATTTTGTTGCATCAAATGTTCATGCCGCCCTCTTTCAACGATTTCACCATTTTTGATCACTAGAATTTCATCAGCATGTTTGATGGTGCTTAACCGGTGTGCGATTACGATTGATGTCCTGTTCTTCATCAAGTTTGTAATTGCTTCTTGCACCAATCGCTCCGATTCAGAATCTAAAGCTGAAGTGGCTTCATCCAGGATCATGATAGAAGGGTTTTTCAAAATAGCCCTGGCTATACTCAAACGCTGTCTTTGGCCACCGGAAAGCTTCATGCCCATTTCACCGATGACAGTATCATAACCATTTTCCAGCTCAGTAATGAAACCATGGGCATTGGCTACTTTGGCGGCTTCAATGACCTTATTTTTGTCTGCATTTTCGATGCCAAAAGCTATGTTGTTCAGCACGGTATCGTTGAACAATATAGACTCTTGCGTGACTACGCCAATAAGGCCTCTCAATGCTTCCAAATCGTATTGCTTGATTGAAATGCCATCCACCAATATTTCTCCTTGATCAATATCGTAAAACCTTGGAATCAAATCGGCCAGGGTAGATTTACCACCGCCCGATGGGCCAACCAAAGCAATTGTTTTTCCTTTCTCGACTTTAAAGTCGATGTTCTTCAGTACCATTTCCTTTTCGTAACCAAAGCTGACATTACGAAACTCAATGGAAGATTTGAACTTATCGATCGGTTGAGCATCTGGTAAGTTTTTGATTTCAGGCTCTTTATCGATGAGTTCGAAAATACGCAGGCCAGCTGCAAGCCCTCTTTGTATATTGCTGACTGCGTTAGATATTGATTTGGCTGGTTGCATCACCCGAGCAAAAATGAGTATAAACGCTAAAAAGTCTTCAGCATCTAAAGCGGCATTTTGATCGATAATCATCATACCACCAAGTATCATGACTCCAGCAGCTACCGTAATACCTAAGAACTCTGACACAGGCCCTGATAAATCAGCTTTCTTTGAAATAGAGATCAGTATTCTGCCATAGGTATTAGCTTCCTTCGAAAACCTTTTGAACATATATGACTTGGCGGTGAAAGCCTTGATAAGCTTTATGCCTGTCAGTGTTTCTTCGACCTTGTTAGTGATAGCTCCAATTGACTTTTGCCCTTTAAGCGCACTGCGCTTTAATCTCCTGGTGATCTGAGCAATAACACCACCTGAAATAGGTAAAATGAGCAGGGAAAAGAGGGTTAGTTTGGCGGATATCATAAAAAGTACCACGAACTGACCTATAATCATTGCTGGTTCACGAAAGACCACTTTCAGGCTGTCAATTACGGTGCGTTCGATTTGATCTACATCGCTGGTGACACGAGCCATTACATCTCCTTTTCTATTTTCGGTAAAAAAGCCGATATGTAATTGCATTATCTTATCATAAATATGCTTTCTGAGACTGGTGACGGTTTTTGCTCTCGCATGAGCTATTAGAATAGAGGCTAAATAGCGGAATACGTTGGTTAATAGTGAAGCCGTAACAAGTACAACACAAACGAAAACCAATGCACCTTCTTTACCATCGTCGACTATCATTTGCCCGAAATAAAAGTCAAAGAGTTCCAGGAAATAATTGAGAGTGATACTGAATTCAGGCGGTGTGCTATTTATACCTTCCAGAATCTCTTCTTCACTCCTTATCAGTACGCGTAAGAGAGGAATAATAGCCGTAATGTTGACCAGACTAAAAACAACTTGTAGTAACACGCAGATCACATAAGCCGGAACATTAAAGCCCAACGGTCGGGCATAGGATATAATTCTAAGGTAGGTTTTCAATAGTGGAATGCTTTATTTCCTGCTGCTAAAGTTAATCTAAAATTCGTGTACTCGTTGAGGGATATTCCAGCGTAAAGACACGGAAGTGAAACTTGTATTTTGATCTCGCTCATCAAGCTCGCTGTCTAAATCGCGGAAAACTTGCTTGACATCTATAAAGAGATTGTGTCTTAGTTGATACGAAGCCGTCAAGTCCAGAAACAAAAGATCAGTGCCTATACCTTGGGCTATTTCATTATTGAAATCCCTGCTTCCGGTTCCGTTGTTGCGAGTTGTATTATCCAAAAGGATATTGGTGCCCACATTCAAACCTGTAGTATCAGTACCATAGTTGGCATAGATAAGCTTACCGGTCAGGTTCAAACGGCCGGTCGGTTGATACCTTGCGATACCAATAAACTCCCGAAAGTTGGCGCCAAGGGGATGTGCCAGTGGCTGCCTGTAATGGCTGTAACTACCAAAACTGGTATTGTGAGAATAGTTATATGGGCGTGATACATTGTACTCACCTTGCAAGTCAAGGTTGGGAATGCCGAATGCATCAATATACTTTCCTCCAAATTGTGCTGAGAATTTATTGCCCCACCATCCACGGCCTTCCGTTACACGGTCAAGCAGAAATTCGTCCAGTACAAACTGACCGTACAATGAAATGCGATTGAATAGGAACCATTTGAAATCAGCACCCAACAATACATTGTGCGGACTGCCCTTCTGCTGTTCTACCGCTCTGAAGAATATTACCGGATTGAGGTAATTAGGGTCAAAATCATCTCCAACCCTTGTGGAATCCTCAGACCCGAAAATGACGGATTCAAATACACCAATATTGAGGTTATCGGTGATATTGATGCTTAAATGATGTAAAGAAACATACTTATCGGGATAAGGGCCTGTAGATAACGTGCCAGCACTATTAGCGTCTACATCCGCTGTCTTTTGGGTAAACAGGTTCATGTAGTTCAGCTTCCAAACCTTGGTATTGACCTTCAGAAAGAGATAGGCTGGGGCGAAATCGGATAGAATAAGTGATCTATGACCATTGCCAATATTGAATCGGTCATGACCAAACTGGAGGTTGATACTTTTGGTCGCTTCGAAACTAATATATCCTCTGGCGGTAAAAAAATCGTAGCCATCTTCTTTGAAATCCTTCCAAAAGCCTTCATTAGGAACGACTAAGGTTTCGTCAACTCTGTCTTGAACATAGAAAGGTAGCCTTACCTGATTCTCACCAATATAGGAGTAGAAGCCGAGCTTTTTATCTATGACCCCACGTACTTCGACACCTCTGGTATTCACAAAGAGGTTAGCATCACTTTCTGATTCGAATCCGGTTCCTAAATGAAGTACCGGGTTAATATGTAGGTCAAAATCAGGTTCATCGACGTGAAACAGATCAGATTTTGCCCTGTAGAAGTGCTTGAGAATGGGTTTTCGGCTGGTGTAGGTCGAATCATCAGACCATTCCCAATTATCATTGGTTAAATAAGTCAGATTAAACTCATCTGCCCGAGATAAGGTCATGTCAGATGATCTTATACTATCTATAAAAGCAGCAATATCGGATCTTTTATATGGCTTTACCTGCGAAAAGAAATTCTTAGAAAATTTACCACTTTTGATTTCGTAGCGTTCTATCCAGTGATAATAGTCCGGATTGAGAGGGGCATTGGTACTTTGAGCGAAGGAAACGATCGGCAGTATCAGACCAACAACAACTAAAATGTATCGCATATGAGTATATAAAGTGTGCAAAGTAAATAAATTGTGCGGTTACTTGATAAAAACGTTACTTTTATCCTTAGTTAATTACTGTACATGTTTTGTAAATACGTTGCAGTTCGCTAAATTTGTGCCTCATTTCGAGAGAGGTAAGCATAATAGAAAATATAATACAATGAAAAAAGAGATCCACCCCGAATATAGAGAAGTTGTTTTCATGGACTCATCAAGCGATTTTAAATTCTTGACGAGATCTACAATGACTTCTGACGAAACGATCAAGTGGGAAGACGGCAACGAATATCCATTGATCAAGGTCGAGGTTAGCTCGGAGTCTCACCCATTCTACACTGGTAAGAATATCTTCTTAGATACTGCTGGTAGGGTTGAGAAATTCAACAAGAAATACAAGAAAAAGTAAGACCCACGAACGGGTATATTACGTCACTGATAAAAGGTCTTCAGGGTTAGCTAATCCTGAAGACTTTTTTATTTTTGTGACATGGACGTCATATTTTTCGATGAGCCTAACATCCGGCTCAATCTCCTTCCATTTACCTTCACCAGACCCGTAGCCCAAATACGCGTTGGTATCCTCACCATCGCTGAAAAATGGGAATCACTTCTTGGTAAAAAAGGCAGCTACTCCACACAGGATTACCTACAAGGTAAATATCCCAAAGAGACTTCGTTCGACAATTTTTTTGTGAACGGGGCGGTTTGTCCTGATACACCATTATTAGATGCGGTTAGAAAGCTTCCAATCAACGCAAGTTTGCAAAAAGATGGTCTATTGATCGCTTGTCATTGTGATAGTATTGCTGCGCCATCTTTTGATCATTTGGATAATGCCATTGTTTATGATGGAGAAGTGACCATAATTGATGAGGTGTGGAAGATATTTAAGCTTAATGCGGCACAGATCAAAGCCGATTTTGCCCTACTCACGGAAGGAAGAAAATCAGCTGGGATAACAGATCCCAATACTATAGTATATGGTGAGGAGCAGATTTTTGTGGAAGAAGGAGCGAGCATTAAAGCAGCCGTACTCAATGCTGAGAACGGGCCTATTTATATCGGAAAAAATGCACAGGTCCATGAGGGGGCTTTGATTAAGGGGTCATTTGCCCTTTGCGAGGGGGCACATGTCAACATGGGAGCCAAAATAAAAGGGGATTCTACCGTTGGCCCCTACAGTAAAGTAGGTGGTGAAGTAAGCAACTCAGTCCTATTTGGATATAGTAATAAGGGCCATGATGGTTTTCTTGGTAATTCGGTGATAGGAGAGTGGTGTAACCTTGGTGCAGATACGAATACCTCTAATCTGAAAAACAACTATGCTGATGTAAAACTTTGGCATTACGGAAAATCCGGTTTCAAGAACACTGGTGAGATGTTTTGCGGATTGATGATGGGTGATCATTCTAAATGTGGCATCAATACTATGTTTAACACCGGCACTGTGGTTGGTGTTGGCGCCAATATTTTTGGTTCAGGTTTCTCTCGTAATTTCATACCATCATTTGCCTGGGGCGGCGCGAATGGATTTAGCACATTCAATTTGAACAAGTTCTATGAAACTGCAGAGAAGGTAATGACGAGGCGGAGTAAAGCACTCGATGAAGTAGAAAGAAAGCTATACGAGCAAATATTTGCTGATTCTCAGCCTCACAGAATCTGGGAGAAGAAGTAATTGATTCAACGTGCACAGTAAATCATATCTATTTTGAGGTTTTCGGATATTAAAGGGTTTGAGGAAGAAAAGAAGCGACTTATTCATGCCATAAGAAACGATCATGTGGCTCATGCTCAAATGTTTCTAGGTAAGCATGGGAGTCCCAACCTACCGCTTGCGTTAGCTTATGCCACTTATGTCAATTGTGAAAACCCCGGTGAAGATGATGCTTGTGGCGTATGTCCGTCTTGTATAAAAAACCAGAAATATATCCATCCTGATATGCACTTTGTGTTTCCAGTGGCCTCGACGGCTAAAATCACTGGTAAAGACGTGGTCAGCACAAGCTTTTTGGCAGAATGGAGAGCATTTTTGATTAACAACCCCTTTGGGGATATCAATGACTGGCTTGGTACTTTTGGCGGGGAGAATAAACAAGGTAATATATCCAAAGAAGAAAGCAGGCAAATCATAAAGAACCTGTCACTGAAGGCGTTCGAGGGTAAGTACAAGATCATGATCATCTGGTTGCCAGAATTGATGCATTCTTCCTCTGCCAATGCCATATTAAAAATACTGGAAGAGCCGCCAGAGGAAACGCTGTTTCTGCTGGTGAGTAATGATTCGGAGCGACTTTTAACCACCATTCTCTCTAGAACTCAAATCTTCAAGGTTAGGAACTTCAATGACCAAGAATTGGCAGAAATCTTGGCCGAGCAACATGACTTAAAGGGAGACCAATCATTGCAATTAGCCCGCCTTTCTGGTGGAGATTTAAATAAAGCGGTAAAGCTGCTTTCTCATGTTGAGGATAACAACTACCACCTTTTCAGGGAATGGATGCGTTTTTGTTTTCAGCGTGACTTCACCAACCTGGTCCAACGATCTGAAGACTTTCATAAAATGACCAAAATAAGCCAGAGAAGCTTTTTGGAGTATGGCTTAAACATTATCAGGGAGGCACTGATCAACCCGCTTAATCTAGAGCAGTTACAACGAACAGTAGGAGAAGAGATAGCATTCACAGAGAATTTTGGTAAGGTCATGAGCCTGGAAAAGGTAGAATACATCTACACGAAACTCAACGAAACACATTATCATTTGGAAAGAAATGCCAGCGCTAAAATGGCTTTTCTGGACTTATCATTGAACATTGCTAAAATGATTCGCTAACCAATGGATAAAATAAGAATAGGAACAAGAGGAAGTAAGTTAGCGCTTTGGCAAGCCGAGCATATTGCGGCGAGACTTGAGCAAGGAGGATTGGATACCGAAATAGTCAAGATAGAAACCAAAGGCGATAAAATACTCGACGTTTCTATTGCCAAGATTGGCAGCAAAGGAGTTTTTACTGAAGAAATTGAAGCACAATTAGCGGATAATCAAATAGATATCGCGGTGCATAGTGCGAAAGATATGCAATCTGAACTGCCTACAGGATTTGAGCTGATAGCGTTTACAGAAAGGGAAGTAGTCAATGATGTACTAGTCAGTCGAGATACGTCACACAATCTAGATTCAAAAGGTATCAAGGTAGGTACTTCTTCAACTAGACGGGTAGCTTTACTTCAGCACTATCATCCCAATATCGAAGTAGTGCCGATGCGCGGGAACCTTCAAACCAGGATCAGGAAGATGGATGATGGCGACTGCGATGCATTGATATTGGCTTATGCCGGCGTTCATCGCATGGGTTATGAGGATATGATTGCTCAAAGGCTTTCTACCGAAGCATTTATTCCAGCCGTAGGGCAGGGTAGCATAGCGATAGAATGCAATGTACACCTGGATCAGGAGAAGAAGGAAGCCATTCGAAAGCTGATCAACCACGACACCACCGAGCAAGCGCTTACTGCTGAGCGTGCCTATTTACGAACTTTACAAGGAGGATGTAGTGTGCCTATTTTCGCATTAGCTTCAGTGAAAGACGATCGAGTGACTATAACCGGAGGGATTATTTCTCTTGATGGAAGTACTTTGGTTACGAAAAGTGCCGAAGGTCTTGCAGCGCAGGCTGTAGAAGTTGGAGAACAATTGGCAGAAGTCGTACTAACTGACCGAGGCAGAGAAGTTTTAGATGAAATTAAAGCCACCTTATCCTAGTTGTAATCCGGCAAAAAACTACTTTTGAAGAGTTTTAATATGATTTATCAAATGCGTAAACATCTATTTAACCTAAGTCTCTTGCTAATAGGCTTAATGATATCATGCAGTGCGAACAATGCTTCTGGTGATGAAGAGGAGAAACCTAAAAGCGTGGAGCTAGCCGAGGATGATCCAAAGGCCAACAAAAAGGATTTCGTAGTTACCATTAAGACTTCTTTCGGTGATATGCACGCCATTCTATATGATCAAACGCCGGTACATAAAGAAAACTTCATCAAACTTGCCAAAGAAGGGCGATTTGATAGTACTACGTTCCACAGAGTAATCAATGAATTCATGATACAAGGTGGGGATATTGATGCCAAAGAAGGCGTTTTTCCTCCCTCGACCAATACGCTCCCAGCTGAGTTTGATTCTAGTAGGTTCCACAAGAAAGGAGCATTAGCAGCTGCCAGACAAGATGAAAGTATCAATCCTGAAATGGCCTCCAGTTGGTGCCAATTCTACATAGTGCAAGGCAAAAAATATACGGAGGAAGAATTGACCATCGATATGGCTGCACTCAATCAGGCTGTGGGACAATACATACAAAAGACCAATAACCGAGAGTTAGGCCTTGAATTGCAGGAACTATATCAACAGCGCAAATTCGAGGATTTTCAGAATAGACTTATCTCTCTTAAGCCAATTTGCGAGCAAGAGCTCGGCATAAGTTTAAGCAAAGAAATCCCTGCTAAAAGGATGCAAGCTTATACGACTATCGGTGGTGTCCCACATTTGGATGATACCTATACTGTATTTGGAGAAGTAATCGATGGCATTGACATAGTCGATAAAATTGCAGAGCAAAGAACATCAAGAGGTGATAAACCGGTGGAAGACATCTTCCTTACGGTAGAAGTGCAGGAAATGACGCGGAGAAAGATTGCTAAGCGTTTCGGATACGTTTACCCTTAACCTAGAATACGAGTGAAACTACTGATCACGGGAGCTAACGGTCTTTTAGGGCAGAAGTTAGTTCAACTGGCCTTGCAACACAGCCATGTTGAAGTAATTGCCACAGGGCGGGGCGAGAGCCGGCTCCCCGAATACACAAAGGGCTATACCTACCATACCATGGATATAGCAGATGCTACTTCAGTGAATAGTGCGGTGGCAAAATACCAACCTGACGTATTGGTCAACACGGCAGCCATGACCAATGTCGATCAGTGTGAACAAGATCATGAGGGTTGTTGGCAGGCGAACGTAGAATCGGTAAAACATCTGATAGCGGCTTGTGAAGCGCATGGTGTATTTCTTTTGCATGTATCAACAGATTTTATCTTTGATGGCTCTGAGGGGCCTCTCGATGAAGAAGCGGTACCTAACCCTGTCAATTATTATGGTGAGAGTAAGCTGGAGGCCGAGCGGTTGGTACAACAATGCAATACCAATTGGGCCATAGCCCGGACCGTACTGGTTTATGGGATAGCACATAACATGAGCCGTTCTAACATTATTCTATGGGTAAAAGATAGCCTTGAGAAGGGCAAGCATATCAAGGTAGTCAATGATCAATGGAGAACACCAACTTTGGCTGAAGACCTGGCGCAAGGCTGTTTTTTGATCGGAGACCAACGAGCCACAGGGATATTCAATATATCAGGTAAAGACTTTCTAACGCCATATGACATGGCTGTATTGACTGCTGAATTTTTTGACCTTGATCAGCAGTACATGGAAAAGACAGATTCTACCATTTTCAAACAACCCGCCAAAAGGCCTCCCAAGACTGGTTTTGTAATTGATAAAGCGGTCAATCAATTGGGGTATAAGCCTCACAGCTTCAAAGAAGGTCTTAAAGTACTAGCTGGTCAAATAGGATATCAATTAGGATAATACCTCAAGGTCCACTTAGAGTATTCTACTGACTGTTGTTGGGTGATGCTTACTGAATCCAATTGATTTCTTTAGTGCCAAAACAGCTATTTTTCTGTGTTTAATTAAATTATTCACAGAACAATTTCCTGCTAAGTTCATTATTTGTGATAGAGGAGTGTCTCACTGAGACTTTACATGGACTAATCTCTGCTTATGAAAGGCATATTAAATTTTTTCAAAAGCCATGGTATCACTGTCTCCATTGCTTTCGTTCTGATGCTCATTGTGATCAACGCAATGTTAGTTTTCTATAATGCCAGGGCTTTGGAACAAAACCGCGCTATAAATAAACGAGTGGAAGAGACCAGGGCCAGTGTCGAGAATATCTTGATGCATGTGAATATGGCAGATCTTGGCCTTAGAGGGTATTTGATGATTCCGGAAGAAAATTTTCTGGAGCCATTTACGATAGCCAAGCGAATCTACAAAGGCAATTTTGACAAGCTGGATTCCCTAATGAGGCTTGAAAAGCTAGATACCGATTCTCTCCAAAGGGTTGAGATGGCTGTAAAGGAGTATTTGGCGCTTCTTGATAGAATAGTGGTTCTAAAAGATGAGGGTAAAACAGAGCAGGTATTAGCCGAGGTGAGAAAAGATGAAGGGTATAAGCTTTATCAAAAATATGTGGCCCTGGCCGATCGGATTAATGCCCATCAAGACAAGCTAGCACAGCAAGCTCAGGCAAAGTATGATAGCATAGTTTTTAATATCACCTCGGTTCAGGTGATACTGTTGATATTTGGTATACCTACTTTGCTATTGACCATCCTTCGCGTCAACAAAGCGGCGGGCAAACGACGTAAGATCTTTGAAGAACTAGCCAAGAGCAACAAAGAATATGTTTACAATTCTGGCAATAACTACGCTCAAGATGGTGAAGATCAGGTCATCGGACGTCTCATTCGCAACCTAAAAAGTGCTTCTAATTTCATTAAAGACATCACAAATGGCAATTATGAAGCCTATTGGGAAGGTTTGACTGATGACAATAAAAACCTGAACCAGCAGAATTTGGCCGGCGAATTGAGCTACATGCGAGATCAGATGAAGCAGGTCAAAAAGGATGATGAGCAACGCCTGTGGAGCACGGAAGGGCTGGCCAAGTTTGCCGAAATTCTTCGCGCAGATTATGAAAGCTTTGAAATGATGGGCGATGAAATCATTGGCAATACAGTCAGACATCTTAATGCCAATCAAGGTGCGCTGTACATTGCTGATGAAACTGACCAAGACAATGTTTTCATTGAAATGCTTTCTTGCTATGCCTACAAGAAGAAAAAGTTTGTCGAGAAGCGTATTGAGCCGGGGGATGGACTGATAGGCCAGGCTTACCTTGAGGGGGAAATACTGAATATGACTTCGATACCAGATGATTATGTGAACATTACTTCTGGCCTTGGCGATGCTTTACCCAGAAACCTAGTAGTTGTCCCTTTGAAGGTGAACGATAAAATATCCGGTTTGTTAGAGCTGGCCTCATTTAACCGTTTCCAGCCTCATGAACTCGACTTTTTAGAAAAATTGGGTGAAATGGTAGCGTCAACCGTTATCTCAGCTCGAACCAATGATCGCACCAGAATACTCTTGGAGCAATCTCAAGAACTGACGGAGCAAATGCGGGCACAGGAAGAAGAGATGCGGCAGAACATGGAAGAACTTCAGGCTACACAAGAGGAAATGCGCCGCAAAGAGCAAGGTATGGAGGATCTGCTGCACCAATCACTAGGTCGTGAAAAGGAATTGAAAGAAGAGTTGGAAGCGCTTAAGAAGATAGCTAAGGTCGCTGGAACAGACTAAAGCACTATGGTGAAAATAGTGCCTTGATCAGGCTCAGAATCTACCGTGATATTGGCTTTATGCAGCTGTAAGATTTGCCGGGAAAGCGCCAGACCTATTCCAGAACCTTTTTTCTTAGTAGTATAAAATGGTATAAATATCTTGTCCAAGGTCTCCTCGTCCATTCCTATGCCGTTATCCATGATCTTAATCGTAGTGCTATCTGTATCTTGGACTGCTTGAATCTCAATCTTTGGATTATCGACTCCTTCTAAGGCCTCAATCCCATTCCTGATAAGGTTGATCAACACCTGCTCGATCATCTCCGGGTCAATGATCACTTGCATATCCGCATTTTCCTGTATTATAGAAACCTCAATCTGCTTTTCCTTTAGCTCTTTTTCAAACAACGTATTCATGCGTTGTAATACCTGATTAAGTACTACGCTTCTGAATTTGGGTTGAGGTAATCGGGTCAGGTTTTTATAGGCTTCGGTAAATTGCTGAAGCCCCTCACTACGGTTTTTAATGGCGTCCAGCCCTGTGCTAAGGTTGGCTATGGTTTTTTCATCCAGGGGCGTATTGTTCTCTTGTCGCTTAGTAACGATGGCGTGTAGTGTGGCGGTTAGAGAGGTAATTGGTGTTACCGAGTTCATAATCTCATGGGTGAGTACTCTAATAAGCTTCTGCCAGGCCACGAGTTCATTGGCTTCCAGCTCATTCTTGATATCCTGAAGCGATACCAACTTGTAGAACCTATCTCCGAGCTTGAATTCTGAGGCGTATAGTGATAATTGCGAGAGGCTACTGCCAGTGGTGACTTTCACCAATTTGTTTTCGCCCGGCTTTATGGTTCTTATCGCTTCTACCAGGTGATGATCAACAGCTGCTAAACCTTGAAGACTATGCAGAGATGGTCTTTTCAACAGGTCTTTGGCCGCTTCGTTCATAAGGTGAATTTGCTCGTCTTCATCGAAACTTAGTATTCCAACCCGTACGTGTTCCACCATGGTTTCCAGGTACAAATATTGGATTTCCTTTTCGGAGCTTATGTCTTTGAACTTCTTGGTGATTTTGTTGAAGGAGCCATAAAGCTGCTCAAATGATCGCCCTTTGCCTTTTTCAGAGAAAGTGGTTGAAAAATCCTCCTGAAGTATAGCCAGTAAAAAAGAAGAGAAGTCCCGGTTAGTTTTGTCTACGTAATGAACGAATTCAGCGATGACAATGATAATAAATACAAACAGGTAGACACTGCGTAAATACTGCTCAGTAACCAAGACAAAGTAAGTAAGCGCCGTCAGTGCGATGGCTAGAATGATAATTCTGATGACTACGTTTACCCTAAAATTTTTGAACAACATTTGTCGCTAATATTGAAAAAGTATAGCACTCAGCATTAAATGAGTGGAACGTACACCACTTTCTTCGTTTCAAAGAATTCCTCCTCAAAATATCGTGATAGTTCGAATATCTTATGCTTCTTTTTTGCTTCAGTCAACTCTTCACTGAGGTCGCCACCCTTCAAGTAAAGTATGCCATTTTTTAATTTGTGCTGCCGCTCCTTGCTCACTTTGTTTTTGACCCACTGGTAGAACGGCTTAAGTCGGGTGACTGCTCTGCTAACTACAAAGTCATACTTATCCTTTATTTGCTCTACTCTAATCTGTTCGGTAGAGGCATTATCCAATGACAAAGCCTGTATCACCTCAGAGACAACGGTAATCTTCTTTCCGATAGAATCGACCAAGTGAAACCGTGCGTCTGGAAACATAATAGCCAATGGTATACCTGGGAAACCTCCACCTGTCCCGACATCTAGCACTTCGGCGCCCTCTGCAAATGTGATCACTTTGGCAATACCCAAAGAGTGTAGCACGTGCCTTTCGTAGAGATGATCAATGTCTTTTCTTGAGATGACGTTGATTTTTTCGTTCCAAAGCTTATAAAGCTCTTCTAACTGCATGAATTGCTCTTTTTGGCGTACCGTTAGCTGAGGGAAGTATTTGGTAATGATGTCGATAATGCTCTGAATTTCTGATGGATTACAAATCTAATTGAAATTGTATTCTATCACTTATAAACTGCCAATTAGGACAACTTCGTCTAGTGAATCGCTTTTCCGTTCGTAACCAGAAGTGCGCATTTCAGCCTATAAAACACTCACTTCAGGCCTGAAAATAGCTGTCTTATCAACGTTTTTCGCCGTCCGTATATAAAGCTTAACCAACCCTTATCTTTTTTCATCTTATTAAAAAACCAAACATGAAAAGCGAACTCTATGCAGCTGACCATTAAAAACCTATCAAAAACTTACAGTAACGGCGTACAGGCGCTAAGAAATATTGATCTCGAGATATCAACTGGTATGTTTGGCCTCCTTGGGCCAAATGGAGCTGGTAAATCTTCATTAATGCGTACTATCGCGACCCTTCAGGAAGCTGATCAAGGATCTATTACCCTTGGCGAAATAGATGTATTGACTCAGAAAGATGAGGTGAGAAAAATCCTGGGCTACCTTCCACAGGAGTTTGGCGTATATCCGAAAATATCCGCTGAAATACTGCTCGACCACCTGGCGGTGCTCAAAGGAATCACCAATAAAAGAGAGCGTAAAGAGCTTGTGAAAGCACTCTTGCACAAGACAAACCTTTATCAGTCTAGAAAAAAGAACCTTGGTGGTTTTTCCGGAGGAATGAAACAGCGCTTTGGTATAGCGCAAGCCCTTTTGGCCAATCCAAAACTGATCATTGTAGATGAGCCAACAGCGGGCTTAGACCCTGCCGAAAGAAACAGGTTCCATAATTTATTGGGTGAGCTGGGTGAAAACACGGTTGTCATTCTTTCTACTCACATTGTAGAGGATGTAAAAGAACTGTGTACAGACATGGCTATCATTAACCAAGGTGAAGTACTGCTTAAAGGTAATCCGCTTGAGAAGATAGCTGAAATAGAAGGTAAGGTCTGGAAGAAGCGACTTGAGAAGAGCGAGCTCGAAGCCCACAGAAAAGAGTACAATGTGATCTCCGAGAAAATGCTCGCCGGTAAGCCGCAGATACATGTTTTTGCAGAAGATCGACCGGACATAAGTTTTGAAAGCGTACCAGCCGATCTTGAAGATGTGTATTTCTCGCAGATTTTCGGCATGAAGCAACCAGAACTTGTTTAATCTCTAAATCAGAAAACTATGTGGTGGAATATATTCAAGTTCGAACTTAGCTATCGCAGAAAGCGACCTGCTACTTATATATACTTCTTTATCCTCTTTTTTACGGCATTTATGGCGATATCGACCGATACAGTGCAGATAGGAGGAGGAGCTGGTTTAGTAAAAGAAAACTCACCAGTCACTATCTCAACCATGATGGTGATTTTATCGGCGTTTTGTATGATGATCACTTCGGGTGTGATGGGAGTTGCCGTATTGCGAGACTATGAACATCAAATGGATTCGGTCATGTTTGTAAACCCAATCACAAAGGGTGACTACCTGATCGGTCGATTCTTGGGTTCATTTGTTACGCTCCTATTTGTTTTTTCAGGTTTCTTCTTCGGTTTCATAGTGGGAGAATTCATGTGGTGGCGAGATGTGGATAAACTGCTTCCTTTCAGTTTTATCAACTACTTACAGCCGTTTTTGGTCTTTGTGGTTCCCAATCTCTTTTTTACAGGGGTGTTATTCTTTGTAGTAGGTGCCTTGAGCCGCAAAATGATGGCAGTCTACGTGCAATGGATAGCCTTGTTTGCATTCTATCAAGTTGCACTCATTCTAACTTCTGAGATAGACAACCGTGATTTGGCCGCTATTCTTGATCCATTTGCCATTAGAACCATTAACGTGGTAACGCAATATTGGACAGTTGCTGAACAGAATTCACAGCTCATTCCACTCGAAGGTGTGGTGTTAACTAACCGACTCGTATGGATCATTTTTGGTGTTGTAACCCTTGTTGTCGGTTACTTCGGATTTAGCTTCAATGTTGTTAGGTCTTCTTTATTTAAGAAAAAGACAATCAAGAACATTGAGGTTAGTAATGCAACGGTAACGGTACCAGAAGCGACACAGCGACTAGGTTTGAAGACCTATATACTTCAAATATTAAAGCAATCAGGATTTTATTACAAACAAGTCCTGAGAGGATTGCCATTCATCATCATAATGGCCTTCGGTATGTTTATCTTCATCATTAATACATTCTTCATGGGTAGGGTGTTTGGCATCAATACATACCCAACTACATACCTGATGCTTGAATTGATCGGTGCCATTTTCGGCTTTTTCCTCGTTATTGTGATTGTCTTTTATTCAGGCGAATTGGTATGGAAAGAGCGTGATGTAAAGATGAATCTTATCCATGATGCGATGCCTATTCCTGATTTTGTAGGTCTGGCCAGCAAGTTTTTAGGAATGGTATGGATGCTAACCACGGTACTTTTGACCCTCATTTTCACAGCCGTGGTCATTCAAACTTTCAAGGGCTATTTTGTCTATGAATTTGCTGTGTATTTCAAAGTCTTGTTTACAGAGACCTTTTTCTTCATGCTACTATTTACCCTGTTGGCCTTTTTTATACATGTTATGGTCAACCAGAAGTTCATCGGTCATGCAGCCATTATTTTGTTTTTCATTGTCACCCTTGTATTGAGTAATTGGGGTTTAGAACATAGCTTGTTCCAGTTCGGTAGCGCTGATCTCGGTACTTACTCTGATATGAATGGGTTTGGGCACTTTGTTCCCGGATTCAGTTGGTTCAATGTTTATTGGTTTGGCTTTGCGATTTTGTTGTTCGCTGTCGCTGTCGTATTCGCTGCCCGAGGCTCGGAATCCATTATGCGTGTAAGAATGAAAGTAGGCCGTTTACGTTTGACCAAGCCAATGCTTACCCTTGTATTAACCAGCTTGATGGTGTTTGTTATGAGTGGTTGCTACATCTACTATAATACTAACGTAATCAACCAGTATTCTAACTCGGATGAAATACAGGATCAACAGGCTAAGTATGAAAAGGAATTGAGTCAATATGAATTTCTACCTCAGCCTAAAGTTACCGATGTATACCTGGAAGTAGATGTGTTCCCTTATCAAAGGGATTATGAGGCTGAGGGCTATTTTATCCTTGAGAATCAAGAGGATCAAGCGATTAAAGATGTTCATATTCAGCTTTCTAATGATTTTCAGATCAATGTTGAATCTATAGCATTTGAGGGAGGTGCTACACTGAAGGAAGACCTCGCTGACTTTAGGTACAGAATTTATGAGTTGAATAAACCTCTGGCACCGGGTCAGAGCTTAAAAATGGAATTCAAGCAGAAGTTCACAACTGAGGGTTTTGTAGAAAGTAATTCAAATACCAGTGTGGTGTTCAATGGTACTTTCTTCAATAGCAGCCATTTCCCTTCGATGGGCTACAACAGTGGCTTCGAGCTTGCATCAGATAGCGATAGAAAAGAGTATGATTTGTTACCCAAAGAACGCTTGATGGAAAGGGATGACCCTAAAGGCCTTTCTATGGGTATTTTAGGAGATGATTCCAGGGGCATCAACTTTGAGATTATAGTGAGTACAGATAGCAGCCAAATCGCCGTAGCACCTGGTTACCTGCAGAAGCAATGGAATGAGGGTAATCGCGCTTTCTACCACTATAAGATGGATCAGCCGATGGAGAACTTCTACAACATCGTGTCAGCAGACTATGAAGTGATCCGAGACAAAACTACTATCATGAGGGATAGCGCTGAGCAAGAGATCAAACTTGAGATTTATTATCACAAAGGGCATGAGTACAACCTTGACAGGATGATGAAATCAATGAAGCAGTCCTTCGCCTATCTATCCGAAGAGTTCAGTCCTTATCAATATGATCAAATGCGCATATTGGAATTTCCAAGATATGCCACGTTTGCACAATCTTTTGCCAATACGGTTCCTTTCTCTGAAGCCATCGGTTTCGTACTAGAAATTGACGATGAGGATGATGTAGATGTCGCTTTCTACGTAACAGCGCATGAGTTGGCGCATCAGTGGTGGGCTCATCAGGTGATGTCTGCTAACGTGAAAGGCAGCCAAATGATCATAGAATCACTGGCACAATATTCAGCCTTAATGATCATGAAAGGTGAGTATAGAACCGAGCTGATGAATGAGTTTTTGAAAGAAGAAATGAACCGTTATCTCGGTGGTAGGGCCAATGAGCAGAAAAAGGAAATGTCTCTGTCTTTGGTGGAAAACCAACAATATATCCACTATGGTAAGGGCGCGGTTAATATGTATGCCTTACAGGATTACATATCCGAAGATAGCGTCAATATGGCTTTGAAGAGGTTCATTAATGATTGGGATGATTTTGAGAAGAATGGCAGGTATTCTACCACAACTGATCTTTTAAAATACCTCAGAGACGTAACACCAGATAGCTTGCAATATGTGGTTACTGACCTTTTTGAAAAGATCATACTATATGAAAATAAAGTGGAGGAAGCCACTTACCAGAAAAGGTCGGACGACGAGTTCGTGGTATCATTAGATTTAAGCTCGAAGAAATTCGAAGCCGATAGCCTGGGTACTACCAATGACGTGACCTTATCAGACTGGATAGATGTGGGAGTGTATGGTGTTGATGAGAATGGAAAAGATAAACTGCTCTACCTGGAAAAACACAAAATCTCTGAAAACCAAACCAGTGTAGAAATCAAGGTGAGTGAAGAGCCTAAGAAGGCAGGTATTGATCCATTGAACAAACTGATAGATCGTAACCCTAACGATAATGTGAAGAACGTTTCCTTAGAGGAGGCTTCTTGAAATTATAAGCCGTCAGATGGAAACATCTGATGGCGCTCTGAAATCAGTAGCTGTACAAAAAGTTACTCTGAGCAGTCATTTCGAGTGCAAAAAGAAATCTATCTCATTGCATTCGGGATGATTGCTTGCAATACAGTCTCGTTCTATCACTAGAGCAGCTTTTCTAAAACAATCCTATTATCCTTAACATCCGGCCAAGGTAAAACTTCAGTAATGTGAAATCCGTTTTTGAGGGCGAAAATCAACATGGTTTTGAGGTAGTTCCTGGTTTTGAAGCGGATACAACGGTAGCCCGACTTTCTAGCCCACTCTTCTTGATGCTGAGCCAGTTTTAGCGCTACTCCAGATTTTCTAAAAGCAGGAAGTACCGCACCCATCCAACTGTAAAAAGAGCGATCATTGTATTTGTCATACCCTACTTTGAAACCGGCAGGTTGGTTATCTATCTCTGCTATAAGGATGAGTGAAGCTTTGCCATCCATCCTGGATTGATACTCACTTTCAGGATAAGGGTTGTCGAATTCCGGAATGAGCTGGGAGAGACTGACTACTTCGGCTATAGAAGCTTCCCTCACTTTTATATCCATTAGTAGTTGGGTTTGGTCAGCCTAAGCAGATATCAAATGTGGTCTTTTTTGTTCTTGACCAAGTCATATAGTAATTCCCTGGCACGGTGTAATTGCGCCTTAACTGTACCAAGGGGAGCTTCGAGTTCCTTGGCTATTTCATCATAAGATAACTCCTTGAAGTAGCGTAGTCTGACCAACTTTTGATATTTGGCCGGTAGCTTGGTCACAAACATCTGGATCAACTCGATCTTTTGGCTTTTGATGGCTTCCTCTTGAGGGTTGAGGTTTTTGTCTTCTACATCAATGGCTACGGACTCACCACTGTCATCTTTGAATGAAGTATCTAGACTGAGTGTTTCCAGCTTTTTCTTTCTGATGAAGTCTATGCAATTGTTAGTGGCTATACGAAATAACCAGGTACTGAAGGTATAGTCTTTCTTGAAGCGATGGAGATTTTTGAAGGCTTTGGCAAATGCTTCGATAGTAAGGTCTTCCGCATCATCAACATTTCTTACCATCTTTAGGATCATGTGATAAACGGGCTTCTTATAGCGCTGCATCAAAAGTGCGAAGGCCTGCTCATCATTTTCTTTAGTAGCTTGATCTATTAATCTGAAATCTTCTAATGCTTTATCAGAGAACTGTTTTTTTAACTCCATTTAATTTTTTTTGAAAACAGTGCCGTAATTCCCGTTACTGAGTAGTAGATGGCAAACAAAATATCGAGCAAAAATACACTCCAAATTTTAAAATGCCCTCCGAATCTTCTATTAGCAGAATAAATAGTCAAGTAAAGGAACAACGTTCTAACCAAAAAACTGGCAATAAGCCAGTATGGTTGGTGTAACAAAACCAACAGTGGCACCATCAATAGCCACATGAA
>JBCBSS010000116.1:0-26032 GCA_039819065.1 Bacteroidota bacterium
AGTCTAATATTGCATTTCTTTTCGCTTTATAGACTTAATCTACATTGGAAGAACTTGGACTAAAACTTTTCATTTGATTCAAGTTAAATATGAATATTTGATAAGTGTAAAGTTTTAGTCCAAGTTCTTCCAATGTAGATTAAGTCTAATATTGCATTTCTTTTCGCTTTATAGATCATTATACTGCCTGCAAACTCACATGCAATCCAGTAACTTTCTTCTGGCTCGATTAAAGAACTAAGGGTAAGCAATAGATTTGGGTTAATGTCAATTCTTGCTTCAAAAGAAGTTGTTAGGTCAGACCACCAATTGCAAAACCGTTCATTGAAGTTGTTCAGGTCATAATAATCGGGTGGTTTTTTGATGAATTTTGTTTCAATCTTTCTCAATACCTCTTTTCTATTCGTACTAAGAACCGAGAAATCTTCTGTGCTATGCATCTGTTTGATTGCAGCTATTTTTTCATGCCAATACATTTATACAAAAGCGTTTGTAAGTGGTAAATAAATCAGAGATGATAAGAGATAATAACTAAATTTTGAATCACATGAGCTGAGCACCTAAGGTTACATAATCTCCTTCCACTTCCCTGACTCCGCATATTCCTTGATGAACCGGTTTCGTTCTTCAAGCAGTTTAGTCATGTATCGCGTCAGGACAAGGTAGTTAGCCAACCTGCCAAGAATACCTAAAGGCGATTCAAATTGGAAATGATCCACCAGTATAGTCTGATCTCCATTGGTGCTGAAAAAATGATCATGCTTGAATGACTTGAACGCACCTTTTACCATTTCATCGGCAAAGTAGGTTGGACGTTCATATCCAGTGATAATAGAAGTGAGCTTTTGCCATATACCAAAATGCTTCGCCCTCCAGGTCACCGTTTCGCCTAAGTTGATGAGGCCAGAGGTGACACCCGCAACAGCTTCCTCACCCGTATGTGCAGTTGATATCTTATGCAGATCGATACTTCTGGACAGGTCGAAGCAAACCTCAATAGGTGCGTTAATGGTGGTTTCAAGCTTGATCAGCGGCATTTGCTAGTAATTAGTATGCAGTAATTAGTCATTAGGTAATCGAATATTTTGTGTTGCCAAATTCTCTTTGAGACCATTAATCGTTATAGGCATCGGTCGATATGGAACGGTAGTGCTGTGAATTCCGTTGCCCTAATATCTCCAACACATTTTTATAGTCAATAGGATGCTTTCAGCATGACCGATGAAGGTGAGATTTTGATCAGGTAATCTCACATTACATCAGTTAATCAAACCATCAGATACCCAAGCTTAACCAGTCCTTCTGAAGGAAACTTAGTTGCAGGTTATTGATAAATGAACACGTTATCGAAAACCTAGTTGAACGGCACCGCCACGAGTTTCACCCCCGTTTATCTCCAATATTCTTTCCATAGCCAATAAGATTCCTTCTGAATGACTGATGATGTTTTGTTTGTAGAACGCGGGTATTACAGCGTCAATTGATCAAATCATCCTTTCATCAAACCATCAAATCATCCCATCATCAAATCATCATTTATCGTTCTTCGGCAGTGGCATTACTCCTCCAAACTTTTCTCTGAAGATGGAACAATCGTTCATTACTTTGGTAGTGATTTCTTGCGTCACTTTCATCTTTGCTGCCAATAGGTTATCACCATATTTCTCTTTTAGCTCGTCATTGTGCTGCTCGAGGTTTTCTAGAAAACAGTTATTATAAACCGCAAGGTAACCTAAAGTATCCGCGTAGTTGTTTAAGGAACACTCGCAAATCTCTTCAGACATACGCGTGGCCAAATCCTTTTTCTGCTGGCAACCTATTAATATCGAGCAGCCAAAGACCAGTACCAAAGAAGCTTTTAAAATTGATTTCATAAATAGCTATTAAACAGCGGTTTAACCAAACCAATGCATTTCCACCAGGTCGTGCTCGTACTTGTCCTTCCATTCGTAGAATCGAAACTCCGAGAGTTTGTTGTTGACATTCAGGGTGATACGCACTTCAACAGGGGTCTCGTAATTATCAAACTTCACTTTATATCGGAAAATCTTCAAAATCCCTTTATGGAATAGCACTGACGGTAATTCTTTTTCTTTTGCGTTGCCTAGAAACGCAAGTGCCGGGCAGGTATCTTTAAAACCACCCCCTCGTATTATCTGGTACATTTTGGGCGTGATGAAATCGTAATCTATCAATTGCTCAAAATTGTTTTCGGCACATATATCAAAAAGTGCACGATAGACTTTATCCGCTACGAATTTGGTCTTATCATCAACTTGGCTGGGATCCACTTCTACAAATGGACTAGAGCCACAGGCACCAAATATTAAGACACAACTGATGAGGGTGAGTTTTCTCGAAAGTACAGAAACAGGTTTGTTAAGTAACATACGGAAGCATTGGTTTAGGTCTACACCAAAAATAATTATAATATGAGATTAGGAAAGTATATATAGACCCTTTAGCAGTTTTATCAGAGAAACGAACCCGTTTTTCGTAAATTTTACAGGAAAAACCCTTGATGCTTTAAGAGGGTTCAGCGTAGCATTTTTTAGATAGAAGAACTCAAGATCAATCCACAGGTCGATTGGGCCTTTGTGCTGATTGGCTACCGAATGAGCTTGTAGCCCTTATGCTGTACTTAACAATATATGAACCGGTTATGTATTCAATCTTACTTCGATCTGCCGGTTTTTCAGATATGTCGGTCACGAAGGGTGTTACTTTTTAAACTTCCTGATTTGCTCAAATGCTTTGTCGAACCGGATATCCTTTTCTATGCGCTTAAGGCCATTTCGGGCAATGCTTAACGGATGGTCTGGGAATTGTTCATCATATTGCTCATCCTCCGAAGCGTTCATTCTATTTCCCTTTTTGAACTCAGGGTCATAGGGGTCTTTATTCCACCCATCGAGCCCATCTTCGCTCACCGCCATTTTGTCTTGGCTCAGGAATTGATCAGCGATTGCCGTGTCTCTAATGCCTGTGGTGCCTACTTCTGCCGCCTGGATTTTCACAACGTAACTACAATTTCTGAAAGGAATCGTCAAAGAAGCCAGATAGGTCATGCCACTGGGTTCCTGGGGCACTTTGAAGATGGTTTTAATGGCCGTGTAACCTTTCAACTCAATGCTATCTACCTGGATCAACCCTCCATTTACATTTATGATTTGGTTGCGGTAGTAGCTTCGTAATGCAGTCATATCGACAACAGTGGGTATATCAGGTTTAGAGTCGAAAAAATTGACAGATAACAAAGCGCTCTGTTCCTGATTGATCCATTGCTTAATATGCTCATCTTTCTTATCCTCGATCCAGTCAAGGTCTGGGACTGAAATTGAGTCAATATTGACTTTAATCTTTCTGAAAAAATTGATCATGTCTAAATTGAGCTCGCGGAAGTAAGGAGAATATGGCTTTCATATTTTCAGCGGAAAAGTATTTCATAAATTCCGAAGTGGTAGGCCATAATCATTATTTTTATTGGTTGAACGCCAGACACAAATGACAGACATTCCCTCAGAAGTAATGAACCGTAAAGGTGCCAGAAAAGCGGAAGACATTCCGGCTCAGGTATTGGACCTTTTACAAGCGGGTATAATTGAAACGGTAAACCTGACCGAATGGCTGGCTACAGACCAATTAGAAGTGCTGAAAATGGTGTTGTCTGAGCTTGGTCAAGATTCCCGCTTTGCTGAATTTGAAGCAGCGGTGAGCGCCCAGAAAAAGCCAACAGCAAATAGCAATACAAAGGTAATTGGTCATCATTTCGGGACCAGGTTCTCCAATGAGCAGGTTTTCAAACATCTTAGAGAGCACGCCTCAGATATTGTCAGATGTTGGGCTTGCTGGGCAGAAGGTGTACGGGCTCAGGAGGTACCTACTTTGTTAAAGACTATGAAACCATATGCTGCTGATACGCATTTCGGTGTAAGAGAAGTGGTCATATTTGCCTCTAAAGATCAGATGATAGCAGAATTGGAAACATCGGTTGGTATTCTTACTGAATGGACTGCTTCCGAAGATGAAAATGTAAGACGGTATGCCGTTGAGTCTTTAAGACCAATCGGCGTATGGACTAAGAAGATCGAAGCCTTTCAGGTGGACCCCAGTTTAGGTCTGTCTTTACTAGAACCATTGAAATCTGATCCCTCTAAATATGTACAGAACTCGGTAGCCAATTGGTTGAACGACGCTTCAAAATCTCAGCCTGACTGGGTACAATCCGTTTGCGATACTTGGTCAAAGCACTCGAATTCTAAAGAAACGGCCTACATTGTGAAAAGAGCACTCAGAACGATCAATAAGTAAGCAGTCAGGCGACTTTATAGACAGACGCTACTTAGGCTCAAGGGTCATCACATAGTCATAGCTCTCATTCAAGTATTCGGCCACTTTATCAAGATCGGCTAATAGCGCTTCAGGTATCAGTATATAACCTTGCATGGTAGAACCATAGGATTTGTAGAAAGTCGTATCCAGTTGCTTCATATACTTTTCCTGTACTTCTTTGGAAAACCTGATGCCTACTTCTCCCGCTTTGTTCAGCAATGAGAACATGTATCCATTAGCTGAGGTGTAGGGCATGGTTTTGCCTTTCCGCTCAAACCGTGGACATTTTTCAATCAGCTCGTCGTACATTTTAAGCTTTTCTTTCCAGTTATCGTTTGCCATAAATTATCACTTGAGTTAGTTAATACTATTAATCTTGGTGTCGTTCTACAAACTCTTTGAACTGCCTCATCCATTTGTCCCCTTGTTTTCGATAGACACTAGGAAACAGTATGGCCATTAGTTTAGGAATGAACCAGTTAATTCTGGTGTATTCAAACTCATACTCGTACAGCGTGCGGTTATCATCAAGTATGATAAAACTGCACTTCATAGTATTATCCATGTGTTTGTGATGGTAGAACGCCTCGAAAGTTTCGGGTAGGCGATTGGAGGTGATGGTTTCCGTAAGTACCATGTCCATTTTACCAGATTGGTAATACATCCGCGATACGGCACCATCTTGTCCTAAGTCTCCACTGACCAATTCTTTTTTGACAAAACCATCTTGGTATTTGCCTAGGTAGGCTGGATCTGCGAAAAGGGATGCCACCATATCTCTAGGTTGATTGATTTCTACTGCGCCTTTATGTCTCATATTTCAATTGACTTATTAGAGGGGCTAGATAGCAATAGCAGTAGCTTTTCAGGTTACATTGTCGTTTTGTAACCCAATTTTTAAGCGATTTTTTGTGTCGCCCTTAATTTTTGTAAATATTCTGATGGAGAAACCCCTTCAAACTGCTTGAACACGCGATAGAAAGTGACCTTGTTGTTAAAGCCAGCATCATAAGCCACATCAACCAGTTTGATTTGCGATCCAATGCGCTGAGACATGATCATTTTGGCCTCCTTTAAACGGTATTGAGCCAACAAGTTTTTGAAACTGCAGTTGAATTTTTGATTGATGATTTCAGAAACCAGAGAAGGGGAGAGTGAAACGGCTTCTGAAAAGGTTTTAAGGCTCAGGCTGTCATCCAGAAACAGCTTATCTACTTCTAACTTGGCCACGATTATAGCTTCCTGTTCGGCACGTTTTTCTCTGTCGCCTATTTCTCTGGCTTTGTTTTCCAGGATGGCCGACTTGCCGACCAGTTTATAAACAATCGACTGGATAATGAAAGTCATCATGAGCATGCTTACCTGATTGAAATACTCCCACTGGTATTGCCCTAGCGGCCTGAAGATGAAATAGAGGAGATGCAGTACCAAAAGACCAGAATAGAGTTTCAGAATGGTCAAATACCAATTGACCAGATCGTTATTTTTGATGTGCTGGGTAAAAGCATTCAATTTGGATATCGCCAGCACGATGTAGATGCCAATATAGGCAAACATGCTCAGGTTGAAATAGAACTCGAAGTCGCCGTAGCCCGGTACACGCTGCATGAAGGCCATGACCATTTCCACTTTTTCATTACCATCCATTAGGTAGAATGGTATATTGATGAGGAGCATGAGTAGGAAAGGAGTAAAATGCAGTAAATGTTTGGCGCGTAGCTTAAAAGTGCTTTGCGTTAGGGCCACAGCCATAAACAATAGCAAAGGAGGCTTTACAAAACTGATGGGGTAACTAATACCCAACAGGTGCGGCACGGACTCTATTAGATGGGCCTCAACCAAAAACCTTTCTATCAGTGTGATGCCCTCAATGGTTAGAAAAAGCACAAAGGCTTTCTTAAATAGGGTGATAGGCTTTTTGGTGAGAATAACAGCCGAAATGAAAAGCGCTTGCAGCGCGCCATAGATCACAAGGTAATTCAGCAATAGGGATAGGTTCATTTCCAGTGTATCACTTTGGTCAATCAATTCAGCCTCTAACCAGGCCGAAACAAACATCTCGCACAAGTCAATGTACAAAAAGAATTACACTTTGCCATTACAGTGGTGGGCTTAGGTCTGTGATGAGTTTTTCAGGGCAGCGCCCTACTGGCTTAACCCTTTGATGAAGCTCTCAGGAGTAAAAACTGCAAGTTTGGATTTCTTATAATCCTTGGTATTTCTGGTTAAAATCAATTGGACTCCTTGTATTCGTCGTGCACAGGCGTGTTGTACTGCATCTTCAAAATCTTTAAAGTCGCTCTCTAGTGCTGTGATGATATCATCTCCATTTACAGGCCAGATACTGACCAAAGAGGTCAATATGCTAATCACTTCCCTCGCTTTCTTATCACCAAGCATTTTACGCGCTACATAGTAGACATTGTTGATGGATAGACTAGAAACGTATACTACCACCTTGTTTTTCTCAGCGAGGTCAAAAACCTGGGATGAATAATAAGAATGAGGTTCTCTATCAGTTAGAAAATCAATTATTACATCAGTATCAACGAAGAGTTTATCCATTGTATTTCTTTATGGCTTCTTCCTCCACGATAGATCGGTAATCGAAGTCTTCGCTTACTTTAAGTATTCCTTTCAACTTTTTGGTTTTGTCAGAAATCTCAACCCCTTCTGCTGCTTCTGAGTCTTGGGTAATGGCTCGAAAGTAGTTTTCAACCAACTCTGATAAGCTTCTACCTTTTTGTGAAGCATATTGTTTTGCACGCTTAATTACTTCTTCCTCAAGTGTCAGTGTTAGTTTAGTATTCATTGCACGTGTATTTTTGATTATTATTATACGTGCAATATACGCAAAAATCAACAGTTATTGAGATGATATTGGTGTACTTGATTTAAAACCAAGTGAGGTTACTGAATAGTTTAGTTAGGCTCTGTAAAAGGTTAAGAAGTGATTTCCAGGAATTTAGTGTCCAACGGAAATTGGATCCATAATCATCTCAAATCCAGCATTGCCAAATTTCTCCTGCTTCCAACCTTTTTAATAACCTCAAACCCTAGTTCCTCAAAAACAGGCACTAACCCCATGAACTTATAACTGGGTGAATCTGGTGCTACCGGGAAGGCTTCCAGGTATTGAGCACCATGTTTTTTGGCATGTTCTATAGAAGCGAGAATAAGCTGCTTAGTTAGTCCACTCTGACGATATTCACGAGAAATGAAGAAACAAACTAAAGACCAAACCCTTTCTAATGTCTCATCACCTCCTAGTGTACGATAGGTTTCACGTGGTGCTACGGAACACCAAGCCACCGGCTCATGTTGATCATATGCCAAAAGGCCAATGGGCAGTCCTTCATCAACCTGAGCTTTTAGGACTTTCTTTTTTCCGGTTTTGCCTTGTTCTTTTAACTTAGAAGGAACCTTGCGCCACAGCACGCACCAGCAATTGTGCGGACCACCTCTTGATTCAAATAGCTTTTCAAGGTCCGGCCATCGGGTCCGATCGACGGGTCGAAATTCAAAATCGGGCATGACTAAAGATTTCTCTTAAGCCTCTTGAGGGTCCATTTCTTTGAGTGATTCCAATAGGCCATTAGAAACATCATATACCCAGCCGTGCAATCTGGGACACCCATCCTTACCCCATATCTCCTTGATGATAGGTAGATTATATAAGCGATCGATTTGCTCAACTACGTTCAATTTGGCCAATTGAAGCTCTTTTTGATCCTCGGGAAGTGCATCTATTTCACGTTGGTTGGCTTCATATACCTTCTTGATGCTACCAAGCCATTTTTCTGAATGGGGCAGGTAATAATCACTGTCCAGCACACTTCGGATACCCCAGCAATGATTATGACCGCAAATGACAATGTGCTTGACTTTGAACTTGCGAATGGCAAATTCAAGTAGCGTCATCAGACATTCGTCGTCGGCATTGACCACGTTGCCCATATTGCGATGCGCGATGATCTCACCTGGCTCGGTATTGGTGATTTCTTTGATGGGTACTACGCTATCAGAAGAGCCTATCCATAAGAACTCAGGGTTTTCTAACTGCGTGAACCTCGCAAAGTAGTTTTTGTCCAGTGTCTTTTTTTCATTGGCCCAAGACAAATTCTCCAACATTATTTTTTCGTATGTCTTCATTTCTTGTGCTTGGTTTGAAATAATGGATTGGAGGCCAATGCAGTACGTTTTATTTCCACTTTGATGTTTTTGAACTCCGCTGTTTGAACGAAGTCTTCAATGGTTTCTTCGATGTCCTTATCTATAAACTGAGACTTAGTACCATCTATGATCACATAGGAATTTTCAGGAAGCTTCTGCAGCGTACTCCTCAATAATGCCTTGTTGAGAAACGACACATCTTTGGTAAGGCGGATCAGGTAATTACCATCCTTATTGACGGTGAAAATAGCCTGGTGGAAGTTCGTTCTCAGTACAAAGAGCAACCCTATCACCATACCCACACCAATACCGGTTAGCAGATCGGACAGGTTAATGGCTACTACTGTGATGAAGAAGGGTAAGAACTGATCCCATCCTTTTTTGAACAGATCAATGTACAGCGCCGGGCGGGTTAGTTTATAACCTACAGTAAGTAGAATAGCCGCCAATGATGCCAGTGGAATTTGATTAAGTGTACTTGGTATAAGCAATGCGGTAACTAATAACAAAACACCGTGTATGACGGCTGAACTTCTAGAGCGAGCACCCGAATTAACATTGGCCGAACTACGTACGATCACTGCCGTTATCGGTAAGCCCCCAATCATACCTGAAATAAAGTTACCCATACCTTGGGCTTTCAACTCACGGTTAAGCGGGGTGATGCGTTTGAAAGGGTCCAGTTTATCCGTAGCGTCAATACTCAAAAGTGTCTCAAGACTGGCTACAATCGCAATCGTGATGGCGACTTTATAGATGGCCCAATCGCCAAGATAGGAGAAGTCCGGTGTTAGAAAAAGGTTGCCATATTCTGAGAACTTATCTGGTACATCGATGGCCACCATGTGCTCTTTACTGATGGCAAGGCTTGGAAATTGACTGGCAAAAAGGGCATTCAAGCCTACGCCCAATAGCACGACTATTAGCGGTGCAGGGACTGTACTAAAGAACCTTCTCTTCTTGAGAAAAGGTCTTTCCCAGAGCACCAATATCAACAGGGAAATCGAGCTGATGATAATCGCACCTTCAGTAATGTTGTCAAATGCATTGATGATTTGATCGAAGGTGGTCTGTCCCGAAGGATCCACGAAGCTTTCATCACCCTCATAGTCCGCATCGTATCCAAATGCGTGAGGTACTTGCTTCAATATCAGGATCAAGCCTATAGCGGCCAGCATGCCTTTGATAACGGAAGAAGGGAAAAAACTTCCTATCAAACCGGCTTTGGCAAAACCTAGTAGAATCTGTATGAGTCCTGCTATGGCAACGGCAAGGATGAATACTTTAAACCCTGCGGCTAAATCTACATTACCATTGGCATCTGTACCGAACTCCGTGATAGCGCCACTTACTATGGTAATGAGACCGGCTGCAGGACCACTAACACTTAGTGAAGAGCGGCTTACCGATGCTACTATTATACCACCAACAATGCCAGCAATAAGACCGGAGAAAGTGGGTGCGCTCGAACCGAAAGCAATCCCCAGACACAGTGGCAGTGCCACCAGAAAAACGACTAAAGATGCGGGCAGGTCATAACGAAGGTTTTTGAATACACCTTGTTCAAATTTGTTATTCATGCAGGAAAAACGGTCTTATTAAGGTCTTCGAATCGTTCCAAAACTACGCAAACGATTACATCAATCGAAAGTTAATAATAAATATTAATGTCTTACCTAGCAATGATTGATGAAAGGAAAAGAGTTGAGCTTGAAGTCAATAGAAGTTATTAATGCTCGTATTAGGACTTAAATAAGCTGCGTTTTGGCATTAAATAAAACAAAAAACTCAGCTTGTTTTTTGTGATATTCATACCTGTTTTTACCCGTTTGAGTAAAAAAATCACCCAACACGGTAATCTTATCGTTTCTAAACGTAACAAAATAACTACTCTTGAAGTCTCAACAGTAGGTTGTGGGCATTTTTATTCTACCCGGTATGGGCTCCGGGCATTTCTAAGTCACATTTAGAATATTACGAGTTTAGGATCAATCAATTCATCATTTTTAGAAACCAATTATATGCGTAAGTTTCTCATCATTCTATCTGGGGTAGGCGTCATTGTTTTAGGAATTGTCATTATGAACATTCTTGCATCCTTGAAGGAGCCACCTGAAAAGAAACCAGTTATCGACACTAAGAAATACGTCGATACCCAGCCGGTAAGCTATACAGAAGTGCCTACAGAAATAGTAGCCTTTGGTCGAGTTAGAACGGCAGAATCGCTGGACTTGATCGCTGAAAGAAGTGGGCGCATGTTCCAGGGCAATATCAGATTGAAGGAAGGGCAAAGCTTTAGAAAAGGAACGTTGCTATTCAAAATTGATGATACGGAAGCTAAGCTCAACCTTAGCGCACAGAAGAGTAATTTCATGCGTGATCTGGCTGCTATTCTACCTGACTTGAAAATAGACTTTTCTGATAACTACGCTGCTTGGGAAAGTTATTTTAACAGCTTAGACATAGACAAACAACTACCTGAGCTACCACAACACAAGTCCAATAAGGAAAAAACATTTCTGGCTACCAAGAATATCTTCAGTAACTATTATAATATTAAGAGTGCTGAAGCCAATCTCAGAAAGCACTATTTCTATGCACCATTCGATGGCAACATTAGTACGGTCAACTTGCAATCAGGTTCCTTCGTGAATCCTGGCAATAACATAGCTCGCATCATCAGAACAGGGCGTCTGGAACTGAAAGTAGACGTAGACGTGGATGACATTTCCTGGATCAATGTGGGAGCGCCTGCCACAGTTACTACTGAGGGCAGTACTAATCAATGGAATGGCGTTGTCAGTAGGATAGGGGAGTTCGTCAATCAGCAAACTCAATCCATAGATGTATTTATCGCCATTCAACCCAATAAAAGCATTATATACGACGGTCAGTACCTGGAAGCGTCGATACCGGGTGAGAAGATAGAGAATGGTATGATCATACCTCGAAATGCCATATTCAACAAGAATGAAGTGTTCGTGGTGGAAGACACACTACTCAGAGTGCGTAAGGTAGATATTCATAAGACCAACCCTGAAACAGTCGTATTCTCAGGCCTTGAAGAAGGTGCTGATCTGGTGATAGAACCACTGGTAAATGCCCATAATGACATGGTAGTGTACAAGCTGGAAGATAAGGAGGAGAAAGATATCGATTTAGAAAAGAAGGAGAGTAAGAATACTAAACTCGTAAAAAACTAAAAAGATGATCAAGTCTATCAAAAGCTTAATAGAATACACCGTAAAGTATCCTATAGCCGCGAATATTATCATCGCGCTCACTCTGATACTAGGACTTATCAGTTTGGCCAATACCAAAAAGGCCTTTTTCCCTAAGCAGAAGGATAAGTTTATCAACATTCAGGTGGCTTATCCCGGAGCGTCACCTGAGGAGATGGAAGAAGGTGTAACACTGAAAATAGAGGAGGCCATCACCAGTATCGCCGGTATTGATGAAGTGACTTCAACCTCTTCCGAAAACTCAGCTTCGATCTCTGTCGAAATAATTGAAAGCTACGACATTGACGAAGTTTACACAGATATCAAAAATGCTGTTGACGGTATCAGCTCGTTTCCGGTGAGTGCTGAAAAACCCATCATTTTCAAGCAAAGGCAGCAATCGGTGGCCCAATGGCTGGGACTCACCGGAGATGTTGATTTCTTCACTTTGAAGCGCTATGCGGAGGATATCAAGGATGATATGCTGGCCTCAGACACGGTGTCACAAGTCAATGTGTTCGGGCTGAATCCTTTAGAAATATCGATAGAAGTATCTGAAACAGACTTGCTAAGATATGGCATCACTTTCGATGAAGTGGCTAACGCGGTCAGGTTGAACAACCGTGATATATCGGCTGGATCTATTAAATCACCCAATGAGGAAATACTCATCAGATCCAATGCCAAAGAGACCAACGCGGAGATGATAGGCGAGATCGTACTTCGGTCGAATGCTGATGGCAGTAAACTCTATGTCAAAGACGTGGCCTCTGTGACCGAGCAGTTCAGTGATGCACCTAACAAAGCCTTGTTGAATGGTAAAACAGCTGTTTTCATTCAAGTCAACAAGTTGGAAGATGAAGACCTGGAGGTGATTTCTGATTATGTGGTCAAGTACGTAGATCGTTTTAACGAAGCTAATACCGGTGTAGAACTAGAATTGACCTGGGACTTCATGTCCATGTTGCAGCAGCGATTAGATTTGCTGACCAAGAATGGTTTGATCGGTCTTTTATTGGTGTTGGTAGCTTTGGGTACTTTTCTCAGCTTAAGGCTTTCATTCTGGGTGGCATGGGGTATTCCTTCATCATTCCTCGGTATGTTCATATTGGCACTGCTATTCACAGACCTAACCATCAACATGATCTCTCTTTTCGGTATGATCCTGGTGATCGGTATTCTGGTGGATGATGGTATCGTGATCGCTGAAAATATCTATACACATTTCGAGAAAACAGGAAATCCGGTCAAAGCTGCGGTAAACGGTACTATGGAAGTATTGCCCGCGGTATTTACATCGGTAACCACCACCATAGTGGCCTTCACACCGCTCTTTCTACTGACTGGAGGGTTCGAATTTCTAAAGGATATGGCCACGGTTGTATGCTTTAGTCTCGGTTTCTCTCTCCTGGAGGCCTTCCTCGTATTACCAGCACACTTGGCCAGCAAAAAGGTATTGAGCGTTAAAAGGGAAGACTCACGTAGCTTCAAGATAAGAAAGCAAATCAACAAGGTAATCGACTTCCTGCGATACAAGATTTATGGTAGTGCGCTGAAAGTTACTATGAAATACAGAGTGGTGTCGTTCTGCTCCCTTTTTGCCGCAGGTTTTGTTTTGGCAGGTCTGTTTGGTGGCGGTTTTATAGGGGCTACCTTCTTTCCCAAGATAGAATTCTCAAGCTTTAATATCAACCTTGCCTTCAAACCTGGAGAGCGTGAGGACAAGGTAGAAGCATTTCTTAGAAAATTTGAGGACGCTGTTTGGGAAGTAAATACAGACCTCAAGGAAGAACTACCGACCGAAAAAGATGTCGTTAACTACACTTTCACTTCTGTTGGAAGTACTGGCGATGGAACAGAAAGTGGCTCTCACGCCGGTAATGTGAATGTATTCTACAAAGAACTCGATGAATTTGGTATCAGTAGCTTCGATTTGATAGAACGCATCAGGGAGAAGATTGGGCCAGTTCCTGAAGCCGAAAAGTATAATATCGGTGGGGTGCAGCGTTGGGGTAAGCCCATTTCTGTCACATTGATCGGCAAGGACTATGATGAACTTCGGGAAGCCAAGGATTTCTTCAAAGGCAAACTGGCTGAAATGTCAGACCTGAAAGATATACAGGACAATGTAGCAGTCGGTAGAAGGGAAATGCAGTTCGAATTGACACCACAAGCCTACTTCCTAGGGCTTACCCACAACGACGTGACTAAACAGGTAAGGCAGGGTTTCTTCGGGGAAGAAGTACAACGTCTACAAAAAGGAGATGACGAAGTCAGGGTGTGGGTGAGATATCCTAAAGAAGGCAGGACGAGTTTTGGACAGTTGGAAGATATGAAGGTGAAGACACAGGCTGGTTCTCAGTTTCCACTAACAGAGCTTGCTAGTTACAACATCGATAGAGGTATCTCAGGTATCAGGCATTTGGATGGTAGTCGTTCAGTCACCATTGAAGCAGACGTGGTCGATCCTGACATAGAAGTTCCGCCTCTGATGGAAGAAGTGAACGGTAGCATTATTCCTGAACTAGAGACGCTGTACCCTAGTGTAACGGTAGATTTAGGCGGTCAAGCGAAAGAAAGTGCCAAGGCCGGCCAGGAGATCGGACTCTATTTCGGTGGTGCGTTTTTGATCATTTTCTTCCTGATCATGCTTACGTTCCGGTCATTCTACCAGGCACTCATGATCATCTTCATGATTCCGCTGGGGTGGTTAGGAGCTTGCATCGGACACGGTATAGAAGATCATCCGGTATCATTACTTTCTGCATGGGGAATGATCGCACTATCTGGCGTGATCATCAACGATGCCGTCGTATTCCAAGCCAAGTTCAACTCCCTGATCAAGGATGAGGGACAGTCAGTGTATCAGGCTGCTTTCAATGCCGGTCTCGCCCGTTTCAGAGCGATCATGCTTACTTCCATCACTACTGTGGTTGGCCTTTGGCCGCTCATTCAGGCGAAGAGTTTCCAGGCCCAGTTCCTGATTCCGATGGCCATATCGGTGGCTTATGGCGTGTTGTTCGGTACAATCATCATATTGTTGTTCTACCCAGTAACCATTGTCATTTTCAACGACGTAAGGCGCTATGCCAAGTGGTTGTGGACAGGTAGAAAACCATTACCGGAAGATGTCGAACGTGTGCTGATCGACAAGAAAAGGTTGGAGACTTACATGGAATCTGCCTAAGCACATTTATAACACTAAAATCAGAACATCATGAGATTAACCGTATATCTGCTATGCGCAATAACCTTAGCGCTAGTCAATAGCTACGCTATGGCACAAGACGACCTTTCGCTGTCGGACGCCATAAGTCTAGGCTTGGAAAGGAACTTCGATATTCAAATTGAGAAGGAGAACATCGCCATTGCTGAGCGGAATAACAACTGGGGCGAAGCGGGTAGGTATCCCAGCTTGACCTTCAATTTTACACCGAGCCATAGTATCAATGATAACATTAAAGTTTTCAACCCCTTTTCTCCTAGAGGGAAAACTGTAGCTACTGGATTGAGCCCGGATGTCAGGCTGAACTGGACGGTGTTCAACGGATTCAAAATCAAGATGTCCAAGTATCGCCTGGAAAAACTGCAGGAAGAATCACAAGGCAACGCCGACATAGTGATCGCCAATAACATACAGTCCATCATTCTGGGATATTATTCTACTGTATTGGAAAAAGAGCGGTTGGACGAGTTTCAGAAGCAATTGAAGCTATCTGGTGACAAGTACAACTATGTGAAGATCAAGAAGGAATTGGGAAGTGCTGTGAGTACAGAGTTGTTGCTTGAAGAGGGTAACTATCTCACCGATTCTACCAATTATATCAATCAGCAATTGGTGTATCGCAATGCGCTCAGGAACCTCAACTTTCTCATCGGAGAGGATAATCCTGACAGAACATATAACCTGACTAATGGACTAGACTTTGAGGTGATAGACTACGACTTTGAGGATTTAGTAACTAAAATGAACGGTAAAAATGTCGATCTGCAAAAGCAATACCTCAGTCAGTCCATATTGAAGTACGATGTGGAAATCAATAAAGCTGATCGCTATCCGACGCTTACTTTAGGCGCTAATTACACCTATAATCGTACTAATGTCAATGTAGGTGATCTCGACGAACTGTTTAGAACTGACCCGGTCACCAATGAGGTGTTTGACTCTAGAACTACGGCATCGGCTAACTATGGTGCGAATTTCACCTTAACGTTCAATCTTTTCAATGGTGGTAGAATTAATCGGGCCATTAAAAACGCGGTGGCAAGGGAAGACATCGGTAATATTAGATTGGATAGGTTGAAGAATTCATTACGAAGAGACCTGGCTTTGAATTTCGACCAATACAACATCAGAAAGCAGCTTTACGGTATCAACGAACGTCGATATCAAGCGGCGGAAACCAACTTGAGCATTTCGGAAGAGAAGTTTAAGAATGGGACGATCAACTCATTCGACTACCGCACGGTTCAGAATAACTACCTCAATGCCGCTACTCAACGTTTGCAATCACTGTATAACCTGATCGATGCCAACGTATCGTTATTGAGATTGACGGGAGGTATTATTGAGACCTATAAGAATTGATTATTTGATGGTTTGATGATTTGATGGTTTGATGATTTGATAATGAGATGATGCGATGATAAGGTGATGAGATGATTTGATAATGTGATGATTCGGTAATGTAAAGGGTCAAATTGCCTACTGTTTTTTGTGCCTACTGCCAATTGGTCTATAGTCCTTCTGCGCAAAATCTTATTGATACCTAGGCTAAAGATATTTAATCAATTTGGGATGAGATGATTTGGTTGAAGCTCATGGGAAGTTGGTAAAAGGAACTAATACATGGGCGAACCTTGTGCGTCATTCCCTTGCGAAGCTTGGAAGACTTGGGAATCTCTCTTTTAAGGCTTTATCACTACCTCATCTTAAGGTATATAATCAATTGATGATATCAAGTATAATCATTTGTGGATACTGCACTAAGTAACTAGATTACTCAAAGTAATCTAGTTACTTTTTTATACCCCGTGGTAGAATCCAATCACAATCAAAACCGTCATTCTCCTGTTCGTGGAGTTGGAGTGAATCCGGGGAATCTCAAAACTCAGTGCTCAACTAGGTGCTGGATTGCTTTGTCGCTCGTACCTCACTCCGCGCAATGACAGCCGTTATGGAAGGCCGTGTCAGTCTTATTTCTTTAATCTTATTTCTTATGTCTCATCAAGCTACTTTAAGAAGATACCCTCATCACCCAGTTCTATCAACTTCTGCTTGTACAGCGCGCCGATCGCCTTTTTGAAAGTCTTCTTGCTCATTTCTAATTCTGCCTGAATATCAGTGGGATCGCTTTTGTCAGTAAGGCCGAGGAAGCCCTCGTTTTCTTTCAAAGCGTTTAGGATTTTCTCAGCGTTGGGTTCTACATTGGCATAGCCTTGTTTTTCCAAGCTGACATCTATGCGGTCATCCTCTCTTATTTGCTTGATGAAGCCTTTGGTTCTATCGCCAAGCCGTACGTTTTTGAATAATTCGTTCTTATAGACCAGCCCCTTGTATCGGTTGTTGATGATGACATTGACGCCGATGTCCGTAGTGTCGGCAATTAAGAGATCCACTTCTTGGCCTTCTTCCAGGTCCTCAGGCTCGCTTTCTACGAACTTGTTGATCTTGCCGGAGGCTATGATACGTTCAGTTTCCTCATCCAGAAAAGCGTACACTATATATTTTCTACCGACAGCCATTTTCTTGTTCTGCTCCTTGAAAGGCACCATGAGGTCTTTTTCTAGCCCCCAGTCCATGAATGCCCCGAACTGGTTTACGTCTTTCACTTCAAGGGCACCGAAGCTATCAAGCAACAGCTTGGGTTCCAGGGTAGTGGCTATAATGCGATCCTCTGAGTCATTATAAATGAACACATTGATCTCATCACCCACTTTGAGGTCTTCGGGGATGTACTTGTTCGGTAGCAATACCTCTTCTTCTAATTCGTCATTTTCCTGGATCAGGTAATATCCCTGTGGTGTCTCTTTTTTGACCTTGAGGAGATTGTGTTTGCCTATGGCTATCATAGATTCTGCTTGAGTGTGCCACAAAACTACTTTTTTTCTACTCCTTTCTTAAGAATCCCGTTAAATTCACAGGGTACCATCTAATATGTTCTGGCTGTGATAAGATTGGATTGGGTGACTTTTTTTGCTTCCTTGGGCACCATGCACGGTGTTTTCTTTGCCATCATCATATGGTTAAGGAAGAATAAGAATGTATCCAGTCACCTTTTTTCCCTACTGCTCATTGTTACCAGTATTAGAATCGCTAAGAACATACTGGTTCATGCCAGACAACTTGACCCCGAGTTTGCTATGTCCCATGAGCTGTGGTGGTCATTGGTACATATAGGCATTTTACATCAGTTTGCGATAGGCCCTCTTTTTCTACTCTATTTTCAATCGCGGGTTAACCCTAATTTTAGCTTGAAAAGAGACCATACATGGCATTTTGCACCTTATGTCATACTACTGGTTTTGACGCCCTGGTTGAAATGGCCTTTTTGGCGTGATGGAGGCCTGTTCTTCTCTTACGCGCATATATTGGCCTATTATATCCTGGCTTTTAGAACTTACGTCCAGGCCAACAATAAGCGTCGAACAGGGGAAAAAGCAGTGGAGAGTGATACGTTGAAATGGCTCAAGACGCTTTCGATCATTGGCGGGTTATTGATGATAGCCTATTTCCCTTCTCTGTTTAAGTACTTGGGCTATATCGGAGGTGCTTTTTTGTATAGCTTGGGCATCTACTTTGTCAGTACATTACTATTACGTGACCGTAAATGGCATTTGCCAGTAACGCCCAAATACCAAACCTCTTCTATCAATAAGACGCAGTCTAAGCGCTTGAAAGATCAGCTGGAGGAGTTGATGAACAAAGACCAACTGTTTACTGATCCCGACATATCCTTGTCGAGAGTGGCTAAATTGATGGACGTTCCTTCCGCCCACATCTCCAGGGCAATCAACGAACATACGGGCACCAATTTCTCAGATTATATTAATCAATTGAGGATAGCATTGGCCAAAACGCGCTTATCTGACCCCGCCTTTCATCATTTGAAAATATCTAGTATAGCCTACGACGTCGGATTTGGTGCGCTATCTACTTTCAATACGCTGTTTAAAAAGTATGTCGGTGAGACACCCTCTGCATATAGGAAGCGGTTTGAAACTTAGATAACTAGATTTTCACTTGAGCTTTGATTGAGGGCTGTAATGTTATGCCAAAGTTGAATGGGTTGAACACCGCAATAACCTGCCTCTTGCGCGTCATTGAACTCAATGATGATCCAATCGCCTGCCTTAGTTAGTGCTAAATCGACTACAAGAAAAGGGATGTCAATTTTTTCTATGGCCTTTTTGACCATTGCTAACGCATCACTCTTCTGTTCTTCCGTCCAGCTGTAAGATGCATGCTGAGACCAGTAGTGACCCGTACCTACGCATTCTCCGTACCACCAGAAAGTCCTGAATTCAAAAGAGAGTGGCACTTTGCTTTCGTGTTTTACTTTCAACTGTTGAAGCGCTACGAACTCCCGACAAACTACTTTCTGCCAATGCAGTATGTTGTTTTTCGGATATTGCTCTTTAATACGATTAAAACCCTCTTCATCCTTGGCTATGGATAGCGATCGATCGTGCTTGGCACTTTGACGGTTTCCTTTGATGAAAATTGGGAATGATAATTCTTGTAACACTTCATCTAAATTGGGGAAGGTGTCATAAACCACACTTTTCGGTGTAAAGGCTTTTATCAATGGATACCAATACTCTAATTCACTGGCACGTTTGTGTTGATCCACGTTGTTGATGAGCTTATAACCGTATTCTATGAAAGAGTCATAAATGTTAGGATAGTCATCAATGGCGCCAATACGTGCTACGGTAGGGCATTCACCTGATATTCTAGGCCTCGAAACTTTAAATAAAGGCTCAAAACAGAAATCATAAGCCGGAATATGCGTCTTTTTTTCGGCGAGCCAAATGTTTGATTCTAGTTGAAAGAAGTCTAAGTTTTTAAATTGATCATTCATAATACCACGGTACGCAGTACGAGAGCTTTTTGGTTCTAAAAAGATATCATGCTATGGTTGTCCATAGCACGAAAGTTTTCAAAACTACACTTTCAACATCACAATCTTGAAAGCTTTGCATTGCTAAAAGCACCTTTTTTGATGCTCACACAACGTAAAACGCACACATGAAAAAGACCAAAATTGTATGCCTATTGATAGCGGCTTGCCTTGCTTCAACCAAGGTTTCATTAGCACAAGATAAAGCGGCCATTGAAGAAGAAGTCAACCAAACGATATGGAAACCATTCTCTGAAGCCTACAGTACTTTGGATACTGAAAAGTATCTCAGCTTGCACACGGATGATATGCTCCGGGTGAGTGCATGGGGATTGAAAGCAGGAGAGGTGTTTCACCAATCGATCAAAGAAGGGTTCGAACGCCAGCGTAAAACAGAAAGAAAGCAAACGATCCAATTCTGGTTTGAACATAGACTGTATTCTGGAAATACAGGCTATGAGGTAGGCTATTATAAAATCCACATCTCTGAACCGGGAAAGGAGGATCGTTATTACTACGCTCGGTTTCATATTGTCCTCAGGAAAGAGGAGGGGAAATGGAAAATAGCGCAGGACTGGGACACCAACAAGATCAACGGTGTGTCAGTGACCGAAGCTGATTTTGCTAAAGGAAAGGCTTTGGCTTTTGATTAGATAGTAGTGATACGGCATATGAAGGTATTAAATTCTCTGATGCGCTATTTTATTTCACCTTTGAGACATTTGTACGCATGCCGTTTCACTACATTACCATTACACTTTTGGCTTTGTATAAGGAATTCTTCGAGAAGTCTTTCTCATTATTCTGTTTATAAGTTGATCCGTTGTAGAGCCAAGTGATCCTGAAACAGCTTTGTTGTAATTAACAACAACTTTTCCATCTTCAGCATTATGAATAAACATATTGATTGTGGCTCTATTGGTTGAACCATAAAACCCAACCAACAACCCTAGAGTTGCGCTTGCACCATCAGACATGGGCTTGTTTGTTTCGAAGGTCCCTCTTACGACGGCATCGACTTTCAATATTTTTGCAATTTCCTGAGCTGTAAACTTATCAATATTCGCATATGTGATATTGTTCTTGGCGAGCAATGCATTGGTTGTACCTACATCTTGCACATTGACCCACAAGCTGCCTTGTTGTTTTCTTTTGAGAAACCAAGAATACATGGATTGTTGAATAGTTAAGCTTTCGTTCTCTTGCATTTTATCCAGTTGCCCTTCCTTTAAACTGGCCATTTGTTTTGGGCGAAGGGAAATAGTGGTATTGAAGGGAATTACGGCAATGAGCTCGTGATCATGACAAGTTTCTGCGAACTCTTGGTCTACAAATAACCTGGTTTGAGCGTGAGTTGAGAATGCAATAAGTAATGAGAAAGTTAATATAAGGACTTGTTTCATAGCTGTATGTGAGTTAAGGGTTTATAATATAAATAAGATTGAGTTGTTACATTTTAGGTGAATACAAACCGAATGCTCTTTGGGCCTACAAGTATTTTAGATACTTTGAGTGAAGAATGGCCTGTCGTTTTTTTCGATAAGCCGATTCTGCCAGAATCAATTGATACTTTAGGCGGTATTGCTTTCGTTCGGCGAAAATACACTGGGATTCTCTTGGTCTGCGATTGCATGTGAATCCTTGAAGATGTGAGGCTCCAGATGATAAAGAGGGTTTAAACCGTGTTTGAGATGGTATATAGTTGTACTAATAAGCAGCAGCATAAGTGCTGCCGTCAGCGATAAAAGGTAAAGCATATGTGATAGATTGATTAGGTTACGTCGAGTTCTTAAGGGGCACGTTTTGCCTGAGTTAAGCGCTCTGAAAATTACGAATTCCTATGATGTCTTTAGTATTAGGAACATTTAAGAAAAGTGTTTTGTTTGAGGAGAAAAACAAAAAGCAATGTTTTTATATAATTTTTATTATATAATATTAAAATTATCTTTTTGCGAAAGCATAATTAGCTTCATGTAAATATTTCATTTACTAGAATATAGGGTGGTATGTGGACTTGTTTAAATGGGATGAGGTCTTAAAGCCCCTTTTTCAAAAAGATAAAACTTCCACCTTCGTCATCAGAGTTTTGTATCGCTCCGTATTGAGGTACCTGGCCGTTGGGGCTGTTGTTGATCACAGCTACTTTGAAATTGGAGAATAATTGTTCAGCCGAATACAATGGATATTCATTGAGCCTCAGGTTTTTCAGCAAGTATTCTATGAATACACTCTTGTCAGGTACGGTCTTAAGGGTGCCACTGGTGATGGCTTTACGGCTTGGCAGTTTGTACATTTCTAGCATGGCCCTGGAGCCCGTGAAAGCACTTCTCTCTTTGAGAATACCACCACTAAAGCAGGCATCAGCAATGAGTAAAGTATGCTTGGCTTTGATGGCGCGAACGTAATCACGAATGGTGCCATTCGATATCCAATTGGCTTTAGACTTGGTGCTGGCATCTTTGGGTAGCCAAAAACCTTGCTCTAGCTGCTCATCCCAAATACCGTGGCCAGCATAGAATATCAACAAGTTGTCGGTAGGTTTTACCACATTGGCATAGCGGTCAAAAGCCTGTATAATATCCGTTCTGCTGGGATTCTTTAGAAAAGTGATGTCGGCGGTATTGAATGTATAATGAGAAGTGATGACGTCGATCAAACCTTTAGCATCGGCAATAGGGTGGTCGAGGTCTGCAATATTACCATCCTGGTAATCTTCTACACCTATTACCAGCGCGTAGTATTTCCGGTTCTTGAGCGCCTTAACCAGCTCGGTACCTTCAAAGTCATCTACATGCACTTTTTGCGTTTTTTTGGCTACGACCACTTCCTGTTTCGCAAAGCGCTTGGTCCTGATCAGCTCAAATTTACCCGAGGTTCCGGGCATGCAACCGTTCAAAGCGACGTTGTGGCGCCATTTGCCAGTTAGTCTGTCTTCATCAACTTTGAAATCAAGTACGAGGGTGGGCAAACACCAGAATAGTCCTTTTTTCTCAACAAATTTGGTGGCCTTAAGCTTGATGTCATTGCCTGTTACAGTTCCTGTTACTTTGTATTTAGCACGTTGGTTTTTGCCTTCAATCTGCGCAGTGACAACTCCCCAAATGATTTCACCATCTTGCTCAAGCTCCAGCGTATTGGCGTGCCGGTTTTTACCTACCATAGAAGAGCCTTCCCAGCTACCCGCTACGTCAGGTAGTTGCTGGCCAAAAGCGTAGGCCGACGCTATGCATGTAATAAAAAGTGAAATAATTAACCCTTTATAAAGCCTGGAGCAGGGTAGGAGACGATAATCTGGACTAAAGCACATTTACTAAGATATTGAAATTTAAGGTCTTTTTAAAAAGAGTGTCCTTGTTTGGCTTGAGAAGGTGGAATTAGCTAACTATCTATTATTCAGTTTTTTTGAAATCAAAATAGTCAGTATTAGCGCTGGCTGATTTAATCCAGACTGAAGCACCTTCCCGAACTACAAATTCACTCAACCCAACTTCACTTCGTTTATTTCCCCAATCATAAGTATATCCTAATCTGGTCCAAGGGTAACCACCATTGATGTAAGATTCTTGCTTTTTTTTATCAAACCACTCCTTGTGTGCCTCACTGACACCGGCAGGAAAGGTGAGTTCTGCTTGATGATCATCTATTTCAGGGTCAGGTGATGGCCTGAAAAGATCAGTAGGTTTCACCCACATTTCGATCAGGCGGGTTTTCTTATTGTGCGGTGGAAGACCGAGCAACCGTTCTAACCTTAAGTCAAGCTGTGAATCAGAAACTTTGTGCTTGGTAACAAATGCTTTCAACTCGGGCACTACAGTGACCCACACTTCTCTGCTTAACTGCATTTTTTTATCTACTTTATCATCATAACCGTCCCATGAAGTCCAGGTGAGCACTAATACATGCTGCGCTCCATCAATGTTTTTCCAAACAAGCTTTTCGTTATCGGCAGTGATGGCCGTGAGTTTCTTGTAGACCTCCTGGGGTTCTACTATTTCGGCATCAGCTACCGCTGCCTTGTACTGCTGTTGTAGCGTTGATTCATCGGTGGTTTGAAGGCTTGTTTTGCAACTCAGGCAGACAACAAGAAAGATGAAAAGCAGTTTAGATATGGACTTGATCATGGTTTATATGATTAGAAATGAAGCTTCATGCCTTCGTGACTGGCTTTAAAACCGAGTTTTTCGTAGAACTTCAGCGCTTCGGGGCGGGCTTTGTCGGTCGTTAACTGAAGCAAATGTGCCCCGCGTGCTTTAGCCCTTGCTATGGCCCACTCAAACATGATTTGCCCTAGTCCTTGGCCTCTTCGGCTACTGCTAATTCTAACTGCTTCTATTTGAGCCCGCCAACCTCCCTGATAGGTCAAGTAAGGTAGAAAAGACAGCTGTAGCGTTCCAACAATTTCACCCTTGTCCTCAACCACTGTTAGTTCGTGATTGGGGTCTTTGTCTATTATTTCAAAGGCATCATAATACACTTGAGGTAGTGGATTCTCATAGCGCTCTCGTTTGGCGCCCAAGGCATCGTCTGCAAGCATCTTGATGATATGAGGTACGTCTGACTGGAGTGCTTTTCTGAAGTCGAGGCCTTCCATGGTGAGATTTGAGGTCAAAACAGGCCGGGTTTATTTTGAGAACGCTGACGTTCTAACCGTTTCATTAGCCTGTCGCTAGGTCTTTCCTTCCCTTCTATAACCTTATCTTTTAATCTCGAACTGCTGTTATTGGCAGCCTCTTTCATGGCCTCTTCTTTGGCAATCCAATATTTCTTTTTGGCTTCGATCTTGGTCAATAGTGCTTCTGTATTGGGATAAGCCTGTGGGTTTTTCTCAATGAGTGCTATTGATGTTAGCGAAACCGTTTTTACATCATCATTAATAGCCGTAATGATAGTATCTCGTTCACCTAATTTCTCAAGGCTTAGAATAGCCTGTTCGCGTATTTTGTAGCCAGCATTATGATATGCCCAATTCAATAAGTCAATGTTTCCTGCCTTTTCCCAATTGGCAATATGTTGGTTACTGACTTTTGTTAATCCCAACTTGAACATGAGTTTTTCTATCATAGCTATACAGGCCATTAAGCGTTTACGAATATAAACATTTGCTTGATGCTTGAGAAGCCAACATAGTTATAGCGGTGTTACTATAGACTGGTTTTGATAAGCCAGAATAGGTGCTCTGATTATCTGTAAATGCCCTAATTTAGTAGCAAACTAAGTAATGATATGAGTAAAGCTAATTGGACAACTGTAAAAGAATACGAAGATATAACCTATAAAAAAGCGGATGGCGTGGCGCGCATTGCTTTCAACCGACCTGAAGTACGTAATGCATTTCGCCCTAAGACGGTGGGAGAGCTTTATGAAGCCTTTCTAGATGCCAGAGAAGACACTTCTATTGGTGTGGTGCTATTTTCTGGTGAAGGGCCTTCAGCCAAAGACGGAGGCTGGGCATTTTGCAGTGGAGGCGACCAGAATGCACGCGGTCACCAAGGCTATGTAGATGATCAGGGCATGCCGCGTTTGAATATTCTGGAAGTACAACGTTTGATCAGATTCATGCCCAAAGTAGTGATAGCTGTGGTACCGGGTTGGGCCGTAGGAGGAGGGCATAGCCTTCACGTAGTCTGTGATTTGACGTTGGCCAGTGAGGAGCATGCTATCTTCAAACAAACCGACGCTGATGTAACCAGCTTTGACGGTGGGTATGGCTCGGCTTACCTCGCTAAGATGGTCGGCCAGAAAAGAGCACGTGAGATATTTTTTCTAGGTAGAAACTACTCAGCACAGGATGCCTATGAGATGGGTATGGTCAATGCTGTTATACCACACGCAGAGTTGGAAGATACCGCTTACGATTGGGCCAAAGAGATTCTAGCCAAATCACCGACATCGATCAAGATGCTCAAGTTTGCCTTCAACTTGACCGACGACGGCATGGTAGGTCAACAAGTATTCGCCGGAGAAGCCACCAGACTGGCCTACATGACCGACGAAGCCAAAGAAGGTAGAAATGCATTCCTTGAGAAAAGAAAACCTGACTTCAAAGATATCAAGTGGATACCTTAGTGTTCTAGCAAGTTCGTTAAGCCCCTGTAGGAGTTGTCTCCGACGGGCATGATACTTTCAGCCTAATTAAGCCCCTGTTGGAGTTGTCTCCAACAGGTTTCAAATTGCTTGTTCAGA
>JBCBSS010000117.1:0-25426 GCA_039819065.1 Bacteroidota bacterium
AAATGCCTTCTAAATATAAATTGACAACAGGTAATTCAAATATCTCCGGTCAATAAAAAATATCTTCTCAAAAAACTCCCTGGCAAAAGTGGTTGGACGTATGCTGAAATTCCGAAAATACCTCAAGATAGAAAAGCACACTTTGGTTGGGTGAGAGTAAATGGAAGCATCGATGATTACCCGCTCAATAAATTCAAACTAATGCCTATGGGCAATGGCACTTTGTTTCAACCCGTTAAAGCTGCCATTAGAAAAAAGATAGGAAAAGAAGCAGGTGATCATGTTCAAATTTAACTTGAAATTGATCATACACCACTGGAATTAACTGAAGAACTAATAACGTGCTTTGATAATGAACCGCCTGAAGTACGAACCTTTTATAACTCCCTTACGCAAGACGAACAAAAGTCCCATTTAGACTGGATTTACGATGCTAAAACTGATGACACCAAAACCAAGCGCATACTAGAAATGATGGACAAGCTGGCTCTTGGTAAAAGATTTTATGATTAATCAAATCTGGCTATCTTGAGCTTTTTATGCATCCTAAATTAGCTGTATGAAGCGCAAAGTTAGAGAATTTGTTGAAAGCACAGGATTTCAAAATGTGGTTGTTTTTGCCATCATTGCATGCTCAGTGGTACTGGGTGTTGAGACGTTCTTTCACAAGCCGAACTTTTACTTCTCCATCATCGATATTGGTTTTACACTGTTCTTCATAGTAGAAATCCTTTTAAGAATTATTGCGGCAGATAGCCTGCGCCAATTCTTCACGGTCTGTAGGGTAAAAGTCAAAAAGAAAAAAACATCCTCATTTAATAAACTTCAATTTCTTTTTGAAGAAAAAGGTTTTTGGAATTGGTTCGATACTGCCATCGTAGTATTTAGCATTATTGGCTTATCGGCACACTGGGTGGAACATCCAGAGTTCTTTGTAGTAAGTAGGCTATTGAGGGTATCACGTATATTCAGACTACTCGAGATAAGTAGCGAGTTGCGCAATGTAGAACGTAAAATAGTTTCTATCATCCCTACTGTTTTCTCCTTTGCCTTATTGCTAGGAATTTTAATTTATATCTATTCCATCATAGGAGTCTATCTTTTTGGGCATAAAGCTTTCACTTATGGTGACTTTTCTGACCTTACCGGGGCAGCTCTTACCTTATTTCAATTAATGACTTTAGATAATTGGTCAGAAATCATGACGGACGTCACAAACTCCAGCTATAACCACTGGTTCTCTAAAGGCTACTTTGTCAGTTTCATCATATTTACTGCCATTATCAGTTTCAATGTATTTGTGGCTGTACTTACTTCAAAAGTTCATGAGAAATTTCAGGAAGAAGATAAGCAAATGGCACGATCAATAGAGGAAGAAATAGAAGAATCGGAAGAAGAAATTCTTAAAAACATGAATGTCTTACTCCAAGAAATTAAGGAACTCAGGGAAGAAGTTAAATCTCTTAAAAACAGTCAAAAGCAGTAAATACCTTAAGATTTAAAAATTTATTCTTTTCAACCGATTGCAGTAATTTTTAATGGCTGTCTGCTTCTATTTTTATCATATTTTTCACAGGCAAATATCATCAACCCATCATTGAGTAAAGGATCTTTATGTTTCTGGGTATGAAAGACTCCACCGCAATAGCAGAAAGATTGGGAGATGTCCAATGCTTCAGATTCCTGAGTGCTTACAAAACAACATTCTTCTCCTTTTAATGCTTATTGGCATAGCCAACTAATACTTCATCATAATCCAAGCATACCCTCTTTCAATCCCTTAGTATCTCTGAGCAGTTTTGTAATAAGCCCTATCCCGCAATATCAATGCCTTTTGAATCAGGGTGAATCGATAAAGACCCAATCATTCTCTTGATCATGGGTAATCTGACTCTTACCAAGCTCTCATGCATTTCAAAATCATGCATATCACATAAAACTACTATTAGAAATCAGCTTTCCTAGCGTTTGTACGATTACTTATTTATTAACCCTATCGAACAATGCCACGCATTCCACATGATGTGCTTGTGAGACTCAAAACAGATTTTTATGTCAGGAGCTATCTCGGGCATGCCCTTACCCTCCATACCGGAAGCAAGCTTTGATCTTATCTGATCCTCATTGTTTATTCTTTTTTTGCTATTTTCAACCACCTAAACTTTTGAAAATATGCGATCCTTCTTGCTCACATTAATCACTATCCTCATCTCCGGCAACTCCATTGTACTTGCTCCGGTAATCGACACTGAGAAAATCGAGGCAGATGTAGACTACCTGGTAGACCTGTACAAGTCCATTCATCAGCTCCCGGAGTTGTCATTGCAAGAAAAGGAAACATCTAAAAGGCTTGCTGATGAGCTAAGAAAAGTTGGGTTTGATGTCACCGAAAATTTCGGTGGTTATGGGATAGTAGGCATATTAAAAAATGGAAAAGGCCCCACCATTCTATACAGAACAGATATGGATGGGCTTCCTATGTATGAAAAGACGGGATTACCCTATGCCAGTAAGGTGGAAGTACCTTACAATGGTGGTACGGTAGGGACTATGCATTCTTGCGGGCATGATATTCATATGGCCAATTGGGTAGGTACTGCCAGGTACATGGCTCAAATTAAGGATCAGTGGAAAGGGACATTGATGTTTGTGGGGCAACCGGCCGAAGAAATAGGCGTCGGCGCCAAGATGATGTTGGACGCCGGCCTATATGAAAAGTTTGGCGTACCGGATTATGGCATAGGATTACACAGTAGCCCTACCCTTCCGGCAGGGACAGTAGGCCTTTCCGAAGGCTATACCATGGCTACTGCTGAATTCGCCGACATCAAAGTATTTGGCGTGGGAGCGCATGGAGCATCACCCCACATGTCAATAGACCCTATTGTAGTCGCTTCTATGATTGTGATGGATCTCCAAACCATCGCCAGTAGAAGTGTGAAGCCTGTAGATGATGTGGTGGTCACCGTTGGTGCCATTAAGGGCGGTACAAAGCACAACATCATTCCGGATGAAGTGACCTTGCAGTTGACCATTCGTACGTTTACCGAAGAGGTGCGGCAATTAGTACATCGAAGGATAGAAGAGATATCCAGAGGCATTGCCATTGCTGCCGGACTTCCAGAGGAGAAGATGCCGGAAGTAACGTTTAACACCGCTTATACACCTGCCAATTACAATGACCCAAGCCTGATCAACAGCATGCGACAATCCGCCTCTAAAGTCATCAAACCCGATTTGGTCATGGAAGCCGAACCTCAAATGGTTGCGGAGGACTTTTCCCTTTATGCTAAGACCAAGCATAAAGTACCTACGGTACTGTTTTGGTTAGGTACGGTACCTGATCATCGTATTCAGTCCGGGGATTTGCCGGGACTGCATTCTCCTTTTTATTATCCTGAACCGGCCAAGTCACTGGAAACTGGAGTAGCTGTAGTCAGTCAGTCTATGGTAGATTTGTTTAATAAGTAAGCGCCACTACAAAGTAAATTCGCAACTCGGCTTGTCTTTATTAAGCCTAAAGAATTGTCTCTTGCCGTTATTCACTTTAACCACATTATACTGGTCGGGAAATAGCTCCATCAGGTAATCAGCCTTAAGGCGGCATGACTTCCATTTTTCATGTGAGTTCAGGCTCAAGGTAATCCAGTAGCTATCGCGTTCCAAGGTGGCTTCTTTAAGGCTAAATCCTATTGCTTGTCCATTGATCTCAAGCTCGATTTTTTTCCGAAAGTACGCTTCTATCGCTAATCTATTGTCAGCTGGGAAATCTGCTTCAGTGGAAGGTCTAAAGGATTTGGAATCATTTCTAATGGCATCTTGCAGATTGTCTGTAAAGACTTTTATCCTCATCTGCTGCTCATCGATTTCCAAGGTAGAAACATAAACCGTGTGAATGTAATTGGCATCGGCAAATAATAGATAAAAGGGAATGCAGAGCATGGAAATCATAGTCGATTACTTAATGGTAGAAATTAAAAGTGGGTGTCTCAAAAGCTGTCTTTTCGATCCAGATTGATCGGTATTACATTTAAACAGGTTTTTAAGACACACTCATGCAATGGCATCAGCCATTTTTCACTTACAATTTACAGTTTTTAGTATTACCACACCGTTTTGGTTTAGAAATAGTGAGGTTTTAGGGATCGAATGGATGACTTGACTTGAGCAAAGCCGCACATGTTACATGATTCATCTTTGAGACTCAAAACACCATTTTATTAATCCAGAATCGTCTTGTTAAAACCAGGGGTTGGCCAACCCCTACTACTCAATCTTAATCACCACATTCCCACGCTTCCGCCCCTTATCTACATATTCATGGGCCTCAACGATTTGATCCAAAGAGAACTTCATGTCAATGTATGGCTTAATTTCCAGTAGATCGGCCATTTGCTTGAGCTCCAATAGGTCACCCATTCTTTCATTGGTTAACATCTTAACGGAAACAAAAACACCATTTTTCTGAAGTACTTTCTTCGCCGCTGATTGGGTTGTTTTCCCAACAGCATCGAAAACAATATCAAAACCCGATGATACCGTGGTGTAGTCATGCTTCTTATAGTCAATGACTGCGTCAGCTCCCAGAGATTGCACCATAGCGATATTATTCGTACTGCAAACCCCTGTTACAGACTGCCCCAGGTGATGGGCCAATTGAATAGCGTAACTCCCAACACTGCCGGAAGCCCCGTAGACAAGCACCTTTTTGGTCAGGTTAATCTTCGCTTTCTTCAGCAGGAACAACGCAGTCATTGCTCCTACAGGTAATGCCGCTGACTCCTCGAAAGTAAGGTTTAAGGGTTTCTTAGCTACAACGCCAGACTTCCAAGATTCTGGAACACATACGTATTCAGCATAAGATCCGGTGGGAAGCATGGTAGTGGTTCCGAAAACCTCATCTCCCCTTTCGAATTTTGTTACCCTATCGCCTACCGCTTCCACCACACCGGCAAATTCATGTCCTAAGATTTTCTTTTTAGGTTTAAAAAGACCGAAAATCAGTCGGGCTGGTAACCAAAAGAGTGGCGGAAAATCGGATGCCCGCAATCGAATGTCTCCTGCGGTGACAGTGGCATATAGCACTTTGACCAGGATTTCGTTTGCTTTTGGGGTCGGTTTTTCTATTTCAGCCAGCTTCAAAACAGAAGGAGGACCATAGGATGTATAAACTGCTGCTTTCATTGGACCAATGTTTGACCTATCGAATCATATAACCTACTAAAGCAACTTGGCTTTAGCCTACAATCTAAAGCTTCAAGCTTTGTTCCCAAATTTATCATCGCTTGTTCGGATGACGTGTTGGGAAAGATAATTTGTATTGGGGCATTATTTTTCACCGCTTAGCTCTTATTGAGTTGATCTACTTCCCAGATAAAAAAAGACTGTAGCCTGTGTACACCATGTCTTGGAGCAATGTTGTCCTGCCCCATCATGGTAAGAAAGAATTCTATCGGACCATAGGTTTTCGATGAAGTAAATACCCTCATTAAACGCGTAGTCAATTTCCTGATCCAATCGGGCAGATGTACGATCTTAACTGGTCTCATCCATGTTTTTAGCGCCATTTCGGCTATTTCGTTTTGAGTCAGAATATCGGGGCCTCCTACCACTAGTTCCTTTTGCTTAGTACCTATTGACTCGACGATTGCTTTGGCCAAATCAGCACCATGAATTGGGTTAAGCTTGTAGTTACCGTTGCCAAAAAGGTACACTTTCCCTTTTTTGGCCATGTCGAGGAAATCTTTCATATCAGAGAAGAATCCATTCGGACGAACAATCAGATACTCTAATCCCGAGTTCTTTAATTCATCAACGAATCTTTCTTTGGCCTCCATAATTTTTAGATGTCGCATCTTTTCTCCATTGATTACCGACACATAAATGAATTGCTTAACTCCGGACCTCCTCACCTCGTTGAGTAAATTCATATTGGCTTGATAATCTACATCCATATATGTAAGACCATCTTTCTGTCGGGTAATTCCGACGGTTGATATCAAGACATCTGCGTCCTGAAGTTGTCCACTGAGCGACGTGGCATCGGTGACTTCAGCTTTTATTATTTGTCCCGGCTCCAGACCTTGCTCCCTCAGCCGCTTCTCATTTCTGGCAATAGCCTGAAAAGGAATATTCAGGCTTTGCAATTCTTTGACCAGGTGACCACCCAAGTATCCGGTAGCTCCTGCTATGATTATCTTTTTCATTTTATTCAATTTAGAGTCTATTAGAATTCGTTTTTCATGATGGTTTCCAAGGTATTATTAAGCGGCGCCCAATCTTGTTGATTACTCAAGAGAATAATGATACTATTGGATTCTGGCAGAAGGGCTATGATCGATGAGAACCCATCAATGTTACCGCCGTGATTGTAAAAGAGGGTACCTTCGATCGAAATAGTAAACCAACCCATCCCTGAAGTGAAGAAGTCATCCTGGCCAAAAGGAGCTGCAAATACATCAGCTTTTTCGGCTGTTGTCAAAAATTGACTTCCTAGTAAAGCGTCACCCCAGATTTCAAGATCATCAATGGTACTTACCAAATCCCCGGCACTGTAGGCCAGTTGCATTTGGTAGGGAGCCACTTCAGTGTTTCCCAAGTAGCCTTTGGCAAAACCCTGCCCGGCAATGATATTTTCTCCTCTTGAGGTGTTAGCTAACCCCAACGGGTCGAATACTTTTTCTTGTAAGTAATCATGATAGTTCATTCCCGATAACTCCTCTATCAGGATACCTAAAATCAGATAGTTTGAGTTAGAATATGACCATTGAGTACCAGGCTCGAATAATAGCCCATCCTCGGCACTAGATTCCTTAAGAATATCATAGATATCATCGGGAGTAAAGAATTGGCCTTGGTTATTTACCGCGTCCTCTATCGGACTTATATAATCGGGAATTCCTGAATAGTGAGTAAGCAAATGTCTCAAGGTAATTTTATCACCATGAGCATATTCAGGATCAAAATCACTAATCGTTTGGTCATAACTATCGATTAAACCATCGCGCTTGAGTGATACAATGCCCATAGCGGTAAAAGCCTTTGTCATTGACCCAATTCTGTAGGTAAGAGAAGGATCATTTTGAACGCCGTTGGCAATATCGGCCATCCCGAACCCTTGTCTTAACAGGTCGGTATTTCCCTTTCTAATCAGTACACTACCTGAAAATCCAACCTCCTCCAGATAAGCTTCTGCAGAAACATATTCAGTTAAAAGAATAGGTTCAGGAGCGTCTGTGTCATCATCATTACAAGCACTCATAGCTACTACGAGTGCGACCGTAATTAAAAGCGTCATTTTTTTCATTAGAGTCATCATATTTTGTGTTTAAGAATGAATGATGAATCAAAATTGAGCTAACGCGCTTCGGTATTCGTCTTGGATTATATGATGGGACTAGAAAATGAAAATCAGGACTTTTTGAGGAGATGACCTGATTGGTGTTTGGGAAGTTGATTTAAACAGCTAGTGAATCAGATTCAGTATCTCTTACACAGCCTGAGTGTCACTAAAAGTAACTGCGTACAATTTTACAGCTTGTGTTTTGCCTTTCAGAGATAGCTCTCCCAAACCTTGATACATCCATTCATCGGTATCGGATAGCTCATTTAACAAGCCTTCTGTTATAATTAAATCACTTTTGTATTCAGAACAGAGTCCTTGAGCCCTGGCAGTAGTGTTTAGCACATCTCCGGTATAAACTACTTCTTTTTTGAGCGCACCGATCTCACCAGTCGTGACTTCCCCTAAATGGATACCTGCTTTAAAACCAGGTACAAGACCATAGTTCTTTTCAAAAAACTGAGCATGGGAATTTAGGTTTTGCTGAATCTCATAGAAACATTTAATGCAGTGATTATTAACTAAACCTTTAACAGATTCCCATGTGATTACTACCTCATCTCCGATGTATTGATACACGTCACCAAGGGTATTAATAATTGGATCGGACATGATTTCGTAATAGTCCTGAAGGAGATTAAAATACCTATCATGACCCAATTGCTCAGCAATAGTAGTTGAACTTTTCATATCCAGAAACATGAAAATACGTTGCTCCTTTTTTGGATGATGATATCTTCCGGTAAAGAAATTAAGCAAAACCTGATGCCCAAGGTTCTCACTAATGGCGGCATAGAGTAGACAAAGCATCAATTGAAAGGAAATCTGCAAAACAGTGTTGAGGAAAGTTAGACTTTGGAAGAAATTAGCGGTCTTTTTCTGTACTTCAGGATCGAAAGGTGACTTTGACAGCTCAATACTACTAGCCAATGGAAAGGCAATAATCATAATGGTGAGCATGAGTACCATGTAAATGGAGAATTTGGTAATCACCTTTCTGGTGAAACCGAATTTCCTAAATCGCTTTTCTAATATTACCAACTCTATCAGACCTACCAGTAAGCCAACAAAAGTGCTGGCTATGCTCGCAAAAATGAATACCGGAAGGCTCATGGTCACTGCTGAATCCGGACTCAAGTTTTGATTACCTGTAACGAGGGTCTCTGTGAGTAGAAATACAGAACCTGTTATCAACCAAATCAATCCGAACGGTAAAATTCTGATCAGGTTCCTTTTTGCTTTTGGACTAAGGTGCATTGATTGGTTTGTAAGTATCTAAATATCCTGAATGTTCACCAATGAAAAAAGAGGGTGTCTCAAAAGCCCGTTTTAATGTCATCCAGATTCATCGGGATGAGAAATCTTACGCCCTTGATAATCAATACTTTGAGTCGAGTAAGATTTCTCTCCCGACCAGTCGGGATCGAAAAGACAGCTTTTGAGACACCCTATTTAAAATGCAAGCATATAACGCTTGCGCTAACTAGCTATACCACCTTACCGCCCATGCCAATGGTAGTTTGAGAATGAAAGCAGTCAACAGGAATTGTAATGTAAAAGGAGCATCACCTATTAATAGTTGGCATATGAATATACCGGCTACTACCATCGCTCCACTGACAACCAGCTGATTTCGGAGGCTTCCAATCTGATTGACAATGATAGCCGACCCAACTACATAAGCGCTTATGGTAAGAATAACCGTTTGATGATCTTGGAAAAGATACCACATGATCGCAGGTTGTAAAACATGCAATGCAATGAACTTGAATCGTCTACCGGTACTTTCTGCGTAGAAACGGCTGGTACCTTCAGAGAAATTGGCGATCACACCACCGATGAGGTCGTAGGTTAGTATGAAGAGCAGTATGGATTTGGTCAAACCGAAATCTATGCCAGGCGCAATGGTTAGTAAATATATGGATGAAATGATCGACAGGCTGTGCGGTAATATCACATCCAATATAGCTGCTCTTTCTCCATGCACTTCGCGCAGTGCTTTAGGTATTTTGATTGTATTTTCCATGATTTAGTCATTTTTTGGTTTATTGATTTTAGGCAATGGCTGCGCCCAGTTTTTTAGTTTTCTTGAGCCATTTGGCTCGAAAAGAATCGGTAGAGTCCTTAATGGGCGCGATGTAGGTCACCTTGACTGGCTTTACACCGCAAAATTCCAGGGTTCCCTTCTTGAACTGATTGATTAGGGGACTTCCCATAAACCAGCGATCATACCATCTTACCGTGTCTGCTGTAATGATTAATCGTGCTGTTTTTCCTTTTAAGAGTTTCTTCGGAAAGGGGCTACCTTTTTGGTATTTAAAGAAAAATCCTGGCAGAAAGATCCGGTCAATAAACCCTTTCATTAAGGCTGGCATTCCATACCACCACATGGGTAGAATCCAAACCAGATGATCTGCCTGCTTGATCTTGTCAATGGCCATCAGCAAATCCGGTTCGAGTTCGCTGATCTTTCGGTAGCCATATTTAAGGTTAGGATTAAATGCAAGGTCGGCAACGTTTAGCACCTCAACCTGAGCATCAGAATCCTTTAGACCATCCATGTAGGCCTTAGAAAGGGCATAATTGAAGCTTTCTTTATCAGGATGGCCATTGATTACTAATACTTTTTTCGAAAGAGCACCATTGAGCCCGTCATGACCATCGTCGACAAGTTCTTCTTTGTTTGATTTTAATGCTATCGTCTGCATAATGTCTAAAACTTGATTAAGAAAATCCCCACCATCATGGCGATTGTTCCCATGACTTTTTTGAATGCAATTGGCTCTACCGGCATCCCAAACCATCCGTAGTGTGCCGCAATCATCGAGAAGACAATTTGCCCACATAATCCAAAGGAGACTGCCGTAGAAATACCCAGCTTAGGGATCAGATAGTAAAACAGCGAAACAGCAATGAAACTGAATAAAGCACCTGTAAACCACAAATAAGGAGGAATGGCCTTCAGCTGTTGAATGGAGGGCACTTGTTTCAACGTTGCTAAAACTGCGATGATGGTAAAGCAAGCACTCAAGGTGAGTGCTGCCGAAGTGGCCAGTAATGGACTGTTTAAATGAACCCCTAATCTGGCATTTAAGCCACCTTGGACCACCACCATGATACCTACCATGAAGGATAGGATGAGTAAAGATGCATTGCTCATAATCGTAGCTTTAAGCTGCTGCTCTTTCGTAGGCGGCAGAATCTTCGTAGAAACGATACTCTTTGATCATTCCATCTTCAATGATGCATCTTTGCACCCAGGTGCTATAAAAAAGCTTACCAGTGGCTTTTACTTCGTGGGTAAATGTTCCGTTGGCATAAACAACGTTGTCATCACCATCCATGATGGATTCTACTTGAAAGCTTTTGGTAGTAAACAGGTTGGCGATGTTGGCTAAAAAGTCTTTGGCTTGATTTCTTGTATGGTAAGACCCATGAAGCTGACCCTCTGCCCTATCTCCTTCTTTTACACTTACGATAAGACATTGAGGGTGAAATATTTCCAATACCCTGTCCATGTCTCCTTTGCCGAACGCGTCGAAGTATCCTTCAACTACTGATTTGTTACTCAATTTTTTCATTGTTCTAATTTTTTAATTGAGTCCAAATTTTGGTATTTGAATACCTTTAATCGTCCTGAAAGGAAATGATGGACGTATTACAGGCTTAAAATGAAATTCAGGACTTTTTTGCTTGCTTTACCCAAGCCTTTGGGGTCAATCCTGTGGCTTTCTTAAAGAAGTCATTAAAAACAGATTTGGAGGTAAACCCACTTTCGTAGGCTAAACCGAGGAGTGTCAGGTGACTATATTGGGGTTCAATGGCTTTTTCTTGAAACGCTTTCAGTCTATAACCATTGATAAAGTCATTGAAGTTCTTACCGACCTTTTCATTGAGTAGCCAGGAGAGTTGATTGGGGTGCAGCTGGATGGTTTCTGATAGATCCCTCAGGCTCAATTTCGTATCAAGATAGGGCTGTTCTGTTGAGATGGTCGTGTTCAATCTTTGCAACGCCGATTCAATGGCAGCTTCATCTAGCAAGTCCGTCTTTGCCTGTTTCCGAGGCATGACAACAGGTTCATCACTGTAAATTTTCTGATGGTACTCCTGATACTTAGGATGTGAAAATATTTTTTCAGCCAGAGGATCTCCAAAGCTCAATAATAATATGGAGGATTTCAGATCAAAGAGCTTTTGTAATACTTCGAAGGCCTCATCATCTCTGTTGAGATTAACGTAGACCAGAAATAAGTAGGCGTGTGCCTGGAATGAGGTGTTTTCCGATGCGTTCTTTTCGAGCTTCGATAATAGATCTGGTATGTTATCGGGGCCTTTTGCTTTGGTCTCTGCCAAACAAGATAAGCCGAGTTTTTCATCAGGAATGATCAAACCTTCAGGCGCATGATTAAGCAATTCTGTCATTTCTGCATATTGATCTCCCATCAACAGGTTATAGGCAAGAGCTATAATGGCAGGTAGGTTGCCCGGATTCTTGTCTAAAAGTGCTTGCAGTTTTTTCTGTGACTCCTTAAATCGCTTAGATCGGTATAACCAGTAGGCCTCAAAAAAAGCAGTTTCGTCGTTAATAGGATCGATAGCAACTACATATCGCAAATGCTCCGCTGCCGCCTCCAGGTCTCCCCGAAGCATATATAAGAAAGCCATGAGTCGTCTGGCTTCAGGTAAGGTCGGTTTAGCAGCAAGCGCTTGCTGGCAATATGCTATGGCCTTGAGGTAATTTGCACCTGTATAAAAAGTCTGATTCGCCAGCATATAATTCAATCCAGCGTTTTGGGGGTCGATGGATTTTGCTTTTTCTAAGGCTTCTTGGGATTTACCCCATGCTTCTTCCATGGGCGCAAATCCAGCCACGGCAAGAAAGCTGTAGGAGTCAGCCAGACCCACGTGAACATCAATCAACTGATCATCGAGTTCACGGGCTTTCTCGTAATATTGAATGGATAAATTGACCCCCTCTGGGTTCCATTTATTGTAATGGAATCTTGCTTTTTGACAGTAGGTATAGGCTAACGTATCCACCTCAGCATGATGGAATAAGTCTTCATTGATTTCAAGGTGTCCGAAGTTCTCCCTTATTCTATCTGCCACCAACAGACTGATTTCATCCTGTAAAGCGAAGATGTCATCCAGTTTCCTGTCGAAGTTTTCCGACCAAATATGGAAACCATTGTCCGTGCGAATCAACTGAGTGGTGATCCGAACTCTGTCACCTGACTTTCTAACACTTCCTTCTAAGACCAGAGACACTCCCAGCTCATTTCCAATATGCCTCACATCTTTCTTGACTGCTTTAAACAGAAAAGAGGACGTTCTTGCCGTCACTTTTAAGCCTTCTATCTTGCTTAGGGCATTGATGATTTCCTCTGTCATCCCATCAGAGAAGTACTCATTCTCCGGATCGGAACTAAGGTTTTCAAGAGGGAGTACCGCTATTGATTTTTGGTTGGTCAACGGAATAGTGCTTTATCCTAAAATAGGCAAAGCCGAAGATATTAGGAAGTGCTTTGGTCGGGTATTGTTTATCGGTGGTTGAGTGAGAGACTATTTCATCTATAATTTTAACCGGACAGAGAAAAAGTAAGTAAGCCTTTCAACCTCCAGATTTTTTTTAAATCGATAAGCAAAAGGAATAATCTCAAACCTCTTTCGTGAAGGTCCATTATCCTAATTGGTCACTATTTGCTTCTTGATGCCAAGCTTCTTCATTTTCGCAAAAAGCGTTTTATCTTTCATTTCTAAAATTTCAGCGGCTCCTCCAGGGCCACTTACCTTTCCTTTTGTGCTTATCAATACGCGCTGGATATAGTCCTTCTGCATGTCTTCAAAGGACTTAAACGAATCATCTACCTCTCTGGTGACTTTAGTGGTTGGCATCCAGCTTCCAGGAAATAGCGTAGTACCATCTTCTATGATCACAGCGCGCTCAATCAAGTTTTCCAGCTCCCGAATATTTCCAGGGAACGGATAGCTCGTCAGGGCTTCGATAGTCTTTTTAGAAAGTCGTTTGAAAGGCTTACCTGCTTTTGCGGCATACCTCTCCAGGAAAAATTGAGCCAAGGCAGGAATATCCTCCTTCCGCTCCCTTAAAGGAATGTTGCGAATGGGAAAGACATTCAGCCTGTAATAGAGATCTTCTCTGAAAGTCCCCTCTTCGACCATCTTCTCTAAATTCCGATTGGTAGCGGCGATGATTCGTACGTCTACTATTACAGTATTTCCGCCCAGTATATCAAACTCACCTTCCTGAAGTACCCTCAGTAGTTTGGCTTGCATTTCTACTGGTACTTCACCAATCTCATCAAGAAATATAGTTCCTTTATTGGCCACTGAAAACTTACCCTCTTTATCTGCGATGGCTCCAGTGAATGAGCCCTTTTTATGTCCGAAAAGCTCGCTTTCGAATAACTCCTTTGGTAACGTGGCACAATTGACTTTCACCATAGCATGTTCTTTTCGATTGCTGTGCTGATGAAGTGCATTGGCCAATAGCTCTTTGCCCGTTCCGGATTCACCCGTAATTAATACCGTAGTTTCCGTAGGGGCTACTTGTTCTATTTGCTTCAATACTTTAGCATAAGCCTTACTTTTGCAAATGATATTCTCAAACTTACTCTGGTGACGAATCTCTTCCTGTAAATACTCATTTTCCTTTTCCAGTTGATTCTTCAATGATTCAATTTCTGTAAATGCATTTTTAAGATCATCCTCGTATCTCTTGCGTTTAGAGATATCCCTGAGAATAGCACAGTTGAGGTTTTGGCCTCTGTACTCAATCAAGTTCACCGAGATGTCTACAGGAAACTGACTTCCATCCTTTCGGGTAGCCTTCCATTCCATTCTGAAGTGCTTTCGATTCTTAATATCCTCAAAATGCTCAGCCCACCACTTTTCATCAATATCCTCATCCAAATCATAGATAGTGACTTGTTCAAACTCTTCTTCAGAAAAACCAAGCTGTTCTATTGCCGAATCACTGAATTCAATCAGTTTACCTGCCTCACTCCATATAAAAACGATGTCATCCGATTGATTGATAATCTCTTTATAAAGATGCAGTGAGAGTATATTTTCCTGTGACTCACTCACATCCTGATAAACACCTATAAGCTTATTGATCTTGTTCTGAACAATAATGGGTTGACCAGCACAGCGCAGCCATTTATGCGTACCTCTGGCATCTTCTATTTCCAACACTTCATCAAAAGGTACGGCCTTTACCAGTGCGTTGGAAACCAGTTCCTGAAACTGATCCGGGGCCTTAAAAAAACGGATCAGGTTTATCGGACGAATGTCTTCTGCTGCTTCTACACCAAAAATTTCCAGAAGCTGATCGGTAGCGATTATTGAGTTATCTTGAAGGTTAAGTTTCCAACCTCCAACGCAGACTAACTCTTCTGCTTTGTTCAATACTCTTCGGTAAAAAGAGGAATGTGTGATTTCATTTACTACAGCACAAATGAGGTCTTTTCTATTATTTGAGAAAAATTGTGCGAAAACCTCCACGTCATATAGAAAACCATCTTTTCGCTTGTGGATAGTCCTGAAATTGACTGTTTTGTCTTGGATAACTTCCTCCCAGTGTCTGGTCCATTCTTCCTTTGTAGTTCTGGGGTTTATATCATGAATACTAAGTCCTTCAATCTCGTTTTTGGTATATCCAAGCTGGTTTCTGAGCCTTTTATTAAGATATACAATCTCTCCCTCGCGATTAAACCACATGATCTCATAAGGTAGATTATCCAACTGCCATTCCTTGGCTTTTTGTAAAAGTGTTGTATCTGTCATGCACCGAAGTTGGCAAAAAAGATCATCATTTTTCTAAAATATGAGAAAAACCTGCTTTATGAGAAAAAGCATTTAGACCTCAAAAACATAAGTGTCAGTAAATCAATCAGTTAGCTTTTGGCACGTGCTTAGGAATAGGAAAGGTAAACAGAAACATTGTGAAACGAAAAGAACTCTTGTTGAAGTCAATTTTAGGAACACTAACAAAGCGGCTGCAACGGAGAACACTGAAAGTTCACAGATTAAAATCAAGTTGGACATAATCATTTAAAGACTATGGAAACAAAAACAGCGACAACAGTACTGCACAAAGCAGATACAAGAGGACATGCCAATCACGGGTGGTTAAACTCTTACCATACATTCAGTTTTGCCAATTATTATAATCCTGAGCGCATCAATTTCGGTATGCTAAGAGTGCTCAACGATGACACCGTAGCACCGGCGCAAGGCTTTGGCACCCATCCACATGACAACATGGAGATCATTTCCATACCATTAAGTGGTGACCTGGAGCATAAAGATAGTATGGGAACTACCGCAGTGATCAAGGAGGGTGAGATACAGGTAATGAGTGCAGGTACGGGTGTATTCCACAGTGAATACAATGCCAATAATGATAAAGAAGTAAAGTTCCTTCAGATATGGATGTTTCCCAATCAGAAAAACGTCACTCCTCGCTACGATCAAATCCAGATCAGTGAACTGCTAGAGCAAAATACTTTCTCTCAGATTCTATCACCTAATGAGAACGATCAGGGAGTGTGGGTAAACCAGGACGCCTGGTTCCATATTGGACATTTTGACTCAGATACAACCACTCAATACAACTTGAAGAAAGAAGGTAATGGTATCTACGCTTTCATCCTTGAAGGTGAAGCCGAGGTAGCAGGACAATCACTGCAAAAGCGAGATGGTTTCGGTATCTGGGATACGGATGCTATTACCGTCAAAGCAAAAGAAGGCGCCAGGATTCTGCTCATGGAAGTACCAATGAACTAATAAATCAATCAATTAAAGCTCAAATCAAACATAAAATGAAAAAGCAAATTTTAACGCTAGCAATGGTAATGATGGTATCATTTGCCTTTGCACAATGGAAACAATATAACCCAAACCCTAATAATGATCCGGCTAATGCCTCCAAAGAGCTATTGAACCCCACCAATCACGCGCTATTGTTGATTGATCATCAAAGCCAAATGGCTTTCGCGGTAGAATCACAGCCGATTGAAGAATTGAGGAATAATCTAGGCTTGCTTTCCGCATCGGCCAGCCTATACGAGGTACCTACAGTGGTAACAACCGTAGCTGAGAAGTCTTTCTCCGGCCCTGTATTCCCTGAAATCCGCGAATACTTTGGCGAAGACTATATAGACAGATCGACCATGAACTCCTGGGAAGATAAGCGAGTGGTAAAAGCCATCAACGATCTCCAAAAACCCAAGTTGGTTATCGCAGGATTATGGACAGAAGTATGTACGCTTTCAGCCGCACTATCTGCCCTAGAAGATGGATACGATGTATATGTAGTGGCTGATGCCAGTGGAGGCACATCTCAGGAAGCGCACGACATGGCCATGACACGCATGATTCAGGCTGGTGTCAAACCAATCACTTCTCTTCAATACTTATTAGAAATACACAGAGACTGGGCTAGAAGTGATGTCTACAACGAGGTGGTAAAAATCTCTAAAAAATATGGTGGGGCTTATGGGCTAGGTATCGACTACATCAAAACAATGAGCAAGTGGATGACCGGCAAAGAAGCGAGCGAATCTGGTAAATAAATACCGTTCATCAAAGGTCGGGAGGCGGGTCTTTAGAATTAGCTCCAGCCTTCCTCCTACTCTCACAACAATTCAGTCTTAACGACTCATAACAAAACCCATGAATATGAAAGCTCAATATGCTTCACCGTAACTTCTGTAGCAATGATCGCTACTGGAAATGTAAATGCAAGTAGAAAATACTGCCATCTCAATCCAGCATTACCAGTACCTATTCCTTCATGGTCGCCGACGAAATGCTTCGGTGTATTTCAAAATCAGCTATTGAAACAGTACAAATGTTAAACCAATTAAATCACTGACAAATGAAAAATTTTGATCCAAAACGACGAGGTTTCCTGAAGGGGTCATTGGCCGTAGGTGCTACCGGAATTGCTTTGTCGTCGCCTATTGGAAGATTATTAGCCCAACAATCTGGTGATGCGGATATGGTAGTTCGCAATGCCAAGATATCAACTATGGATGCCAGTATTCCTTCGGCAGAAGCATTTGCTATTAAGGATGGGGTGTACTACCGGGTAGGTTCTAATAGTGCTGTTGCCGATCTGATCGGTTCAAAAACCAAAGTGATAGATGCCAAAGGTCATCGCGTGATCCCCGGTCTTCACGATTCTCATACGCATGGCATTCGTGAAGGCCTTCATTATGCTATGGAACTTCGTTGGGATTGGGTTGATTCTATTGAAGAAGCACTGGCCATGCTCGCCGAAGAGGTAAAACACACACCAAAAGGTCAGTGGATAAGAGTAGTTGGAGGTTTCTCATGGGAGCAATTCCGCGAAAAGAGAATGCCTACATTGGAAGAGATCAATAAGATAGCGCCTGACCATCCAGTATACATTTTCTATCTCTATGCTTATGGCATGCTCAACAAAAAGGCCGTTGAAGTACTGAACTATAATAATGAGCCCATAGACCTTTATCATAAGGGACGCATAGAAAAGGATAAGAGAGGAAGAGCAACAGGTATTATTACCGCAGCTCCGTCCGGGTTGATTATGTATAAAACGCTGACCAAACTTCCTAAGAAATCCAGACAACAACAGGTACTTGGCACACGGCATTTTATGAACGAAATGAATGTGCTTGGGCTTACTTCCATTTCAGATGCCGGTGGTGGTGGTATGCAATATCCGGATGCCTATGATGTCATCTATGATGTGCATAAGCGAGGGTTGTCAACTGTGAGGGTAGGCATCCATACTTTTCCTCAAGTGGGGGGTCGTGAGTATGATGATTATAAAAGATGGATCGGCATGGTAAAGCCAGGTGATGGAGATGACATGCTGCGGTTTATAGGTGGCGGTGAAAATATCTGCTGGGCCGCTTATGATTATGAGATTTTTGCTCAAGAGCGCCCCAACCTCGACGCTGATGTGCGTGATAAAGCAATGCCCATTTATAAGCTGCTCGCCGAGAATAACTGGCCGTGGCGTCAACATATCACTTATAATGAGTCTGCAGAGATTCTACTTGATATGTACGAAGAAGTAGCCAAAGCAGGAAATGGCAAGTTACCTGAAGGTACAATCATCGACCATGGAGAAACATTCTCAGATAAAACGTTAGAACGCATTGCTCAACTGGGAATGGGTATTGCCGTTCAGAATAGAATTTGTTACCAAGCCGAAGATTTCGTGGCGCGCTATGGAGCCGCCAAGCTTGCACAAACACCTCCGGTCAAGAAAATGCTTAAAATGGGCATCCCTGTTGGCGGAGGAACGGATGCTACCCGCGTAAGTTCCTATAACCCCTGGTATTCTATCTACTGGCTAGCCACTGGAAAGTCGCGCGGGGGAAGACAAATGTACGGCGACGATAATATCCTCACACGAGACGAAGCGCTACAGCTTTGGACAACTGGTTCTTCATGGTTTACAGGTGACGTTGGAAAAAAAGGTGCTATCCAAAGAGGTCAGTTAGCCGATTTTTCAATTCTGAACCAGGACTTTATGACCATCCCTGATGCGCTCATTCCCAGAACGCACTCAAAACTCACTGCGGTGGGTGGAAAGGTTGTTCATGCCTACGATACGTTTAAGAAATTCGCTCCTAAGGCGTTACCAGAGGTTTCTCCTGACTGGTCACCGCTATACCGTACGGGTGATTTTAGAAAGTTGTACTTGAGCTAAATACTGAGGGCTATAGAGGCTGTCTCAAAAGCTGTCTTTTCGACCATCGGGAGAAATCTTACTCGATTCAAAGTGTTGATTATAAGCAGAGTAAGATTTCTCATTGCATTCGAAATGACATTAAAACGGGCTTTTGAGACCGCCTCGCCCTTTATATCAGCCAAATTCTTTAACAGAAAATAAGATAAACAGGTGCCTTACACTACCTGCCTTGAACAGCGTATGTCAGGACCTCTCTCCCATTGACTAAATAAATCAATTCAAAGGCCGGAGTAGATCCGGCAACAAAAACTAAAAACAAATAAAATGGAAACAGTAGTAGCAACAAAAACATGGGCAATAGACCCATCGCACTCAGAAGTTCACTTCAAAGTGAAACACATGATGGTATCAACAGTGACAGGCGCATTTGATGAATTTGGCGGAACGGCCACATCGCAAGGTGATGATTTTGAAAATGCAACGGTGTCATTCTTCGCTAAAACAGGAAGCATCAATACCAAAAGCAACGACAGAGATAATCACTTAAAATCAGACGATTTCTTCAATGCTGAAGAATACCCGGAGTTGACATTCAAATCAAAGTCTTTGGCTAGAAAGGGTGATGATGAATTTGAAATGTTGGGCGATCTGACAATTCGCGATGTGACAAAAGAAGTCACGCTAAAAGTAATTCATGAAGGTACCGCGGTAGATCCTTACGGTCAAAACAAAGCAGGTTTTGAAATCACTGGTAAAATCAATCGCAAGGATTTCAACCTTAAATGGAGTGCAGTGACTGAGGCAGGCAGCATCGTGGTGAGTGATGAGGTACGCCTTTCACTTAACATCCAGTTGGTAGAAAAATGATGAAGGCAATCAAGCAAGTGCTACCGGCAGGTTTTCCTAGTGAGAACAGAATGAGTATAACCATGCTCATTTTCAGAGTGCTGGTAGCATTTGCTATGATCAGAACGCACGGCATCAAGAAGATTACTGACATAGACGGTGAGATAGCCAACATTCCTGATCCATTTGGCTTTGGCGGTGAGTTCACGGCTTTCATGGCCATATTCACCAATATCGTTTTGACGGTTTTCATAGCACTTGGATTTTTTACGCGACTATCGGCACTTGGCATATTGTCAGTGACACTTAGCGGTTTGTTTTTGGTGCACTGGGGAGACCCATGGCCAATCAAGGATATTCCTTTGATGTACTCACTATCATACTTTCTGATTCTTCTTATGGGACCGGGTAAATACTCAATTGATCAATTCATTTCTAAAAGATTAAGTAGATGAAGTCATTGACTTTTATTGTGCTCGCCATTACTGCAGGAGCAGTACTTCCGATACAAGCCGCATTAAATGGCAAAATGGGCAAAGCAGTAGGAGATCCTGTTTATGCCGCTTTCATCTCATTCGTAGTAGGTTCTCTAGGTCTTTTCGCATATCTGTTGGCTACAAAAACTGATTTATCTACGCTTTCTCAAGCTAAGTCGGTGGGATGGTCAGTATGGACTGCGGGAATTCTAGGAGGCTTCTATGTAGCGTGTGTGATCATTCTGGCACCCAAGCTTGGCGTAGCATTAACCTTCGGGTTAGTTGTCACCGGACAACTTGGCATCTCATTATTTATCGACAACTATGGATTATTAGGAATACCTGTCCACAGTATCAGTTGGCAAAGAATAGCAGGTATTCTACTGATCATAGGAGGCGTGGTGCTGATAAGAAAATTTTAAACACGCTAATGGCTCTTCAAATCGTAGTAGCCGCGCATTGATATCAACCAACAAAACTTCAAACCATGGATAAAACAAAAGACTCCAGAAGAGAATTTATCAAAAAATCAGGGTTTTCAACACTTGGGTTAACGGGATTGGCCCTTTTTCCACAAGCCTGTACAACACCGGAATCGGAGGGTGAAACCAAGGCTTCTGTTAATTCTAATGCAGAAGGAAATCTAGCCATCAGGAAGAACATTGCAGACATTCCTGTTGACGACCCTGAGATCAAGCTATTGAAAGATGCCATAAACATCTTAAAAAAACGGTCTGAAGTATCGCCATTAGACCCAATGGGTTGGCAAGCGCACGGTATGCTTCACGCTACTTTTTGTGCCACCAGCATATATGCCAACCAGATGCACTACAACTGGTATGTATGGCCATGGCACAGGTTATACTTATGGTCAATGGAGCAAAAGCTTCAAAAGGCAGTCAATGAACCAAAATTAGCCTTACACTATTGGGATTGGACCAAGAAAAATACGATTCCTGATCACTACTGGGGTGATGAGTCAAATCCATTGTTTAATATAACGCGAATGGTATCTGCCACTGACGAAATCCCTAAAGACTTTATCAATGTCGGGGCTGCATTTCGCGCAAAAGCCTATAAGACCTTCGGTGGTTATCCGGCCATTAGGAAAAGAGGAGAAGCGCAGTTGGATGGCTTGGCCGAACAGTCTTTTCACAATAATATCCACAATTGGATTGGAGGCCAGATGGCGACCTTTACCGAATCTGGATTTGACCCTATTTTCTATGCGCACCATGGCAATTGTGATAGAATCTGGGATGCCTGGAGAAACTATCATCCAGATAACGTACTGCCTGACGATGAGGAATGGCTGGAAAAGAGACTGTTTGCAACAGATGGAAACGGCAGGCCTATCGATTTTAAAATCAAAGATTTACTAGATGCTGAAAAACTTGGCTACCAGTTTGCCGACCTCGATTTCAATCCTACTTTCTGTAACCCTTACGAGGAGGCGGACCTTCCCAAAAGAGAAGTAGGAAGTACTGATTGCATATCGCCATTGAATGTCCAAACTTCACAGACGGATGCGATTTACAAGGAGTTTATCAATAAAGATAGAACCCATGTAATTCTTCATTTCGAGCGGGCTCAACTGCCCTATCAACCCTATTGTGCGCGCATATTCTTCGAATATGATGGGGATGGCAAAAAGCAAAGTAAGTACACTGGCACCTTTACGATTTTACCCATTCTTGATCTGGACTCGGTTTTACTTCAGCAAGGCGTGCACCTTCAAATAGAGATTGAGAAGGAAATTGCCGATGCTATTCAGGCGGGGAAAGACGTACAAGTGGTTTTTCAACCTGTACCACTTCCCAATCGAGATATTCCGGATGAGATACTCAAGTTAGAAAACATCTCTTTGAAGTTGGAAGCATGAGAAGCTTTTACTTCGTGTCGCTACTCTTGATAGCGTCTCTTTTGGCTTGCGAAAATCGCACGGGCGATGCTCTACCAATTTTAGGAGAGACAACGGTCGATGAGAAAACAGGAAACGTTGTCTACTATCAGGCTCCTGCTTTTTCATTCACCGATCAGTTGAACCAGACTATCTCTAATGCAGACTTTGATGGCAAAGTATATGTGGTGGACTTCTTCTTTACCAGTTGTCCCACCATCTGCCCAAAGATGACGAATCATCTCAAACGGGTGCAAGATCATTTTGAGGATGAAAAAGGAGTCGGCATTATTTCTTACTCGATAGACCCCGAACATGATACACCTGAGCGGCTTTCCGCCTATGCGGATCACTATGGGATAGATCAAGCCAAATGGTCCCTATTGACCGGAGCGGATACAGAAATTTTTGAGATAGCGAAGGACTATAAAGTAATGGCATTTGATGATGGTACGCAGCATCAACCTAGTCTTATTCATGATGGCACTTTCGTGCTGGTGGATGATAAAAGAAGGATCCGAGGCTATTACAATGGGTTGGACGATACGGAAGTCACCAGACTCATTAGTGATATTGAATGGCTTTTGGAATCGATATGACAAGCAGGTGCGGTTTCCAAAGCCATCCTGAACGCCATCGCGAATGCAAACTGCCTTTGCCATTAAGCAGGTAAGAAATCTTCCTAGTTCAATGGTGCATTAAATCGAGTAAGATTTCTCGCTGCGCTCGAAATGACAGCCCTTAAAGGTGGTCCAAGTGGAAAATTTAAAATATTAAACTCAGATGAAAAAGACTGTTTTAATATGCTTTACATACATACTTTCATTGCTACCCGTATTGGCACAGAGCCAGTACGATTTCAGCTTATTAAGACAAGACGATAAGATTGAAATTGATAGTACTGATGATAAGTCATTTTATAGCAGCATAAAGCAAATACCCCTTTCGAATCCAGGAAGCTATCTTTCCTTTGGAGGCAGTTATCGAGGGCAATATGAAAGGTTTAGAAATGAAAACTTCAGCGATGAAGACGATCCAGACAATGGCTGGTATTTGCAACGCTTTTTGTTGCACGCCCATGCACAGTTGGGTAATAACTTCTCCATTTTCGGAGAGGTCGGGTCGAGTACGATATCTGGAAAAGAAAACCTGGCACCGGTAGACAAGGACGAGCTTTACGTCAACCAACTTTTTGTACAGTTCACAAAAGATAATGTCACTTTTAAGGTTGGAAGAGAAAACTTAAAAATCGGTAGCAGAAGGTTAGTGGACCCAAGGGAGGGACCCAATGTACGACGGTCATTTGATCATGCTTCTTTATTCATTGCATTGGGCGAGTCCAGATTTCGGGCTTTTGCAGGAAAACCGATGCAACCACAGTTCGGCATTTTTGACAACGATTTTCTGACCGATGATGAGTCCATTTGGGGGTTGTATGGAGAACGTCTATTCAATATATCAGATTTTCACCTGGACGCTTATTACATCGGAAATTTTCAAGAGCAGGCGGAATATGAATTAGGCATTGAAGACGAGACCAGGCATAGTCTTGGCGCTCGAATATGGGGCACCAACGGAAAGTGGGGTTTCGACAATGAGGCCATTATTCAGTTCGGCACCTTCGGAGATACCAATATTCTGGCTTGGACTGCTTCCGTGAATACTTGGCTTGACGTCACCGAAAAACACCGGTTAGGCATCAAATCTGAGCTCATTAGCGGTGACCGGGAAGGCGGAGCACTTAATACCTTCAATCCTTTATATCCAAGAGGCGCTTACTTTGGCCGGGTAGCAAGGTTTGGCCCGGCTAATCTTATCGACATCCACCCCTACTGGAATTTCACGAAAGGAAAACTATTCATCGAGATAGATTACGATGTCTTTTGGCGGTTTACCACCGATGACGCAGTATATGATCCGGCACTAAACCTTGTGTTAGGGGCCAATGCAAATGGTGGACTTATCGCTCATCAGATCGGAACGCTCTTCAGTTATGAATTCAGTCCATTCGCTGCCATTGAACTTGAAACCAATTACATCCTAACGGCTGATTTTATAGACAATTCGGTGCAAAACGGAGCCAATTTGGTCCATATGGTATTTACAACACAGTTACGATTTTAAGATGAAAAAAGTATTGGTTATCGGAATGAACGAGACGATCACTAATGTGATTATCCGACTGCTAAATGGTATGGAAGGCTACTCCGGGGTAGCGAACAACTAAATAGACGAATTGCTTGCCAGTATGAGAGAGGACAAATATGACATCCTCTTGATTGGGGCAGGCTTTGATGAGCAGCAAGAGAAGACTATTCGACAAAAAGCAATAGAGATTCAACCAGACCTAAAAATTCTCAACCACTTTGGCGGAGGTAGTGGACTTTTAAGAGCCGAGCTAAAGCAGCTAAACGATTGATGATGAAATAACAGTATAAGAAAAGAAACCTAAGGACGATTTGTAGCCTAAGAAAGAGTCTGCATATCGATAGATAAGACAATTACCAGGAAAGGATAAGAAAGACATTAAAAGTGCCATAGAGGGTTTTGTATTGTTATTCCCTAAATCTCACGAGAGCTTTCCTACCGGGGTTCCAATACAAGAGACCCACCAACTCATACCAATATACTCTACATTACTTTACTTCTTAAAATAAAAAAGAGGTCGTCCTAGTCATCAACTTTAGACCATCTACCCTACTTAGTGCATTGATGATATCATCTGTTAATTCGCCATAGAAGGGCTCATTCTACGGATCGGAACCAAAGTTTTCATGAGAGAAAAGTGCTATTGGTTTTTGGTGGATCAAAGACAATGAAAAGGCCCACATTTACCCAATAACAGTTCTTTAAAATCAAATCACCGGACAGGAAGTGTTGCGCTATTGGCATCGATATTCAGATCTAGGGACCGGCGAGGCCGATTTGGAGGGTATCCGAAGATGAGCTACATTATGTGCTGTCGTTTGTGTTGCTTTGCCTATTCAAGAAGGACAAGTTGTTTCTTGAGAAGAATAAAAACGTTACTAAGGCCTGAAAGATGTTTGTTACTAATTGGTATTTATCACGAATTCCTGGCTTTCATCAACTGCAAGAAGAAGAAAAGAGAAAATACCGATTAGAGGTAATCAATTCTATTTCAAATAGAATTG
>JBCBSS010000118.1:0-25317 GCA_039819065.1 Bacteroidota bacterium
ATATCTACTTGTATCTCATATAAACGCCAAACAGAATAAACAATAATATTGCAACCGACGCATAAAGCGGCCAATTCATTCGACTATTAGAGTATGTAATATTCGAAACCCCCATTAACTGCAACTGACTCCAGAAATGTGGATGACTCAAATCTTTATCGGCGTCCATTAAGTACTTTAGTTTGGATGATCTTAGTGAAAACGAAAGATTATTCCCATCCTTCAATTCAGAGTAGAATTCTTTAAATAAAATAGAAGAGGACCAATCGTTAACCTCCCACAAACTCATCACTATTGAAGGGCAACCAGCAAATGCGAAGGCCCTACCCATACTGTATACACCCTCCCCTTCCTGTAGCTTACCAATGCCCGTTTCGCAAGCACTGAGCACTACCAGCTTCGCATTGAGGTTCAAATTATAAATCTCATAAGGATATAGCTGACCATCTTCGGAAGAGGCACTCTTACCTTGCTTAAAGATAAGCTTTGAGCCAAGTTCAGATGATCTGTCTGCCGCTCCATGAAGCGCAAAATGGAAAAGCCCATACTGGTCGGCATTCTCTTTGAAGTTTTGTTCAGTAGCCTCATCACCTTGAAAAAACTTACCTTCCATAATGTTGGAAATGGCTTTCAACTCTGCTACACTACCGGGAATTTCCTGGTATTCCCGACCGCGGTTAGCCTGTGACTCTATGAGGTTACCTTGCAGATCCTTAAGTCCGGTATAGCTAAACGCCAAAATTTGATCGTTGCTCGTTGCATCGCTTTTGCCCATAACCTGCCAAAGTGCATTCAAAGAATAGGTAAAGCGTGTTTCATACGTTTTGATCAAATAGGGTAAGCTATTAAAATCCACTGTTTCCGAGGTGTTTAAAGCAGTCAACAAACAATCAAACGGAAGGTAGGCTAAAGGGCCGTCTGGGATGATTAAGAGTTGTTCATTGCCCTTCAAGTCTTGTAATACCGGCTCTAGCAATAGAGTAAACAAATCATAGCCCAGCGACTTATATGCACTAAAGCTATCCTTAAAGCTCTTAGGAGCTTCGATAACCAACCCATTGAGTCTTTGAATCTTAGCTTGTAGTAGTGAAATGTCTTTTATTTCGTAGAAATGTGAATTACCATCAAAAGATGAAATAGCGTATATGGCCGACTGTCCAAAAAAGTACTCCACAATTTGAAAACGATTATCACCAATAAAGCTTTTTATCTCTTCCAGTGACAACAAAGAATTATCAAAACGTGATTGGAAATACTTCGGATAGACCTTGGCGATAAATTCTCTTAAGACCTCTTGTTTCTGAGTGACGTTGAAAAGCTTTCCCCGTAAACTATCGACCTGTTGATAATATGATCCGTTCGCTTCCTGCTGATCAATAAGATGGCGTAATTCTAATTCAGTTTTGATTAAGTTATCCTGTTGACTTTTTATACTATCCGGAATACCAAGCCTATTGAACGCTTCTACTCGCCGCAAAGATTCTAATAGAATAGTCGCTTTACTTCTTTCCATCAAATTAAGACCTGCCCAATGATAAGCTTTATCATCGGTTATCTCAGATAGTTGATAAGCGCTACTGATAGCCCTTTCATAAATCTGTTTGATATTGCTCTCTAGTTTTAGTCGCGAACCCTCTTTCAAAAAATTACCACGATATGAACTGATAAGGGAGTCGGCCAGTAGGTAGGTATTAAAACAAAGCCTTAGCGATTTCAGATCAGAAGTATCCTGATCATATGACATGCGAAAAATCATAGCCTTTTGATCCAAGACCTTGATTATGCCAAAGTCATTACCGATGTTCAGGGTGGTAGGATTCACTGTCGGATCCATGTTTTCGAAACCATCCACACCACTGACCAGTGCTTTTTGGTAGTAACTCAGTGCCGAATCATAACGTCCCGTAGACCTAAACAAGTTACCTAGATGTTGATAGTGATTATACAGCCTTGCTCGTTGCCCGCCTACTAAAGCAATTTTAGTCGCCAGGCTTCTTCGAAGATAGTCTTCGGCTATTTGATATTCCTTAACCTCAATATGCGCTAAACCCAACCCTAGTTCAGCCAGCGCTATTTCATCTTTTTGATCGTATTTGATCGCCAGCCTCAGCGCCTTCTCATGAAAGTGTTTTGCCTGCTCGATATCAAGTATACCACGGTAACAGGAGCCCAGGTTATTGTAATAGTTATCCAGTTTAGTGCCTTCCTCTCCACGTAATGCTACTCGTATGGCAATCCCCTTGCTGTAGTTTGATATGGCACTATCATATTCCTTTTGACCGTAGTATACATTACCCAACATGATGAATACACTGGCTAAAAACGACCTCCGGTTATCAAGCTGCTCCGCAATCCTGAGCGTTTGATGTCCGTACACCAATGCCAGTTCTGTATCCTTGGTAGATCGCGCGGTTGAAGCTATGTTGTAGTATGCCCGCGCCAAACTGAAGGTAGCTTCATCAGACAAAGTTCTTTTGATAACCAGTACCTTTTGATAGTACTTTTTAGCTTCTTGATAATCTTCCAGAAGGTAGTTATAAACATCACCTATGCCCTGTAAACTTCTGGCCACCTTATCATTGGCATCGCCGAATTCCTTCAACCTAATTTCCAAGGCGTTTTGATGAAAGAACAAAGCAGAATCACCATTGCCGATACGGTCAAAATAATCGCCAAGGTAATAATAGTTATCAGCTTTCAGCGCTGGTGAAACTGTTGGATTAGCATCACAGAGGTTTTTAGCTTTGTAAAGAAATAGTTTGGACTGGCTATAGTTTCTCTCCACCCGGTTACAATAGCCGAGCATGTTGTAAGCTTCAATTAAACCTGTGGTATTCTCTGAGGCTTGAAAATACTCAGCCGCCTGAGCATAGGCATCAATGGCTGCTGGAAGCTTATTTAGGTTCAAAAGAGAATCCCCTTTGGCCAAGTGATCAGCCCCATTAAGGTTATCGGGCTCGTTGTTGATCTCTGAATGGCTTGTTGCATGAGACAGGCAAAAGCTGCTCAATACGAACAATAAAGCAACTGTATAAATCCAGTCTCTGAATTTAATTACGTGCATCATACTCGGTTTGGCCCCAGGTTTAAGAAGGAATTGGTTATCTCAGAAGGAAGTTAGATAATTGCTTTCAGAAACAAAAATGGCCAGATCAGTAGTTGACAATATTCACATCAGGCTACTTCTCCAGCCTCTTCTATTTCTTGAATACCAAGTAAACCAGCGATGATCTTCGCCGAGGTTTCAGCGTTAAGCTTCTTGAGTTTTTCCAGCAGTTTGGTCCTGCGTTTTTCAGGGTCATCAATATCTTCTATGATGCTCTTAATATCTTTGAATTGCTTGCCGGTAAGTTCTTGCTCTAACACGGAGTAGAATACGGCTTGATCTGAGAGGCTCTCTTTGGGCAATCCGAAATTTTCTAACTCTTCAATGGCGATGTCGATGATCTCCTTACCTCGCTTCTTGCAAGAATCCAAAGGTTTGTAAGAGGCTCTTACGTCCCTCAGGGACCAGCTATTGAATTCTATCTTGATATCTGCAATTTGCTTCACCTTCGGATCTTTCTCTCCGAATATTCTGGCCAGAATCGATATAGCAGAACTCTTCCAGGCTTCAAGGTCGAAACCTTCTGCCTCTAACTTATCGATCTGCCCTCTAAGCATTTTGATGTATTTCTCTACCATGATAAACGTCTCTTTATACTGCTACACACTTATCTAAGTTACGCATTGATGTGGCTATGGTCAATTATCCCACTGGAGTTATTTCCACAGGCACACCGTTCAAGGCAGCGTTACCGGTCAGTTTATCGATATATTGATCATCAGTGAGGTCGTTCACACTCACCCCGGGGGATTGCGTAGCTACATCCAACTTCACACCTTTGCGACCGTGCCCCCATCCGTGTGGGATGCTCACCACACCGGGCATAATATCTTCCGTGATTTCCACCGGAATCTCAACACTCCCCACCCTGGAAGTCACTTTGACCGATTGCTTTTCCTCTATGCCTAGTTTATCTGCATCTGTAGCATGCATATACAACGTACAAGGATTATTCTTTACCAGCCTGGGACTGTTGTGCATCCAAGAGTTATTTGTCCTTAGGTTACGTCGGCCAATCAAGGCAAACCCATTAGGCTTTTGCTCATCCCTCAAGGCTTCAAAGCGCTTGGCCAGTCGCTCTTGGTCTGTTAGAAAAACAGGAGGAACCATTTGGATTTTCTTCGAAGCGGTGAACAGCCGATCGGGGAAAACCGATTCTAGTGGTCCAAGATCGATACCATGAGGTGATTGCTTCAGTTTTTTCAAGCTTAAGCCTTCGGATGAAAGGAATTTGCCTTTCAACTTACCATAAGGCCCAAACTTCAATCCCATATCCAATATCTGCTCTGGTGTCTCGGTTGGGAATACCGCACCTACCGCTTTAGAAGCAAGACTCTTCTTTTTGGGTTTGCTGTACATGCGCTTGGTCAGTGCCTTGAATATCTCCCAGTCATATTTAGCGCCTTGCTTAGGTTCAAATAACGCGGATGAAAACTTGGTGGTATTACGCACCGCAAACATGTGGAAGATCAAGTCGTAATGATCTACTTCTAATCCCGTGGCAGGTGGTAGAATGATATTGGCGTGTCTGGTGGTTTCGTTAATGTATATATCGATCGAAACCATATACTCAAGATCTTCAAAAGCCTTTTCTAATTGTTGGCCGTTAGGCGTAGAAAGCACAGGATTGCCTGCCGAAGTGACCATCGCCTTTACTTGTCCTTCTCCTTCAGTTAGAATTTCTTCAGCTAATACGGATACGGGCAATTCGCCCATAAATTCTGGTATCTGTCTGACCCGACTCGACCATCGCGGCTTATACCCCTCTTCACTTTTGGATTTCGAACTACCAGCCGACGTTTTCAGAATATCCACCGCAGGTGTCACAAACATAGCACCGCCGGGATTATCTAAATTGCCGGTAAGGATATTTAAGCTATTGATCAACCAATGACATACACCGCCAAATTCCTGAACACTTACTCCTAATCGTCCATATGCCACTGCTGATTTGGCATTACAAAATGCATCCACCAATGATCTGATCTCATCAGCCGCGATACCAGTCACAGGAGCCACCGCTTCCGGCGTATAAGGTTTGACCAAGTCTCTTAATTCCTTGTCAGCAGTAGTGAAGTCAGTCAACCTACCCAATGCCACTTTATTCTTCTCAAAAACCAGATTGATCATGGCTAAGAGTAAGTAAACGTCAGTGCCAGGCTTCACGAATAAGTGCTGATCCGCAATAGCCGCCGTTTCAGTCTTCCTGGGGTCTACTACGACTACCTTGCCTCCTCTTTTTTGAATATCCTGCATGCGCTTCTTCACACCCGGCACAGTCATGATACTACCATTGGATACCAATGGGTTTCCACCCATAATGAGGAAGAAGTCCGTTCTGTCAATATCTGGGATAGGCATCAACATACCATGCCCGAACATATTCAATGCGGCAAAGTGATGAGGTAGCTGATCTACGGAAGTAGCAGAATACCTGTTCTTTGTTTTTAATGATTTGATAAAGGCTGGCATAAAGGTCAGCGTCCCATAATTATGGACATTGGGATTACCGGCATAAAATGCTACTGAGTCATTCCCATACTTACCTTGTACTTCAGAAAGCCGGGCCGACACCTCATCAAAAGCCTCTTCCCAACCTATTTCTTCCCAGCCATTGTCAGTACGCCTGACCGGCATTTTCAACCGGTTCTCATCTTCATAAATATCCTTAAGGCCCATTGCCTTTGGGCATATGTGACCATGACTAAAAGGGTCATCTTTATCTCCTTTTATAGAAAGTACCTGATCCCCTTCGTAGGTTATCTCCAGGCCGCACATGGCTTCGCACAGATTACAAGTTCTATAATGCTTTTTCGCTTCCAATGATGATGTGTTTTTGGTGTTTTTGATCTTCTTCGCTGTGGAGGGAAAGTAGGAATTTTTTTCTTTACTTTAGCACAATTATTAAAAATTAAAACACTAGCTACACAAATTATGAATTCTAATTCTCCCACTGAACAACAAATGATGGCATTCGCCACGCACGAGGACAATGGCCCTATTATCATGCTTAACTTGCTGAAATTCAAAGACAAGGTAGAGGAAACAGGAGAAAGCGGTTTGGCAAGTTATGCCAGCTACTCTCAGAAAGTAGCCCCTTTGTTGGCTAAAGTGGGTGGGAAACCATTGCTTCATGCCAAAACTGATCAGGTTTTGATCGGCAGCGATGAAGAGGATCTTTGGGATCAGGTTTTGGTTGTGGAATATCCTTCCAGAGCAGCATTCATCCAAATGGTACAATCTCCGGAATATCAGGAGGCGCTTCCTGAAAGAAATCAGGCGTTGGAGCGTTCTAAGTTGATCGTGAATAGCAAAGCCTAGTTCTTCCTACGGAAAAAACAAAAGGGTTGTCTCAAAAGCCTTTTTTAACGTCATCCCGACTCGTCGGAATCGAAAAGATAGCTTTTGAGACGGCTTCTGTTTAAAATAGACTTTAAACGAGTTCAGGAACGACCTCAACCTTACTGCTGAACTCTTCAATAATTCTATCCACCTCCTTCAAGGCGTATTGCCCTATCTTTTCTTGGTTGGCAATAGATTCAGCATCTGTAGATTTTAGATCTCCAATAATCATGATGTTTTCATCATTCAATGCATTGGCCGGACCAGTATAATTGAAACTACCGATTACGATAACCCGGTCATCTATGATCATCAGTTTGTGGTGCAACTTGCCCAACTTGTTTTCACGATTGAATCCGTTAGAACCTTTTCGGGTAACATGAGCTTCTGCACCAGCTTCGGCTACCATTTTGGTCGCTGCCCAATCCTGATTGGCTGACATCCCGTCGAATACTCCTCTCACTGGAATACCCGCTTTCTCTAGTAAAACAATGGTATCATCTATACCCGATGACTTAGAAAAAGTGAAGATGGCAAAATCAACCTTACGCCGTGACTTTTCCATCTGTTTCATGATCTCCATTTCGGGGCTATGATCCGGGGCAAACAGTATCTTCATGGGCACACCTGAAATGGTCACTTCAGGTGGACGAGGATCATGTCCTTCATTGAGTTTACCAAAGCGGCCTTGCATGATTTCCCTAAACTCCCTGCCGTATATTTTAGCTACATCCTTGTCCTCGATCACTACGATGTGGTTCAGGTTATGAGCTGTTCCTCTATCAGTGAAGTTGGTAGAACCGGTAAGTACAGCCTCACTATCTCTCACCATGAATTTCTGATGGAAGATACTGGTGTTATAATCGGTCTTGAGGTTGATGTTGGCACGGAGCAGTGCGTCACAAATCTGCCGGTTTATCTCGTATTTACCACCTTGAACAAACGGGTCGGTTCTACATTTGGAAGACCTTAAGTAATCACTCTCCAGTACCACTCTGAGTGTTACCTTACGCTCTTGGCGTGCTCTGATCAAAGCTTTCGCGATATCCCAGCTGTCCAGCTCTTGCACCGCGACATCCAGCCGTTTCTCAGCCTTGTCTATGAAATCAATTATCGGTTGTTTGAGATCATCGGGAGCACCAAGCTGCTTGGGTCCCATATGAAGTTCGAAGTTTCCAATTGTCAATGGCATAATACTGTATCATTAGGTTGCACAATATGATTAGGAGGAGGTGTCTCAAAAGTTGATTTTAATGTCATCCCGATGTATCGGGATGAGAAATCTTACTCTTTTGATAATCCACACTTTATATTGAGTAAGATTCCTCTCAGTCAGCTGACTGATCGAAAAGACATCTTTTGAGACAGTCCTATAAATAAAGAGACGAAAATACCTAACGGATCCAGAAGGAAGGAATACGTTAAGCACAACTATAGCATGTGACAAATTGGAAAATATTTATTGGAAAGTCAATATTTAATATAGAAAATAGTATAGAATAACTGAAATGAACACATAGAGGCTGCTCTTGGATGGCGCGCGTTTATAACGCGTGCCTTTGAATGCTCTACGAACGCGTTACAAACGCGCCCGATTGATGATAGCATGAAAGCATACACGAATTACTCGTTCACCATAGACAATTCTTTTATTCTACTTACCCACCCCCACCCCTCCCTAAAATTAAGGAGGGGAAAAGTCTGACAAGTCAGACTTGGGGAGGGAAAGGATTACATCATTAGAATTGCCGCATTAAGTCATCTCCAGCACACTGAGAGATATTTTCTTAGATAGCGCGCGTTTGTAAGGCGTGCCTTTGAATTGGTTTGCGAACGCGTTACAAACGCGCTCGATTGGTGCCTACCTACAAGGCAGGGCTTCACAAACGAACAAAACAAAAAAATCCGTGCATGAAACACGCACGGAAGTAATATAGATAGTATCAAAGATTTGTATTCCTACCTACCACACTGCTGATAAGCAGCCTGAGCGGATGATTTACCCCATTTAGGCGCCAGTGGATTGTCAGCATTGTATTGATCGAATTGTTGTACCGATTTAGCAATCAAAGCACAGGCGTCCTTAGTATCCGTACCCATGAATTGAGCTGTACCATACAATACTTGACCGAGTAGAAAAAGTGCCCTTGGGTTTTCAGGATCTAGCTGCCGGGCCTTTTGGAACTCCTGGATAGAAAGGCCTGAATAAAGTTGACCGCGTGTTGGTGGGTCTACTGTTATTCTCAATGTATGGATGAATCCTTGTAAAGCGACCAGTTCTACATTGTCTTTGCTCAGGTTCATAGCCTTTTTCAACTGTTCTTGCGCCTGGTCGAGATAGTTATCTCGATCATCTAGTTTGCTATTAGAAGCCAATTTGGTATAAGCAAATGAGGCATAATAATGAGGTTCCCACTTGTCTTTCTCAGCGTTACCAATGCGCTCCAATTCGTTAATTACGTTTTTATATTCTTCTACTGTACCGGCCTTGTAAACTTTATCTATGCTGGCCAGCATGGCCTTTTCATACTTGTCGTTAGCGAAACTAACTGAACATATAAGGGCGAAAACGAAGGTTAAGGTTAGTTTTTTCATTGTTTTACTATTTGAGTTATTACTGATTGGTTATCCATTTTATAAATTGGGTAATTGATTAATCGATTTGTCTTTTGCTAGTGTGATGAAGAGACCGACGAAAATAAACCTAGGTGCTGGCTGTGTGATAGCGCGACGATTAAACTGTCCCTCTTCATTTCTTACATTGCCGTATTCATATCCAAAGACATTGTTGAAGCCAAATACATTGGTCACAGAGCCATGTAGAATGATGAAGCTATTCACCAAATGGCTGAAATTGACGCTTAGATCTTGAAAAGCCCTTGTTCTACCCTGATTGAACCCTGGTAAGTTAGGGTTGTAGAACGGTCGGCTGCTGGCCATAGAGTAGGTAGCACCTACTTGTGTCTTGATGCTGTTGACAAAGTATTTAGTGACAATTGAAAAGTTGTGCTTAGAGGCGAAAGTAGGCATCGCGCTTATTGGATGGTCCCGAAAATCCCTCTCCGTATCCAGGTAAGAATAAGATACCCAGTAGTCTAGTCCCTTGATCGTTTTGGCATCTCTCCAGAAAACGTCCAGTCCTCTGGCGTATCCATTCCCGGCATTATTATAAGCCGTGGGATTGAAGATATCAGCCGCATCAAACTTGACCAGGTCACGATACTGTTTGTGATAGACTTCTACCCTAAAGGTGCGTTGGCTTTTGATCACCTGATAATTCAGGATATAGTGGTCAGCTTTTTCATTCTCCAATAGATTATTGATCCTGATGAGGTCATTATTGGCTGTCTGATGGAACTGTCCGTAGGCCAGGGCTACTTGCCCATGCTCACTGGTTTTATACCCTAGTGAAAGCCTGGGAGCCAAATTGAATTGATTGTTAAGCGTATTATGTTCGGTACGTAAACCAAATCTGGTCACAAAGCGGTTAGAGAAGTAGAAATCCATCTCACCGAAACCTGCCACGATGCTTTCATTGAAATCAAGCTGATCCAGACGACCAGTTTCATGGGTTCTATAAGCCTGCGTATACTTTCTGGTAAAGACATCACTCCCAAATGACACGGACAGTCGTTCAGAATGATCGTAAGCCAAAACCCACTTCACGTGTCCTCCCCTTTCTTGCTCACGCACCTGATCCTGGTTCAGGTCAATATCGTCTACATTAGAAGTATAAGAAACGCCAGTCCGCAAACTCCATTGGTCATTTAGGATATCTGTGTAAGAGGCATTGACGTAGCGATAATTATTGGTCAGATCGATACGTGTCTTCTGCTCGGGATTATCAATGTCACTGACCCTGGATGTGAGGCGCGCATGATTGAAATTGGTATAGACCTTCAGCATGTCTGTCTCATTCAGCTTGAGTCGGTAAGCAAAATTGCCATCCAATGACTCCGGTGCTTTCTCTATATCCAACTCCTGCGGTATGAGTCCGAAATAGGGTGCTATGTTGACATATTGTAATTTACCTGCAAATGAAGAGCGTTCCCAAGCGTGGGTATAAGCGCCTTCCAATCCTACAGACATAATGGAAATATCACCGCGGTTGCTGGTTGCTTCATCTTTGGTATTTAGAATGAGCGCAGAAGAGAGCGCCTGCCCATATTCTGCCGAATAACCGCCCGTACTAAAGCTGGTGCCGGAAAACATAAAGGGTGAAAAACGACCGCGGGTAGCGGTATTGGGAAATGATGGGCTGTAAGCACTCAATACTTGCATACCATCGATAAAAGTCTTGGTTTCGTTACCAGCACCACCGCGCACAAATAGCCTTCCGGTTTCACCAACGGTTTGGGTACCGGGTAGGGTGTTTAAAGCTCCGGCAATATCTGCCGTCGCTCCTGCAGTAGTAGCAATATCTAAAGGCTTCAGTACTTCACGCTTGCTATCCTCACCGGCGCTAAAGCTACCAGCAGATATGGTTACAGCATCTAATCTGTTGAAAGCTTCTTTCAGCGTAACTTCAAACGTCAGTGCTTCACCAGCAAGTGTGATAGCCAATTCTGCTGTCTCATAACCAATGGCGCTTACTACCAGTATTTGTGAGTCCATCTCATTGGTATGGAAAGCAAATTGACCGTCCAGATCAGTCGATGCTCCGTCATAAGTATCCTTGATATAGACATTGGCACCGATCACCGGCTCCTGCTTGTGGTCTAGTATCAAACCACTCACAGTAGTTTGGGCGTTAGCAGGTAGTACTGTCAGGAAGGCCAGTATTACCAGGGCGAATTTCAAAGCATTGTGATTGTTTTCCATGCTTCGAATTTGGCCTTGAAACGCTGCATTTGAAAAAAAGACTAACCGGATCGTAGGAATCGCTGGACGAATCGTAAAGTGGGGAAACGAGTCGTTTTCGGTTTTGGGGGTTATTTAGGGTTTTTTGGCTCTTTGGCTCTTTGGCTCTTTGGCTCTTTGGCTCTTTGGCTCTTTGGCTCTTTGGCTCTTTGGCTCTTTGGCCTACTCATTTTACTAAGTTGGGTTTCGTTTCTAGCTTCTTTTTTCTACCTATCCTGGTGCGAAAGTTACTTTCGTGCCTACGCTTCAGTCATATATTATCAATTGATTGTATATACAATCCTGTGCCTCGGTAATGCTTAAACTCTAATAAGTTGCTGCCCAGAATGACCGCGCTTCAATATCCAGAAACCAGCATCTAGTGACCAGTATCCATCGCCCAAAACCAACATCAGGCATTCGGTAACCGATCTTCAACCCTACCGTAAAAAGAGGGGTGCTATTTAAGCCTCAACCTTTTCTTCAACCTTCGAATAATGTTGATCAGAATTATTGATGGTGATGCTAAACCTTGTACCTAAGTCTTTAGTGATTTCCAACTCTCCTCCTAATTGCTGTATCAATCCGTCCACTAATTGTAAGCCAAAAGATTCGTTCTTTTCCAATTCAAAGTCTTTCGGTAATCCACGCCCATTGTCACTAATCTGCAACACATAACTTCCTTCACTATTGAGATAGTCAAAATAAACATACAGCTTGCCTTTGATCTCATGTTCAAAGGCATATTTAAAGCAATTGGTAATCAATTCATTAATGATCAGCCCAAGGGGAACAGCCAATGCCAGTTTTATTTCAGCATTAGTGATATCCGTATCGAGTTGAATTCCCCTCTCATCTGACTGAAAAGAAGCACCAATGTTATCTAACAAGCTGTGAAAGTATTCATTGGCACTCACCATAACATAACTCCCGGACTGGTATAGATGATCATGAATAAGCGCCATAGATCTGATCCTGTTCTTGCTCAAAATGATGGCCTCCTTGGCTTCGTCATTTTTCAAGGCCGAGCCTTGTAAGTTCAAGAGACTATACATGATCTGAAGATTATTCTTAACGCGATGATGTATTTCTCTGATCAGCAGCAGATTCTCATTATTCTTTTTCTCTATCTCCTTTTTCTGGCTAGAGATGGTCTTGACAGATCGTACTTTTAGCTGATATCGGTTATATATAATAGCCAACAGAACAACAAGCAATGCACTACCAGCCATCAATGCATATATGGTGATATTACGTTTTTCGTTAGCCGCCACCTGTAGATCAGCTTGTGATTTTAACAAGGCAATCTCCTTGTCCTTTTTTTCAGTCTCAAAAGCCAAACTAAGCTCATCGAACTTTTCCCTTTGTTTGATCTTTGAAACACTGTCAGAGTAGGCTTTATAGAGTTTGTGATGCTCCAGTCCTCTCACAAAGTCGTTAGTGGCAGAATCGACCTTGTAGACATACTCATACAAATCCCGAAAATCTATATACATCATAGATTTTTCTCTTTTGACTGTTCTATAAATATTACCTGATAGTTCAAGGTTCGACCTGGCTTCAGGCATTCGACCCCATTCGTAGTATAATACCCCTAAACCCATGTAGGTATTGGCCATGGTGATAGAATCCTTGATCCGCTTGTTTTTTATCTCCTCAAGCATCTTATTATAATATATCTCTGTCAGGTCGTACTTCTCTTGTTCTTGGTAGAACATGGCTATATATGGTAGCATATTCTGTTTGAGATAGGTCATGTTCTCTTTCTCCACGAATGCTAACCCTTTGAGATAGTATTTTTCAGCCTCTTCGATGTTTTGCTTCCCATGGTATAAGCTACCTATGTGATGAAGTGCGATAGCGTAAGTGCTTTTTTCTATGGTACCAACCAGATATTCTTCAGCATTCAGGAAATATTTCAAAGCCAGATCAGGCTGGTCCTCAACTTGGTACAAGCTTCCCGTCCATGCGTACAACATACCACGCAATCGCCTGGGTATCTGTTCTACCGAGTCGGAATCAAACAATGTGGTACACAAGGCCAGCGCCTCATCGTACCTTCCCATGTTGTACAACGGCCCACAAGAATTCAACACAATTGATGAATAGAAACCCATAGAATGACGGCCCTCTGCCAGTATGCGGGCTTTGTCATAGTTGACAAAAGCACTGTCATTCAAGCCAAGGGCGTAAAAAGTGCGGCCTTTGCTTTCATGAACCCTGGCACTAAGTTTAGGATTATTCTTATCGTTGATTTTTAAGTAGGCCAGCGAATCATAATACCGGGCAGAGTCTAACCGTCGCGCTGTTCGGTTAAGCACCGCCATGTTACAATAAGTAATTACCATGGCCTTAAGATCAGCCTGACCCAATTCGTCAAGTTCAAAGACCTTTCTGGCAAAATACTTCGCGCTATCTCTGTTGATGTTAATATACTCTTTAGCGAGTTGCCCAAAAAGTCTGGACTTAAGCTGAGGATCGGTCTCGGTCTCTACTACCGAACGAAGACTATCCGTTCTATCCGAATAAATCGAGCCACAAGCCACGAAGTTTAAACCGATTACTAAAACAAAACAAACGACTAAGACTTTCAGTGTATGTAGAAAATGTTTTTCCAAAGCTGTATTTTGAGATCTAAGGTATGTACAAGACTGGGTAAATTCTGTAACTAATTATTTGATAGTTGAGTTGATGTTCCCTGTGGCATGAAATGTTGAGAACATCTCGAAAATCGCTCCAAGAAGTCATCTTAACAAGTTGAAACAGGCATGGATCTACTTGAAAAACAATTACTTAATAAATAATAATGTAGGCAATCAAAAGTGTGGAAAATTGCTGTTGCACTATAATTACCATTTTTTGTGTTTTATGGCACTAATAGTGAAGGTATACTTAAGCTGGTCTCATGTGTGGTGAATGCGTCTGGCTCGATATTAAAAGATGCTTAAAGAACGGTAGGGCACGGTTACCAATTCGTAATTCTCAGTTGGCTGCTGGATTGCTTCATACCTGCCTTTCTAACGACAAGAAGGCTTGCGATGTCAGGCAAGCTATAACGACCGCCTAAAAGTCCTGCTTCTTATGCCTTTGTAAATCCACCCCTACCCCTGCGGAGAGGGATAGCGCCAGCGCCTAGTTTATCTATGTGTTTCTACTTATATCATCAATTGATTATATATTCATTCTTTCTCCTTCTTATTTTTACCTGTTTCTACTTATTTCTGTGTCTACCAATAAGTTTCTGATTATGACGTGTTTTTGTGATGTGATGAAAACCTTTGCCATTCTTACCCCTTTGTATTTCTCCCGACCAGTCGGGAGAAAACTCCCCAGAGCAACGGAACCGCTAAACATTTACATCCAACGTCATCCTATTTTGTGTGTTTTTAAACTAAAATATTAAGTCTCAGAAGGACAGTACATGGAACTAACCTGGCGCGAAAGTTACTTTCGTGCCCTTCTATTCTGCCACATATAATCAATTGATGATATGCATTAGCCTTTTGCTTAAGTTGTGCTTACCTTCCAATAAGATGCTGCCCAGAAGGACGGAGCGCAGGACACAACTCTCTCTGGTGCGAAGATTACTTTCGTGCTTCTATTTTAGTCGCTCATCTAGTTTTAAAAGTGGTCGACATTTACTTCTACTTTGTTTCTATGTACTTCTATTTATTTTATCCTAGCGCGAAAGTTACTTTCGTGCTTCATCTAGATCATATATCTAGTTTGAGTTATGCCCACGTTCCAATAGGATTCTTACAGAAGGGCGGGGCGCACGACTCTATTCACAATTCGTAATCCTTAGGTTGAGATTGCCTCACTCCTTCGCCGTTCGCGATGACACCAGAATTAAGAGATGAACAGAAGTCTTTATACTTATATCTTACTTCTTATGTCTCAAATAAAATGGTACAAGAAGACTAATGTCCCAGTAAGTGCTGGCTTAGGTTTGTCTTTGATTTCTAATGTGATACCTAGCTGGGCTTTAGTAATACCGCGTAGGTCGGCTAGTGAATGTAGGTGGGCTTTCAGTCGCACTTCGCTATCTACGATCACGGGTTGATTGAACTTGATCTTTTCAATACCGTAGTTGATCATCATCTTGATATTCCTGATCTCGATGATCTGCTTCCATAAATAGGGGGCGACGGATAAGGTAAGATACCCGTGTGCTATCGTATTCTTGAAGGGGCTCTCTCTTTTGGCTCGTTCAGGGTCAATGTGGATCCACTGGGGATCCAAAGTAGCTTCAGCAAATTGATTGATCTGTTCTTGCGTGATCTTCAGATAATCGGAAACTCCGAGGTCTTGGCCTTCATGTTGTTTAAATTCTTCGAAGCTATTGATGATAAGCTTGCCCATAGAGTATGTCGCTGATAGTTAGCCAGAAAGATATAGAAAATTGCTTAGCTATAAAATTCTTGCGTGTTACGAAAATGGAAACTTTCAGATTTTTGAGCTTATGTCATTGCGGCCTGTCCAGAATCTTGTCTATCACCTCGCTTGTCTTGCTGTAAGCACCATGGATCTTTTTAGATTGAAAGAGCCGCTCAAACCAGTTTTTATGAAAGATGAGCTTTTCAGAATGGAATTTACCCTTGACAGGTTGAGTGACTTCCCTCATGTAAGGGCCAGGATCCTCCAACTTTACAGAAGAACATACCCAGTCTTCCGGCGAAAAAAAGTCTATCCATTCATCAACATACTGTGTTCGAAAACATCGCTGCAGAATATCCTTAAGCCATTGAGAACGGAAGCTTAGGAAGGACACCGCTGCACCCATAGTAACAAAACGAAAGGGTTTGTCCTTGGTCAAATCGGCCATAGTAGCTAAGAAATGTACGCCTATCACGCTACCAAAACTATGACAGAGGAGCGTAACGCGGTCATATTGTCCCTCGTGGATCACATCAAAAACGATATCATGCGCTCGTCGCCTGAGCGCCGATCGGTAAGTATCGTTTTGCAGGTACTTTTTGGTATCATAGGCAATATTGGCTACTACTGCCAAGGGCAGAAAACTAGTTAGCACACTCAATCCCAACCATTGCTTAAAGTTCTCACTGGTAACTGTCACCAGCTCATTGAATTGATTAACGAGCAATGAGTCTTTTAAGAACGCTGGTGGGTCGACCGTTTTAATGAAAGCTAGTATGGTAATGATCACGATGCCATACCATACTAAGAGCCCCAAAGTAGACATGATCATAAATACGGTCTTGGTAGAATCTCCTTTGGAGAAATGCCATAACCTGGGGTTAAGCCAGTATATCAGCATGCCCATCCCTGAGAAGAATTTCTGATAGTTTTTGAGCTGTTCGAAATCGATTCTTAGATCGGCCCAAAAAGCTTCATAAATGTCAACTTCCCTAGAAGTGCCGTCATCATATTTGACATTGAGTCTTGCTCCCGTATGGCCGTAAAGGTCTGTTTCGTCAGCCTTCTCAATCTTGCCCAGGTGGTTGTAATCCTGGAAATCCTTCACTACTTCCTCCAGCTTGGCACCACGCTCAAGCGAGTCATACCCCGGAATAAAGATGATTGCTTCTTTCATAATCTTTACAATTAGCTAAAAAAAGCAATAGCCGACAAATTGGTCTGGGTATAATTATAAATCTAAAGTGTAGAATGAGGTGTGAGGAAACATATTGATATTAGAAATAGCCCCATCGGAGCGACCTGTGGATAGTCGATTATCCAAAACGATTCCAGTAAGCGCCGTAGGTGCGGCCAAGAAAAATCAACAGGACGAGACTGTCTCAAAAGCCCGTTTTAATGTCATTTCGAATGAAATGAGAAATCTTACTCCCCTGATAATCAACGCCTTGAGTCGAGTAAGATTTCTCCCGATGGTCGAAAAGACAGCTTTTGAGACGGCCTCTTGCTTATATTTTCTCATCACAGTAGTTATGAACAGGTCACCCCTCTGGGGTTAAGAGTCGAATTGAGCCACCTGGCTAAGTATTTCAGCCAGTTAATTGTCATTTATGATTCTTATGGGGAAGTGATTAATTGTGTTTTAATTAAGAGGGAGATAAGGCATTAGCACCAATAAAATGACATACGATTTTAAGTCCAAAACTTGTTCTACGCACTGAATTGGTCACTGATCAGTAGCGGTTCATCGAAGTCTCCGCGCATAACAAATACTGGCTCTCCCTGCCTGGGTCGGTGCCAGTAGCCCTTACCAGTTACTGATATACTCTCTCCTATTCCTATACTGCTTTCCCTGAAAATCAGGTTTTTTTTAAGACGGAAAACGTCCCTATGATCTTCATCATGACTTCTTAGGTATTCAATAAAATGCTGAGGAAGGTTATCAAATTCACGAGACTTGTAAATCTGCTGGTTAACCAAAAGAACATCTTGTGAAAGTCTCGTAACCTTTGCCAAACCTGCTTGATCTTCAAAGTAGAAATCAATTAAATTCTCTTCTCTTAGTGTCTCGGACTCAGACTCATCTTTCATGAAGTAGTCCAGATCGGTCTTATAAACCTCATGAACCGTAACTTGATATAACACACATTTTCTTCTTGATAAAGGTGCTATTAGCATGTTTTCCTGAGGTTTTACCTTGCCTACAACTTTTACTTTTAAATCTTGCTTGGCTTTGTCAATGGACACAGTCGGTAAAAATTCAACTTCTCTGATTATTTGCTTAGCCCGTCGGTAATAATCTATTAGAAGTTCAATAGCATATATTAAGGCTGATATAACAGAAACGATTATCAACCAATATATAGATTCACCGTCCATACGTAGTTGTTTCTTGCTTAAAAAGTTGTCGACTGTCTAATTTCATACGGTGTGGAAACATTTTGTAACCTCGAAAATGTCATACTAATCTGTATGGCTTTTATTTGCATAAAATGTTTGTCTATGGTTCCAAAAGATAACTTTTCCCAACAAGCTTCTATCTATGCGCAGTACCGGCCTTCCTATCCCAGTACCCTTTATGAAACCATTCTGAAAGAGGTAAAAGGCTTTAGTAAAGCCTGGGATTGTGCCACAGGCAATGGTCAGGCGGCCAAGGTACTGGCTCAACATTTCGAAAAAGTATATGCCACGGATATTAGTCAAAAGCAATTAGATCATGCACCGGAGGACAAGCGCATTGAATACTTGATCTCACCGGCTGAGCAAACACCTTTTGAAGATGATCAATTCGATCTGGTCACGGTGGCGCAAGCAGTTCATTGGTTTGATCACGAACGGTTCAATCAGGAAGTGCAAAGGGTGGCTAAACCCGGAGCTGTGGTAGCTGTTTGGGGTTATGAGCTTTTACGCATTTCACCGGAAATTGACGCTGTAGTGGATCAATTCTACACTAATGTGGTCGGTGAATACTGGGATCCTGAGCGGGTCTATATCGATGAGCATTATCATACCATACCTTTCCCTTTTGCCGACAGGGTATATAAAACTTTTGAGTATCAGGCTGAGTGGACGGTTGATATATTGGAAGGCTACCTCAACACCTGGTCAGCGGTTCAGAAATTCATTAGAGAGAATGGCTACAATCCTGTCGATCATACCATCACATTGGCTAAAACCATCTGGAAACCAGGCGAGCGAAAAGGCATTCGTATCCCTATCTTTATGAAGATGGGCCAAGTGAAATAATGCTATAACCATGCAAATCCTCCTTGGTCTTAAAAAAGGTAGACTTTAAGTCAAATAAACATATCCTATGGAATCCTTGGCGTGGTTGGATTTAGACAAATAGATGATGTTCATTCAAACGTAGTTACCGTATGAATTTTCACCTCTTTCTTTTTTCCTTTAAGTAAAACGCTCCCTAGAGATTCAGAAGTCGAGAAATCTTCAGTTTCGATGTCTTGAATCAACTTTTCGGAAAGTAGTAAGGCTACATTGAAATTGTTGCATTGGGCCTGAATTCGTGCGGAAGTATTGATAACATCTCCATGGTAAGCTAATTCTTTTTTGACAAAGCCCACCTCCGCGACCATGAGTGTACCACCATGAAGACCAGCCTTAAACTCAGGATACACACCATATTTTTGTATATAATAGTTTCTCCTTGACTGCCGCTGTTGCTCGAATCCAAAAAAAAGCTTAACACAATTACTATTCACAATTCCCTTTTCATAAGTCCAAGTCAAAACAGCCTCATCTCCCACATACTGGTAAATTTCTGCTTCATACCTGAATACAATCATATTCAGATCATAGAAACAATCTTGAACAAACTGACTATACTTGAGATGCCCTAGTCTTTCAGCAATAGTCGTCGAATTTTTCAAATCTAAAAACATGAAGATACGTTCTTCTTCTTTCGGTGTTCGATATCTTCCTAAGAGTATTTTAATAAATACCCCCTTACCAAACCTTTCAATGGCTATTTTGACTAAGGAAAAAACAAATGAACAGAAAATAATATAGAGCAGAATAGACGCAAAACGCTCGTCTCTGAGCCACCATAACCAACCTCCTTCAAAGTTGAGCTCCATACCATTCGCCTGGGCGGCGATCTGTGCAAGTCTAAGTAACCCAATAGTGATAATAAAGTATATAAACGTCTTTGAAATTAAGCTTGCCCCCAAACTTAGGTTCTTTGATATATGCTTATCAAAAAAGTAATCAATCGTGGCATATATTATTCCTAAAACAAAGCCCAACATTATCATGGCCATTAAGTTTGATAGAACCAAGGACCTAGTGCTGCCATTAACCTCAATATTCGGAATTCGATCAATACCGAGGTATCTGAAAACAGCAAAAAACCCCAAACAAACTCCCCAGAATAGAACTGATACGGCTACTTGTTGCAGATAATTTTTTACGTATGTAATTCTTTTCATGAAGGTTAGTTTTTGAAGAGCCCAATACGGCATTCAGTCTCATTGGCGTCCAAAAGATCTACTTGATGCAGATTTGACAGCCCTTTCCCATTTGTCGGGAAGAGGTTCTCTTAGTAATTCGCCTGCCTCCAGGTATTCAAACAATTCGCTGTAGTTCTTTATCTCGGTAAAATCTGTTCTTCTTACCCTATGCCAGGGTCTTAAGTCATTGGTGCTTTTCAATCCCATTGCACCGATCATTTCAGCTACACTTTCCACCGTACTGTCGTGAAATGTTGAAGTACGTTTAGCTTTATCGTTTATGTTTAAGGCTTGCATATAATGAGGGTCTTGCGTTGCAACCCCAGTTGGGCATGTATTGGTATTGCACTTCAATGATTGAATACACCCAATGGCCATCATCATCCCACGTGCTGAATAGCATAAGTCTGCACCTACCGCAATATTTTTTACAATATCAAACCCTGAAATAATCTTACCACTACAGATAATCCGAATCTTAGGCCTTAAGTCAAAACCTGTTAAGGCATTGTGCACAAAAATCAGCGCTTCGGTTAAAGGTGCTCCGATGCTATTAGAAAACTCTAAGGGAGCAGAACCGGTACCTCCTTCACCACCATCAACCGCAATGTAATCCGGCAAGATACCGGTTTCAACCATGGCCTTGCAAATGGCTAAAAACTCTCTTCGTTTGCCTACACATAATTTAAAACCAACGGGTTTCCCCTCTGACAGGTCGCGAAGCTGTTTGACGAAAGTCAACAACTGTTTTGGTGAGGAGAAAGCAGCATGTGCCGGTGGAGAATTAACATCTTTACCTAGTGGCACATTCCGGATTTCAGCAATCTCATTTGTAACCTTAGCGGCAGGCAATATCCCACCATGACCCGGTTTTGCTCCTTGAGACAATTTTATTTCAATCATCTTAACACTTTTGTGGGCCGCTTTCTTCTTGAATAAATGAGGGTCAAATTTTCCTTCTAACGTTCTTGCCCCGAAATAGCCTGTTCCAATTTGCCAAATGAGATCGCCACCATTCGCCAGGTGATGGTTAGTTAATCCTCCTTCTCCGGTGTTTTGAGCAAATCCACTATGACTAGCTCCTCTATTTAAGGCTAGAACAGCGTTTTTGCTTAATGCACCATAACTCATCGCTGAAATATTTAATATACTAGCGTTGTAAGGCTGCTTGCATTCAGGTCCGCCTATAAGCACACGCATCGTTTCCGGTTCGACCTTAACTGGATTCAAGGAATGATTTACCCATTCATAGCCTACTTCGCTTACACTATGTCTTGTACCAAAAGGAAGCGTGTCCAGTTGATTTTTAGCGCGTTGATAGACAAGGGATCGTTTCTCGCGTGAAAATGGCACGCCGCTCGAATTAGATTCTATGAAGTATTGATTGATTTCTGGCCCAATACTCTCCAACAAGTAGCGGAAGTTGCCAATAAGTGGGAAATTCCTTCGGATAGCATGCTTTTTTTGAATCATGTCGTACAACCCAATCGAAAAGAGCGGAAATAGTACAACCAGGCTCCAAAGAATAGGAGACCATATAAGCTGGATAAGGGCAATAGATGCAAAGGTCAGTATGAAAGAAATCAGAAATTGTCTTTTCATTATTTGAGTGGTTTATTGCGTATGGATCCGAGCTTAGCGTCAAGACTAAAAGCTCCGCCTCCGGTAAAAAATAAATAGAGGAATACAAAGCAATAGAGCACCGCTAATTCTCCCTGGTTTACAATAGGTAAAAATGACTTGCTAAAGAACACCATGAAGTACGCCACAGCCATCATTCCACTCAATACAAAAGCGGCCCAGCGCGTAAAGAGTCCCAAGAATAGCATGATACCGCCCAAAAACTCTAAAACCCCTGCTACCAAAATTAAAATGGAAGGCTCGCCTTGCATCTGAGAAGGTGGGTAACCAAAAAGTTTTTGAGTCCCATGCCAGAATATGAGGAATCCGACAATCATCCTCAATAATGCCAGCGCCGTAGTATGCCAACTCTTCCAGAAATTTTCCATCTTCTTTTTTAAAAACCAATAAGCAAGAACCCCGGAATTACAGCTCAAAAACTAAGTCAAGGGCGAAAATATCCAGATCCGTAAAGCGATCCTCTTCTCCAAAAAAAGATGAGTAGGTCAACTCAGCTCTCACTAATCCGGGAATGAGCTGCCTATATAAGACCACATCTATTTCCTGACCGAGAAAATCACCTTCTTCTTCAGAGAAATAGGCATGATAGCCAAGCCACCCACCTATACCCCATGCAATGTTTCGAGATTCTGCAGTAAAGTAAGGGTTATGTAACCCATCAGCCGGCGGGTCAATAAATACATCAGATATCCGATGTAAACGCTGACCTGTTGAGAGCGGAAATTGATAGGAAGCGACTCCATTGTCAGAGGTCGCCAATTCATAACCAATACTGAAGATACCAGTCCTTGGAAGAGATACGCCTATCTCTCCATTAATAAGGAAAGCATCATATGCTGTTGGGTTGTCACCATATTCACTTTGATAGGCAATTGCAGTTTTATAGGTCAGTGCTGTTCGGTCTTGTGGCAGTTCACTTCGATCGATAGTGACCCCAAATGTCTGATTGGATTTATCAGGAGCATCATCTTGAAAGTCCAGAAGTTGTGAAAACAAGCCGACCCTTGCCATTTTACTTTTATAAAACGAAAGCATGAAGGCATGTGAATCACTGCGCCAGTCGCCTACCTCTGCCAGCAGACGATTGATCTGATACATGTAAGCATATTCAAATGATACTCCCTTTTGATCGTTTTGTAACTTGCCATAGACGGCATCAAACGTTTGATCGTCCTGACGGGCAGTAACATTGCCAATAAAGCGCTCATCTTCCACGATAGCTGCTTGTCTTCCAACTTTAAACTGGACTATGGTAGCGTTCAACGTATCGAGATATGATATCCGAAGTTTATTTAATTCAAGTGTTTCAACATCGGTCACGACAGTTCTTCCTACTTGATCATTCACTCCATCAAAGAATAGATCCGGAGTAATAGCAACGACGCTCTCTCCTTCTACGTAAATCTGAAAACCCTTATAAGATTTAGATAGATAGCCGAAATTTGTACCAAAGGTGTAAGCGTTGGAAGCGCTTAAATTTTCATCTTTTGCATACCAGTAGCGTAACCTGCCTTCAAATACAAACTCACCTTCATTGATCCTGCTGGTTATTTTATCTTGGGGTTGTTCAGAACCTTCTTGACCGTACCCAGAAACCGCAGTCAATAAAAACACAATCACTATTACATACCGATTCATGTGCTGACAATAATTAATACAAGAAGTCATAAAATGTAGCCGTGATCGTTTAATCGACAATAAGCTTAGGTGGGCGCTTACCTTCGATAAAATCCCTGATCGCTACACTAACTTCTTCGGCTGCTTCCGTAGCTGAAAAATGATTAGCCTCAACAAACTGGACGTATCCATCTTTCACGAATTCCGGTGATCTTGCATATTCTTCCTCACGCTGTGCAGGATCTTTGGTGGCCTGCAAGAAGAGTATTGGCATAGTCATGTGCTGAACTAAATTTTTCATTCTATGATCAAGCTCAATATCGAAGCTTGTATTGTAGGTTTTTGCAACCGCCTCAGCTATGCCCTCTGTCCCAAATTCTTTATAGAGTCGATCCATATGCTCAGGAGAGAATTGCATTGATACCCATGCCGAATTATAAGTTGCAGTTATCATTATGCCATCTTTGTAATTCTCAGCATGCGCTAAATTTTCATGGGAGGGCCTTGGAAGGCCATGAGGTTCATTGAATGACTGTTGCATCCTTATCCAGTTAGTCACTCTTTTATTTACTCCCGGGACTGCCATCATATTGTCTGCGATACAACTCCCTCGGTCATGTGATACCAAATCAAATTTATCCACACCAATTTTGTCCATCAATTTCACCAAGCTCTTCGCAACTCCCTGATGTGTCAAGTCCTGCTTCAGGCTCTTATCTGATTGGCCGTATCCCAGTTGATCCACTGAAATCACATAATAGTCTTTTGCTAAATCAATCATTTGGTCACGAAACCCCCACCATGATTCAGGGAATCCGTGAACCATTAAAATAGGTGCCTTATGAGGATAGCCGGCAGTGACAAAATGCCATGTGGAACCTTCAACTTCAACGAACCAGTGAATGCCAAAAACATTTTTGCCGAGGAATTCCAGTTCTCCATTTCGATTAAAGGAGCCTTTGGGCGGTTTAGCCGCAGGATAGCGATCCATATCCCGGGTAAATTTGGCCAGCTCATAAGGTTTGTAGCTGATGGGTACACCAGTACCTACATTCATTAGTTCATCAGGCATGGTGGCAAGAAGATCTCCCTGGTCTTTTTGGGCGAATGCAGTAATGCTTAATAGGGTTAGTAGTGCAAGAAATAAGTTTGCCTTTCTGCAGAAGCGTGTTAAAACATGTGTCATTTTCATCGGTTCAAGGTTTAATTAAAAAAATTTCAAAGCTGGGAGCAATTGATTTTTCACATTCAAGTGTTCCAAAAACTCAAACCAAATCTATATTCGAACGCGCCGTCAATAAAGGTGAAAAGTGTCCTTTGTATGGTGAAAATGAGTAGGCAGAAGAGACGGCTAAGTACTAATTTCTCTAAATTGGGCAGGGGTGATTCCAGCAATTTTCTTAAAAAATTTTAAGAAGTTCGTTTCTTCACTAAAACCGCACTCATACGCGGTTTGCTTGATTGGAAGCTTAGACATAACCAATAGCCGTTTCGCTTGAAGTACCACAAAGTGGTCAATGTATTCCTTGGCAGTTTTATTTGCGAATGATCTAGATAGCGAATTCAGTTGCTTGTATGTGGTATTTAAAAGGTTCGCGTATTCGTTGGCTTTTCGGGTGTGGACGTAATTTGAGGTAACCAAGTTTTGAAATTTCATAAACTGCCGGTAATCTCCGTTATATGATTTCAATGCATGACTTGCATGTAGTTGTGCTTTTAATAGAAATACGGTCAACATAGCAGCCACTATATCTTCTTTGATTATGCCAAGCTTGAACGAAAATTCTCTTTTAAGTGCACCTATAAATACATCAATATCTCCACATCGGCTTTTTCTAAGATTAGCTTTTTATCCAATTATCATCTGAATCCATCCCTATTTAAAGACTTTGGAGATATTGATGTATTTATAGGTGCACTTAAAAGAGA
>JBCBSS010000119.1:0-25310 GCA_039819065.1 Bacteroidota bacterium
TCCAATGACTGCTCCAATGGCATAAGCTGATGTTACAAAGGCTTGATTACTATGGGTCACTGATACTTTTGGCGTATTGGGACCACTGTAGAATTGTTCTAAATCCTCGAAGCCCAAAGCATTACTGCCCACGTTAATAGAATTGAGGGAAGCCATATCGGCCATTCCGGGTGGAAGCTCAGATAGTGCATTAAAGTTGAGTGTCAGCGTACTTAAATTATCGAGATTGACCAGGCTTGCTGGTATTGCTCCTGTAAAATTATTATTAGATAAATTCAATGAGCTCAACATGGTAAGGTTCCCTAAAGATTCTGGCACCTCACCTGAAAGGTCGTTATTGCCTAAATGCAAATAGGTGAGTGACGTTAGGTTGCCTAAAGAAGAGGGGAGTGATCCATCAAATCCATTTCCCGCCATAATAAGGGTTTCCAGCTTGGATAAGTTGCCTATCGCAGTTGGAATTGGCCCGGAAAACTCATTAAAACCAATATCCAGCCTGGTCAATTCTGATAAGTTGCTGAATAGCGTTGAAAAGCCGCCACTCAATCTGTTTTGCTGAATATCAAGGCGTTGCAGCTCTTGAAGACTGTCAAATCCTATGGGAATGTTACCAGTAAGGTCGTTTCGATCCAAAGAAAGTCGTTCCAGTTGAGTCAGGGAACTGAATGTGGTCGGGATACTTCCTGTAAATTGATTGCCGGTTAAAATCAGAACCTTCAAATTGCTTAAATCACCAAGTTCATCAAGTAGTGGTCCGGTGAGATCATTGTAAGAAAAATCAAGGTGTGTTAACCCAATAAGGCTGGCGATTGATGATGGTGTTCCACCTGAAAGCCCATTACTACCCAATGCGATCTCGATAACATCACCATTTGAAAGGGTAATACCAAACCACCCTGCCAATTGATCTATGTAATTAATCGCGTCCCATTCAGTTCCTTCGGCCCAATCGTTACCGGGATCAGCATCAGTTTGGCTGGTCCACGACGAACCTCCAGTTAACTCAAATAGATCTTTTAAGGCGGCTATCTCCAGATGGTCAGGTACGGTCCCCTGGTCTAATACTCCAAATGAAGTGTTCACACCTGCAAAGCTTGCACCTGGTGAGCCCAGTGAGGTATCTACAATGAGTGAGCCTGTGTTTTGAACTGTGGAGGTATAGAATGTTGTACCATTGTGGAGGTAGTTGATTGTACCGCCTACCCTTTCGATCCTGAACTCATCTCCCGTTCCATAGGCACCAAAATTACCTCTATGTACACCCGATTCATATACACTATAGGTGGCATTGTTCTGTAATTGCACAGCATAGAGTATGGTATTAAAATTGGCATCTACATCTGAGTCTGTCATGCCGATCATTTTATTGTCATTGGCCTTATTGGCATAGAACGAGACCCAGCCGTCTTGTGCATCAAGCAGCACATTAGCGGTAGACGCACCTACATTCCAACCTGATCCCATGCTTCTGAGCAAAACATTATCTGCTTCTACTGTCACATCTACCAAGTTGGTCCATGTCACATTAGAGGTGACCTCTGGTGTCGTAATGGAAGTATCAAAAGAGGTACTTGCACCAAGCACTTTCGATGCACTGGTATATAATGAAGCATCTACCATCAAGGTACTCGCACTGGATAAGGTAGAAGTATAGAACACTATCCCATTCTTCAAATAGGTAATAGTACCTGCATTTCTTTCTATCCTGAAGATATCTCCGGCCCCGTAGGTACCAAAGCTTCCTTTGTTTATACCTGATTCATATACATTCAAATTACCGCTGCTCTGTAGATACAGGGCATAACGAATTGTTCTGAAATCTGTATCAATATCGGCATACGTCAAACCTATCATCCTGGATTGGTTCCCTGCATCGGTCATGAATTCCATCCACCCGTCTGCTCCCGCTCCCAATACATTCAATGACGATGCGCCTGCATCCCATTGCGTACTGGTGCCTGTTGTCTTGCTCAGCGTATTGTTTACATCCGTTGCCGCTCCTATTACATTATTCCAGGTCACATTAGAATTGAACGTGGGTGTTGGAATTGAACTATCGAAGGTTGTATTGATGGCAGGTGAACTTGACCCCGGAGAATAGAGTGATAGATCTACAACCAATGGTAATTCCACTGGGGCAGTTGAGGTATGTACTAGCATATCATTGATGTAGTATTCGATGGTTTGCCCATTCTTGGTGATCCTGAATACATCGGTTGGTGCATAGCTCCCCAAATTACCTTTATTCAATCCAGACTCGAATACATTCACTGCTCCGCTCTGTTGGAGCAAAAAGGCATAACGGATACCGTTTGTCTCTGTGCCCAAATCTATGTTGGACAAACCGATTATTTTGTTCTTGTTATTTTCTGTGGCGGTGAATTCTATATAACCATCCTGATCTACGGGTAGCACGTTCAAAGAGGAGGCACCCGCATTCCAGCCTGGGGTAGACTGGCTGTTGGTTATCAGGTTCTCAGCACTGATATCTGCGCCCGTTACATTGGTCCATTCTACTGCGTATAAAGTCTGCGTTGCAACTTTCTCCACTACTTCAAGCACATTGAGGTAACCAAAGGTTGAACCTGCTGCTACGCCAAAGTCCAAAGTGATCTCATTATTGACATCTGGCTGCAAATCAGTAAAACTGATCGTATTAGAAGTGTTGTTCTGGCCATCAAGTGTCTGGGTAACACCATCAATCGTATATGTACCTACTCTACCACCCGATGTAGCGGTACGACTACCGAAAATAGTGATAGTGTAAGTCTTACTATTATCCAGCCCAGTCAGTTTGTAGGTACCTCCTGCACCATGTGAAAAATAACTATCTGAATTAGCTGAAGTAGGATATCCCAATGTTTCACCGGCGTAACCTGTATTATTGAAGCCATTGCCATAGCCATTGGAGGCATCACTGACCACTTCAAAGTTGAGGCTACTTGATAAGCCAGTGGCATCAACCAAACCGGATATGGTCATCCCGGCACGCTGAGGGCCCGTTATGTTATTCCAGTTATCTGTGGTACCGTTAGTTGGGTTACCAAGGTCAATCAGAAAGGTACGTTGTGTTCCGCTTCCAGGGTCGGGCACTTGATCAGTTGTAGCATTGACTTCTGCGGTTGGAGCTGAACTGCCTGAGCTGTTGACTGCTTCCAGGTAATAGAAGTACTGCGTGTTCGGCGCCAGATTCTGGTCGCTATAGGTAGTTGTATTCGCGGCAATGTTACCAGCCAGCACAGAAAAACCTATTCCAGACTGCGTAGAACGCCACAACCTATAGCTAGTTTCCGCGGATACGTCATCCCAACTCAAGTTGATTTGATCCGTGCCTTCCGTTACAGCAGCCAGGTTCGTGGGTACTGGCGGCACCGGTACCGGATCAGTAGTAGCACTCACTTCTGCAGTTGGCGCTGAACTGCCTGAACCATTGACCGCTTCCAGATAATAGAAATACTGTGTGTTAGCTGGTAGGTCCAGATCATTGTAGGTGGTTGTATTCGCGGCAATGTTGCTCGCTAACGCAGTAAATCCTGCCCCTGAAGTGGTAGATCTCCATATTGTATAAGTTGTTTCTGTAGCCACATCATCCCAACTTAAGTTGATCTGATCCGGGCCTGCTGCTACGGCGGCAAGGTTGGTTGGTATTGCTGGTACTGAAGGCGCCGAGCCAGGGTTATCCACACACAGCGAGAAGGTTCCCCGGTGCCCCTGATTTACTCCGTTATCAATATTGATATAATATCGCTGACCTAGAGTCAAGGCGCTATAGATCAGGCTTACATCTACTGACTTGCCTGCGTCTTTCACGCTCGCCAGTTCAGCCAGTGATGCATCATGCAAGGCTACTTTAGGATACAATACATTCCCTTCAGAGGAACCCGTCTTCACATCTATGGTCACATCGGCACTACCGGCAATAAATGTAAACCATACATTGGCGTTAGGGCCATTGGTCCAGGCGGATGGTCTGCTGCCGTCTGGTGTGGCAATTTGTGTCGTGAATTCGGCCAGTCCAGAGCAGTAGTTATCCGTGTTGGTCAACTCAATAGCGCCTGAAGGATAGTCATAGCTGGCTTCAGTATCTATGCATAAGGTGAAACTACCACGGTGTCCGGCATTAGGCCCATTATCCACACTTACATAATACCAATCTCCGATGGTTAATCCGGTATGGCTCAAACCTATATCAATCGAATTACCGTCATCCCCTACATTGGCCAATACTTGCATGGTATTGTCATGCAGTGCCAGGCGGGGAAATTTCATGTTACCTTCTGATCCTGAAACGTTGAGGTTAAGTGCTACTTCTGAAGTCGTGGCCTGGAACCTAAACCAAACATTAGCATTAGGGCCATTAGCCCAATTGGAAGGCTTTGTCCCGTCAGGTGTGCCTATCCTTGTATTATATCCAGCCAAGGTTGAGCAATTGTCATTACTGTGGGTTAAGGTAACGGCGCCTGCCGGATAGTCTTGGGAAACCGCATCGTCCACACACAATACAAAAGTACCGGAGTGACCGCCATTAGGACCATTGGAGACGTTGATGTAATAGGTACCCCCTACGGTAAGGGTATTGACACTCATACCAATGGCGTTACTAGATCCAGCATTGGCCACGCTTTTGATTTCCGACTTAGCCGCATCGTGTAACGCTAGCCTCGGAAAGTTCATACTGCCCACTTCTATACGAATACTTACCTCTGTAGTAGTTGCGGTAAATTTGTACCAAACGTTGGTGTGAGGCCCTGCAGTCCAATTGCTGGGTAAGGCTTCGTCAGGGGTGGCTCCAGTAGTTGTAAATACACCAGGAGCAGAACAGAAATTATCTATACTGGCCAGTTCATGGGCATTGGCAAAGTCATCGTTAAGCGGTGCATAAGCCACTACGTCATTAGACGGGGTCACTGATGCCATACTCAACTGGCTGGATAGTGCGAAAAGCAATATCAGTCTATATATTTTATTGAGCGTTTTCATGTTTTCTTAGTTTGAGTTGACACCATTGACAAGGGTATTGTAGAAGATTTCCATACCGAACAGGTCAGTTTGGGCGTCATTTTCATTGACTCCCGTGGTGATTTGGAGGTTGCTACTGTTAATCGATTTAAGCCACCCTCGGATATTGTATCGGTAGTCTAAGGATTGGTGTGGTGTACCTGCTTCTACGTGCAGGTTCTTTTCGATAAGTTCACCAAGCGGGTTGTAGACATTTTCTGCTAATAATACTTCGCCCTTTCCTACACCCCCTTCAAATAGTTGATGGTATCCGCTGGATAAGCGACCGGCATGGTCATAAATAAAGCGTTGCTCGGTAGCCATCACAGGTCTTCCGGGAAAATTATGCTCCCCCCGGCTCTTCAGCAGCCAGCCCGAAAAGCCATAAACACTACTGACCTTATCGATTCCACCAAGATGATTGCTGGATATCACCTGAATAGCCCTATACCGATCGTCGTAGTAAGAAACTGTACGGAGCCAGTTTGAGCTGTTTAAGACTTTTGTTTTTGCTCCTGTTATTTGCCCATTGATACGGTCAAATGCGCTACCAGGAAAGGAGTATGTTCCTTGAGCGACAGTGGCAGCCGTTAGTTGCGTATTGTCGTATTGATACGCGCTACCAAAATCAGCCTGTGCAAGAAAATCATAAGTATCATAGTAGGTAACACTTAAGTATTCTGATATGCTGCTTTGAGGAAATGCCAGGTTAGTATAGCCATGAGTCCCTATGTTATCAAGGCTTTCGTACAATTGATTTGATCCATTATCAACTAGTCCCTGTGCGGTAATTCGATCAGCGGCACTGGCGTAAATACCAGTAAGTACCGGTCGGTTCAGCACATCATACTTGGTAAAAAGCCACTGCGCATTAGTACGCTGAACACTGTCCTGGCTTAGTACGAGTCTATCACGTTGATCATACACCATGTGCATCCAACCAGCTCCTGGTACACGCTTTTCTGTCAATCTTTGCCTTTTGTCATACCGGTACTGAAATGACCATGTATCGAGAAAAGTCTTCCTCGCTGCCGAATTGCCGGGAAAGTATTCCGTTGCCAGTCGATCACTTGCTTCGGGAGGCAGTACGAATCGCAGGTTTTCCAAATCATCATAGATGTAATAAGTCAGGGCCCAGGTATTGCTTTCTACCAATACCTTTTTCAACAACACTCTGCCTTGTTGATCGAGGAATTCCTCGGTTATACCATCTTCTTCGTCTATCATTACATTCTTGTACAAATCGCCCTGGTCATAATACTGCATTTGATCGGGACGTCCGTTCACCACCTGCCATTGGATCACCTGATCGGCGGTGCTGTTGGTCTTGTAGAACATCTTCAATACTGGCGATGTTGGGGATACGGGCTGCCAGTCTTCTCCGGGGGCACCCTGCATACTGACTCTGTTCAAAGGGCTGTTTTCAAACTTTCTATCTGAAAAGGGAAATGCACTTTGTGCCCAACCCTGGTTTGGGTTGTTACTATAAAACTGGCTTTGCAGTGTACTGGCATTGGTTTTAAACCTGCCATCACTCTCATTGGAAGCATAAGGCAGATAAGCTTTTTTCTCTCTACCAAAATCATCGTATTGCATGATCTGAACCACATCTTTCAACTGTGGGGTATTTTGGCGGATCACATTTTGAAGTGTCCTGCCAAGACCATCAATAAATACCGTTGAGGTGACCCCATTGGCGGCTGGCAAGTCATAATCTGGCTCAGTAATGCCTTCTTTATTGGTAGAAAAAGTCTTTACGTAATTCACAGGGTCTTTTTGCACAGGTGTCTGAAAGAACCCAAAGCTTTTGGTCAATCCTGTCACCAGCCATAGCATAGGGAGTAGGATTTTAGCTTTATTTGATATTTTCATTGTCTTCATTTTTTCTGTTTGAGTCAATTAAATCCATCTCCTATTACCGGTGGTACATCAATCTCCTCTGTCTTGGTGGCACCACATGCGGTGACTTCCGCTCTCACTTCCGTTACGCCCGTTGGTGTAGCCAGTGTTCTGTTGCTCTCCCCACTGATCAATGTCCAACTACCTCCATTTCTCCTATACCACTTGTAGGTTTTACTTGTACTACAACCGCTTACATTGGCTGTCACATTTCGTGCATTGTCCACAGTAAGGTTGAGTGTCCAATTACCTCCGCCTCCACCTCCAGAAGAAGGTGTTTTGATTTCAAAGGGGAAACTCTCCACGAACACAGCCGTATTGCTGCGATCTTCTATTCTCACTTTATATCCGGCTTGGGTGGCTAAAGAGCTACTTACTGTCCAGTTGAATGGAGGGACGTGCAGTGAAAATCTATCGGCGATATCCGCTACAAAATTGCCATTGCGCATAAGTTTGATATTGACGTTGTCAACTGCCACTCCATTGAGCGACCAGTCGATGGGGTACGTTTCTCCATGTTCTGCCTCACCGTTAGGAGGAAAAAAAGAGATATTAAAGTCGTTGACGCTGAAGCTTCTTGTCGCCGTAACTGTAGTACCGTAAGAGTCGGTAACCCTTAGGGTGACAGGTGAAGAATTATTAAAAGCAGTAAAATCAAAAGTACTGCTTGTTCCACTGGTCCATCCGCTTGCATTGGTTCTCCATTCGTAAGTTGTGTATGAACCGGAACCACCGGATACGCTGGCAGTGGCTCTTACTGCATCTCCATCAAGTATGGTGCTTTTATTCAATGAGATTGATGCGGAAAGCGGTGTGATCACTTGAAAAGCGTTGCTCTCATCAAAGATGGTGTTATCACCTTGCAGGGACACTCGCCACTTGAAATTACTACCTGTTCCAATACTACTTGGCACCGTCCAACTATACCCTCCACTAGCAATAGCTACTGAGAGGCTTTGCACCAGTGTACCTGATTTGTACAACCTTAAATCTACTTTATTTGAGGGGTCGTCATCTATACCACTATAAGTCCAATTGATGGGATAAGTCTGCCCTCTGGTCAATATGGTTGTGCCTGCGGGAGGAAAATCAACGTCGATGTAGGTGAGTTCAAAGATCCGTTTCCTGGTAACGGTCCTGCCATTGGCGTCGTAGACCTTTACATTGACCTCTGTAGTATTTAGGTCTGGTGTAAATGTAAAAGTACTACCCCCAGTTGTTACTGGCGTGTTGTTAGTCCACCACTCATAAGTTGAAATAGTGCCTGATCCTCCTGAAACGCTGGCGGTAGCAGTGACCGGTACGAATGGTTTGATCCTAGACGGATTTAAGGAAAGAGAAACACTCATCGGATCACTGATCTCAAATGGATTGCTCTTTACAAACACTTCTGTATTACTTCTCAATTCAATGAGGACTTGATAGTTAGAACCAAGTGCTAACGTACTAGACGCTGGAATCGACCATGTGAATGGCGAGGTATGCAGTGAAAAGCGATCAGCGATATCTTGAACAAAAACACCATCTTTCAATAACTTAATGTTGACATCATCTTCCGCGCCGCCATTTCGACTCCACTCGATATTATAAGATTCCCCTTTAATTACATGACCACCGTCAGAAGAGAATATCATATTGAGAGATTCTACATTGAATGTCCTGGTAGCTGTAGCCGTACGCCCCTGCGAGTCATATACACGTACACTGACCGAAGTATTGTTAGAAAAGGCGGTAAATTGATAGTTGGCAGTTCCGGTAATGGGGGATTGATTGTTGACCCACCACTCGTACTGAGTATAGGTACCAGAGCCGCCGGATGGTGTGGCAGTGGCAATTACTTCATCAAATTCGAGAATGGTACTTTTGTTAAGCGCCATCGACACCACAAATGGATCGATAACCTCAAAAGGATCACTGACATCAAACAGTGTAGGATCATCCTTAAGGGAAATTCTCAAGGTATAACCCGTACCACCTGAGCTGGTAGGAACTGTCCAGTTGAATGCCTGGCTACTCAGGGAAACTTCAACGGTGTTCACAACAGTACTGCTCTTCAATAGTTCAAGTTTGATCTTAGTGCCTGGTTCGGCAGATACACCACCAAAAGTCCAGCCAACCGGATAACTCTGACCTGCGGTAAGGGTCGTAGTACCCATAGGAGGAAAATCAACATCTATAAAAGCGGCATCAAAAGATCTGGTCGCGGTTGCTCTCTGCCCCTCACTGTCTTGTACTTTGAGAAGTACCTGATTAGTACCCGGAGCGGCGGTAAACGTAAACGTATCATCCCCTATATTGATCGGGCTGTCGTTGATCCACCATTCATAGATATCATATTGTCCTGACCCACCGGATACACTAGCGGTAGCGGTTACGATATCAGAAGATTTTATGATAGGTGTGTTAAAACTGATACTGGCGTTAAGGGCATTCTTGATCTCAAAAGGAGCACTCTTAACACGAATATTTGTATTACTTTTCAACTCAACCAGTATCTCATAGCCTCCGCCAACTGGCAAAGTACTCTGAAGGGGTATTGCCCATGACAACGGCGATATATGCAGAGAAAGCTCGTCACCAATATCCTCAATGAATGCACCGTCTTTCAGCAGTTTGATGTTGACATTGTCCTCAGGCTCACCATTACGGTTCCATTCGATCAGGTATGTTTCCCCTTTCAATGCACAGCTACCTGCAGTGAAGATGAGACCAAAGGCCTGCACATCAATTGGCACACTCGCTTCAGCCGTGTTGCCAAATGAATCATAAACGCGGACGTTTATGGTACTAGTATTAGAAAAGGCTGTGAAAAGAAAAGTGTTACTAGCCTCTGTCGGGTTTTGATTGTTAACCCACCACTCATATCTGGAATAGGCGCCTGTTCCTCCTGTGACGTTGGCCGTGGCAGTGATGTCGTCAAATTCTAGTATATCGGTTTTGCTCAGCGCGATATCAACACTAAGAGGTGGCAGATCTATGTCAATGGTTTTCTCTATTGTTTTGCTTATGGCGTTCCTGGTCACAGTCAATCTGACCAACAATGGGAACCCGGTCAAATTCACGGTAGGGTTATAAGCCGTAGATGTCTGCCCATCTCCAAATTCCCACAAATAAGTACTGCCTTTTACATGGGAAAAAGTGGGCGTAAAATTAACGGTACCTGCGCCGGACACAAAGGTAAAGTCAAGGTCAAAGCAAAGACCGGCTTCTTCTTCCGGGGTGGCATACTTATAGTGATAATCATGGTATTGCAATAAATTACCTTCGTGATCCTTAGTTGATACCAATCGGCCAAAGCAGTCATATTGGTAACAGGTGGTAATGTCATTGACGTCGGTAGCCGTTATCAGTCCTTTCATTAATTCATAGGTGAAGGTAGTCATACGGGCTTGCACCGGATAGATACGTACTTCATCCAAGGGCACATTACCTTGTCCAATTTGTATAGAGGCTGTCGGTAGGGTGATTTGAGATTTGTTGAAAGTCCATTGATCAGATTCGTAAGTCCAGTAACTGAGCCAGTAATCACCTGCATCATCCGGAAGGTCAGGAATGAGATAAGAGCCTATATGGCTTTTACTTCCGGTCTTACTTTCATAAGAGATATTGGTTTCATCACTTTCAAAACTGGTATGAAATACATTCTCAGGGGCAGCATTCTGTATCTCAGCTATCACCTGATCATGTTCATCCCATAGAAAGGTGGTTTCGAAACCATCTGTTTCATTCAGTTCTAACTCGCCTCCTGTAGTGTATTGGAAGCTACTTCTAGGTTCATAACGCCCATCAGCCAATAGATTATCAGTATTGTCGGCTAAGTTATCGACAAGCACATCTGATTCAAATTTGTAGTAGACTGCCGGTCTGTCATTCTCATAATTCATGATCTCCGACATGCTCAGTTTATCGTTTTGCCAGACTTGCTTTTCTATTTGGTAATCGAGTAAATGCCTGTTGGTCATTGATTGCAAGTGGGGTTCAGTGAACTGGAATGGGTATTTGATCACCGCGCCAATCACGTCACCTTCGCTAGTAGTGGTATTCGAGCGAGTGACCAGCATGTGATCAGGATCATCATATTCGAAAGTGGTGACATTACTAACGAATTCGTTAGGGTTATCTTGATTGTAAGTTATTTCTTCAGTTTGGTCAAGGTAAAACCATTCTGAAATCATACTATACTGATACCAGTTGTAGATATTCCTGGTTTCTTCCATAGCGGGTTCATCACCAAAGCACTGGCTTCTTTTGTAGAATGAAGCCATCAATACTTCTACCGTGTTGGCGTTCTTATCGCTATAGTGATTGATGATACTTTTGACAGGTTTGTCATCAGCGTCAAATATATCCTGTCTCAAAAGGTTTCCCCTCCGCCAATCATAGCTAATAAGGGGAGCTGACAACACACTTTTTGCTCCCTGTACTCCATTCACATCAGGAAAGTAAGTAAATGTGTTTTCCTCACGTCCGTTATATCCAACGGTTGCATCCCCTGTGCTTACGGTCACCTTTTTATAGCCTATATGATTGCCTCTTGTGGCTCCTAACTGGGATACGTTACTAGAATAAAGCACTTCATAGCCACATTCGTACTCACTGCCTACAAGTGTTCCCGGGATATTGCTGAAACAATCGTATTCTGCTACCACGTGCAAAAAATCACTGTTATAATTGATCCTTCTCATTAGCACACCGCTGGACAGTGTGGTATTTCCCTGTTCTAGCGTATAGGTGTAGTTTTTGGTATTGGCTATGTTTCCGTAATCATCATAATTGATGATCTTCTGAATCCTGATACCTCCTGTGGTTTGTTTATCGGCAATGTTCTTAGTTTTGTAGGTGAGCGTACCAGAAATTTCTGATTGGCCGAAGTTTTGAAAGCTCGCTACCAGCTCATATTGGCCCGGGTCGTTGATACTGATATTAATAGCATCACTAAGTACACCCGGGTTGGGGCCATTGCCCACAGTAGCATAGTCATAAAACCTTTCGGCAATTACTTCTAACGTGCCTTGTTTTCTGAGCACAACCTTGGCTGTGGCGGGATCATTTGGTGTGTCATTTACCCCCAAATCCAGATTGGCCTCCACGCTTAAACGAACGGTTTGGCTGTGATCGATAGTCAATGTTTCTATGTTAGTCTCATTGCCCTGGTAAGAAGCTCTGGATTGCAAACTGGGCAGGAAATCAATCTTCTCAACGTTACCGCCTGTCTCATTGGCCTGGCTAATGAAACTGTAGTCGTGGGGTTCAAATACGAACTCTGTTCTCCCTCCGGTAGGATAAGTGATCTGTTGAAGTACTCCATTTGTACCGCGTGATGCACTAGGCTCTCTATCTGCTCCTGTGCCATGATATACCTGTCCTTCCAAATAGCGCGGAATGTAGGTCTTATTGCTCGTTTTTCCATTGTAGAAGCCCCAATGATCTACTGCGAAGGAATCACCAAATGGTAAGTTCTTATTGAAATAATCAAACTGGTAAGCCGGTTTAGCCATATCACCTGTCTTTTCCTGCACTTCATCGAGATACATACGGCCGCCAGCGTAAGATTGCCGGAGCTCAAAAGCTCTTATTAGGTTATCGTTGATATCAAAAATGGCCACTTTTTCCAGCCTGCGGGCACCGATGAGGTCATCTCTGAATTCATCTGCATAAAACCGAACATACCCGTTGGTAAAGTCAATTCTATCTAGAATTTTCTGATTGAGTACCGTATTTTGAGAGAATGAGATTCCTCCTCTCAGCTCATTAGTGCCTTGACAGACCTGTTCTTCAAATTGACGAAGGAGGTACTTGGTTTCTGATTGATTGATGTTTAGCTCCAGGTTACCACCATCCTTGTAGTGAAAAGTAATATCATCGGAACGCCCAGGGGCCGTAATTTGGGTGAGATACCAACTGGTCACAGCCTGAGAAACAGAAGGGCTGTTGTTACTACCAGTTACTGTTCTGGTCTTCTCTCTGGCATCCTCTTGTTGATTGCCGAATTTGTATTTGAAGCCATTGGGCAGGGTGACGGTAAAGTTATCGATCTCGTCACTCAGAATGTTGTACTCTACTTTCATATTCTGAAAGGGTATAACATGTGGCGCACCAGTCTCGTCCAACACGAATTTGCCACTGTAACCGGCGAAATTAAAATTGAAAACGTCGGGTTCACCGTCTTCGAAATTACCTATTATATTAAATAGAAATACCGAGTCTTCTTTATTCAGGTTACTATCCCAGTTTCTTACTTTAGACCCTGTATTGAGATAACCAAAGTCACTTTCGTCTGGCAAGCCTCTTACAGTACGTGTAATCACGCCTCCGGCATTCATAGTCCAACCGCTTCCAACCCAGCTAGATGATTCTTCAACCTTGATTAAGGAATGATAACTGAGTGATAGGGCCAGGCCAATATTACCTGATTGGATACTATATAGTGGGATTTGAATGTTCGGAGTCCCGGTATACAAATTCACGGGGATATCCCCGTATTTTCCCAATGCAGCGGCATCAGGGGACGGTGGTACGATGTTCTTTCCTACTTGGTTGAAATCCTGGGCTGTACTATACAGCCATAGGATCATGCACAGTGCAGAAAGCACTACTTTCCTTCTGGAGTTGATCTTGTCTTTCATAAATGGTTTTTCTCTCTCTTAAATCTTTTTAGTCCTGATTGATTCAAGATTGATTTGTCTGGTCTTGTGATCGCGGCTATTGAATTGGTGGCTGTTGAATTACCAATTCAATAGTACTTGATGGAATCTCAAAAAAGTCTTTTTACATAGGCTATTGAGATAACTTCATTTTCAAGTTCTAGTCCGCTCAAACAACCTTTTGCCCTTGCGAACTATCGAAGTCCTAAATTACACAAAAGTCTTTAGTCTACATTGAATTGTGCTTAAAAATTTGCCCTTAAAAAAAATGATACTATTCAAACCTGAACTTGACCTACTGCACCGCTTGTCAACACATGCTCAAAAGTAATTTGTTCATGAAAAAGCTTTCTTAAAGAATGGAGCTATTTTTGTGCTCGATGGTATTTAACTACGATTGTTTACAATTTCGGAATTATGTTATTACTATATGACTTATAAGGAGCTCGAAAGCCTAACTGAAGACCTTAGGAATGGGGATAATTCTGGCTTGAAGGAAATCTTTGAGACTTATTCTCATTACTGTATTACGAAGCTTAAATTCAAAACTTCCTGTACGCATGAGGATGCTGAGGACATTTTTATAGAATCGGTGATGAACTTCAGGGAAAAGGCAATTCAGGGGAAAATCAAGTTCTTGAGCAGTATCAAGAGTTACTTGTTTACCACTTGTTACAACATGTGGTCGGTACAATATCAGGCTCAAAAGAACAAACAGAAGAAGTTGTCTAACGTGAAGGATTTTTTATATGAAGAATATGATCACGACATACTATCGGCTGAGGAAGATGATGATAACTATCGCGAATTACTGAAAATAGCACAAACATCATTCGATCAGTTGTCGGAAAAGTGCAAAGACATTCTGTCCTTTTTTTATATAGAAAAAATGAGAATGGAAGAAATTGCTGGAATTGTTGGACTTGCCAACGCATCTGTAGTAAAAACAGCTAAATCACGATGTTTCCGCAAATTGATGGAGTTTGTAAAACAAGCTCAAGGAAAAGATATCAAACCCAAATAGCATGGCTTTAAGTGAAGGCGATAAAACATTAATTGAAAAATATCTTGATGCTGATCTTAGCGATCAAGAGTCTGAGGCGTTTGAGCAAAAAATGACTGATTCTAAGGAGTTTGCTGAAGAAGTTAAACTCTCAACCGGTGTATTGAACGCCATTGCGTCCCATCAAAAGCAAGCGTTGCGTACAGAACTGCGTAATATGTACGATGAGGCCAAACAGGAAGGCACCATCCTAAAAAACACGCGCGCAAAATACTGGCCTTGGATTGCCGCGGCCTCGATATTGCTAATCCTGACCGTTTTGTACTTTATCCAGCCTGGTTCTATCAACCATGAGCAAATCTATACTAGTTATTATAAGGCCTATCCGGCCAGCCCCAATACGCGCAGTGTCCAGGTTGAAAAATATGATGTGGCCATGGAAGCTTATCGAAAAGAGGACTATGAGACAGCATTAGCGGGTTTTCAAGCACTTGGTGAAGGGGCTGATTTTGATGCCAAGACTTACATTTTTATAGGAAACTGTGAGCTCAATTTAGGACAGGGCAGCGAGGCAGTCAAAACTTTCGAGAAGGTGATCAACGAAGGCTCTCAGTTGGAAAAACAATACGCTTATTGGTACCTGGCTCTGGCTCATCTTAAAAGCGGAGACGTATCGAAAACGAAAGAGACACTCAACAATATTATTCAACAGGAGATGATTTATCAACCAGAAGCCGAAAAGCTACTCACCGAGTTCGATTGACATTCAAATGAGCTAAAGTTCGGAAACTTTAGTGCAGATTTTTTACCTTCATAACCTACTTATTACCAATATTTTAGAATTTATCAGCAAGTATTGATAATAAAATATCAATGCATTGGACTAATATTGTTTGTATATTTTTTAAACGGTTAATCTCAAGGTTGACAATTGAATACAAATAATCAAAGGAGTAAGGATAAGACCATTCTTATTGTAGAAGACGAAATGATTATAGCTATGGACATCAAATATAGTTTGATGGACATGGGTTACACAGACTTATCAATCGTGTTCTCAGGAGAGAAGGCACTGGAAGTCATTGAACAAAAAGACTTCGATCTCATTTTTATGGATTTGAGATTGGCTGGTGGTATGGATGGCATTGAAACTGCTAAAGCCATTCTTGACAAGAAGCATATTCCTATTGTCTTTACCACTGCTAACATTGATGAACAAATCTTGAATCAGCTGGGAGAAATCTCCGCTTATGGTCATGTATCTAAGCCAATGAACCAAGATGACATTCGAACTACCATGTCCACGGTGTTCGAAAAGGCTAACAATGGGCGTTAGAATACTTAAGAATAACCCTTCTTAGCTCAGACCTGAACCGATCAATCTGCATAGGTTTGACGAGATACTCCAATGCTCCGTGCTCCATGCTGGCACTATAATCTTCGTGTAATTCAGATGAGGTAAACATTACAACAGGTACCTGCTTGAGTATATCATGAGCCATTATTTTCTTTAACAACTCAAGGCCGTCCACCTTAGGCAGCTTTATATCAAGTAGAATTAATCGTGGTTCTATTTCATTGAGTTGCGTGCCATTGAGCAGATTTGATAAAACCTCAGAATCGGAGTACCATACAATGTTTATTTCCGGGTCAATTTCTTTGGCTATTATGTTGGTCAACTTAGCGTCTAACGGGTCGTCCTCTATCAATAATATTTCCATTCAGGTGTGCTTACGAAATCTTTAACATTAAAGTTAATTAGGCAGCGTAAAGTAAAACGTCGTGCCCTTTCCTAATTGTGATTTCGCCCATACCTCTCCCCCATGCTTTAGTATCAACCTTTTTACGATGGCCAGGCCAACTCCGGTGCCTTCATATTCATTGCCATGAAGACGTTCGAATACGCCAAATATCTTCTCAGCGTATTTTTTGTCGAATCCGATACCGTTGTCCTTGATATAGTATTCGTTGGCTTTGCCTTTGGTAGAACCGCCTACTTCAATGACCACTTTGCCCTTCTTCTTAGAGTATTTGATAGCGTTGTTCAGCAAATTGGATACTACCTGGGCAAGCATGCCATAGTCAGCTTTGGCCCTAGGACATTTATCCATTTTCAATTCCACCTCAAGTTTACCATCAGGGGCTTTGATGCGCCTGAATTCTTCGTTTACCAGCGCAATTACGTCAACTTGTTTCTTGGATATCTCGACTTTACCGAGCCTTGAGAAAGCCAAAAGGTCATCAACCAAAGTGCCCATTTTCCCAGCACTCAATAGTACCAAGTCCAAAAACTCGTTGCCCTTGTCATCCAGTTTATCAGCATAGCCCTCCTTAATGAGTGTCAGAAAGTTTATAATGGCTCTCAATGGGGCTCGTAAATCGTGGGAGACAGAATAGTTAAATGCTTCCAACTCACTATTTGACACCTCTAATTCTAGTGTACGTTCGTGTACTTTTTTCTCAAGTGTCTCATTCAATCGCTTAACATCCTGTTCGGCTTGTTTTTGGATGGTAATATCCACAAATGTGATGACGACTCCTTCTATCTTGCGCTTATCTGTCTGAAACGGGGTAAGACGCATAAGGAAGTGTCGGTCTCCATCACTTTGGATTTCACGTTCTAGTGTCTTCAGGTGATCCAGTACATTCCTGGCATCCTCAATGATGTTATCGTAATGGAGGTTATTGGTAAAATGGTTTATGGGCCTGCCAATATCAGTTTCCATGATATTGAAATGCTCCCGTACCGGCGGGGTAAACTTTCTTATGTTAAGGCGCTCATCGAGGAAGATAGTACCCAGATCAGTACTTTCTAGTAAGTTATTGATGTCATTGTTGACATCTAGCAATTCCTGATTCTTATTCTGAAGCTCTGTATTTACTGTATAAAGCTCCTCATTTACGGATTGTAGCTCTTCGTTAGTGCTCTGCATCTCCTCATTCGAAGCCAATAACTCTTCATTTGAGGCCTGCAATTCTTCGTTGGTAGTTTCTAACTCCTCTATGGTTATTTGCAGCTCTCTCTTGGTAGTAAGCAATTCAGCTTCGAGGTTCTCAATACGCTCTTTTACCACATCCTGCCCCAGGAAATTCTCAATTTCTACCGGTTGGTCGTCACTTTGTTCTTTCTCCAAAAACTCGACTATGAAAAACTTTTGCTCGCGATCATCTACCCTGGCTACCTTCAAGTCAATGTGTTGAACTCCATCTTGTTGGTGTAATACAAGGTTTTTATAAATAAGTGGCTCCTTTTTGGAAATCAATCGGCGTACGGCATTTCTAACCGCTACCGCAATGGTTTCATCCACCATATCGAGCAGGTTGGTACTGATCCGTTTTCTTTTGAGCAGGTTGGTCAGATAGCTATCCATATTTCCCGTCAAGTACTGTACTTCACATGTTTCATCAATGAGAATACAACTTGGTGCCAAAGCATTGACCAGAATGCTCTCGAACTTTTCTACCCCAGCAACACGGCTGCGCGTAGGCACACCTCCGTGACGGGAGTATTGAGGTATATACTTGCTGTCACTACCTCCTGTACCGATCAACGGCGTTACCTTTATTCCCTGGGTTTGCGCCCTGTATAGTTTCCATTTGGAGTCGATAACCTCAAAGTTATCATCAAACTCTCCCAGGCTTTCGCTCGGTCCCAGGAATAGATAGCCTCTTGGCTTGAGCGCGAATTGAAAATTGAGCAGTATCTTTTTTTGAATTTGAGAATCGATATAAATCAACATATTGCGACAGCTAATCAGATCCATTCGTATGAAGGGTGGATCTTTAATGAGGTTATGCTGGGCAAAAACCATCTTCTCCCTGATCTCTTTCCGGATGAGGTATTGATTACCACTTTGGGTGAAGTATTGCTTGATCCTCTCCTCAGGTAATTCTGATATGGAATGTTTATAATAGGTACCCAGACTGGCTGTTTCTATCGCCTCCTTATCTATATCTGTGGCAAATATTTTATAATTGACCTTGAGCTTCTTTTCCGTGATGTACTCATCGAGCATAATAGCCATAGAGTAGGCTTCTTCTCCTGTAGAACAACCTGCTACCCATATTCTAAGCTCATCGCTGAACTGGCCATTTTCTATAAGGTTGCCGATTATATTCTTCCTGACAGAAGCAAAGGCCAGTTTATCCCGGAAGAATGAAGTAACACCTATCAAAAACTCCTTGCAAAGTGAGCGCACCATGTCCGGGTTATCGACAAGGTGATCGTGAAAGTCCTTCAGGTTAGAAAAATTATTGACCGACAGGAATTTTTCCATCCGCCTGGAAATGGTTTGACGCTTGTAGGCTGTAAAGTCTATTTCGGTGAGCGTCCGAACTAACTTGAGAATTCTAAAATAAATGCTGTCGGCAGAGCTGAATTCATCAATCTCATCTATCTTCCGAAGCTGGCGGTTCTTAGCATAACTGACCAGTTCTACAGCCATCTGGGCAGGGGTCATGATTGTATCTACTAATCCTGTAGCAATGGCTGATCTAGGCATACCATCAAACTTGGCACTGTCAGGGTCTTGCGCCATGATCACGCCTCCTTCTTCTTTGATCATTTTGATGCCCCGAGAGCCATCTGTTCCGGTGCCAGATAGAATAACCCCTATCGCCTTGTCCTCGATATCGTTGCCTAGTGAATTAAAGAAAATATCGGTCGGCAGATTCAAAACCTCGGTCTTGTCTTTATCCTGAAGACGTAACCTTCGATTTTTTATGGTTATGTTTTTTCTAATCGGTATGAGATAAATACTATTGATGCCGACCGGCATATCATCTTCTGCAGTTCTCACCTCCATTTCCGTATGCTTACTCAGCAATTCCACCATCATACTTTTGAAATCCGGTGATAAGTGTTGTACGATCACAAAGGCCATACCTGGGTTACTTGGCATATTGTCAAATAGCTCTTGAAGAGCCTCTAGGCCTCCTGCCGATGCGCCAATACCAACGATAGGGAACTGATCTACTCTGTCTTCCATGTGTAGAATAAAAAATATCTTGTGTATCTTATACTTGTTAACACCAGTTGCCTCTGCGCGGGCCAGTTGGGGTATGACTAATTTTCACAAGATGATGAGTCTATAAATTTCATCTGAAATTATATAATAATTAGGAATCTGTCAAAGGTTAAAAATGACACAACAAGACTTAACAATCGACCTAAGCAATTGCGAGAAAGAACCCATCCATATACCAGGGAAAATTCAGGGTCATGGTTTATTAATTATTTGCGATGTACAGAACCTGAAGATTCTGGATGTCAGCCTTAATACGCAGGAAAAAATGGGTTTTGATGCTAAAGAGTTGATTAACCAACCTCTTGATAATTATATAGATCGTGGCATTACAAATTTGATAGTCAACACCTTACGCACTGAGGATGACCTTCAAAAAATTACCCCAATAAAAATCCAATTTGATAACAACGCAGATTCTCGGTATTATTTAATCCCTCACCTCCATGACAATAGAATACTGCTGGAGTTTGAACCGATGGGAGCCAACACTTTAGCCGAAGGTGAATTTTACTTTCAACTTGAAAAGGCTGTAGATGTGGTACGACAAGCTGCCGATCTTGAGGGTCTATATGTAGCAACTGCAAATCAAATCAAAGCCTTGACAGGTTACGATCGGGCCATGGTATATAGGTTCGATGAAGATTGGAATGGCGAGGTAATAGCGGAAGCTAAAGCGGAACATTTGGAGTCTTTCCTGGGCTTACATTACCCAGCTACGGATATACCTGCCCAGGCGCGAGCATTATTTGCCAAAAACTGGCTACGCATGATAGCTGATGTAGATGCCACCGACGTCATGTTACTTAGTGCTGAAAGCGGCTCCTCTGGGCAGATAGACCTAACCTATTCTATCCTACGCAGTACCTCTCCTATGCACATTCAATATTTGAAGAATATGGATGTTGGAGCAAGTTTAACCATCAGCATTATTTTGAAAGGTAAATTATGGGGTTTGATAGCCTGCCATCATTACCACTCCCATTTTGTTGATTATTCTACCCGAAGAGCTTGTCTATTCTTAGGTCGCATGTTTTCTGGTTACTTATCCCTCCTAGAAGAGCGGGAAGAGAATAATGCGTTGCAGGACTTCTCTAAGGTGCAGTCGGATTTGTTCAACCAGATGACCGAGAATTGGGATATTGCCGAAGGCCTCACGGAGCGTAGCACCAATCTTTTGGATCTCAATAGCAGTTCAGGTGCTGCCATTGTTACGAATGATAGCATAAGGTTAGTGGGTTCAACGCCAGATGAGGGCATGGTCAGAGAGTTAGTAGAGTGGTTGAAAAACGACGCTGAAATCGACGAAATATATCAGACTGATAGACTCCCGTTACTTTATACTCCTGCACAACAGTATAAGGACAAGGCGTCAGGACTGATCGCCATATCTATATCTCCTCAAGGAGATGAGTACTTGTTGTGGTTCAAGCCGGAGGTAATACAGACGGTTGATTGGGGCGGTAATCCGGAAAAACCGGTTGAACCAGCGGGGGATGGCTTACAGATCAACCCCAGAAAATCATTTGAAAAGTGGAGCCAGCAAATTGAAAACAGATCGCTCTCCTGGCCAAAGCATGAAATTACTCTGGCGAAGGAGCTTCGGAACAATATTATCCAGATCATCCGAGAGAAACACAATGAAGTACAGAGCCTGACCTCGACCATCGAAAAGGTGAATAATGAGTTGGACAGTTTTAGCTATTCTGTATCCCATGACTTGCGTGCTCCGCTTAGAAGTATAGATGGTTTCGCCAGTATACTACTAGACGACTACGGTCAAGCATTGGACAAAGAGGGCACGTCATTACTGAAAGATATCACGGATAGTGTCGGGAAAATGGAACAATTGATAGATGATCTGTTGGTGTATTCCAGGGTGTCAGTGATAGAAAAGTTCTACAATGTATTTGACCTGAGACCATTGGTAGAAGAAGTATATCGCGATCTGCGAAAGGCAGAAAAGGATAAGCAGTTAGATTTTGAAATCCTAGACTTACCTAAAGTATATGGTGACCGCACTTTACTACGTCAGTTGCTGGTCAACTTAATATCCAATGCAATCAAGTACACCGGCAAAGTAAACAAACCGATGATACAGGTGGGCTCACTACCTGAAAGCAAAAATCAACACATAATCTACGTCAAAGACAATGGTATTGGATTCTCTAATGACCATGCTTCCAAACTATTTGGTGTATTCGTCAGGCTGGTGAAGGACAAGGATTTCGAAGGCACAGGTGTGGGGCTAGCTATCTCACGGCAGGTGGTAGAACGACACCATGGCAAGATATGGGCAGAAGGCATCAAGGGGCAAGGAGCCACTTTCTTTTTTTCTTTACCCACACTTGGGAAATAATACTACTCATTTGGATAAGGCCCGAATAGTCTTTAACAAAAGTTAAACACAATCTTGAACTAAGTGTTTATTAGCATGTAATAAAGGTTGTTATTGACTTTATTCTTAATTTGACATTTATTATACGAATTTAGGGGCCTGTTCTTAGGGTTACCGGTAGTTAATGTGAAATGAACAAGATTCGAATACTTCTCTATGAGGACCTCGATAACGATGCCAGATTGATCAAAAGGGTTCTCGAAAAATCTGATATTGACTTTAGCATGGAGTTGGCCACTAATCAAAGGGATTTTGAATTACTCCTGCGTTCTTTTATGCCAAACTTGGTCGTGTCGGATTACAATGTCCCTGAATTCAATGGATTAGAAGCACTCAGCCTCACCAAGCAGCAATACGATAATTTACCATTTATTTTCGTTACGTCAACTTTGAATAACGAGGAGCTAGCCGCGGAAACCATATTGAAGGGGGCTAACGGGTATGTATTGAAGAAAAACCTGCAACGCCTGCCGGAGATTATTAAGGGTATTGACTTTGAGAACAAGGAACCTGTCAAACTCAGAACCGATGGCCCGGCACAGATAATTGCCAAGAATAAGGAACTGATTAAGCGTTTGCGCCAACGGCTGAAAGACCTTGAGGAGAAGATAGAAGAGAATTCCACGCAAGATATTTTAAACAATCTTGATGATACTCTGAAAGATTAGATTAGCCAGCGGCACCATTGCTTTCCATGGGGATAAGAACCGCTGGCCACCTATTTCTAAATTAATTTAGAATATAGGTGATACTGAATTGTAAAACCCTATTTGGAAACGAACTGCTTGCATTCGGGTTGGTGTTTGTTAATCCTAGGAAATAGCGGAAGTCCAGCCCAAATCCTTGGTCAAAATCATAGCCTAAACCTACGGGTATACCAAAATCAAAGGTGCTGAGATCATTCCTTATGTCCCGTTTAGTACCGAACAAGTTAGTATTCGCAGCCACAAGAATACCAGCCTGGACACCTGCTTGAACGTTGAAACCTGCCTCAGGGTAGAATTTAAATACAAATGGGACATTTAAGTAGTTGTAGTTGGACCTGATGTCAGAACTCAGCGAAGACTGATCGCCTTGTACCGAATATACAACATCAAACTGAGTAGCCCATTGGTCATTAATAGGTGTACGTACGGTCATTCCCGCGTGGAGACCCAATTTACTGTCCGCATTTCGAGCGTCTCCTCCAATTGTAGCAAGGTTTGCCCCAGCCTTAAACCCAAATTTTCCTTGTCCATTAGCCTGCATAGCAAAGAATGAGCATAGCACAGCTAGCATAAATAATTTAGTCTTGATCATTGTAATTAGATTTTGTTTACTTTAATTAATTCGCAAGACTACAAATTATGACTTCAAAAGACAAATAGCGAGAAAGGAAATAGATCAATTTGCTATCTCATCACTACGCTTTCTTTTTGGCCTATTCTAAACGGTAGTTGGCCCTTGGGATGCTTGGTATATTGAGTTATATAATATTCTCCAACAACAACGAATCTTGTCTTATCTCGCCATCCCGTTTCCAAACAATTTTGACAGTCCTTCCTGCTTCTTCCAACCTGCTTCTTATGGCTGGACGAGTTTGAGTGGTGCCTTGAATATCATCTACTGAGATAATTTCATCACCTTTTTGAATGCCTAACTTAGCAGCTGGTGAATCGGCAATGACATCACTCACCACCAGTCGGTCATCGTCTTCTGCCAAGATCAGTAAACCTGAGGCATTGACTCGAAAAGCATCATCATAGAAGCGATTAGGCTCAAGGATCATACGATCGTTACGATAGTCCAATATGATATTGTAGCGGCGCATAACGCGATTGCCTATGATACCTACAAAGTCAGGGTCGGCCAATGCTCCTTCATTGATTGTATTAAACATAAAAGGCAAGCGGCTGAACTCACTCTCACCAAGTTTTAGCTTGTTGACTCTGCCATTGATTAACTTAAACTCACCGGTGGCACCAGAGGCCAATACTTCAAAGGACTTGGAAAGTTTGCCAATTGCATCGTACTCGACCACCGAAGGGGTATTCATGGAAGCGTACATCGCTGCGCCTGTGTCGATCAGAAACCGTCCTGATACGGTCGTACCATCTTCTAATTCTATCTGGGCCTCCACTGAAGGAATCCGCGATTCAAGTTTTATGGGAATTTCTTTTCCATCACCATCGTACTTATACCTTTTCTTGTCGTAGAAATATAGCTTGTTTTCTTCGTAGTCGATTTTTACCACATACTTCGATATCTGCTCATAACCGAGCACACCATAAGTCTTTGCTCCTAACTGGCGCATGTGTGCCAAAGAAATGGTTAAGAAACTGCAATCTTCAAAGGTCAGGTTGCCCATTTTGATCGTATTGGATCTTGTAACCTGAAATTGGGCATTGCCACCAGCACCCTGTGCCTGGCTGGTTCCGGTAGTTTTCAAACCTATTTCATCCGCTTTTTCGGTGTCTATCAATGAAGTACCTCCGCCAGTATCGAAGGTAAATGGTACTGGATCAGAACCATTTACATTGGCATAAACGAGAATATGTGCGCCATCCATTTCAAACGGAACGACATCTACTAATACAGGAGTGTCTGATTGCCTGGCTGTGCAGCTAACAGTATTGAAGGCAAAAACGATGAGTACAATTCTTAATATCATGTAATGCTTTTTAATGGTTTTACGTTAGAAGCAGGTTTAAAGTGGGTTAATTTCGGTTAAAAGTTGTTAAAGTCAGTGAAGGTTGACCTATAAACGGAATCTTCTGGTTTTGATACGAATTATGCCCCTTCCAATCAGCGATTGTGATCGAATTTATCATAGCTTATCACCTTGGAATAATACAGCATCTCATTTTAGAGAACCTTAAAGATGTGCGACCCGACTGACACATTTGCGACATTTATTTACCGAAATAATCAGTTTCTTGGTATTTATTACATTCTTTCAAAATAGGTGAGTGTTTAATATATTGTTCATGAAAACGCTTATCAAACGAAGATTTGGATATTTCGGGAATGATATCCACACTTTTAAAGCATCAAATACCATATATTTATAAATTAATTTTTTGTATATTTTCCTCTTTGTATTACGCGCCAACTTTTTTGCGTCTTTTACAAATACCTTTTTTATTAATCTACAAAATCTACAATGGCCAAGCTGAAGAATATCATTAAGCAACTTTCTGAGAAAGATTACAATGCTATTCACGATTCTTTAACTGAAAGTAATGCTGATAAATCTGCATATCTACTCAAATCCATGAGGGAGAAGCAACTATCAGACGAGACCTGAGTGTATAGTAGGCGTTGGTATTGACGCCTAGTTCATCCATTATCTTATTGTCTGATAG
>JBCBSS010000120.1:0-25268 GCA_039819065.1 Bacteroidota bacterium
TAGTGGTAGTATCACTAAAGCCGTTAAGTAGCGTTTTTGACCTAAGCTAAACGATTCACTTAGTTTGGTGGCTGCAATCTGCAGTCACCTTTTTTTGATTCAGTTATAACTCAAATTTCCTTAAACCTTCCCAATAATTTTATCACTCCCGCTCCTAGGTATTTTACCGAAAAAATACCTTGTACCCTTCAAAATTTTTCTTTCTTAATTCTAGCTACTTTCTTTGCTTATTGATTGTGACTGGTACATAATCACACCATAGCATAAACTGAGCAAACACTATCTCCCTGACCAGGAGTTATTCTATTTTTCATTTACTTTGTCGACTATAGAAATGCTAAGTGACATCGTAATTAATGCTATTTTAAAAACAACACATTAGTCAAATGCTTAAGAAGATATTTGAAGCGGGAGTTTCGGAAAACAATACGCCGGAAGTAAATCAAAAGATCAAGTTGACCAATCAGATTGCGCTGATCCTCAGCATGATGGTCGCATTACCCTTCATTGCCATTTCTTTGATTTACTTCTACGAACTGACGTACATACCGGTCGTTGGTTTTTTTGTATGTTTTGCTATTATAGGCCTGAACATAGCTGGGCTCAGTTCACTGGCCAGAGTGATGATGGCCATTCTACCGGTAACACTTGGATCAACCTACAGTGCACATTTAATTCGGCCTGAACATCCAATTATGTTTGAAGTGTTTTGTCTGGCCTTGAGCTTTGTCATCATTCCTTTCTTGGTATTTGACTTGAAAGACAAGTGGTGGCTGTTGTTTTGTCTCGCATACACTACTATCCTGTTGGTATTTCTCATTGAACCGCTTGGTGAGTGGTTAGGTGCCGATCATGATGTAAGCATAATCGTTGACGGATATTTGGGCAAGGTCAATATTTTCCTATCCATTGTATTTCTCACCAGTACTATAGCCGTTTTGGCAGCGCAAAGTTCCTCTTACCAGAAACAAGCACAGAAGCTGGTTGACGAAATGGACGTGCGGAATGCCGACCTGACAAAGTCAGAAAATGAACTGAAAGAAAACATCAGACAAATTGAAGAGAAACAAAAAGAAGAGCAAAAAAGGAACTGGGTAACTGATGGTATAGCGCGCTTTAGTAATCTAATGCGGAGCTACGATGATAGTGGTGATCTCTACAAGCAGTTAGTGCAAGAATTGGCCAAGTACGTCAAAGCGAATCAGTGCTGGTTATTCCTGGCACATGAGGAAGGTGATGAGACATTGCTCAAGTTAGAAGCATGCTACGCTTATGATAGACACAAGTACCTTGAAAAGACCATCATTCCGGGAGAAGGGCTGGTAGGGCAAGCTTACCTGGAACAACTCCACACTTACCTCAAGGAAATACCAGACGAATACGCCAATATTCGATCGGGTTTGGGAGCAGCCGCACCTCGTAACGTACTGATTATGCCTATGGTGATTGACGAAAAAGTAGAAGGTGTTTTGGAGATTGCTTCTTTCCACGTCATGGGGGATCATGAGGTAGATTTTGTAAAGCAGTTGGGCGAGGCAGTTGCTTCATACATCAGTGTGAATAAGATTAACGCTAAGACTAAAACGCTACTAGAAGAAACACAAGAACAGACCGAACAGATGCGTGCCCAAGAGGAAGAAATGCGTCAGAATATGGAGGAGTTAGCCGCTACCCAGGAGGAAATGCAGCGCAAAGAGCAGGAGTATATCGATAGAATTGACTCGCTGGAAAAGCAGCTATTGGAGTTGGATAAGACTGCTGAGGAGTGATTAGGTTTTAGATATACGTAGAAAGACGAAAGATATAAGACTTTCTTATGTCTGGGTGTCATTGCGAGCGACGAAGGAGCGAAGCAATCCAGGCACCATTGGAAGTTAGAAGTCAGAAACTGGAAGAGGATATCTAAGCTCCACGGAAGCAACAACTTCTACAACACCTTTTACCAATTTTGACAGCTGAGAATATCTGGGGTCTGAGTCAGATCTAAGATTTAGATATTGCCTGCAATACATCTACTGAACCGCCTTACTTCCCAACAAAATACAAAAAACTCGCATGTCGGTTTCCAATCACTCTCTCCTTCTGTGGGTTACTTTCCGTTTCTTATCATACTAAAATATGCCCAACTGTCTTTATCAACCGAAAGATTTGGGTTAACACGCACAGAAAATCCTTAATAAATACCAAAACACAAAGCCATGAAAATCAAGCATGTCATTCTAGCTGTGATCGCACTAGGTGCCTTGATCACATGCTTTTCCGGCTGCCATAGCCCTGCTTTGGCTCCGAAACAACCTAACATTGCCAATGGTGGTCGCGCTGTAGCCGTTACCTCACACCCATCTGATGACAATATCATTGTGGTGGCATCCGAGACCGGCGGTCTCTTCCGTTCTACCAACGGTGGAGATAATTGGCGACAAGTCAGTGGAGCTAGCACTTTTCGCTTTCGAGATGTGATGTTTTTACCGACCAATAGTAGCATTGTGCTGGCCGCCGCCAACAGTGATACACGGGTAGTAAGTGGAGGTGGCATCTACCGAAGCGATGATGGAGGCGTAACCTGGGGCAAGGCTACCATGAATGCACCTACCACATCATGCACAAATAATATGGCTGCGCATAGCCTATCTTTTGATGCCTCCAATGGCAGGTTGTGGACAGGGACAGATTGCGGCCTTTTCTTCAGTGATGACCAAGGGAGTACCTGGAATTTCCTGTCCGGAACTTCAGGATTGGGCTCGAGTTCTATTAGGGCCGTACTTACACCGTCAGCCAACAAAATGGCGGTATTGACCAACAACACCGTAAGAGTCTCTACTAACGGTGGTGCTAACTGGAATATCAAGCAGGCAAGACTGCCTGGCAATCGAGCAGCAGGACAACACAATCAAATCGCCATATCTGCCATAAATGATGACCACATCTATTTTGCCTTCAATTTTTGGGAATTGAACTCGTCAGGAGATTGGGAGCGAAGAATTGGCCTGTACTATACCCAGGATTTTGGAGACTTATGGAGCGTGGTCAGGAAAAAGAATGGATGGAATCGTCCGCCTTTTGTTACTTTATCAACATCCTCCCTTGGTAGTGGAAGCAACAAAATGGACTTGTATTTTGGGGATGGTGGTTGCGAACTTCGCAGACGTGAGGTGACACATGGCGCTATACATGGTTTCGGTGTCTGGCAAGATCTGAGTATTGATCATTGTGATCCGGCAGACCTTGGCATCAGTCAGGATGGCAAAACTCCCATTCTACTAGCTAGTGACGGCGGCGTACATAAAACAACCGATAATGGTGCCTCCTGGACTATGGCTGGCGGAGGCTCCAAAGGTTACAACGCACTGCAAATCACTGAAGTAACCGGGCAACGTACTACAGATGACAACAGCCCTGACCTTTATTTTGGCACACAAGACAATGATAATTGGGCTTCGGCCAACTATGGTTCTACCTGGCCCAATAGAAGGTGCTGTGAAGGATTCTACCTGAACGTGCCACAAAAGAACTTACCTGCTGCCCAGACCACCCACACAGGAGTCTCCTGTGCAGGATGCGGTAACTACAGATCGGGACCAGCGCTATCTTCACAAGCAGGCTGGAATAACCCACCCAGAACAAACGGCAACCCAGCGTTGATCAAACCTGGCAATTATGTTCAAAAGCAATTCAATAGTGACTCTTCCGCTTGGCAATTGGCCAGAAGTACAAATACCGGATCCAGTTGGACCTCAGTGACCTCGTTAAGCGAAAATTCCATGAACTTGCCTTTGGTAGTGGGCCCCGAAAGTAACCCGATCATATACCTGGCCATAGATAAGCCGGGAGAAACCAATGGTGAACCGAATATTGGGCTCAAACGTATCTCTGGTTTCCTTACTCCCACCATTGTGCAATCGGATCTGTCAGGGTTTGGTAATATCGGCACCTTCCCCACTATGTTTGCATGGTATGAAGTATTTGGGGTGAACCCTAAGAACCCTAACCATATCATTGTACCAGACATTGCCAATGGCCTGGTCAAAAAAACCAATAATGGTGGGTTGACATGGAGCAACGACAACAACCTCAAGGACATGGTGACTAATTCTGGCGAGTTTAAGTTTCTTTGGGGCCGCTTCACGCAGATCAGTTCCTTTGGTTGGGATCCTGATTGTGCAGGGCATATTATGGTAGGCACTGTTCAGGCTGGCGTCTTTGAAACCTTCAACAACGGCGCCACATGGCAAAAGGTAGAAGGTTCGGAAAAGATCCCATTCGTCAGTTCATTCTTCTTCTCGAAAGAAGGCGAAGTAGTCATCTCATCCTATGGGCGAGGCCTTTGGAGGTACAAGTTTGAATGCCCTCCACCTCTAGTCATCGAGCGGCCTGATTATCAATTAGCAGACCCTCTACTATGGTACAGAGGGGATCTCATTAGAGTGAAAGAGCTGGTAATTGATAGTCTTTGCCAAACTTGTGGATTCTATATGATGCGCAATGGCAATATCAATGATATTGAAGTAGACGAGGAAACAGGTGAGGTTAAGTTGATCTATATCAGCGGAGGTGAGTTGGAAGGTTTTGATCAGAATGGGCAGAAGGTGCAACTACCTGTGCAAGTAACAACAGGAAGCGGAGGCAACGGTATACTCAGCCAGGATAAGGAACTCAGGGAAGTATTGAAAAGCGACCGTACCGTCAAAGGGGTATACCTTCAAGGAAATCGCTACAGCGGTGTAATTGTCCATACAGACGAGGTGCAACCACAAGACCTACCAGATAGGAAACCCGTTTTACCTCAATTGAGATTGAACATCGCATCTGGAGACCTGGGCATACCAATCGACCAAGCCAAAGAACTGCTCATTATAGGCTCAGGCTTCGATCCGAGTGCACCGGTTGAAATCATTATCGATGGAAATCAGACCAAGTTCGGCGATAATATCAGATTCAATGATCGTGGAGAGTTTAGGGTCAGCATCCCTCCCACCTTTGGTATTGGCAGCCACAAAATCCTGATCAGACAAAGTACGGATAAAGGTGTACTTGAGGATTCGATAGACATTCGGTTTGTTGTTTCCGACTATCCGGATAATCAAAGGGATTGACGAGAGACGGAAGAAAAAGACCAAAGATATTTGGCTGTCATAGCGATCCGTCAGTGGACGGACGAGTGGTAAGGAACGAACGAAGAAGCAATCTCGACCATAAGAGAAGTAGAAAATTAGAAGTTAGCATTCCCAGACCATCATGCTTAGCATGCAAGGTCTGGGAATTTTATGTGCACAACTGTCAGTCTCGTTTTCGAAAACCGCTCATCCATGCCCTTCAGCCTAACTTTCACGAAGTTATGCTCATGTCAAAATAGTGGAATAGAGTTATCCCGCCGCAATACTTTAGACTACATTCATTCGTTATCTCAGAAATCAATCATTCTATGAGAAGCTTTCTGAGCACTTTATTATTATGCCTCATTACAATACTGACTGTATCATGCTATTATGATACCATTAATTGTTTTCAGTTGAACCGGACTACAATCAATTTCACCGTTGTGAATGCCGATGGGGATGATTTGATCTTTGGGGAGAATGCTCTTTATGAACCAAATGGTATACGCACTATAAGCCAGGATAGAGCCCCATTACTAGAAGTTGATAGCGCTAATCAAAATATGCAGCTCACTACTGATAGAACCTTTATTGTGATAGACTTCAAAGGCAAATTTCAGGATGCCGATATAGACACCCTTACTTTAGCATATGAAGTGATTCATGAGTCCGGGGATTGTGATATCCGTGCTTTAAGAAGCATCACCTATAAAGATTCTGTGTATGCACTTGACAGTCAAGGAGTCATGAGACTGGTGAGGAAGTGAGGGTTTACTTCAGATTAAAGATGTAAGACAAAAGATAAAAGACTACAAAACCTAGATGCTTTGCCTTTCGGCATATCATCAATTGATGGTATTATATATGATCAATTGATGATACTCAATTGTATGAGTAGTGCTTACTCTCCATGTAATATTGGATGACCCCACAATCATATCATCAAATCATCGCATCAATTAATTACCTCATCATCATAAAGCCTGCCTATCACCTCTGGACTGCTTCGTCGTGCCTCCTCGCAGTGACAGCCATGATGTTATACTTTGCTTCCTCACCAGCACAAAGAGATGACAGTTCAGTCTCATCACCAAATACCAACGACTAGCTACTAATAGCTGCCTACTAACGTAGTCTTCTCGGTAGCTTCACTCCTTTTGGCAACGGCTGGCCGTTTAAGTTTAGCCTTTGCTTCTTGCGTTTCTTGGACAAGTCGAGCTCAAAGCCCAAGCGGATGTTGAATTTCCTTGGGTAGGGGCTGTTATCGTCGTGGTTAAAGTTGTAGAGCAATTGTGCGTTACCTTTGATATTGGGAGAAAAGCTGTAGCGTTTTACGATACCACCATATAGGCCACTCGTCCAAGCCCTGTGGGTTTCCCCGGATTGGGTGCGGGGTACATTGGTGCGGATATAGTCACCTCCTGCTAGTAGTGAAAAGCTCTTGAATACTCTGTAAGTGGAATAAAAACGGCCTCCATGGGTAGGCATTTTTCCAGACAGGGCAAACTCATCTTGCTTGAACTCGAAGCGGTAAACATAGCTTCCATAGATCGACCAGCGGTCGTTCATTCGATAGCCAAGGGTCGGGGCAAAATCAATGAATGGATTGCCTGATCGGGCGATTTCCAGATCAAGGCCAGGCCTTAGGCGTTCTTTTAGGGGCTTGCCCTTGAGTGGGTTGGTTTTCTTTAATAGGGTATCTTCCAAACTCTGTATTTCACCATACTTCTTTTTGTAGGCGGCTAACCTCTTTTGCGCTGCTTCCAGTTTGGATTGGTAGTCAATGTTTTTAGGCAGGTGGTTGATGGCCAGGTGCTTGGATTTCTCTTTGATGCGTTGGATAACCATTTCTTTGTTTTGGTACTGCTCAGCATCTTTGAGGAATTTACCATGTTGTTCTTTGAGTTGGTTGAACTCAGCCGTTTCCTCATTCAGCATATTTAACTCACTGCGTTTGAGGGCTTCTTCTTCCGCTTTCTTTTCCAGATCTTCTACATCCCCTGCTTTGGCTTTGGCAATGGCTTGGTTGTACTCATCTACCTCTACCCCTACTTCCTTCACCTTGCCTAGTTCATCGGTTACACCTTTGACCTCATCTGAGCTTTTTACCTTTTCAATCTCTTCCTGGGGCACACTTTTGATACGGTCTGCTTCGGATTTGATTTGGTTGAGCTTTTCATTGCCTTCCAGTGGGTTTTCGATGTTGCTATCAATTCCCACATCTTTCAGGCCTTTTAGTTCTAAGTTGTCCAAACCGGTCGGTTTGTCGATGTTGAGTTGCTCCCCTAGATCTGGAAGATCAACACTGCTGTCCGGCAATCTTGCATCTGGGAGGTTGACATTGTCTAAACCCAAACTATCTGCTCCATTGAGTTTAGCGGTCAGTTTGGTTTTCCAATCTTGGAGCTTTTGCTCGGCCTTTTGATTCAGCTCACTGATCTTATTCTCCAGTTGGCTGTTCAGGCTATCGACTTTTGCCACATACTTTTCATGGGGCAGGTTCAGCATTTTGATGCTGTCCAGTTTTTGCTGGGTGGCTTGTTTGAGTGAGTCGATTTTCTCATTTCTGACCTTCAGTTCACTGATACTATCCAGTTGATAGGTAAGTAAAGCATTGGCGGAGTCGACCTGCCCGAGGGCTTGGTCGACCACACCAATACTATCTGGATTTATCTTGATTTGCATACTGTCCAGCCGTTGCTTCGCCCGGCTCGCTAGGCTATCAACCGCTTGTCTATCCTGACTATAAGCCAGGGTAGACAAGAGGAGCAGTATGAGGATGAGGATTTGTTTCAAGCTTTATAGTTTATCAGTTCGACTTAGCTGGCACAAGCGAGACGCTTGCGCCAGGTAGAGGGTATTACTTCTTAGGTACAAAAAACCCAGGAGGTGGAGCAACCCTTGTAGCATCTTGTTCTGGGATATAATTTTCTTCTGGTACTAATACTTCCCATATAGCGTACATTGGGATATAACTGAAGTTCGTCGGTACTTGTCCGTATCGCCTTCTTGCATGTTCCGGAATTTGGTCCTTGTTAGGAGCATCTTCGAGAGTACCATGCCCTAAATGATTCATGAATCGAGTAAACTCCTCTATAAAATCACCATCAATATTATCTCCAAAAAGCGCTCCTTGAAGATTTGATTGAAGGTCTTCATAAGAGTATGCCGATCCATGATTCGCCTTTAGTTGGCCTTTCTCGACATTCTCTCCTCTGAATAAAACCAAATCTACTGGAACGCCTAATTCCGCAGCACCTGCAGCCGCAAAAAAGTGTTTCATATCAAGCCAACCCGCTGCCTTCGTATATATAAAAGCATTAAAGTTCAGCCGTGGGTTATTGCTATCTTTACTTGTGTGACTATTTCCAGCAAACAAGGCCTTGGCATCATCTATACTATTGACACCATTACGTCGAAACAGATTTAACAACCCATTTAAGGTATATATTTGAGGAAGTATTGGTTCTCTGCCTCCTTCATCAACAAATGTTAGTGGGTTATTAGCGAATCCAACAAAAGGTGAGAAACCAACTCTGAGAGGGTCAACAGATAGCCATCTTCCTACAACAGGATCATACATCCTAGCCTCAAAACTATTCCACTCCGTTTCTCCGTCTTCTTCAGAAAACTCTCCCTGGAAGCCATAGCGGTAGTATTGGCCGAAGGTTATTTGGTTTTGCGCTTCAGAAGTTAGGTCTATAGCTTCAATAGGATTTTTAGCCGCGAGCCCATTTATCTCTCCTGATGTCAAAGCACGATTAAAGATCAAGACATCATCGAAAACAGCATTGCTGTAATGCCCAGAGGCTAATCGGCCGACGTATACTGGTAGACCCACATCATTAATGGTTACATCGCCCACCTCTAAACTTCCTTGGGAGACACCATCCACATATAGATGTAACATACCATCCTTCCTCTGACCTAGTACATGGTTCCACTGACCGACAGTAAGTGGTTGAGTAGAAGTGATGACATACTTGTCATTACCACTTTCGATGGCAAAATTAGGTGTATCACTGTTCTCATTGCCTATACTAAGATTCCACTCATTGGTACCGGGGGCTCCTCCTGAGTTCCATTTACCCACGCCTCCAAGATTACTGAAACTGACTGAAGATTCTCTCTTCTTCACCCAAAAAGATACAGCAAAATCTTGGCTGCCAAAATCGAAATGGGATGCATCAGCAATGGTTAAGTAATCATCAATTCCATCTAGTTCGTAAGCGTCGTAGCGGTTACCGTTGATATCATCATCTGATGATCCTCCATTAGCAGTTATTGGTGCATTAGTACCACTTAGGTCATTAAGATCACCTTGCCATGAGTTGAATTCATACCGTGCGATAATGTTATCAGCAAGTCTCGAACCACTATTTTCAGTATCAACGGGAGTAATAGGCTCAAAATAACTGTTAGGTGTATTATACCTTCTGGCCACTGATCCAAACGGGTAATAGTCAGTTGATTGGGTGACTATTCCTCTTGTTAGATTTACTGTCAGGTCGTCAAACCATACTCTGGTGTCCTGTGATTCGTTGCTCACCCAAACGAACAGGTAGCCGTCTTGCTCTATTTTAATATCTTGATCGTACCCAATTTCCTCATGATCGGGTGATGCCGTTACATAAATAGCATCTGTGGTAACCCTTTTAGCTCTTGCTTCTACCAACTCAAAATCATCGTCAAACAAGGCATAGTTAAGGTATGCATGAGGTACCGTATTTCCTGCATCAGGTCCACTCAGGACAATACCAGTAAATGCATCTGCGATCATGTCATTGGCTAGTGGCAGACCTTCGGCGGTTAATACAGTTGAGAATGTGGATGAGAGTTGCCCAATGATAGTAGCCAGCGCCATGTCCCGGTTATAGGACGCCGCGTTATCCTCATATTGTGCCCAAACCCTAGGGTTGAATTTATCACTGGCACTTACCTTCAAGCCAATGGATGGTCCTATCTCTTGGGTAGGGGTAGTTTGCGTACCTCCCCAATAGAGATATGAAGAGTAAGAAGCATCTGTGAATGGGGTGTGGTTGTGCGCTGCATCATCAACTGCAGTTTCGAAAAGATTTTCAAAATACTGCATTTCTTCTACCCGGGGATTAGATATCTTTTCCTCGCCCGTGTCCTCCATGGTAGCAGCAAAAGCAGTTACCTGGCGTTTCACCACCGCTCTCACATTACCGAGGTGATCTGTCAACTCATAAGCAGTCGTACCATCTTGTTGTGGGTAATATACACCAATCTTGCCTGAGCCATAAATTGGAATTTCCGTCTTAACACCAACCTGACCTTGGTCATCCCCTTGCCGTTCGTAAATACTCAATAGATTACCAGAGGCATCTCGCAGATACCAGGTTTCCTTTTTGGTATCCTCCACACGCTTGCATAACCTAAAACCGCGGTCATCATAGGCATAACTGATTTCTTTGAAATCGTCATCAAAATCATATGTACCGGTCGATTCGTTAAAGGTAGCTTGGGAATAGATTGCTACTACTTTACCTGACACATCGTATTCAACGTATTTGTCTTCACCTTCTTCAACATCTTCGAAATCCAATTGGCCAATTTTATTATAATGATATGAGGCATGACCAGCTATGCCTTCCAACTGGTTATTTTTAGTAGCCAATGGGTCTCTTGCGTTATAATCGTAGGCAAAGTCATGCTTTTGATCACCCTTTCCATCATACCTTCTCAAAGACTGGATGTTGCCATTAGGGTCGTAAGTCAGGTTGTTCAACCGGTATTTGTTATTGGCCACTCCGACACCTGATACCGTACGTTCGCCCCAGAGCGCTTCTGTAATTTGATATTTTTCATCGTAATCGAACAAATAGGTTCCCCAGCCATCATCCTCAAAATCCGTTTCAATTACACCTTCTGGCCTATCCGTGCGCCATTGCATAGAGGTAATGGTACCATCATAAAGACCTGCAGCTTGATAATCAGCTCTAACTGGATCGTTAATTTTTTCTACTTCAAAAATGGATGAGTAGAGTGTCATATTAATGATCCAATTGTTAGTCATCTCACACCGATACTTCCTTCCCACGAAAGTGTCATCGATACTGCCTAGGCCTAGATTAATATCATTTTTGCCGACAATATCCTGCCACTCTCCATTCTGGTCAAGTTCCTGCCACTGGTAATTAGTATGTTCTCCTCCTCCTCGGTCGTTTTCTACAAGCGCATTATCAGCTGTAGGAGATACCTTAATGACACGATCTGGTGATTTCATGATTCCTATACTCAGGTCTTGAAAATCATGAGAATTGGGCTGACTCGTTGGTCCATTTAAGTTTTGCTCCATGCTGGAAAATGTCAGCATGTTGTGAGAAACAAATAAGCTTAGTGAAGGAGCTCTTTCCTTCAGGTTTGGTAAATAATTAAAATCATTGAACTGTAAAGCCGCAAATGTTAAATTGGGTAAAATAGTCAATGACTCTGGTAATGGTCCGGAAAACCTGGAATTAGACAAGATAAGGGTCTCCAAATCTTTAAGATTACCAATATCCTCAGAAACCTCTCCGGTAAAACCTACACCACCTAATACCAAAGTAGTCAGATCCGTCAATGACCATAAGACATCTGGAATCTGAACCGAAGCTCCAGAGAATATATTTAGTTGGAAATGACGCACCTGTTTTAACTGACATATCGCGTCTGTTATTTCTCTATCTACCCCTTCTTCGATTGCTATCCTTACATAATTCAGTGCTTTCAATTCACCAATAGCCGGCGGGACATTACCTTTGACATTAATGCCGTGTAATTGCAAGCGAGATATGTTGCCATCCTTAGTGCTGACTCCATGCCAACCTGATACCTGACTGATCGAGGTAATGGCATCCCAACTAGCATCGTCCGAAGGCCATCCGGAATTATTGGTCCAATTGACACCTCCAAGGTTTTCATAAATATCACGTAAAGCCTGAATTTCAAGTTGGTCAGGTACATCAAGTGGCTCTGTTTCAATATAAGAAGGCGAAATGTAAGCCCAATCAGAACTTCCGGCCAGATTTACAGCACGAATACGGTAATAATACCTTCCTCCGTTTAAGTTTAGATCCGACCAGCTTATTTCTTCAGGAAGAGCACTATGAACTAGTCTATAGCCTCTGGCAACACTGGATGACAGGGACCTTTCTATTTCATAAGATGTAGCATTGTCAACTTCAATCCAACTTAAATCTATCTGATCTGTGCCATTGGCAACGGCAATGAAGTTAGGAGGAGAAGCAGGTGGCCCTTCGGTATAACTCATCTCAATGGCATTTAAATAACCGAAATTGCCATTGGGTCCATTACTTACTTTGATAATAATTTTACCATCCGTCAAAGGCTGTACGCTTGACAGCTGTACTAACTGATTAGGGTTATTTTCAAAATTAGCTTCAACACTTTCTCCATTAGACTCAAATACTGTGTTTGATGTTCCGAGTTGGGTTCCTTTGTTATTGTCATAACTACTCATGAATCTGAAATTGTAAGTCAGGCCAGGGTTCAAGCCTGAAAATTCAACTTCTGCCTCCCCGTCTCTCACCCTAAAAAAGGAGCGCATGACATTGTCCGGGAATAATCCTGGTACTACACCTTCGTTATTACTCCTAGCATCCCAAGTAGTGAGCATAGACATTTTTATGCCAGTCGATTGCCCTTGATCGTCTAAGAGCATCTCGATCTCTCCGAATTCGTCATGCCTGGTAGACAAATTATTCCAAGGAGCTGCTTGATTAGTACTACCACTCGCATTAATATTGATCAATACCGTGCGTGAATCAGCATTGGCATCCGCCCCATTACAATCCTGATCTATACCATCATTCGGAATGTCGAATGTACCAGGTCGAATAGTTGGGTCCGCATCATTACAATCTCCATCGACTTCATTGTAACCATCGCCATCATTGTCAATACTGGCAGTCAGAACATCAGTACTTGTATAACCTGAAAACAGGCCAGCAGGCCCCTTAGCTCTTATCTGATAATCATAACGCGTATTTTCCAGTGCTGTAAAATCCACAAAACTTGTTGCGTTTTCATCTGTGGTTACCAAGCGTGTAAAGTTGTCAGCATCGGCAATCGATCGGTAAACCTCAAAGCCTTCTTCATTGTCAGATAAATCGATCCATGTTAGTGTTACTTCTGAACCTAAAGAGCCATCTGCCATAAAGTTGGCTGGGGTTACCGGAGCAGTTGGTGGTAGAGGGTCGGTAGTAACACTTACTTCTTCGGTAAATGCGGAAGCACCGACAGCATTGGTGGCTTTGACCATATAGTAATAAGTGGTACTGAAATCCATTGCACCGCCCTCATCATAGGTAGTGACGCCGGCTTGAGTATCTGTCACCATTTCAAAGCCTGAACCAGACGTAGTCGAACGCCAGACTTCGTAATTCTCCGCATATCGCATGTTATCCCAGCTTAAGTCAATGTACAGACCATCCGTAAGATTTACCGTCAGACCAGTTGGAGTCTCAGGTGCCGTGATATAATATTCAATTCTTATGGCATTCAAATAACCATAATCATCGTTGTCTCCTTTTCTAACCAATAGCAAGACTTCACCACTAGCATTGGGCACTACGTTGGTCAATTCCACATACAGATCCAGGTTATTAACAAAATCGGCAGTTACCGTTTGGCCATTGATCTCAAAAATGGTATTAGAAGTCTCCACTCCTGTTCCGTGTAGGACATTGTCAAAACTACTTAGCATCTTGAACGTGTAGGTCTTGGTTACATCCAGGCCTGTAAAACGAATCTCTTCGATATCAGTACTCACTCTGAAGTGACTTCTGTGAAGCTCAGGGTGGTTGGCTCCTCTGGCCATGCCTTGATTGGGGCTTGCGTCCCATGCTGTCAGCATCTCCATGCTAATACGAGTATCAAAAGCAGTTTCAAATAATGGGCTAATGCTTCCCATAGCGTCATGACCGGCCGTAAGGTTGTTCCACACCGTCTCATTGCTGACCCTACTATTGATATTAATCCAAATTTCCCTGCTTTCTGACAATGCGGCATCGAGCCCATTACAGTCCTGATCAATTCCATCTCCCGGAATATCCACAGCTCCTGGATTAATATTAGGATCACTATCATTACAATCTCCCCCTGCTTCGCTAAAACCATCACCATCGTTGTCAAAACTAACCGTGGTTACGCCTACCACTACTTCCGAGATAGGGTTTGCAGTAGCAACTGCCTTAATCTCATATTGATAATTGCCATTCTCAAATACCTCATTGTCGTCAATGAATGAAGTTGAATTTTGGGGCACAGTTCCTACCAGCGTAGGTGTACCGCCTGAAGCCGACCTTCTGATTTCAAAACCTGATTCATCAGTCCATTGATCAACCCAACTTAGCACCACTGATGTTCCGTTAGAAGCATCAGCTGTGATCAATGCCACATCATCTACACAAATTGAAAAAGTACCTTTAAAAGCTTGATCTGTTTCATAGTTATCAACGCTAATATAATACCAAGCTCCTGTCGTCAGGGCGTTATTGGTAGTGCGCACATTACCGTCCGCAGCTTTGTTACAAGATATTTCGGTAAAATCACTATCCCATAGGGTCAGATTGGCTTTACTCAAAGAACCTGAGGCTCCGCTTGAAGAAAGATCAATAGTAACCTCGTTGGTTGTAGCTTGAAATTTGAACCATACATTAGAATTAGGAGATTGACCGTTGCAAGAGGTTGCCAATCCATCGCCTGACATTCCCATTGTGGTATAGGCATCGGCAACAGAACATAGATTCGAACCATGAACCAACGTAATGGCCCCGGCTATATCATCATAAGTAGCTGCATCTGTTGTTACACTTACTTCATTCGTATAATCCGATTCGTTTTGTCCATCTGTTGCTCTTACTTGATAATAATACGTAGTGGAAGGTTCTACGGCGATGTCCATAAATTGAGTAATATCTGCTCCTATAGTAATGAATGGAATACTGATATCATTTGCACTGGTACTTCTTCGAATCTCAAAGCCTGTCTCATTATTAGAGTTATCCGTCCAGCTCAATTCAACCCGCCCTAGTGTCATTACTGCCCTAAGCCCTGAAGGTGCATTGATTTGTGCGCTTGACTTTTCTACCACTTCCAATACATTCATATACCCAAAATTGGAGCCTGCCTCTACGCCAAAGTCAAGGATGATCTCATTGTTGGTATCTGGTTGTATGTCTGCAAAGCTGATGGTGTTGGTAGTGTTGTTTTGTCCGTCTAATGTTTGAGTAACTCCATTTATGGTGTAGGTTCCTACTCTGCCTGCCGAGGTGGCATTACGGCTACCGAAGATGGTTAAGGTGTAGGTTTTGGTGTTGTCTAAGCCGGTAAGCTTATACGTACCTCCTGCACCATGTGAGAAGTAACTGTCTGAATTGGCTGTACTTGGATATCCTAAGGCATTCGTGGGACCATTACTATTAAATCCATTTCCATATCCATTGGATGCATCGCTAACAACTTCGAAAGCTATAGTGCTATTTCCTCCCTGGGCATCGATCAGGTCTGTTACTATGTTCCCTGCTCTTTGGGGCCCGCCCATATTATTCCAGTTCCCTGATGTCAAACTGGTAGAGTTACCAAGGTCAATCAGGAAGGTACGTTCTTGTCCCGGTCCTGGGTCAGTGTCTTCGATGGTGGCACTGGATTCTGTAGTATGATCTGAGAATAAGCTGTTCGTTACATCTACTGCTCTTACTCTGTAATAGTAGGTCTCTGGTGATAGTCCTGTATCCGCATATGTGGTTGCATCTGATGCTGTAGTATGAATCAGTTCATAATTACTATTCGACCCTATTGATCTTTCTATCTCAAAGCCTGTTTCGTTATCTGAGTTATCGGTCCAGGTTAGTGTAATCTCATCTGATGAGGTGGTGGTAGCTACTAATGCTGATGGGGCGTTAGGTGCTGTAGGTCCTGTTGATCCTACTGTCTCCACTATCATGGCATTCAAATAGGCGATGGAACTTCCGCTAGGTAGATTGACGGATATTTCTATGGTGCCATCTGCATTGGGGCTTATGTTATCAATACTTACTGTATTGTTGGTATTGCCTGAGGCATTCAGTTCTACTGTTGTACTGCCTATCACGAACGCTGCTGTGCGATTTCCTGTATGGTCTCTACTACTAAAGAATGTGAAGTTGTATTGCTTGCTTACATCCAGGTTACTCAACTGCATCTTCTCATTCCCCCGGTCTGTCCAAATGTATGATTCTGTCACATCTTGCGGGTAGATCCCGGTGGTCATCCCTCCTGTCTCTTTGGTACCATTCCAGTTGGTGGTCAGTGTAATATCTATGCCTGTAGCTGTACCTTGATCATCCGCGAGGTTAGCCATAGACATACCATTATTACCGTTACTGGCAAAGTGGTTCCAGTCGGATGAGGTGCCAAATCCGGTTTTGGTAAAGTTGACATAAATGCCTGATGTTGATGTTGGTGGTGGTGTTACATCATCTGTGGTAGCACTCACTTCTGCTGTTTGGCCTGAACTACCCGCTGCATTGATCGCTTCGATCTTGTAGAAGTAGGTAGTGTTGGCGGTCAGTTCTTGATCAGTATAGGTAGTGCTATTGATCTCTATGTTGGATGCCAGCACTGTAAAGCCTGTACCTGAGGTAGTAGACCTTGATATCGTGTAACCCTCGTCTGTCGCTACATCGTCCCAGTTTAAGGTGATCCGGTCTGTGCCGGCTGCTGTAGCAGTTAGGTTGGTGGGTATCGATGGTACTACTGTATGACCTGTAGTGGCACTCGCTTCTACCGTTTGGCCTGAGCTACCTGAGCCATTGATCGCTTCGATCTTGTAGAAGTAGGTGGTATTGGGGGCAAGTTCTATATCACTGTATGTAGTCGTATTGGCTTCTATGTTTGCTGCCAGTACTGTGAAACCTGTTCCTGATGTCGTAGAACGTGATATCGTGTAACTGGTCTCTGTGGCCACATCATCCCAGCTTAAGTCGATCTGGTCTATTCCTGCTGTCGTAGCAGTAAAGTTGGCCGGTATCGATGGTACTGGAATGGCATCTGTAGTGGCACTCACTTCTACCGTTTGGCCTGAACTACCTGATCCGTTGATCGCTTCTATTTTGTAGAAGTAGGTAGTATTGGCGGTCAGTTCTATATCACTATAGGCAGTAGTGTTGATTTCTATGTTTGCTGCCAATACTGTGAAACCTGTGCCTGACGTCGTAGAGCGCGATATGGTATAACTCGTCTCTGTGGCTACATCATCCCAGGTCAGGTTGATTCGGTCTGTGCCGGCTGCTGTGGCAGTTAGATTGGTTGGAACGGCTGGTACTGGAATGGCATCTGTAGTAGCACTCACTTCTGCTGTTTGACCTGAGCTTCCCGATCCATTGATCGCTTCTATTTTGTAGAAGTATGTAGTGTTAGGGGTCAGCTCTATATCACTATAGGTAGTGGTATTGGCTGCTATGTTTGCTGCCAGTACTGTAAAACCTGTGCCTGAGGTCGTTGAGCGTGATATGGTATAGCTCGTCTCTGTGGCTACATCATCCCAGGCCAGATCAATTCGGTCTGTTCCTGCTGCCGTGGCGGCAAGGTTTGTAGGTGGAGTAGGTACTGTTGGTACTGAGCCTGGGTTATCAACACACAGGGTAAAGGTTCCTCTATGCCCTTGATTAACTCCGTTATCCATATTGATATAATAGCGTTGGCCTGCTGTAAGAGAGTTATATACTAAACTCACGTCCACAGTCTGACCAGCATCTTTAACGCTAGCCAGTTCGGTCATTGATTCATCATGAAGGGCTACCTTGGGGTAGAATATATTACCTTCTGTTGATCCGGTCTTTACATCTATAGTGACATCTGCACTTCCAGCTATGAAGGTGAACCACACATTGGCATTAGGGCCATTGGTCCAGGTTGATGGCCTATTTCCATCCGGGGTAGCGATGAGCGTAGTAAATTCTGCCGGGTCTGAACAGTAGCTATTAGTGTTGGTCAGCTCGATCGCTCCTGCAGGGTAATCATAGCTGGCTTCTGTATCAATACACAAAGTGAAACTTCCGCGGTGTCCGGCATTGGGGCCGTTATCAACGTTTATGTAATACCAATCGCCGATAGTTAATCCGGTATGGCTTAAACCTATATCAACTGAATTACCGTCATCCCCTACATTGGCCAATACTTGCATGTTGTTGTCATGTAGTGCCAGACGGGGGAATTTCATATTACCTTCTGCTCCTGAAACATTGAGGTTGAGCGCTACTTCTGAAGTAGTAGCCTGAAACTTAAACCAAACATTGGCATTGGGGCCATTGGCCCAGTAAGAAGGTTTTGATCCATCAGCAGTCCCTATTCTGGTATTATAACCGGCTAAAGCCGAGCAGTTATCATTACTGTGGGTTAGAGTGACTGCTCCGGCAGGAAAGTCTTGAGAAACGGCATCATCAACGCAGAGGGTAAATGTTCCGGAGTGGCCTCCATTGGGACCATTGGAGACATTGATATAGTAGACGTCTCCAATTGTTAGTGTATTTACACTCATCCCTACTGCATTAGTAGAACCTGCATTGGCTACGCTTTGTATTTCTGCTTTGCTAGCATCGTGAAGTGCGATCCTGGGATAGTTCATACTACCCACTTCTACCTTAATACTTACTTCTGTAGTAGTGGCGGTGAATTTGTACCAAACATTGGTAAAAGGTCCACCCGTCCAGTTGCTCGGTAATGCCTCGTCTGGTGTGGCACCCGAAGTCGTGAAACCATTTGGAACTGAACAAAAATTATCAATACTGGTTAGCTCCGTAGCATCCGCAAAATTGTCATTCGTCTGGGCCTTAGCGAAACCTGCTGTCAGTAGCAGCACCAGACTTAGAACGGTTACGTATCTTAAGGTCATAATCTTAGATGTCATGTTGTGATTGGTTATTGGTCTGATGGTCGTTGATTGAGAAGGTTTTGCAGTTGCTCATTGTAAAGTGGTTTTTCAGCACTATACTGCTTGAGCACAGATTCTTGCTGTCCCTCAGTGACTGGTCTGAAAAGTTCGAACATGGCCGCAATCTGAATTGACTGAGAACCTTCACCGGTTAGGCCATGAAAATCCATTGGGTCAGGACGGTTGTCAAGAGCAGAAATATCGAAGAGGCCATTCATATTGTTTTCATAATAATTCAGGATCATACCAAAAGCATCCTTCTTGAAACCATTGCCATTACCGTCATTACCAGGATCTTCGCTGGTATCAGGGTGGTTAATTGACTTCAACCACCCTTGAATATTATATTTGAAATCAATCCCTTGAAGATCACCGGCTAGCTCAATACGTTTAAGTGGACCATGTAAATAATAGCTGTACTTGGCTTGGAGGTTGGCCGCAGCAATATCTCCATCCAAACTGGTCCACGCTCGGCTTAACCTTTTATCTGCATCATATTGATAGTGATGGTAAAATTGATCACGAGGATTCCCAGCTCCATCATAAGAATGGTAGGCTACTTGAAGCACATTACCTAAGAAATCATATTGGTATTCAACCACAAATGTCAATGGAAAATTGACAGGCTTTTGGGCCATCCAAACAACTCTACCTTCCTCGTCATAGCTGTACCAGGTCCTAATATCTTTATTTTCTGTCCAACTCACAGTACCCGTTACAAAGTCCTGTTGATATATGTCACCTAAGCCAGTGGCCAGATCGAACTCCAAATTCACTTCTTCATCGTAATGGGTTCTTATCCAATCATTCTTTTCAGTTTCATCATCCCAAGTATTCAAACCAATATTCTCCAGAGCATCGATCAACTCAGATGAAGAAAGTAACAGGCCAGTATACTCTCCAGATTCAACGGGCCTGCCTAAATTATCATAATCAGTGTAAGAAAATCGGCCTTTTGCTCTTTGTTGCTCATTCTCAGAAAATCTTATTGATCCATCCTTTCTATAAAGGTATTCGGTGGTACCCGCATCAGGTTCTCGTGTTGATAACAACCAGCCTTGGTGATTGTAATAGTTATAAGTGGCAAAAGGTAGGTCATTCGGATCAAAATCATTTATACCATTTGGACTATTAAGAACTTGTTGAACACCATTCGGAGCAACAGACATGATTAACCTACCCGCATCATCATAGAAATTGTAAGCAATATCACCAAACTTCAAAGTATATTCCACCTCTCTACCTGGTTCGCAAATTGTTCCAAACCCAGGCTTCGGTTTTAGTACATAAAAGCCGCGATCTAAATCAATGTTGGCGAAATTGCCAGAAGTTATGTTGGTTTCATTACTTCTGATATTGTCAAGCCCTATGAATTCACAAGATGAAAAATTGAAGTTAAGTGATGTTTCATCATTAAGAACATAAAAATACTTTGATTCACTTTCGAATGATCGCAACTGCTTGGCTATAGTTAAATCGCTCCCTGCTCTTGCTATCATTAGAATATTTTCATTCTTGTCTAAGAATGAAATCTCTATCCTTCCATTAGGGTCCGAAGAAACTTGCTGAATGGCTTCACCTATCAAACTTGATTGTGCATTAGGTATGATTTTATTTCTCCACTCAACATAGTTATCCAGTTCTGTAGTTACACCTAATGACAAAGTATATGTTTCTTTACCCGAACCATTCGTTACTCCTTCTCCTGGGCCGGTTGATCTCTTTAAGTCTCCAGTTCCATCGTCATAATATTCCATTCTTGTATAGGGGAAGCCAGAATCAGGCACATCCTTATCGGTGTTATTATTACTGTAATACCAACCTAAGGTTCCGGGAATTGAGGATTCAACAGGTAGAGGATTATTTCTGTTAGCATCGGTATCAAAATGTAAATAGGAATATTGATTTCCGGAATTAGCCTCAGTTACGAAATTAGCCTTGTAGCGAAAATCGACGTCATTAGTTGGAGCCGGTGATGTATTAATCACCTCTCGTTCAAATCGGTCCCTGATTGGCTGTGAAGCCAAAACTGTCGATTCTGTTAGGTTTTTTGTTTGACTTTGTAATATTTGCCCTTCATCATCATAGTACGTTTTACTTGCACCGACCAAATTATGGTACTCATCATAAGTACGAACCTCAATACGGTTATAAAATTCGTCTCTACCGATCAAACCTGCTTGTTCAACATTTACCTCGAGGTAAGCACCCCAGTTACCGGTTTCATTATCCCTTCCCCTTAAGTAATAAATACCCGGTAGCGTAATTTCTGTGTCAGAAAGGTAAGGCTTGCTCGTATCTTCCAAATCGTCCAATGACACCCAATAATAAGTTGCGTGTTGCTGAATAAATACAAGATGGGTATTGGTCATTAAAATTTCCACAGAGCTAAACTTTTGCACCTGATCAATTTCAGGAACTGGAGGTGTGGTATTCAAATCAGTAATCAATAGTGTGCGGCCTGTTGACTTTAAAGTCCAACAACTACCACTAGAGTAATAGGCTTGAATTTCGTAGATATCTCCGGGAGAACTAAAATCAATATTAGCCAAGCTCTGATTGTTATCTTGATTAGTTCCATTGACCTGCCAGTAATAAGTCAATGCATTAATTCTGTTGTCAATTGTAGCGCCCAAGTTAGACAGACGATATCTGGTCTTATTAATTGAGAAGGTCGGGTTGGGTGTATGACTTGGTAGGTAATTGACGCTGACTGCAGCGTATCCAGAGGGATCAAAACCTTCTTTAGTAGCACGTACTTCATAGCCTGTAACACCGGAACCTACTGTTACATCAATACTGGCTCCAGTACCAACAGATGAATTATCAGAAGTCCTTCTCCATTCATAAACTGCATTTGCGTCTGGGTTTTCCACCTCTAATGTCACTGAAGGTGAACAAGTCAAAATGTTAGCATTGTCAACTTCTGGCGTTGGTAGACTAACAGAGATCGGAACCACTTTGGAGTCAGAACATACGCAATTTGGTGTTGAGTTGGTAGCACCTAGGGGTGTGGGATTAATAATCAATGGATTGTCTCCATCATCTCCATCACCTGAACCTGAGGTTGCTTCTATATATATGTCATAATCTCCTGGGCCGGTGAAGGTATAACTGAAGGAATTACCCGATGAGCTTCCTGAATCATTATTAATCAACCAGCTAACACCTTGTGCATTACACTGAGTTGAATTAAGGCTTATTCTATAAGTAAGGCCAGAGACCTTAGTAACATTAATATTGCAAGAGTGTTGACCAACAGTATATTCAGAAACGGTAATCAAACAGAATATAAGAAATATGTTTTTCATTGTAATCAGATTTTATTCTTGGGGAGGGTTATTATCACATGTATTGGAGCAACTGAATCCAGATGGACAAGGTATTTGAATCTGGGTTTCACCACCACATCCATCAGTCACATACCTAACGCACATACCAGTAAAACAGTCATCATCGTTCGCATCTCTGTCTACATAGCAATCTCCGGAATCTCTGGAACCAGCCGCAGGCCAAGATGCCAGAACAAAGTGAATATCATGAGCTCCCTGAACATTTTCGAAGGTATAAGTATCATCAGAAACCACTACTTCAGTTCCGTCTGTGAGTTGAATACTTCCATTAGCATTTGGCAATTCAATATCGTCATCGACCAGCACTCGTATTATCAGCGGTGGATTACTACAACCATTTTTAGAGAATGCTTGATAAGTGAAGTCACGGCTGAATTCTACATCTGTAACTCCTAGGTTTGGTATGCTGGCCGAATTACCCTGGCTGGTGGCGTTAATGGCCAATGTCAGTTTTTCTTTATAATCAAGCCAATGTTCAGAAACTAATACCTTGCCATCATAGTCACCATCCTTATCATATTCTGTAGTTTCTCTCCACACCCTCTCTAATCTACCCATGCCGTCATACTCATATTCGGTGAAAATGTTATTCGCATCTAGAATGTGAGATAGCTCTCCCCATTGGTTATATACATAACTGGTCATGGTTGCTTCTAATGGGTGAACTCTGAAATCATCCTGTAGAGTTGTGCCAAAACCCTCAGTCCAGATTTCGATCTCTTTCAGGTTATTTTCCGAAACAGTTATATTACCTCTGAATAAATACCAACTGTCCTCCTCGTCATCACTTACCTGTATCGATTTAATTGGCAATAGTTCCGCATTACTGATTGGCCCAAATGAATCGTCAATCCGCTTTTCGCGATATTTGATCATGGAATTTTCTGCTGTACTCCAAAAAGCAACACGATACTTCTTAGATGACGGGTTCTCAATTTCATAAGAAAATCCTTTTGGAGTGGCAGTTCTGGATTGTACAAAATAGCTACCGGTATGGCCGTACCCCTCTACCAATTCCCCCTCCAGTTTGACTCCTCCGCCAAAATATCCATCCACTGGTGTATCTTCAGCTCCAGAGTAGGCAAACTCATTGTAATTTGCATTGGCCACTGTAGCAAAAACTCTTTCCTGGTTAATATCCATTTTAGTCGCAGCATAATTCCCATTGATATCCGAAGCCTCTAAAGCATGAGAGTAAACATCATATAGTGTCACTTCTGAGCTTTTCTGCCATTGATTAGAAAAGGGTTCTTGAGCAGGATTCCAAGTGATAAACTCGGAGAATGAGCTGTATGGGTATAATCCACTGGGTTGAGATTCAAGGTCGACATCATCGCCCAAATAGACATAGTTGCGGTGTTTTCTGAAGGGGGAGAAATCTGCGCCCGTAAAATCAAAAAAGCCAGTGAATTGCAAAGGTATTGGCCCATTCAGCATGTAAACTTCGTAGTCATTTCCTGTCAACTCACCAATAACAGCCAAGGTATAATCTTTGAAAAAGTAGGAAACCTTTAGCCTGTCCCCGACCTCAATGTTATTTGTAAGGCTAGTTATTCTTCTCGTACCTTCGTTTAATTCAGACGCGTAATACCTGAATTGCTTTGCTTCCTTTACCACATTCAATTGATCTACATCCTGGCTCCAAGTTTGAGCAGAAGCCGCTATAAGGCCTACAGGGTTTTGATCTATTTCATTGTCAACTGTGTAAGCTTTAGAGTAGGATTCTTGAGTTAACATGTTAGCTCCACCATCCATTGCCAATCCCATTCCTTGATAGTTGTGGTAAGCTGGAACTGTTTCATTGACTATGTAATTACCGTAACTGTCTGTTGATAGTGTTTTGGTTACGCTTCCCGAAAAGAAATCGAAAGCCAGATTTTTAGAAGTTGTTGTTATACCAGTCTTATGATTGATGCTAGTCCGTCCTATTTGGATATTTGGATATTGCCTTCGTTCGCTGACAACACCATGGCGTTGATATTCATAATCGACAGGGTTAAGTTTTTTACGAATAACTCGAGCTTCAGCAAAAGTCTCCGATATCACCCCTTGATAATTGTAGGCTTGTAGATTTGAGTCAAATTCGCTCTCTTGAAAAAGATAGTGATTCGTAGTGCTGGAAATAATCTGATCATGTTCGTCATATAGATTGACAGATTTCAGCGACCCTACCTGATTCATTTTGTCCGATATGGTTACTTTCTTTATCCTTGTTTTATCAAAGGTTTGTCCATCGCCATCATCACCGGAACCAGATTCAACCTCTAAGGATGGCTCTATACTAACCATATTTTTGTCAAATACTTGAAACTCATATTCAGTTTTACCAGGTATTTTATTATCATTTACATACTCTTCTATCGTAACACGTTCGTAAATTACTCCTGGTGCAATGACCTCACGTGAGTTAGCCATAACATCACTATATGTTTTGACTATTTCCTTGGACAGATAACGCTTGACAGCCTGAGAATTGGAAATAGGGAAAGATGACGATTGTAGTGGTTCTAGAAAGCCAAAGGGTTCATATGAAGTTACACCACCCGAATAACTATAACTCGTAGTTCTATTTGAGTTTATGCTCTTTAAATCAATCGATTGGACTCTAAGTCCTCCACCTTTCTCTTCCCAAGACTTTGAATGCTTTATTATCCCACCAGCTATATAATCTGGCCAACCAGTAAAAAAAATCTTTACAGGTAAGGGTACTGTAGAGCCTTGATCACACAGAATTTTAAGAAACCTGTCAATCTCCTTATCACCGACTAATTGACTAACTAAATCAGGGTCAGTTACGACAATCGAACCTGAATTTACCGCAGAGATTTCTGAATCCTCCGATGTAAATATCGGATGCGTTAAAAGTTGGTCTAGTTCAAT
>JBCBSS010000121.1:0-25110 GCA_039819065.1 Bacteroidota bacterium
CCTTTTATGGCACCACACAAGTGGTATTGCCTTCCAGTACCTCCAAATTAGGTGCATCGCTGCAAGTGAGTGGCAATAACACTTGTGTGGTGCCATAAAAGGTATCGTTGTTAGTTACCTCGATCAAAATACTAGTAGCGCTATCCGTAGCGGCGAGGTCTCCCACTGCCTTGATGTGTGGCGTATAAGGGTCTACTACCAGCACTCTAACGAAAGTGGTATCGGTCAAACCGCTATCTTCATTGTCTATGGTGTACTGGAACTGGTCTTCTCCAGTGAAGTTATTAGGTGGTACATACCTTAAGAATCTCCTACCATCATTGAAAAGCACATCACCACCTTGGGCGGATTTGCTATCACCTCCGGCTTCTGATCCTTTCTCAGTAATGCGCAGGTTCTCGACATTGATGTCCAGGTCATTGGCCTTCACGTCGATGATCACATCCTGATTGACAGTAGTGATGATCATTTCAGGGCGAGCCGAAGGTGGATAGGTTACTTCCAGATCTTCTGCTCCGGGAATGTCCGGGCAAGTATCACAACAGGTGTAAGGCAGGGTAAAGTCGGCAATCACCTGATTGGTGGTTTCGCTCTCATCACCTTTGTACACCAGCAAGAAAGTACCCCCTTTCGGCACACCGATCTGGTGGTCTATGCCGGGATGTGTCTTGATGAAATTGGAAAACACTGACCAGTGGTTTTCCTGCATATAAGCCAGCAAGGCCACATAGTTGTGGTACTGGGTAAATAATTTGATGTACGTACAGTTACTGTAGAATGCATTGCTGGCATGGATGCCCGCATTGAGCATAGACAGCGCTTCTTCCAAGGTAGAAAGGCTGATTACACCCGACTTCTCCTGAATGAGGCTATTGAAAGTGTGCTGGGCACTGAGTAAATAGGCTCCCAGATCAAATTGCAGTTTGTCATACACTCCCTTGAAGGCACCGAAGTCAAAATCGCTGATCTTAGTTGGCAATAGTGCCAATATCTCGTTGATCACATCGATGTTGATTACATCGAAGGTAGTATTGAGCCCTACACCGGGTAATTCACTACCGGGCAACCAGGCATTCCACTCATTGACAAAGTCTGTCCATTGGGCGTTGAGGTTATTGACCACGCAGATCATCTCAGACCGGGCTGCGCTGTAGGCCGCCTGCTGGTCATCCCAGTAGCAGTCATCCAAGACAATACTTCCCGTTGTAGTGTCTAGCTTGACAGCAGTCACATCAAATGATAGGTTGAAGCGCTTCTTCAGGTCTTCCAACTCGGTTTGCACATCGGTATATGCTTTACCAAAGTGTCCTTCTATCCTAAAGAAAGGATGTCCATCTAAGTTGTATAGTAATGGCGTAGTGATAGGATCCTGGTGTGTATCCTGCGTAACGTCATTCTTGGTATAAGAAACGATCTCCACGCCTCCTGGGCAACCTCTGCGGCGTGCGTCAAAGTTCCATGATTTTTCCAGATCGATGGTGCTTACGCCTTTGACGGTACCGTTGGTATTAATGTCGTAGTAATATGGGATAGAACGATCTGCTAAAGGTGCCAGCTTCTCATTGCTCGGTGTCGTTTTGATCATCTGATCCCCAGAGTTGAGGATCGTGTCAAGGTTAAAATTCTCGAGCATCAGTACCAACCTTTTGTGTAGGTTGATCACTGTATTTTTGAGGTGCTTCTGTCCATTGAATATTTCTGGTTGCAGGAAAGTGTGTCGGTAATTGAAAGGACTACACACATCGAATTCGTCCGTTTCCTTGAGTTGACCATCATCGTAGATCACCTTGCCCAACATGAGGTGCAGTGGGAATGATCGACTGGGGCAGCATTCGCTGATCAGATCATAAGCTGCCTTCCTGAACTCATCATAAGCCAATACCACATCTTTAAGGAAATCGTAGAAATGCTGAATACCGCTGAGGTAGTTTGCCAGCGAAGTATCGGCCTCTGTATAGTACGCCCTCCATGTATCTTTCAAAGCGTCGATGGTCGATGATTCTATCGGGTTGATGTAGTTATAATGCGCTCCTAAGACTGGTTCGTACTGTGTATAGGTTTCGGGTAGAATGCCATCGGTTTCTGATGACCCGAACAATTCTACGTAAGTCCCGGCCAGTAAATCGCGGTAGTGTTCGGCAAAGTCCACGTACTGTTGGCTGTGATTTTCTTCCGGCAGAAAAATAGGCCTTGGCATCGCTACTGTGGGCAGTATCTCCTGATCCACATACGGGTTGCCCAATCCATCGGAGCGAAGCAGTACTTTGTCCAGATCAGCCTGGCTAATCAGCAGTTTACGCAAGGTGAAGATGCGTTCTTTACCATTTTCATCGCAGTTCTTACCCAGACACGACTTGAAGTCCCGATCAAAGCATTCCAGGAACATGACCACGTACTTATCATCGAGAAAGTCAGTATCAGTATCAATTTCGGTGACTCCGGTGGGATCATCAGGCTCCTTGACCAGCAGCTCATAGAGATTGACGTCCTGGTAGTACAGGTCGTTCTCATCAAAGCAGCCGAAGGGCTTGTAGTCCACACCTTCTGGCAAGAGATAGTTTCGGATATAGCGCACCGGACATTCTGGCACGTTGATGACGAAGCCATCGGAAGTTACTCCCACTCCCTTGGAAATGAGAATGGGCGCCTGCTCTTCCGGCTGGTATTTGACCTGCATACCGCAGACAATACCAATGCCGATCAGCTTGGAGCGGGTGAATCGGCTCTGACGATCGAGGTAATCAAGTAGTTGGTTCAGTTGAGAGCTGGTCAATACCTGATTGCTCTCGAAAACGGGGTAAGTATTGGTCGTGCTGATGGTGATACTGCTCATCGCTTTCTAGTTTTATATTTCGCCTAAGGCTGAGTTATTCAGAATGATTGAGTCTAACAGTGTGTCGTCTTCCTCGCAGTCGTGCAGGGTTTTGACCGGATACACGTTGCGAAGTCTTTCGAGTATGTCTATCAGGGCGTTGAGCGCCTTGGATAGTTTGGCGTTGTCTTTTTCCGGCTTGGCATTTTCTACCAGCCAGGTTTTATAAAGCAATTCGAATTCTTCCATCTGCTGCGGATTGATCCAACAGATGTTGAGGAACACGTGAGCAGGTGCTTCTACCCTCAGTGTGCGCTCAAAGAATTTCCTGAAATCGGTGTTGCTGAAGCGTCCCGGCCATGCGGGCACCACTACCTGCGCAATGCAGGCGTAAGGATTATCCACTTTGCAGGCATCGCAATTCTCTCCTTCTATGATATCGGGATCGGTGCCCAGATAAATAGGTAACAGATCGTCCTGTATCTTCACCTGGTCGATGACAATGGTGGTCTCTCCCGCTGCGGTTGAAAGCGAGCCGATGGTGTAAATGCCATCGTTGCGCTTGTATTGGGATTTGGTGACGCGTATGATATCTCCCGGCGATTTAGCCGAAAGGTCAGCATCTTCATCCACTACGATCTCCTTATTTTCATCATCGATGGAATTGATCGGCTTGGATTTATCGTAGAATAGGGTAGCACCCACGAATGGCGTAGCGTCGCTGATCCGTGATTCTAGCTGAATGGTGGTGGTAGCACCATTGAATTCTGACTTATGAAGTATGTGCGTTTCCTCACTATCATCGGCAAAGACAATCCTGAGCGACATGCCGATACGTAGTTGTGAAACAATGTCTCCGTTTATCTCAATTCTACCTTTACTTCCTGCCACCGCGCCTGCTATGGTCTCATTTTTCTCGAAAACCAGGGTACCCAGGTTTAGAAGTTCATCCGTGAGCGTTTCTCCATCGGCGTCGGCAAAAAGGTCTTTCACCTTCGGTCGTAGTAGAATGTGTTCTACCACATGCAGTCCTTCGTGGCTAAAGAATTTCTCTGACAAAAAGGCTATCGTCTGCTGTACAGTGAACTTGCCCGCGCCTTTTGCCACTACCTCACCCGTTCTACCGGTAATGCGGTAGGCCTTTTGATTATCCGTACATACTGTCGGGTTGGCGGTACTACCGCAGGCGTATCTTCTGGCTTCGCTACCATAGAAAATGATCTCCCACGGTGTTACGTTGGCCGCTTCTTCGGCTGCCCTTTCTTCCAGCTCTTCTCTTTTGGTGACGTTATAAAGTAGGTCTCCTAATGGAGCCGCATTTGAAGTCACACTTTCGTTTACTTTTATCCTGGTATTGCCGCTGTCCAGCACCACTGACTGTACGGTGTAGTCACCATCGTTGTCTTGAGAATCGGCGATCAGAATCACTTCATCAGGTAGAATCTGACTGGTGAAATCACCGGCAATGGTAAACTCATCGTTGCCTGCATCCACGTTGATCACTGCTTCGGCTTCCTTAAATTCTCCCTCTCCTTTGTACTCAGCAAATAATACCGCCTGGGCAGGATCGAAGGTGAATGGTTCTTTGTACAGCGTCTGTGTTACAATATATTCTGGCGGATTAGCCACCATATCGATTGCGGTGGTAATCTCAAAATAGCCCTGGTAAGGAATAGCTAGGTTATTTCTATTCGATTCGTAGTTGGTGTAGAATTCGTTGGAGAAGAGCGGCAGCAGGTCATCGATGTGGGTAAGTGCTGTTGGCTCGTCGAATTCGTCTATACTGGTAGCCATCAGCATATCACCACAGTAGAGTTCTATGTGATAATCGCCTGATTCGTCTTCATCAGCTAACAGATAGTTGTCTTGGCAAAGTCCGGCTAGAATGGCTCTTTCCAGTCCTTCTAGCATGTCTTCTTCTGAGGCGTAGCTTACGCTCTCCAGAAAGTCGGAGCCACCGAGTTGTACCTTGAATTGGTAAGGTGGATTATCGGCCAGAATGAAAGCATCGCTGAAAATCAGGTTTTCATGTCCCCATGGATCTATCCCGGCCAGGAAAGAGGCCCGGTCGCGTAGTCCGGATACGTTGTTGACGTTCCAGATATTGCAGAAGTCTTTATAGTCGAACCCTTTGCTACGACGGGAACTGATCTTAGGATAGTTGTTCAAAAAGGCCAGCTTGTCTTTGATCAGTTCTTCTCCTGCATTGGGCCCTGATATTTTGTAGGTCAATAAGGCATAATCCGAGAATTGCTCGGTAAAGCGAGCCAGCAGGTGATCGAGGAACCTGTTTCTACGCTCTTCAAAGAGTTCTTTGTCCTCGGCTATTTCATCGAGCTTGGTTTCGTGGTTGATCTTATCGATGTAGAGTGGATCGGCATTAGGTACGCTGTCAAATAGCGTTTGGGTGAAGTACGTCCTGTCTATCTCCGAATTCATGGAGAAAAGGTTCTTCACATTGGCTAATTGAGAAAGGTAGTTAGCCAATAGTTGATCGAAGAACATCAGGTAGCCTTTGAGTTGCTTGGCCTGGGCTCTTCTGGCCTCATCCGGTTGACCGGGCAGGCCAAATTCTCCTGTACCATAAGCAAGCGGCAGGTCACTCTGTACACTGGTGTAATCTTCAAACTCGCGGTACTGACCACGAGGAATGGCAATGTCCAAAGTAGGGTTTTCTGGTCGCTGAGGACGCTCTGCATCTTGCAGCACTTCCAGTAACTCTTCTACTTCTAGCTGGCTGGCCTGGAAAGGCAACTGGTCTTTGAAGAAAGTCAATCGCGACCTTTCTTCGCTTAGCCTCGGCACATAATTCTGGTCAAAAGCCAAGTCCATGCACCAGCGTACGCTGCGCGATTCTATCGTGCCTTCTGGGTCGTCCTGAGGGACATTGGCGATCTGGATGTTCTTGACGGCGATCACACCGGGCACATCCATGATGATCTGGATCAGATCGGACACGTGGATCACTTTGATCCTGTCGGCCTTTTCTAGCTCATCATTATCGATGAAGCCGTGGTTCAGTTTTGGCCCTTCGAATATCTTCTCCACCGGCATGCATTTCTGCTCGCCTACTTGCCCGACAAAAAGGTAGCCTTCATCGGATACGATACCAGTAGGCATCGTTTCTTTCAATACAATGTCGGTGAATTCCGTATTGATTCTATTCAAGGCCACACTGCTGACCGTGTACTCGCCATCGTTCTCGCCAGTACTGACAAGGGTAATGATGTCATCTACTTCCAGTGTGCTGGTAAGCTTACCACTTACAGTAACCGTGTTGGTATCTGTGCTTAATGAGACGAGATCAAACTTGCTATCGTCATAGCATTTGGTAAACATTTCTTCCAGCGAGTAGAAGTTCACCACAGGTGAAAGGAACTTGGCAATCTCGTGATAGATCTGTGCTTGTACTTGATTGACATCGGCCTCAAACTCAAGGTCGATATCTGCACAAACCAATATCTCTTCTACCCTTAATGCATTGAAATGGAGGAAATCTTCGCAGAGGTTGCGATTGGCATGCAGCCTGCAGATCACTTCTTCCAGTATTTCTAATATCTTAAAGACCTTCTCCTGGTAGTTTAGAATGAGGCCATCAGTTGGGTTAAAAAGAAAGTCATTGATGGCATCTTGAATATCATCGAGCCCGGGAATGGCGCTGCCACCGAACTTGCCTTTGTAGCCGGTGAGTATGACATCATTATCTTCATTCAATTCATATTCGATGATGTAGTCATCGGGTTTATTGAAGAAGGTAAGGGTCAATTCTACAATATTTTCTTTGATGCTGGTCAGGTCATCCCAATTCACCTCTTCCGTATCCCAGCGAGGAAATTTCACATCAACTTTAATGGCGAGGTTGCGCAACTTGGGGTCTGGCAAGCCGTCGAAAACTCCTTCCAGGGTATCTGTAAGGGTGTTTTCATTCAGGTCACCATACTCATCGCTTTCATCGAACTCCAATAGAATGTTGTAGAGGATCTTCATATCGAGTGGCCGTTGGTTAGGGCCATCTTCTGGCGGATCGTAGCTCAATATGTTGTCCTTGTGATGAGCGTAGATATCGAACTCTGCCTTATTGGTGGTTTCTATCCAGGCATTCTTGACGCCGATTTTCTTGTCCGAGGTGTCTGATTCTGGCACAGCCACATCCATCATCAACTTGCGGTAATCATTGATGGTGACGGGGCAGTTGGTCAGTATTTCCCTGGCGGTATGGAAGTTTCTGATGTCCCGCGTTCCCGGATTGGCAGGGTCATAGGCCAGAATGTCTTTGATATCGAATGAGGAGCGGAAACCCAGATCGGTGATGGCGTAGCAAAGTGCTTCGAGCATGGTGACGCCAGGATCGTGTACGTTGTAGTCAGTCCATATCTTACCGGCCAGGTCTTGGATATGCTTGAGCCCTTCTTCCCTCAGGAATTGGTACTGCATACTTTTCAACTCCGGTGTTGCTCTCGATAGGGTTATTGATTCGCTCATTTTATCTCTTTACTAAAAGCTTTTACATAATGGCCTGACGCTACTTGCAGGCCTAATCTTCCTCTTCTTCATCACATCGGAATACATCCGGTTCGTCTTCACACGGGCACTCATCGGCCGAGACAATGGTCGGCGGCGGATCGATGACGTTATCTACCACATTGCCGCAATCATCTTCTTCCAGTACATGGATGACGTGATCGCCGTAGGTACTGATCTGACCTATGGATCCCAGAATGGAAGCGGCGGTAGAAGCGACAGCTTCATCTACTTCTTTGGATATAAAGGTGGTCGCAGAGAAGTCGGTAGAAGCCGGGTATTTATGGTACATTTTGAAGTTGGTGATGTAGTCCACATACGGTCGTTCTTCTACAAAATTGAGGATGACCGATTTGTGGATTCTACCACCAAAAGTGATATCCTGTGATCCCGAGAAGGCCCATGGTGACAGGAATTGCTTGATGTCTTCTTCCAGTTTCTTACCGTAGAATCCGATATCAAAACCTTGTCTCAGGCGTACTTTGAAGTCGACTTTGATCTCTTCGTAGATCGGGTTTTTGACGTGCAACACCACTGAATCGGTATTGAGGGCACTCAGAAAAGTATTGATCTCTGCCAGGGTATTTACACTGGTCTTGGGTCTGAGCGGGTCTACCGCATTCTGGTTGCTGACATTGGAAATGACTACTACGGACACGTGCCCCGGCGCCACTTCGGAGTAGTTACTACTCTCGAAGCGGGTATGGTTAAGGCACTTTACTTTGTAGGTGGATGGAAATTGTTCCAGCACCAGTCTTTCATAGTCCCATATCGTGACGGCTCGTGACTTATGCCTGAGTCGTTCACTGATACGTGTATAAAATTCTATGCTTTGCTCCTTGATCTTGCCTCCGAATGATGCATAAGGCTGGCTAAGTTTATCAATAGCGGAGTCACTGACTTCCAGCTTCTTGATGGTCTCGGCAGCCAATGATTCGGCCAGGAAGTTGGGATCATTGTTGTTGTCCTGGAACTTGGCTACCACCGCCTGCGCAATGACACCAATGGTGTCGGGTATCGCGCCGGTGTCTTGCAGCACGGTCGCCCTGAGCCAGTGTAGATCTGAGGGTAAAGCAGTATTGTTTTTAGATGCTTTCTTGGATACGGAGAATTTGACTATACCCGATGTGATCAGACCATTGGTAGAATCTGAGATGATGTCAAATTGCTCGAAGGGTATCCATTCGTTTTCTGATAGGTACGACCAAACCACATTGGGGATTTCCAGGGTCGGGTCGCCACTGCCTTCAGCCATTCTAAAGAGCAGTGAAATGTTCTGTGCCGGATTGAGATTCTCCAGACCAATGTATAGCTCTCCTTCGTCTCTGAATTGTGGCGCCAGATAAGGCCGGGTGGCTGATTCGTCTCTTTCCCGCTCGGAAACGCCGAATGGCAGTACGTGGAAGTATTGTTCTACCTTAGGCGCACTGTTTTCAGTACGTGCGAGGGTGAAGTCTACTTCTGCGGTAGAAACATAGTCTACCGATATGCTTTTGATGGTTGGGTTATAAGGTGTTTTGGGTAGAAATTCCGCGGCGTTGGTGGTGTTCTCGATATTCTCAAGCACCCGTTGTGTAAAAGAGCTTTGGAAGTTGGCATGACCAAAGTCTGAGTTGGCTAGTTCCAGTCTTAAAAAGCCTTTTTGCGTGTCCACATCGAACTGATCGATCTGGGTCATCTCTTCGTCCCGTTCTACTTCGGCCAGCATAGCATTGCTGATAGTGATAGACCTGGGCGGTGTCAACGGCTGATTATCCGCTTCTTTGAAAAGGTTGAAGTTGCCCAACCCTTCCCAGCTACGTGCATCCAACAGGCTGATATCCACCTGGAAGGATGTGTTATCCCTTGAGTCGCCTATGTAATTTTTATAATGGTAGTTAAAGCCAAAGCAGGTTGTCCCTGAAGGAATATCCCGTGGAGCGATGTCGCAAGTGCCACTTTCGGCAGGCAGTCCATGCCACTCCAAATCTATGTTGATGAAATCGAGCTGCTTCTGGAATATCTCGTTGCTACCAATATAGAAGTTGCTACCAATCACCGGGTTGATGCCGAAAGGCAAGAATGTCTTGGATGGATCCATCACCGACTGATCATTTTGAATGATCAGGTCTCGTACTTCGGATACATCTACTTTTACTTCTGCTTTTTCCAGTTTTAGATCGATCAGATCCTGGTAGATGAATGGGGCTCTTTCCGGGTTGAAGAGTACCTTCATCACCGGCCATTTGGTTTTGAACGGTTCTTTGAGGGCTTCTTCGTTGTAGGCCACGATAGCCTCTTGCCCCATACCGATAGTACGGATCAAAGTAATTTCTTTCTTTACCGTATCGATCTGTGTACAGTGCGCTACCTCTCTGAAAGAGTAGATCAGGTCGTCCATTTTGTCTTGTCCCACGCCTTTCACGCTTCTCACCTGCTCCATGCTGACAAAAGCATTATCCGGTAACTTATTCCTAAATTCCAGCATCTTAGTAGCAGTGGTTTTACCAATATCATAGTCTCTGATCTGATCACCGTAGCCTTTAGTAGGATCGTCGTAAATTGGGCCTTCCTGAGGTTCTACCCCGGCAATATCCTGCCACTTTTTGGCACGGTTAAGGAAATCCAAAACGCGTTTTTCAATGGTGGTATCACACTCGCCACTCTTGAGGATGTCTTCGAAGGTGAGTGGTTCTATCCACTTTTCTTCTCCAGAGAAGAGCATGCGGAATGCGGGTTCTAAGTTAGAATGGATGAAGCCACTGCCTATGTTTCCTGAGTACTTGATCTTGATGGTTACAGTACGTGTACCTTCGGCCATGAACAGCACTGGTGAGGCGATAGCAAAGCCTATCTCCGCTTTGGTGCGCGTGGTATCCCCGAAGGTCTCCCAGCTTTGTATATCGGTTTCTATTTCTGCTCCTTCTCCGTCGGCTGAATTGGCCTGAGGGGAGGCATATAGAATAGAAGTATCGTCTTTGAGTACGGCTTTAATCTGACTGACCTTGGCCTTGTTGACTACTATTTCGCTGTCCAGCTCATAGAATACGTTGTTTCCTAGAGCATCTTTCTTGCCTTTAAGCCGGGTGCCTTGGTTGACCAGAGATTCCTGCAGGTGCTTAGCTAGCTCGAATATGATGAATACCTGGTCTGGTACTGCTGGTTCTTCTTCCAGTTGCAGTACGTCTTTATAGTAGAAATCGAGGTGTCTTTTGGTAAGGGTGTTAAGGTCGTTCTGGGCTATTTTGAAAAGCTCCAAAAAGGCCAGGAACAGGGCGTAGTGTGGTTCGGTAACATCGACGTCTTTCTGCTTGAGGAAGAAGTTCACCCAATCTCCGTCTGGGTCATTGCTGAGGTTGTAGTATTGTATTTCCTCAGCGTATTCTAGTACGAAGGTCTTGAGGTCTTCTATTTTGCGCTCGTCGACAGCCACATAAGAGGGCAACAGGGCTTTGTAGAGCCTTTGCTGCTGGCTGGTGCCGTCCCTGGCGACTAAGTTCTTATTTTGACAGGATTCGCTCATTGCTCAATGTTGGTTCCTTCATTCAGATAAAATGGGAAGACCAGGTTAGTCCTTGTGTTGGTAGCGATGATCTTATAGATGATGGTGACTTCTATCAATCCGTTGACCACATCCGGCACCATGTCGATATCTTCTACCTTGACCCTGGGCTCATGGAATTTGATGCCTTTCTTCAGGCGGTTGATGATGATGGTGGCCGTAGTGACGCTGATGCCTTCGAAGAGCATATCTTCCAGGTTGGCGCCGTAGTCATCACGCAGTACGCGTTCTCCCAGGCTGGTGGAAAGCAGAATGATCAGGCTTTCTTTGATGTCTTGCTCATCTTCTGATAGTTCTGCTGTATAGCTGCCTTTGGTAAAGGTGACCGGAAAAGCCCAGCCTCTTCCCAGGAAGCTATTATCGTTGATATTTAAGTTCTCGTCTGCCATGGTCTTTCTTTGTTTTTATCCGATCATCACGGTCGGTTCTCCGACGGCTGCCGCAGCGCCGCATATACAAGTGTCTCCTACCCTTAGCGCTGGTAGGCCTCCTATGGTCACGGTAGCACTGCCTGCAGGAAATGGGCTAGCGGTGGGTACGTGATTAGGAGGTGGAATGACACAGACATGGTTATCAGTAGCCACTGCGGCTGGCATCCCTCCGATCAAAACGGTAGCCACCCCGGGGCCCACAATGGTTCCTCCGTGGTTGGTTGTGTCGAGTACTCTGGCGGCTGGTGGCATATCTTGGTAGTTAGTATTGAGTCTTTAGTTTTTAGTAATTGGTATTGAGTCGTTAGTAGTTGGTTGACAGTAGCATTTCTTTTTAATTCTTGAGCTACTGGATTGCTTCGTCGTACCTCCCTGCCTACCGGCAGGCAGGCTCGCAATGACAGCCCTATCCAAAGTCTTTTATCTTTTGTCTTATGTCTTTCGTCTCACTTCTTACGTCTAAAATCTCACATCTAATTGATAGCTACTGTTCCTCCCTTGATCACGGCTTGGGCGCTGGTGGAGAGTTCTGCTCCACTACTGCCTTCGGCTTTGAATGCCTGGCTTGCCTTTTGGTTCAGATTAGCACCTTCTATATTGATGTCTCCGCTGGCCTTCATGTTGATGTCAGCGGCACTTTCGATGGTGATCCCATCTGAGTTCATGATGATCTTGTTGCCATTCTCGTCCTCAAGGGTGATGCCTCCGTCATCGTCGCTTAGCACAGCTTTGTTACCGTTCGGCGTTTCAATGGTGACGGCGATCTTATCGTCATCGAAGAGGAGCTTGATCTCGCCCCTGGTGATTATGCCTTTCTCATTATTCTCTTCGGCTGGCTCTATGGGTGATGGCTTAGCTGAGCTGTGTACCATCCCCAGAATGACCGGATCACGTGGATCGTTATTCACGAAACCAACGATCACTTCGTCGTCAACTTCTGGCCTGAAGAAGGTGCCACGGCCATCGCCTGCATCGAGGGTAGCTACCCTGGCCCAAACGCCTTCGTTTTCTACATCGATAATGGGTATGCGCACCTTCACTCGGAATTCTCCATCAGGATCTTCATGGATATTGGTCACCACGCCATATTGAATGCCATCCATCGGTGCGACCAAACCGCCTGCCGGTTCTTCAATGATATCAGTGTATTTCTTCGGATAAGGACATGGATCCATACCTACGGTAAGGTCTGTATACCAGGGTACTCCTTCAGTGATCTGATGAAGCACGCCGGAAACGAAGGCCTTGCCATTGAAGCGGTCTCCAAATCCACCTAGCTCGATGATATCTCCAGGCTTGATGTCGCTGAAACCTACGATACGCACACGACCACGTACTTTGGCGAGTCGGCTACGCATGAGCTTGTTGTCTGCCCAGGCTTGCAGCTCAGGTTCGGTGAGTTTACCGGAATGCTGTAGCGGCCAGGTCTCCAAACCGATCACATCAGCCAGATCTGTAGCGGACAAGTTGCCGGTTTCTTCCAATCCAGGGTCTGCACCTTCCAGTTCGCTCACTTCCTGTCCTGTGAAGTCCCAAGAGTTACTTTTAGTGGCGGCCAATTGATCCCTGGCATCCATGGTGGCATCGAATTCGAAGACATTATGCCCATAGAAAAGGTTGAGCAAAGGCTCTGCACTCAGATCGGGGGCTTTGATGCTTATGGCACCATCGTCAATGAATACGAGTTTGCCGTTGGCTTCGGCTCTTGCCAGTAGGAAATCCCAATCACTGATGAAGTATTGCACCATTTCTTTGTGTTCTACCTCAGTTGCTTCGACATCGGGTTCCACATCGTAGTCGCCTAAGATGGTTTCCATGATATCGCTATCGAGCGAGTCTTCATCGAAATAGCGGTTCTTACGACCCACGGTCATTTTGACAGCGATGTCTTTCAATTCTACCACCAAACGAGATGGCTCGTCGGTCAGCGTTTGTATGCCGTGCTTGACGATGATACCCTTGAAAATGGGATCAACGAGGTTGTTATATCCGGCCTGAATCTCCAATTCTACTCCGGGTATGAATTGCTCTCCGGCACTTAGCTCAAAGTTTTCATCCGCCACACTACCATCAAAGAATTCTATGGTAGCAGTGGGTATCTTGTTGACACTCCTTTCTACCGTAATGGTATGTATGGCGATTTCTTGGCTGAGTTCTTCACCATCGGCCAAGACCACAAAGGAGGGTAAGTCCGTCGTTGCCTGTGTGGGTATGATGCGTTCTTCAGCCATTGTTTACCTTTTTATCAATGGGTGGTAACTTGAGCTTCTGCCCTACTCTGAGTTTCCTGAAGTTGGTCAGGTTATTCACCTTGGCTAATTCCAGGTAGAAGGAGTCATCGCCGTAGATGCGCTTAGCCATCAATGGCAGGGTATCTCCGTCCTTGACTACTCTCACATGAGTGAGGTCTGGCGAGTTAAGCGGTGGCGTAACGGCCTTCTCCCTTTCAGAAAGGGATTGGTCAAATGTGGCCTGGATAGTTGCTCTTATCGGTAAACCCCCTGAATTGAAGAGCTTGTAGTTGACAGTAGCGCTACCTAGTACACCACTGAACTCGAATGGCCCCCAGTTGATCTTGATGTAGTTGGGCTTGTGTGTTTCGCCCTGTACATTATGGGTAAGATCGAAAAAGGCTTTGATGGCTCCATCGACATGCTCGTCATCGGCTATGAGTTTGGCCGCGCTTACTACACCCGGCTGGTCTTCTGCCGCTGGCGAAGCGCCGGTGGCGTCAAACATGAACTCAAAACTTACGCTTTCAGCTTCCAGTGTCCTGAATTCCATGACCTTATCACCATTGCCTTGTGTATCGGATTTGGTGATCCACTTGGATTTGTACTCCTGACTGTAGGTAGTCGGGTTGTACATCACAGAGTACTGACCTTCGTCTACCGGTTCGCTGAAGTCAGGGTCTTTGAAAGCACTGATAATGAGCTTTTCGAGCCCTCCTTTCAAGGAGAATATATCTGCAAGACCCATAGGTTAGCGTTCGTTTTTGTCTTTGATTGTTTCCATCATTTTTTTGATGCCTCTTTTCAGGGCCAGGTCGTTGACCGGCTTGCCTTTGTCCTGACTGCCACCGCTAGCGGGTGTCACTACGGATCGGATGATTAGTTCTTTGATCTCAATTGACATAGCTAGAAAGGTAAAAGGTCTGTAGGATCGAGTCTCTTGAAGTATTGGTAGGAGAATTCTACCGTCTCTACCACAATCTGACCTTCCTGGGCATTGAAGTCGGCGATATTCCATTTGACTGGGTATGCCTTGATGAAATTCCAGGCCTGGATAGGAAGATGCAGGTCGTTTAACAAGATCACGGTAATGTCGAATGGCTTAAAGACGAAGTTTTCAGTTACGTCTTTATACCATTGCATTATCGTTGATCCGATTAAAAGACCTCTCTTCAAGGTCAGGTTCTGATAGGTAGCCGGGTTGGGCAACCGATGTGCAAACCTGTTCTCTCCACCTTCACGGTATTCTTCGGTACTGACGTCCGCATTGATGCCGGATACTTCCTGAAACCCGAGATCTGGTATGCCGGGATAATCCAAAAGTATACGTTCTTCAAAGCGTACGAAGAAGTGAAAGCCTACCGGTGGTCGAAACAGTGCCATAGTGCTTAAGCGAATTCAACGCTTAGTCCCTCGTGGCATAGCTCTATGCTTTCCACAGCTACTTCATTACCGGTAGAATTGAGCGACGGCCCTTCTACTTTACAAGGCCATGCTTCCTTGATCTTCCACGTAGTCACCGGCTCGTGGTCTTCATTAAGCAAGCTGATGGTCAGGTCTCTTCTTTCGATGTCGTTCAGCTTCACCGTATTCAGCCATTGGAAGAACTCGTTGTCGCTGTTGAAAATACCTCTCTTGAGGGTGATGTTAGAATACTGTGGAATACCGGGCATTTTAGTGACTTGATACTCCGGCGCGCTTCCTTCTCTGTAATCTATGCTCTGAAGCTCGACCGTAAGGCCTGAAACTTCCGTAAATCCTATTCTTGTTCCTCCCCATTCTACTTGGAAATGAAAGGACGAAACGGGATAAAACTGTGCCATGATACTATCTTTTTAATGTTGTGTTTTATTACTGAATTGGGTTGATTATGACTCTTGAAGTTTGTGTGAGAATTTCAGGATGATGAATTCAGCAGGTCGCACTGCTGCCAGCCCTATCTCTATGTTCATTCTACCTTCCAGAATGTCAAGGGCGGTCATGGTCACTCCCAAGCCCACGTTGACGAAGAAGGCGTCTTCGGCCTTGGCTCCTGCCAGAGCACCGTCCCTCCAAAGTCCTTGAAGGAAGTTCTCGATCATGGTTTTGACCCTGAGCCAGGTGTTGGCGTCGTTCGGTTCGAACACCACAAATTCGGTTGCTTTCTTGATGGATTCCTCGGCGAAGATGTAAAGGCGTCTGACCGGTACGTAGCGCCACTCGTTGTCGTTACCAGCCAAAGTACGTGCGCCCCAAACGAGGGTACCCTTACCGGTAAAGGTGCGAATAGCGTTGATCGACTTGCCGGAGGTAGCGTCAACATTCAGATTGTCCTGATCATCATTGGTGATCTTAATGGTTGGGGCAATTACAGAAGTGATACTGACATTAGCGGGCGCTTTCCAAACACCTCGCTGGCTGTCTACGCGAGCATAAATACCGGCTATAGCGCCAGAAGGTGGCAGGGTTACACTCAACTCACTGATCTTAGCCAAAAGAGAACGGTGTACGTTCGGGCTGGCGGTACTAATAGCAGTGAGGGTGTTGGTATTGAAGTCACCATTCGGTGGTACGACTGGGTTTGGCGTACCGGTTCCTATGTAGGTATTGGTGTGGGTGACTGTTTGGGCATCCTCATCTATACCATAAGGTAAAGTGGTCTTCAGGAATGGATAATAAATAGCGCCATACTTCAGGTCGCTAGTACCTATACCGTTGTCTCTGAAGTCTGTGGCATCGGCAAAAGGATCAGTGGTTTCTTCTTTCAAGTCCATGATCACAAATCGGTCTTTCAATTTCTCGCATTGGGCCAGCGCTGCCTCGTACACGTCTTTGTAGTTGGCTACAGTCATGTGATCAGGCAAGACGATCAACGTAGGCTCATCTACTTTTTCTAGTCTTTTCAAACCGCCCAGAAGGCCAGTGGAGTCATCTCCAACCGATACTGCTGCGGCATAGTCGCCTACGGAGACAATGTAGCAAGGGCCTCCGCCATTGTTGAAAAACATCTGAAGGCTGTAATACATTTTATAGTCGCTGATAGCACCAGTAGCAGCACTAAACTCACGGCTTACCAACGTGGCAGGTTGCCCGTCAAGTCCATCGTAAGTATCGCTAATGCCGAGTGTAAGTGTCTCAGGGTTAGGGCCACCGAAGTGCTCTTCGTAGTCCAGAATGGAAGTGATCCTGGTAGGCACATTGGTGAGCGGATCGCCGTCTTTATTCACGGCCTGCTGTGTATGGCCAATGAATGCCGGTATAGCGGTCTCTACCGCAGCTACCGATGCAGGCAGTGTAGATATTTCCTGAATATATACACCGGGAGTCCTAAAATTGCTCATGATTCTGTTTTTAAGTGTTTTGAGTAATACTTGCTAGTTGCCAGTCCGGGTTAGGACTCTTGCATTTTATGTGAGAACTTGAGAATGATGAATTCTGCTGGTCTTACCGCAGCCATTCCGATTTCTACATTCATTCTACCCTCCAGGATATCAAGGGAGGTCATGGTCGTTCCCAAGCCCACATTGACGAAGAAGGCATCTTCGGGTTTGGCTCCTGCCAATGCGCCGTCACGCCATAGTGTGCTGAGGAAGTTTTCTATCATGGCTTTCACCTTGAGCCAGGTATTGGCATCGTTTGGCTCGAAAACCACGGGTTCTGTTGCTTTCTTAATGGATTCTTCGGCGAAGATGAAAAAGCGTCTGACGGGTACATAGCGCCATTCGTTATCATTACCAGCCAATGTACGAGCACCCCAGACAACAGGGCCTTTGCCAGCAAACTGTCTGATCACGTTGATCGATTTTCCTGAAGTAGCGTCTACATTGAGTTCAGCTTGTTCTTCGTCAGATACCAGAATATTGGGTTCTATTACACGTCTGACCCCTACATTGGCAGGCGCTTTCCAAACACCTCTTTCGTTGTCCACTCGGGCCATTACACCAGCCATCGTACTGGACGGGTAAAGCACCATTCTATTCTTATCCAACTCCGTGGTAATAGCATTATAAAGTGTTTTATCCGGGTCAGTACTGGCACCATCAGAACCGCCTTGAAGGAAACCAGGACCAGATACAGTAGCAGAAATTCCTGAACCTGTATCATTATAGGCTAGAGCAATACCATCCCCGGCAATTCCCGGTGTGACCGCTGTGATGGTCAATACGGCACCACTACGCGAGACTGTATAAAGTGGGTCTGCAGCACCATTAATGGCTGTTTCCAGAGCTGCGGCTGAAGTAGCAGGGCCAGCACCGGCGGCGAAATCCGTGCCTTCTGTGAAAGTAGTGCCACCTACAATGAACTCGTCACCAGCGATATTAGCATTGTTGGTAATAGTAATGGTCCCTGAAGATGCCACCGGAGTAGGTGGTGTACCGTTCTTGATGATCTCCAAAGTATCACCATTGAATACTGCTCCTGTACGGCTATCTACAATATCGATAGAACCATCGGTATAGAAGCGGGTCAGGCTGGTCTTTAATGCCGGGTAATACGACGCACCGTAAATCAGGTCTGATGTACCTGTTTGGTTAGAACGGAAATCGTCAGCATCTTCTTTGACTGTACCTCCTTTTTCTACCGTATCCATTAAAGTGAATCGGTCCTGTAGGTTGCTGCACTGGGCGAGCATGCGCTCATAAACATCTTTTCGATCCGAGTTATTGGCTAAAATGACTGCTTCCGGCACTACTAAAAGTGTTGGTTCGTCTTCTTGCAGCAATGCATCGACACCAGCCGTCAATTCGGCAGGATCAATGTCAGCCGGCCCGGGGTTGGATGGCTCAAAGCCTCCCACCGAGACCACATAGCAAGGTCCACCGCCATTGGCATAGAACATTTGCAAGCTGTAATACATCAGGTATGGAGAGAGGGTTGGAGGTTGGGTCACCGCTATGGTGGTATCGTCAATATCAGTCGATGTTCCGGTGAGGGTTATACCAAAAAGCTCATCGAATGGTCCACCGAAAATCTCTTCATATTCTAGCATGGACGTAACTCTAACGGGTGTATTGGCCGCCAGTGTTTCTCCATCTTTTATACGCTGCTTCGTATAGCCGATAAACGCAGGTATCGCAGTAGCTACCGGCACTACCGAAGCGGGCAGTGTTGATATCTCTTGTATGTAAACACCTGGTGTTCTGGGATTTAACATAGTCTTTTAATTTTGGGGGAGTTACACAAATACATATATTTCTGATTCATTGCTATCATTGGTTATACCCGTCAATTGCGGGTTTTCAAGGTTCTTAATGATAATTGGGTTGGCATCCGGAGTCTTTCTCAACTCCAGGCTGAGTTTCGGCACTTCGAAGAATGGAATAGTATCCACCGAAGTAAAAATCACTGTATCAAACCCATTGATCCTTACCGTTGGGTCTGGCTCTGCGCCTTTGTTGAAGGTGTAGACATTGTATGGGTTGCCGGTATCACCACTTGTATCCTGTATGGAAAGGTCTACTGAGGCTAAATCGACATTGCCGGTCTTGTTGACCACGTAGTACTTCCAATGGGTGGCTTTCCTGAGAAAAGTGACATCATACTGATCAAGTGAAGTATTGGTGGTATTGATCTCTACAATGCCAAAAACATCTTTTCTATAAAGGTCACTGTCTATATAAAGTCGCTGGGTCGCCTGTGGGTGTGTATCGTCGGAGTATTTAATCCGGTAAATACCTTTAGGGGTATTCTTAAGGTCAACTGCATACTCATATCGGCCATTCCGGTCTGGTTTGATATTGACCGGGCCGAGGACATTATTATCATTGTCGTCTGTCACCTCAATGGTCGCTTCATGGGTGGCTGGGTCTGCCGCCAGAAAGGGTACTTCAAAAGCAAAAGCAATAGGCCTGAGTCCGTCCAATAGCTCATGGGTGAGTGCTTGTGTGGCTTCAGGATCGTTCTTAAAGTAAAGGATCTTATCCGCAGCGTATTCATTGGGCCCGTCGTCCAGGATAGTGAAATTCATGAACTCGGCTATATTCTGCAGGGATAATACGAATTTGAAGGTATTGTCGTCCAGATCGATCAGTGGTGTTCCTGATGTGTCTATGGCTCTGTAGGCCAATCGAAAACCTCGTCTGGTGGCTTTCAATATCATGCGTTCCCCTTGAATGACCTCAGCAGTTTCTTTGGTGGGCCAGGTAGCGAAATCCTGGCTATAACCATCGTTGTAGAAGTCATGTAGTATGTTGATCGCAAATAGGTTTCTATAGAATAGTGCCATCTATCAACTAAGATTTAAGATCAATACCTTCAAGTGCAGTACGCTGCGCTTGTAGTCGTTTTCCTTGGAATGTGAGCAGTCTGACTTTGTACAGGACTGAGGGCAGGTATTTGGCGCCGATCACAGTCCAGAAGTTATAGAGTTGCTCAAATGAGTATGAAAAAAGCTCCACGATCAGCTTTTGAATATTGGGATCAATGGAGGCCATCAAAGGTGTATTATTGTTGGTGAAGACGTATTTGTCTTGGAAGAAGGAAATCACGTATGACAGTTGCTTCAGTCCTTCCAGGTATTCTATGTTTTCGCCATCTACATCACCGCTGGTATAATTGGCCGTGACCAGTACATAGAGATTAAGCTTGATTTCCGGATTGTGGTGTTCAGTTTGACCTGCATCATTGATGAACGCGGTCTTCTGTTCTTTGAATACTTTCTCTTCTTCGATGTTGATCAGTGAAAGCCCTAGTCTGTTGTTGGGGATGGCCCAGGCACCGTCTTCTTTGGCGACGTTAGTAAGCACAATCTTCTCTCCGACAATACCATTTTTCAATTCCAGATGTGCGTTCAGTTCTTTGGCCAGAAAATCCAGGGCGTTGTGTATCATAAGGTGATCATTCTTGGATACAGGCTATGTAATCAGCCTGTTACTGTCATTGTTTATTACATCTAATTACCTAATCATCCACTAGAACAGAAAGGACATTTTGGAGCAATTTTGAAGTGTCTTTTGGGTGACGTTAGGAAGTAACTTATTGATTTACAGTAATTTGAATTGAAATTTGAAGACAGGTTTTGACACTTAGTGTTTGGGTATCAAGAAAACAATTATCACGCAGAATGCTTCAAATATTACATGGAAGTGTCGGTGTCAGGTAAGCTTGATTTGGTTATTCAGTCGTTAGTGAAGATCTGCCTTTGTCGGTCATGAGTTGTTTTATTGAGGAATTCGGGTGATTAGATAGGTTCCTGCCCTCTTTGGTGTTGTCACCAAAGAGTTCTCAGCGGTCCTCATTCCCTTGGCGGTAACACTGAGGCGGGATTAAGCTAGGCACGAACGATGTTGTGAAAATCATCGGGTTCACGGCTAAAGCCGTAGGAAGGAAAGTGCCCTTGATCCACGCCTTAAAAGGCATGGTAATTCATCGCTCGAAGACATTATATCAATTGCTGTAAACCACTGCCGTGGTTGGAGTTGCCTCCAATGAATCTTTACTGTGCACTTACTTCGATATACTTACTCGTCGGAGACAACTCCGACAAGGGTGAGAAGGATGGTAAGTGCTTGAAAACAACATTGTGCCCGACGCTACTAAGTTCCTTTCAGGAAGACAGGGAAGACCAGGAGGTCAAAAGTTTATAATGAGTAATGAGCTTAATAGCCGGGCCTCGTCACTTTTGGAGTTACCTGTTGGCCTCCGTAGGAGGTATTTTCTGCCCTCTTTGGTGTTGTCACCAAAGGGTTCTCAGCAGTCCTTAGTGTTCCTTAAAGGTAGCACTTAAGGGATAGAGAGTTTAGTCGTTTGTGAAGACCGGCCTTTGCCGCATGGCAGGCACAAACGATCGCAAAAATTGAATCTGGAACACTTAAGTTGACGCTTATGGTGGAGATAAAAAAGACGGCGAAAGAATTTGCATAGGAGGAATTTGGTATGAGACAGATATACTACTACCTAAATACCAGTGTTATATATATATTGCCAATAGTACGCAAGGATTTCCTGAATTATGACCGCTACCAAGTTAAGTTTTATGATCAGATTATCTGGCTATTTATTCTTATTAGTTCTTCTTGTAGGTTGTTCAAATTTAGCCGAGCAAGTGACTACAGAAGGCGAATGGTACATAGTAGAAATGAGCCATCGAGGCCGAGAAGTGTACCCTGAAACTGTTTATGCCGGGCTTGGCGCTGTAAATTTCGATGAGTTAGAGAAAATGGTGTTTGACTTAGAGGATTCTAGCATAATCGTTCCGGGTTTTAATTCTGAAGAGATCAAGCTAAAATTCAATATTGAATCGAATAAGCTCATAATATCATACGATTCTTCCACCTTAGATAATTATAAGACCCAATATAACGATAAGGAATATGCAGATCTAACACTGAGGGATGCATTAGAAAAAAAGAAAGAGCGTGATCAACAAATTCATGATTTAGATTCGATTAAAAACTATATTATCGAAACTCATGGCTCTAAATCCACACAGTATAATAGAAGCATAAAAATTTATACCGGAACATATACAATCATACCGGAAAACATGGAGGGTTTGTTGGTTCTGGAATCTGATCAAACGAAAATATTAATTGCTGATTGGGATGCGGCATTTATGATCAATTTAGAAAATATGATCGAAGAAAGTCAATCACAGGATCCATAAAAGGGGCAAAGGCAGTATCAACTTCGTCCAGTATTTGCCAATGTTTTTGACTTTTTAGTTCAACCACATTCATTTGTCTTAGTTGAAACCAACTAGGATACTGGCGAATAGTCTTTGTGAGGACACAAACGACGGCTAAGAGGTTACTATGCAAGCTTCATCCCATACGACATGTTAATAAATAAATTATTAGGTATATGAGATTCATCATTTTACTAGGAGTAATACTAAACTGCACGCTCGTGCAAGCGCAAGAGCACATAGTTACAACGGATGATAACCTTTCCTTACAGAAAATTCAGATTGCTGTTTCCAAGGAGAATTGTGATGATATTACAGGGAGTAAAGGTGAACTTGATCTTGCGGCCTCATTAAAGAAAGCCTTTGCTGATCTAGCGTTATTTTCTTTGGTAAAGGATGGTAAGGTTCAAACAACCAACCTTCCTAACGAATCGGGGCTCTACACTATATTTATCAATTACACGGATAGCCTTCATTTTAATGAGTTAATAATACTGCATCCAAATAATCAGTATACGTTTGCTTTCTACTTACAGCATGGTAAGGTTTTTTGTAGGATAAGTACTGAATACAATCCTGGAGAATCCAGGGAAATTGTATTAAACTCATTATCAGAATCTGACCGGAAGTTGAGGGATTTACTTAACTCTGATCGCTAGTAGGTTTTTGACTTTGATAGGGTTATCTCGAGCAAACCTTTTCTTGCCGTCTTTGGTGTTGTCACCAAAGAGTTCTCAGTAATCCTTAGTGTTCCTTGAAAGTAACGCCGAAGTAGGATTAAGTTAGGCACAAACAACAGCGGGAAAATCATCGGTTTTACGGCTAAAGCCGTGGGAAGGCAAGTGGTCTTGATCCACGCCTTAAAAGGCGTGGTAATTCAATATACTGACTTGTCGGACACGACTTCGAAACAGGCGAAAAGTTGAAGATATTGTGCTTTTGGCAGCTCAAAATAGCAATTAACTCAGGCCAACCTTCTGGTTGAACCACCCATTAAAATCAATCAATTCAAACCCCAAAGGGTCGCGGAGGTAGGGTTTGGCTTCGCTCTTGAGCATGGTTAATTTGTCGTATTCTTGTTGGTAGGTCTTGTTGAAGTTGAAGCCATTGGTAGCTAGAGTGGTGATTATTCTATGGGTTATTTTATATCTGAGATATTCATTGCCTTTGAAACGTTGCAGGAGTTTGCGGTGGTTTTCCAATTTAAAATCCAGCCAGTCATACTCTTTCATTTCAACCATATTGAGTATTTCAAGCAGGCGATATCCTAGTGTTCCACAGGTTTTTTCCTTGAGTAGGCCACTATTCGAATAAAGAGATTTGAGCGATCCATTGAAATCCTTTCTGGCAAATAGCAAGCAGGCTTCGTAGTATGTCCACTTCGCTTCCGCTCTTGCGCAAAGCTTGATTTCCCTGTTGATCAGTACTTCCTTAATCACCGCATTGGCAAGTTTAAGATCCCGGTGATAGTATGAGGATAAAAACTGGGCAGAACGGGCTCCTTCCTCACACAACAAACCTGCATCAGTGGCTCCCAACGATTGACCGGCATGTACTATAGCCTCTTCGTATTGTTTGAGGCATATTAAAGATTTGGTGAGCAGAAAGTGCGCTTCGCATAAATTGTAGTCTGAGTGGATCGCTTTCTCATGCTCTACCATGTCAATCAACCTCATCGCGCTATCTCGGGCCTCGACATAGTTTCTATTGGCGTAGTGATATTGGCAGGCTGTTTTGAGGCACCAATAGCTTACTTTGGCTGACTCAGATCGCTCTTCTACTTCCTCTAGTTCCTTCAAAGCATCAGCATCAATGTCTTGGTTAGCCACTCCTTCATGAGCTAGCAGGTAACTGTAGGCTTTGGCCTGTTGAAGGTATTGTTGGTCACTCATGGTTTGCTTGATCTTGGCATTGATACTGGCATGCTGTTGGGAAGGTTGGTTATTCTCAGATGTGGAACGGAGCATATCGCAAGCATTTATTTTGAGGTCAATCAATTCGTACGTATCAGCAATTTTCAGCGCTTTCTGCGTTGTTTCAGCCGCCTCTTCATACAGGCCTCGGGACATCAATATCTTGCCTTGTATGATCAATTTCCTGGCCTGTAGATCAAATCCGGTGGACGCTGATTCACAGGTTTTATCCCCAGACATCATGATCAGGAAATTCAGTATATCTTCTTTCAGTCTTTTCTTGAGTTTGCTGAAGGTAGAAGTGGGTCGCGTTTTATAGATTACCTTAGCCGCTTCTTCATCTGTTTTCACTTTTCTGGTATGCACCAACTGAAAGAGTTTTAACCGTTTGGAGCAAAGCCCTCCCCTTTTGACTTTATAATAGTCCTGAATGAATTCAGCTTCACTTGGTTTGAGGTTATAAATGATCTCTTTCAGGCTTTCCATTGCACCAGCAATAGTTTTAAGTTGTACAAAAACCTACCTGTCGTGAAAAGAAAATATTAAACCGCCCAGCTACTTACCAAGCCCTTCATTAAGAAAATTGATTACCCAACAATACTATAAGAAGCAAAGATTAACGCACCCTCAAGGGTCAGCACGTATTCCCCATTCTTTGCTTGAATGATCTATATCCAATGGCCTTAGTGTGATGGTGAGGCCAGCGAAGGTTGAAATAGTTACCTTATTAAATATACTGATCATTTATCACTTCTCTAAGTCCTTTTGTTTAAATAATTATAAAAAAATTTAAAGTTAGATTAAGGGCGACTCGTATCTTGGAATCAATTTTTTTACTTACAATTTTCACTCATTATTAATGGTTTAGTTAATCAGGGTATTCAACAATCGTGAGCTAAACAATTGCATACTTTTTCACCCACAGGTCATTTTGTTAATGGAATCTTACTATTCAGGTAAACCAATTGCCTGGAAAAAATATCGGTTTTCATTTTAAGCTTAACTAGTAGCCTATAAACAGTTTCTATTTAGTTTTTAGCACTGGGTTTCAAGGCT
>JBCBSS010000122.1:0-24903 GCA_039819065.1 Bacteroidota bacterium
TAAAAAGGTATTTGATCCTTTTGTCTTTCCCCATTATTATTATCCGACCTTCCTATAATGCACTGAGTATCATAAAAAAGTGAAAGGAATTTATCTCAGATGGCAGTATTTCAACACCCGTAGAAATGGTGTAATTCGGTTGTAATTCGGGTAATAACCAAAAAACCTGATTTAAATCAGGTTTTCGTTTGACGCTACTCCCTTTTTGAAAAATCAATTCGGCCAATATTAGTCCTACCAAAAGAGACGGTTACATCAAATAGGAATCATTAAAACTGAGGATTATGAACAAGATTAGAAAGATAATTATACCTACTGATTTTTCAGAGGCTGCGGAAAATGCCCTTAACTATGTAGCAGGCATGATAGAAAATGATGATGTCATAGAGATTTTTCTGTTACACATTTCTGATAAAGAAAATACGTTGGACGAGGAGACTGTGAATCAAAAATTAGATATTCTTAAGCAAAAGTTCTTCACTAACATACAGTCTAAGTGTAACTGTGTCTTAAAGACTGGTCAACTCACGAATACTATCATACAGGCGAAAGATGAATTGGCCGCAGATTTGATCATTATGGGTACTGAGGGCGGTGAAGAGATATTTGGTAGTAAAACAGCCCAACTGGTTCTAGAAGCTGACTGCCCTGTATTGGTAGTACCGGAAAACACCACCTCTTTCCGAGTGAAGAACATTGCTCTTGCCATGGATGACAGCCTCATAGAAGACTCTTATGCCTTAGGGCCGCTTCAGGATATTGCCAGGAGGTTTGGTGCCAAAATACACGTACTTACTATCAGCAAAAAAGATGAGGTTCTGATCACTGAAGGTGCCAACGAAGGTGTACTTGAATACTATTTGGAAACTTTGGATTACCACCATGCTTTCCCAAAAAACACCAACATTGAGGAAGGTATCAGAGACTATGTCAAGGAGAACAAAATTGATATGCTGGCTATATTACCAAGAAATCATGCGCACAAAGACAGTCCTTCAGAGGGGCGCTTAACCAAGTTGTTGACGTTGCATACTGAGGTACCACTCTTAACGCTTGATTAATATTTGGCAAGCCAAATTGGGATTCATTGTCAGCGCTTAGCTTGAAGACAATAACAACGCCTATCACAACATTTTTAGCGGTATGCCAGGAGTTACAAGCTTGGTATAACCGACCGACGATTTAAGCTTAATGAAATATATAAAACCTCTTTTAGTGTGGTCAGTGCCAATACTGGTGCTGACCATTCCTATTCATTGGATACCTATAGAAGGGCTTACCATCATTCAACAACGGGTTATTGCTATCTTTTTATTTGCAGCTCTATCGTGGGTGTTTGAATCGATTCCAATCTATGCCACTTCTATTCTTATCATTCTTTTCGAATTAGTAGCTATATCTGATCAAAGCTTTGCTCCCTTATTAGCTGGAAAGGAAAGCGAAGCATTTGGTTTGTTGATGAGCTATAAAGAGATCATGGCGACCTTCGCCTCCCCTATCATTCTACTTTTCTTAGGAGGCTTTTTTCTAGCGCTGGCCGCTACCAAGTACAGGCTCGACCAGAATATGGCAGGTATTCTACTAAAACCATTCGGCACTAGCCCTAAAATGGTCATGCTTGGTTTGATGTTGATCACAGCCATTTTCTCGATGTTTATGAGCAACACGGCCACTACAGCTATGATGCTTTCTATTCTGGCACCAGTATTAGTCTACTTTGATGCTGGTGATAAGGGCAAAATTGCATTCGCCCTTTCGATTCCCATGGCCGCCAACATAGGAGGCATGGGCACACCCATAGGCACTCCTCCCAATGCTATTGCACTTAAATACCTGACTGGGGAAAATGTCATCAGTTTCGGTCAATGGATGAGTTTCGGCATCCCATTAGTCGTAGTGCTACTAGCCATCGCATGGATTCTTTTGATCAAGATGTTCCCCATACAAAAGCGTGTGTTAGAACTGGATGTCAAGAGCCGGTTTCAAAAAGGGCGTAAAGCCACCATTGTTTATGTCACTTTCATTCTAACCATCCTCTTGTGGTTGACAGATTTCATTCATGGCATGAACGCTTACGTGGTGGCTATGATCCCGGTAGGTGTATTCCTCGCTTTCAACATCATTAGCAAAGAGGACATCAAAAAGCTCAGCTGGGATGTGCTCTGGTTGGTATCTGGGGGTATAGCTTTAGGGCTTGCGCTAGACAAAACGGGTCTTGCGTCCAAATTAGTGGGCACCATTCCTTTCGATAGTCTTCCAGCCATTGGCATTATGCTAATGGCTACTATTCTGGCGGTACTAATGGCTAACTTCATGTCGAACACCGCCACCGCTAACTTACTCCTGCCGATTATTGTGGCACTTGGCGTTTCCATTCAAAGCATCGAATCGTTAGGAGGTGCCAAAGGCTTGATTTTAGCCGTCACCTTCTCATGTTCGTTAGGAATGGCGTTGCCTATCAGTACACCGCCTAACGCTCTGGCGCATGCCACAGGCATGATAGAAACCAAGGATATGGCCCGTTCTGGAATAGTAGTAGCGTCCATAGGCCTACTGCTCATTTTCGTAATGATGTACATACTATTGACGGTGGGTTTCATCTAGACTAATTATGGAAGCGTATCAAGATATAACCCGCATAGAGTTACAGGAGATCAAAAAGGTCTACTTCAACGATCCTGAAAAAATGGTGCGCTTCAAAAAGGGAGAAGTACTGATTGAGCAGGGTCAGCATAATAGCCGCCTGTTTCTGATTCTATCCGGGGCGGTGTCGGGTAGCCTGACTATGGGAGGTGATGGTAATGAAGCCTTTCGATCCGGTAAGGATATGTTCATTGGGGTTTATAGTTTCTTCTCGCACGACCATTGTAGCTATACCACCGTAGTAGCTGAAGAAGATACTGAACTGGCCTACATCGATCTGGATATTCTGGATAGTGATGGTTTTGATGAAGGTATATTCTACAAACGCTTTAATCCAATCATCGTAAGGGAAATTTACAGCCGGCAGTTGCTGGCTCAAAAAGCACACAAAGCACGTCAAAATACCATGCTGGAGTTGATGGAGAAGGAAAAGATGGCCGTGCTGGGGCAACTCGCAGCAGGCATATCTCACGAGCTTAACAACGCCATCAGTGTAGTAGAACAAAAGACTTCCTGGTTAGCTGACTATTTCCAGGATCACATATTGCATGCCGAGACTAAAGATGTGACGGATTACTTTCGGAAAGGCCTAGAACATGGTGAGGTATTGTCGAGTAGGGATATACGCAAAAACAGGAAGCATCTGGAGGAGCAATTCCCACAATTGAACTCAGATCAATCAAAACGGCTGGCCAGAATGGGAGTCACTGCCGAAGATTTATCCCATAACAACAAAGAAACGCTGATCGCCCTTGAAAAAAGGTACCAGGCTTGGGAAAAGGGTTTGACTATTCACAACTTACGCCTTGCTGCCCAACATACGGTCCATATTGTGAAATCGGTGAAGCTATTGGGCTCGCCGAGTAAGGAGCATAAGATACCAATAGACATCGGTTTATCGGTCGAGAAGGCGCTTACACTCCTCAAAAGTCAAACCCGAGAGGTGGAAGTTGAATTGGCCCTGCAACAAATGGGAAGCGTCATAGGCTTGGAAGGAGACTTTATACAGGTTTGGCTAAACATCGTCAAAAACGCCCTGGAAAGCATGAGGGACGCACAAACTGTAGAACCCAGATTATCTATCCAAAGTAAGCAGGTAAAAGGTTTTGCAGTGATTAGCATCAATGATAATGGTCCTGGTATACCTGACAGTATCAAAGAGAAGGTATTTCGACCCAACTTCACCACTAAGGTGAAAGGGCTTTCTTTTGGCTTAGGCCTAGGGCTTTCAATAGTAGAGCAAATCGTCACCAATTATGATGGCAAAATAGCATTAGATAGTGCACCTGGAAGTACTACTTTTCAAATCAGTATACCTACCGATTAAGTTAAAGACATAAGCCATGGAAAAAATATACATGATATGCATAGATGATCAGCCCACTGTTTTAGATGCAGTCATTTCTGATCTTGAAGTGTTCTCTGATTCATTTGAGATAGAAGCTTGTGAATCGGCGTCAGAGGCTGAGGAGCTAATGGAAGAGGTTGACCAAAACGGAGATCATGTGGCCATATTGATATGCGACCAAGTGATGCCGGGTAAAAGTGGCACCGAATTCCTAGCCGAGGTACGTAAACAGGATACCTTCAAGAGTACAGGTAAAATATTACTTACTGGTCAAGCTACTCATCAGGATACCATTAATGCCATCAATCAAGCAGATATTGATAAATACATAGAGAAACCGTGGCAAAAGGATACGCTCATCGGTTACATCAAGATCTTACTCACTCGCTTCCTCTTAGACAAGGGCATTGACCACATGCAGTACAAAGACTTCCTGGATCAGGAGACTTTGTTGGAGAAGTTTAAGGGGAGTGTATGATTAAAGCGTAGCCAATAATCAATTAAACATCTCCTTGTAGTACTGATCAGCCATGCGATGGCTATCGAACTGTGGTACTACATCTGCGGCACTGTTGCGCGCTACATACCACCATCTTCCTGGGTCATCGTAGTAAGTAGGGAGCACCTTATCATTCAAGACTGTATATAGATTGTTAGCGTCCTCATGGTCAATTTCATGCTGAGGCCGTGAAAGGTCAGCCTGAGGGGTAATAAAGCTGTTTTCGTTGTCTCTGGCAAACTCCGGCATCCAGCCATCATTCGTGGAGACATTGACCGAACCGTTCATAGCTGCGGTCATGCCACTGGTACCTGAAGCCTCCCTAGTGACCCTTGGCGTATTCAGCCAAATGTCAGAGCCCTGTTTCAATAGCTTAGAAAGTGCCAATTCGTATCCTGTTAATACGGTGCAGTTGGCCATCGGCTTGGTCAGATGGATGAGGTGATTGAATAACTCTACCGATCCATAGTCTAATGGATAAGGTTTACCAGCCCATATGATCTGAACCGGTTTATCTGTTCTTGAAACCAACTGATTGAATTGCTCTTTTAGGTATAATAAAAGGTCTGCTCTTTTATAGCCTGCAAACCTTCTGGCCCAGACAATAGTCAGTACATCAGGGTCAAAAAATTTACCTGTTTCGTCTAGTATTCTAGCGAATAGCTGCTCTTTGAGCTCACGTTTTCTCAATTTGAGCGCACTCAAGTCACCATTATCTACCGCTTGCTTTATTTCAGCGTCCTGCCAGTAATTTCTATTCTGAGCGTTGGTAATCGGGATAATATCGCTGATTCCATTGAAACTACTCCACATATCTTTCGCCACCGTAGAATGGAGCTTAGAAACAGCATTTGATATTTTGGCTTTTCGCAATGCTGCTACAGTATAACTCAACATGCCGTTATGCTCATGTTGGCTCAATTCTGTAGCGTCGAGTTCTTTGGCGAAGAAACCCATTTCATTCAAGAATTTAATATCCCTTTCTTCATTACCCGCCTTTTCCGGAGTATGCGTAGTGAACACGAAATTGTCCTTCGTTTTGCCTTGCTCTTTGAGATGGAAGAATGCCGGTAAACCATGGCCTTCGTTCAAATGATAGATATCAGAACCACCTAAGGCTTCCACCACCTTCGCCCCTCCTATTCCCAGCACAATGCTTTGAGCTTGTCGGGTCAATTCGTTATTATCATAAAGCTTATCCGTGATGGTTCTGGTCAAATGATCGTTTTCAGGCAAATCCGTAGAGAGTAAGTAGATAGGCACGCTGCCGAATGTTTCAGGTTTCAGGCAATAAGCACGCACATGTACGTTGGGATTATCCAGTATCCTTATTTTAACGGTGATACCAGTGTCTTCGAGAAAAGAATACCTTTTTTCTGTCCAGGTAACTCTTAAAGAATTATCCTCACTTCTTTGCTGATCGTAGTAACCAAACTTCCAGAGCATCCCTACCCCTATCAGGTTCTGCTTAAGCTCAAAGGCACTTCGCATATGGGAACCTGCCAAAAAGCCTAAACCACCCGAATATATTTTCAGCGCCTGGTCAATTGCGAATTCCATACTAAAGTAAGCCACACGTTTGCTGTACTCATGGTGATAATCATACGGGTGGTGCCATTGGCTGTAAGTGCTCATAAAGTGTTTGGTTTTAGCAGTTGAAATGTCTCCAATTTCTTTCAAAGTAGGTGATTGAAAGCATGCTTCGATCACTTGACCTACAATGATATAGGGTCAATAGTTTGAAACCAATTTGAGGAGATTAAAAAAGTGTTAAGGGAATTTGATAAAAAAGCGATGAAGCGGTTTCTCCGGGTACAACTCCCAGGAGAAACCATTCATTGATACGTCGGTGAATTACTTAACTTTTTGAAGTTCATCATTGACAAATTCAATCAATGACTTGATATAATCGCGACTGAAATTGAATTCTATATTAGCGGCTTTATACACTTCAGGAATAGAACGTGTATATCCTAGTTTTAAAGCATTCATATAACCTTGCAGCCCTTTCTGAGGATCCTCTTTAAAGTTTTTCCATACCGCAATGGCCCCAAGCTGTGCCATACCATATTCTATATAGTAGAATGGCACTTCGTACAGGTGAAGCTGCTTTTGCCACAGATAGTCTTTCTTATCTTCATGGCCTGACCAATCGGTGATATTGTCAGCAAATTCGTTGAATATCTTGTTCCATTCTGCCTTACGTTCTTCGATAGCATGGGATGGGTGCTCATATATCCAATGTTGGAATTTGTCGATAGTGGCTACCCAAGGCAATGTCTCTATGATTTGCTCCAAGTGCTCTCGTTTGGCACGCTTCAAATCTTCTTCATCCTGGAAAAACAGATCCCAATGATCCATAGAGATTAACTCCATTGACATAGAAGCTAATTCCGCTACCTCTGAAGGGGTACGTTTGAAATCGGATAACTCTAAGTCTTTGGTTAGGAATGAATGTACCGCGTGCCCTCCTTCATGTAGAATGGTCACCATATCTCTGAGTGTAGAAGTGGCATTCATAAAGATGAAAGGAACACCAATTTCGGCTAATGGATAATTATATCCACCTGGTGCCTTTCCTTTTCTGGACTCCAGGTCAAGGTGTCCCATGGCTTTCATAATAGAAAGGCATTGGCCTAAAAATGGATCCAGCCTTCTGAAGCATTCAATGGTATTATCTATCAATTCCTCACTGCTGTTGAAAGGTTTAAGCGGTTCTTTTCCTTCAGGATCAACAGCCTTATCCCAAGGCTTAAGGCTTTCCACCTCTAGCGCTGCTTTTCTTGCCTCAGCCATTTCATTGAGCAAGGGCACAATTTCATCCCGCACCGACTCGTGAAAATCAAAGCAATCCTGAGGCGTATAATCGAACCTTCCCATAGCCGAGAACATGTAATCGCGGAAGTTGGCGAAATCGGCGTTCGTTCCCACTTTATGCCTTAGCTCAATCAACTTATTGAATAACCCATCGAGGTTACCTTTATCTTGAAGCCTTCTTTTTGCCACCTTCTCATATACCTCTTCTCTCAACTGACGATCGGTCGACTGGAGCAATACACCCGCTTGTTGGAGCGTGAGTTCCTCTCCATTGTGCTCGATGGTCATAGCGCCTGATATCTGACCGAATTTCTGCGTCTCTGTCTGAATTTCCGTTTTGACAGGAATATTTTCTTCCCTGAATATTTCCAGTTCTTTTCTAAGGCTTCGAACCATGATATCATATCCTTCTTCTTTCTCCACCTGGCTCAGATAGGGGCTGGCCGCCGCTTTCTTGTTCAGTTCGTTCGACACCGGAGCTATTTTAGGTTGAATTTGAGTAACAAATTCAGTGTATCGTTCCCTGATCTCTTCATTCTCGGTGTCACACGTCATTTTGATATATCTCCACGCCATGTCTTCTGATATGACAGAACCCAGTTCGCTACTGGCTTTAAACCACTCTTTCAGCGCTTCTTTAGAATCGATTTCCTGTTCTAATAATTTATCAAAATAAGGCTTAAGATTATCCCAGTTGGTTATTTCGAAATCCTCGGGCAAGAACTTTCTTGGCTTACGTTTAGGTATGTTTATTTCGTTTTCGGTACTCATGGTGCGTTACTTTTTTTAATGAAAAAAGGGATGAGAGTCAATAAAGCCGCCCATCCCTTGAGTAATATTTATTAGCTTAAAATTAGCTTATCCAATCTCTATAACCACATCGTCGGTTAGTGGGTGGCCTACACAAGTCAGTACGTAGCCTTCTTCCAATTCGGCTTCTGACAGTCCTTCTTCTTCATCCAGTTTTACCTTACCTGACAGACATTTACCCCTACAAGCCGTACAAAGTCCGCTTTGGCATGAGTAAGGCAAATCAACACCGAGATCAAGTGCAGTTTCCAGAATAGTAGAATCCGGTTCTACGGTAATCTTGTGCTCTTCACCGTCATATTTGATGGTCACTTCTCTGGCTACAATCTCATCTGATGCCGCCGCTTCTTCTTTCGCTTCTTTGTTGATCGTGCCAGCGACAAAGCTCTCTTTGAAAATCTTCTCTTTTGGAATTTGGTGTTGCTCCAAAAGGGTCTGGACATTGTTCATCATTCCCTCAGGGCCACACATTAAGTAGGTTGTCTTTTCGATACCCCAGTCAGGGATTCTCTCGAAAAGCTTGTTCAACATCTCGTGGTTGAGCAGACCAGAATATCCTTGCCAATTCATTGGTGCGTTGTCAAGGATGTGGATAGCATGGAATCTACCTTCATAGCTGGTTTCCAACTCATCGAATTGACTTTTGAAAATGATGCTGTCTATATTTCGATTGGCGTAGATCAGGGAAACAATACTTTCTGGCTCCTGCGTCAAAGTCGACTTGACAATCGACATCATAGGTGTGATACCACTACCACCGGCAAACATGATTAAGTGCCTTTTATTTTCGGCACTATAATCTGTGGTAAAAACACCCATAGGTTCCATTATCTTCATGGTATCCCCTACCTTCAAGTTATCGGGCAGGTAATTGGACATGAGTCCTTGATCAACACGCTTTACGGTAACTATCAAATCGTCATCAACAAAAGGAGAGCTACAAAGCGAATAGGCACGTCTGACTTCTTTGCCATCGATATCAGCAATCAAGGTCAAGAACTGACCGGATTTGTAGGAGATATTTTGCTCTGGTTGCTCGAATGCTATGGATATAGCATCGGACGTTTCGTTAATAATGTTTTTTATTTTGAGGTCGTAGTAGCGAGAGCCTCCGGAATCACTTTTACCTTCTTCTTCTTTGTTCTTATTCTTTTTAAATAAGTTGAATGCCATGCTTTAATCAGATTTTTAAATATTCAACCAGTACGAAAGTTTGAGCACTAAAGCCCTGTTACGCACATTAAATGTGTCTGAAAAATAGTTATCTGTGTAAACAACAAACAAGTCTGAAACGGGTTTAAATCTCCACTGAAATCGTGTATTCAGATTGATGTTTTCGCTTTGTTCATTGTACTGTACAAATGTAGTAAGGAAAAGTTTATCGGTGAAGGTCAAATCAATTCTGGGGCCTACTAAAAGAAAGGCGGCGTCCTGAAAAGGTGCTGGTCGTGAATATATCCTGTTGTAGTCAAAGCGCAGTGCAATACTGAGCAAAGGTTGATAGCGGTAGTTGAACTGACCACTAAAATTAAAGCGCTGACCATCATAAAAGCCACCAATAGAAGTTCTGGCATCGACTGAAAAAAGCTTCCTGGTGTCTGTATTGTATTGCAGTGAAAATACATTCCAGTCAAATTCAGATCCCTCAACGATATCGATCGTATCTGCTCTGGTTGGATCAAAATCATTGCGCAGTAGTTCAAAACGGTGTTCAACTTGTGCCTCTAATCGGCTAGTGTTGAGAAATTCTATTTGATACGAAATATTATAGCTCTGGTCGGTAGTGTTAAAGTTCTGATCGGTGATGTTATTGAACCTGGCTCCTGGTCCATGATTATTGATGATCTTAGAATTAGGATAGAAGAAAAAATCTGCAAAAGCAGTGCTTCTCACCACATCAGTTCTCTGAACAAAACCTACTTCCGCATTATAGTTTTCGCCTACAGAGCTTACAACGCCACCTACTCTAAATTCTCTCACGGCATATCTCAAGAAGGCTCCGCTAGACCAGTTACCACCTTGCTTACCGGGGCTCACTGATCTGTGTATGAAGAAATCGCCTTCCCATCTATTGTCCTTGGAAAGTAAGTTATAATCCAGCCCATAGACTCTATTATACTGGGTAGTGGAAAGGGTGGTATCGTTACGATCGAAATTCATCGCATCTCGATTGACGAAAATGGCATTGATATTGGACCGTGCGAAAACCTGTTTTTGGAGAATGGCAACGGTATAATTCTGAATAGGTAAGACAAATGAATCCTCTATCTCATCGACACCGGTTGGCCTGGCGCCTTGCGTCTCCCTGGTTTGCATGTTGAGCAATCCTACCCGCCACTTCTGGCCGACCTTACCGCTTAACCTCAAGCCGTATTGGATAGGAATCTGAACACTATTCCCAGCTGTATCCTGCGCTATACCAATTCTACGGGAAAAGAAAGCCCGGGAATTACGAAAACCATTTTCAGCAAAAAGGTCGCTGTTCTCAAGGAAGAATTGTCTTCTTTCAGGAAAGAAGATTTCAAAACGGCTCAAATTGGTGACTTGCTGATCTACCTCTACTTGCGAGAAATCCGGGTTGTAGGTCAAATCGAGGTTGAGTGAAGAGCTCAGTGCCACTTTAGCATCAAAACCTGCGTTGGCAGTGCTTTCTGTGGGCTCTCCATCTTCAAAGTTGCGGCTTACATTACCCGATACATAAGGAATAACTGAGATGTTAGTCCCCGAGCTGCGTAAAGGATCGTCAAAGATCATTTTGCCCCCAAAAACGAAAGAGGAAGCCCTGAACCCTTGAGGTACAGGCGCCCAACTGGTCCGTTCGTTATTGACCAAATCATTCCTCAGTAAGATGAGGTTCCATTCTCTATTATTCTCATTGTAACGAATGGTTTTGAACGGAATGGACATCTCAAATTGCCATCTGTCTTCGAACGTTTTTACCTCTGAGTACCATTTGTTATCCCAATCTGATGAAACTTCTTCCCCATTGATCACCAGTCCTTCACGCTGCACACCAGCAGGGGTGAGTCCGAAGGTAAAGCCATTTGTATAATCATTGAAAGGGTCAAAATAGACACTGAAGTTATCGTTCAGAGGCCATATAAAGTCACGCCTGAGCGTTTGAACAATATAATTGGGGTCATTGTAATAGCAAATGCCAGCGATATAAAGGTTATTATTGTCAAAAGTGACCATTACCTTCGAGTTGAAGGTGGCTGGTAAAGAATCAGTGGGAAAGTTCTGAATGAAGTCAGTAGCCACATCGGCCGACGCCCATTCGGCTTCGTTTAATTCACCATCCAGTGTGATAGCTGTTTTGGCTTTTTTGACTCTTAACTGATAAATGTCTCCGTTAGACTGGGCTGCTGTGCGTATGGAAAACAGTGCTAATATGCACGCTAAAAGTAGCTTCCTCTTCAAACCTTGTTGTAATGATTTAATGTTCTGACTGTAAACAATGAACCTTCGCTAGGGTTCGATTCAATCACAACGACAAAGGTATAAAATAGAGGTCAATCAGAGTCCCAATCTTCCACGTACGGTAGGGTTCTACCCCATAAAAAGCAGGTTTTGATGTCTGATTGACATTTTATGATGTATACGGCAGTTCTACTATAAATTTAGAACCACCCGATTTGGAGGATACCAAAGAAACATGTCCGCCAAGCTTATCCACTGTTTCTTTTACTATGTAAAGCCCTAAACCAGACCCGGTAGCTTTTGTATTGGCCCGGTAGAACATGTTGAACACTTTGTCTTTGCTTTCTTTGGATATACCAGGCCCGTTGTCTTCTACATTGATGTATACCTTGTCGGCCATGCCATGTACCAGCACCTCTATGTAAGGTGTGTTTTGATTCAGGTCGTGGTGTTTGATCGCATTTGAAATCAAGTTCAGCAAGACGATTTTCAATCTTCTAGTATCCGTTTCCACGCATGGCTGTCCTATTACCTGAATATCAAATTTGATCTTATCCCTGTCTTTCATGTACCTGAGATCTTCGTAGACTTCTTCTATCAAATGACCTAGATTGACTTTTTCACTGGCCACCCTGGTGTGCGAATTCCGGGAGAAATTGATCAGGTCTTTAACGAAGCCATCAAGCTTGAAAACGCTGCTTTCTATCATATTGAGGTATTCAGGAAAATGGTCATCTTCCGAATCTTGCTTCATTAAATGCACCAAACCCAGCACAGAGCAAATAGGCGCCCTCAGGTCGTGAGATGCCCGGTACATGAACTGGTCCAGTTCATTACTTATTTTATATATTTCTTCATTCTTATTCCTAATGATTTCCTGAGACCTTCTCTGTTCGGTAATATCCTCAAGCGATAAAACAACTTGGTTTAATCCGGCATTAGGCTCATTGAAAGGAAAGATATAAGCATTAAAAAGTGAGCGGTCTACATCTTTGCCCATGCCATTATCACTCTCAAAGACCTTTCCTTTGAGTTTCAGGTTTCTGGCAATAAGCGACTCGCCATTTAAAGCGCCATGTACATGCCTCACAAGATCGGTAGAATGCAAGGGGTCTTCGATGAAAAAATCGCATTTTTCCAGTAAATGGTTTTCCATTCCATGTTCCAGGCTGAACAAGTTCCTGAAAGTATTGCTGACGAAAACGATCCGCCCGTCACCTCTTATAATCAATGAGGCCAGTGGGGAGTAATTGAGTAGTTCTTTAAATTGATCGGAAGAATGAAAGGTACGACTGTATTTAAAGGCAGAGGTTGTAATATCGACCAGGGTTCCGTCGTAACACTCTTGCTTTTGATCATTAATTACCAGCGTCGATGACAGTAGTGCATCGAATTCATCTTCGTTCTTCTTCAAAACCTTCACTGGCTCTTCCGTAAAAAAGCCCATTTTCTTGATCTTCCTTTGCAGTTCTTCAGCCCTATCTATAAGATCAAACAGCCTGTATTTGTGATCCTCCATTATTTCAGCACAAGTGCTGGCTCCCATTAATTTTGCAAAGGCTTGATTGACATAGGTGAAACCTTTCTCATTCTCATACCGGAAAACGCCCACGTTCAAACTGTTATTTATTGATTTGACTAAAGGTTCTTTGTTGAGCTTTACAGGGCTGAGTTTACGTTCGGTCAACTCATGTGCAGCAACCCTTGTCACCATGATCTGCTCTGCCCTTCTGCTAAACCGAACATTGAGCCCTACCCAAAGAATGTCGTTGTTTTTCGTCTTGAGTGGACATTCGTAGTAGTGCTGGCACGTACCTGAAATGCTAAAAGATTCAAAAAAGATTTTGGCTGATTTTTTGTAATCACTTCTTACAATATCCCAAAACTTTCTTGATTGTAGGTATCCGGGAGAATAGCCTGTCTTAATGATAAGGGAGTTGTTGACAAAATAAAACTTGAACTGTTCGTCCAATTCAAAGACCATGTCATCAGCGAGGTCGGCAAAATCCCGGAAACGCTCTTCTGCTACTCCCATCTCTGCTTCTTCATTCCCCTTCTTCAAAAAATCTGATGATCGGCTAAACGCAAATTGTTTATCCAATGTGCTTAAATATTGATTCAAAATTTCCACACCTTTATCCATACCTCTTCCATTAGACCCTAAGGGTCATCTAAAAAATGTCTCGAAAAGCATTGCCAGCTACCAAAAAATAATCATAGTCAAACGATTAGTATTTGGCAATTGCTTTCTGAGACTCACTCAATCACATATCATCCGCCGAATTTAAATGAGGATCAATCTAATCTAGCAGGTCGAGATCTCCGTTGATCACAATCAGCTTTCGATTGTAGGAGATAACACCATCAGACTTTAGTTTGGACATCATTGACGTGGCAAACTGTCTGGACACGTTTGTTAACTTGGCAATATCCTGATGGGTCAGGAATTTCTCGATCACGATCTTTTCTCCATTCCTATAGCCGAAATTCATAGCCAATTGCTTGATGAACTCAATCACTCTGGTTCTGGCATCTTTGTATGCCAATGACAAGAATTTATTCTCCAGGTCGCTGGTTCTTCTGGCCAGTTGATTGAAAATGTTGACTACAAACGGGGTGTTGAAGTTCTTGATGTTGCTCAAGTTCCAGTTGTTGATTACAACAAATGAAGCTTTGGTCAATGTACGGGCAAATTCGTTAGAACCTGCTTGTTGTACTCCGAATGAGCCAAAAACATCACCCTCGCTTAGGATTGATGAAAACACCTCTCTTCCACACTCAGAGTAGTACCCTAAGAGTACATAACCTTCTTTCAGGATGTAGAGGTTTTTCATTTGATCTTTGCACAGATATAAAAAAGAGTTTTTAGGTACGGACTTAAACCTGTATTGTAAGCCCATCTCTTTAAAGAGATATTCTTCGTCTTCTGTAGTAGCATCTCTGTCTACACTCAACTGGTTAGAGAGTGGGTAGTTGTCTTTGGTTCTCTCTCTAGGCGAATCAATTCTGTAACTGGTAGTACTCACGGCGGTCTATTTTTGAATTTTTAAATAAGAATTTCTGTATTCACCCGGACTCTCACCGGTGTATCGTTTAAAAAATTTCGAGAAGTACGATGCTTCGTCAAAATTGAGATGATAGGCAATCTCCGAAACATTCATATCTGTCTGGCACAAAAGACTCTTGGCCTCCAGAATGACACGCTCCCTGATGAACTCCGCTGGCGTTTTGCCAGTTTCATTCTTAATTTTCTCGTTAAGGTGATTGGGCGAAATATTCATCAAGTCTGCATAATCCGGCAATTGCCTTTTCTCCAGATAGTGCTTGTTGATCAAATCCTTGAATTTGTCGATAAAGCTTACTGTTTGGTTAGCCTTATTAAATTCAGGATGTTTATTGCTATAAAGTATTTTGGATCTAAGTAGTAGTACATAAAACAAGCCCTTGATTATGTTCTCATTACTAGGCTCATTTCCAAGGAATTCTTTTCTGATAATTTGGAACTGATCCAGAAAATCATAAGCTTCGAACCTGTTTAGTGGTAGTATCTTGTCGCTGTTAAGCTGAAAAAATGGCAGCTGGTCACAGAAACTAAAGTTCTTTAAAAACAAGGCTAAAAACTCGCTTTTGAACTTAACGATGTAGTCGTCTATACCATTTTCAGACTCTTTAATCGTACATATAGAATTGGCAGGAATAAAATAAAGACAAGGTTCAGTCAATCTGTGCATGCGAGCATCGATACCTAGCTCTAATGTACCTCTTAGGTGTAGACCCAGTACGTAGAAGTTAAATCTACAAGGGGCTGAGTCCTTACAAGGGAAGATTTTTTGATTCCTTATTCTTTGAATGTCAAAAAGTTTGGTGGTCTCGGTAACTGATTCCTCTATAGACCGATATCCATAACCATTCTCTAAGTCCAGATTATTGAGGCTGAAGTTGGAGATGTTATATGTTTTCAATGCCTTCATAGTGGTGAATATAGATTTAGGACTATTGTAGTTTAAAAAATATATCACCCATACTATGACAAGCGCCGTGCCATTTAAGTCAAACGGCCTACTATTTAAACAAAACACCCTCTCAGCTCATTATGAGGGATTTTTTGTTTAATTTATATCCGAAAACATAAAACACACAACATACGATATTTCGTACAACTCAAATTTTTGACTCCAAAATTTTTGATTAAAGCTAATTGTTAAATGCCGGTTAATTCAAATTGATGCAATTCGAAGAGAAAGTAGTATTACCGGTACCAACCACGCGATGGTGATCAAATGAGGTTATTTGACGTGAATATCGTTTAGGAATACAGCAGGTTAGCATCTGAAACTTAAAAAGCTTCATTCGAACACTTTTGAGAGATACCTCTCCCGGTACGTCAGGATCGATACGAGAAGCTTTTTAACTTCTTATCCTGTGTTCACACTATTTAGTATCTGGCTGGCCGTTAACGTTGAATTGAAATACATCCGGTCGATTATAATGCCCGGAAACATCGAAGTCAAGTTTGCCTTTGGTTACTTCGCTCATATCCAGATCAGCCATGAGCATCCCTTCTTCATCGTTTAAGGGCCCGGCCATTACCTCTCCAAAAGGAGAGACAATCACACTACCACCTTTACTAATGATTTGGTCACCTTTTTCAAGTCCTTCCCTGTCTGTCAAATGATCTGGGTACATTCCTTGAGTCACAAATTGGTTACACGCTAGAACAAAGCATCTACCCTCAATGGCAATATGTTGTAGCGTAGCTAGCCAGGTATCGCGATTATCAGCCGTTGGCGCTAAATAGATCTGGACGCCCTTCATATACATGGCCATACGAGCTAATGGCATGTAGTTCTCCCAGCATATAAGTCCTCCTACGATGCCCATCGGAGTTTGATAAGTTTCCAGGGTAGAACCATCCCCTTCACCCCAGATGATCCTTTCCGAACCGGTCGGCTTCAGCTTTCTGTGCTTTCCGAGCAACTCACCTTTCGGGGTGATAAATACCTGAGTGCAATAAAGTGTACCTCGTTCTTTTTCAACGATACCCACAGATAAATACACATTATTGTCTTCTGCCACTTTGCACAATCTATCCATCCCTACACTGGATATCTCCAAAGCATTGTCAAAGTACTCTTGCCATGTTTGCCTACCTGCTTCAGTACGGGAACCCACCACTGCACCAAAAGAGAAATCCCTTGGGTAGCCAGGTAAATAAGCTTCGGGGAAAAGCACTAATTGTGCTCCTTTTTCGGCTGCCTGACCAGTCCATTTGCTTACTTTGTTGAGTCCTCCTTCTAGATCAAAAAAAGCCGGAGAGGCCTGTATTAACGCCACTTTTGTCATGTCAAGCACTTACTTATGATAATTATCTACCAGAAATTTACCTTCATATCCAAGTTTCTGACCAGTGTTGATCAGGCACAAGATTATAATTTGGACAAATTAGATGAAAAAAACCAAACCAGTATTCTTTAACCTCAAGTGAAATTCCTCCGCAAATGTGCTAATACATTAGTTTTTAATGACTTAGTCATTATCACATACCTTAAGTGTTTGATTAGTTTTCTTAGAAAACCTGCGACATGGTTTCTCATTTACATGTGTTTCGGTGTAATGAGTCCGGCTCATGCCGAAAACATTAATACTGTGGAAAACCAGCACCTGAGTCTTGATCACTCCACTTATCCAACACTAAGTGGATTAGGTAATCCATGGTTTGCAGCGGCTATCATTTCCTCAGTATTGCTCTGTGCCTCCTTCATCGCCATTGCTTATATGTGGCGTAAAAAGAATAAATTGAAACAACAACTGAGTACTTTGGGAGACCAGACCAAAAAGCTTTCTACATTCACAAAAGCCTCTAATAACCTGGTCATCGTCACCGGAAAAGATGGGAATACATTATGGGTCAATGAGGTTTTCGAAAAAACTTCCGGTTACAAGGTCAAAGATCTTAACAAGTATTCTAATGATCTCTTCATTCAAGGAAAGCTTAACGACGATGCCCTAAAGAAAGCGCTTGACGAGGCTACTTCTCATAAACAGTCATATTTTCAGCAAAAGCGTACCACCAGATCAGGATCTATTTATTGGGTGAATGTTTCCATAAACCCCATTTATGACCAAAACCAGTGTATCACTGAAATTCTGGTTGTCGAGGAACCTACGCGGGAAATGTCTTTGTGCGAAATACATCAATTTGAATCTACTGATGCTGAGAAGGATGTACTAATATCAGAAATTCATCATAGAATTAAGAATAACCTGCAAACAGTCTTGAGTATGCTCAGTATAGAAGCCAGGGGCACATCTGAGCAATCTTCTCAAGGTACAGTGAACGCCATTCAAAATCGCATCAGGGTCATAACACTGGTTTATAGAAGTCTTTGTAAGTCTGAGAACCTAGGGCATATAAATGCCCAGCGTTATATTCAAAACCTGATCATGCAGCTTCAACCTTTGTGTGTAGAAACTTCGCAAATAGGAGAAGTAGTTGCTCATATTGAACAAACTCATTTGCGCATCGATTCTGCTATTCCACTAGGCTTAATCATTAATGAGTTCATCAAACGCTATCATGAAAAGATTGCGCTATATGCTGAACCTACTAGTCTTAATTTTGAGTTAAAGACATTGAGCGACTCTCATGAGTTGAGGTTTAGGGTGGTTTGTCCTGATTTAAACTTGATAAGCGATGAGGACGAGCCGACATCTCCTGGATTAAATAGTTTTGAATTCATTTCAGGACTATCAAATCAACTGGAAGGAAAAGTCAAATACAGCAACCAGACGGGAACACGGTTCGACCTGCTCTTTAAAGAAGAGTCCTTGCATCAATTTGTCGTAAGTAGCAAAGTCGTTTAAGCCGGCACCAAATACCTTCCTAGCCAGCACTCTGAATCAAAGTATACTACCTTACTAAGGTGATATTCGTTTATGCCCTCGGACGGCAATGTCATCTCTATATACCCAAATTTATCCACTACCAGACACAGCCTTTCGCTTCATCGATGATTTGTGTGTTTAATAGATAAAAACGGTACATTGGCCCTCTAATGGGGTTACATAAGCTGACTTGAAGACATTTATTTTCAAAAAGAATTAATTTCTTAGCATATAAAATTTGGGGGTAAGGATAATCAGCTTAGGTTTGTTTTAATTGTTGAATTAATTAATGGAGTATGTCTAGACACTTAGCGTTGATGGTAGATGATGATGACCTGAATAATTTTATCTGCAAAAAATTATTTCAAATCACATATCCTGAAGTAGAATTAATGACATTCAACGAAGCGGAGGCCGCCATGGCCCACCTTAAGATGTTGAATGCGATCGATCAATGGCCAGATTTGATTTTTCTGGACATGAATATGCCTCATGTGAACGGGTGGGAGTTCTTAGAAAGGTTTTCTAACCTGCAAAGCGAACATAAGGAGAAATCAAAGATCTTCATGCTGTCTGCTTCTGTAACAGAAGATAGCATTGAGCGTTCGGATGAGCACCCTTTGATCACCGGATGCATCTCCAAGCCACTTCAAAAGGAGGACTTAGACAAGATTATGGAAATATATATTAATGAGGATTGCGTTTAGCATTACCCATTAATTGCTCCTAGCTAAGGCATCAGCCAAAGTTGAGCGACTAAGCTCAGATTTCCTTGAAAGAGTTGATGCTCTGTTCGAAAGTACCTTTGTACTTATTTTTTCTGGAAGCCAAAGTCCAACCTAATATCATGTATACTTTCTCCTTCCCTTCTATAAATGTAATCATATAAAAAATCTGATCTTCTATCCCCAATACGGTTGCTTCCAAATCAACTGTCTCAGCACTCAGGCCATCGATCTTAATTGGCTTGGCAGCAGATTGAGAAACAATGTTAAGACTTTCATTGAAGGAGCCAAGCTGTATATTTCTATAGTTGACGATCACAGAAAGGCTATCATTATAATCACCAAAGAGCTGGTTGCTGCTGATAAAATCTTCTTTTGACTCATCAATCACTATCATATAGGTCTCTTTCAAACCATTCATGTATTGTAAGGAAGCTTCGTCATTTAACTCCTCCGTCTCAGACATATACTTAGGTATAAAGATCTCATAACCTAAATCATTGCTAATTCGCTTATAGTCAGCATCAAAAGATAGGTTTTCCGGCTTATTAGGGTCAAGTGCATCGCATGAAACGAGCAGCACCACTACTGCTAAAAGACTAAGGATGTTGTATACTTTAATCATGATACGAAAAAATAAGTGCGAGCTGAAGATAGGTCAATTTATCTAGCAAACAGACTGGGTAAACGATTAATTGACATAATAATCGTGGAAGCTTATTTGAATAAAGTATCACTTGCTAAACCAGAGATATACTAGTGTTTAAAGAAATTCCAACAGGTGGATTAGCTACTACTCCAATCAAAAAAACTCTCTAATTTTTATTATACTAGGATATGAATAGATATCAGAACCTATAATGTCATTCTACGAAAGTGAAATCAAGAGAATTGCTAAGAACATTTACGGGAATCAGGGTCAGGTTAACCTAGCAGTTGCTATCAAAAGGTTTATCGATCAGAATTTTGAGAAAGATTTGAACCTCGACTTATTGTCGAGTAGTCAATTTGTTTCTAAATATCATCTGATCCGCCTTTTCAAGAAATACTATGGGCAAACGCCAAGGCAATACCTGATTGGTGTAAGGATCCAAAAGGCAAAGGCTCATTTAAAGAAGGGTGAAAGTGTGACTGAAACATGTTTTGCCGTAGGGTTCGAAAGCCTTGGTTCGTTCAGCATCCTATTCAAGAATAGAGTAGGTATGAGTCCAATGAAATTTCGAAAAGAGCAACTTTCAAGAAGTAATTCAGATCATGGTTTATGAACTTGTACCGCTTAAATCAAAAATCAAAACATGAGAATTAGTGTACTAAGTATTCCCGTCTATGACCAGCAACAAGCCTTGGACTTCTACACCGAAAAATTGGGCTTCATTAAGAAATTAGACGTTCCATTAGGAGAAGGCAACCGATGGCTGACCGTTGTATCTAAAGATGACCAAGAAGGAACTCAGATCGTACTAGAACCTGCTCCGGTTCATTTTGAACCCGCTAAAGTATTTCAAAGTGCACTATTTGAAGCCGGCATACCATGGACTCAGTTTGATTCGGATGATGTTGAAGAAGAGTATAACCAATTGATTGACCGGGGAGTTGAGTTCAGTATTAAACCCACTGTAATGGGGACTGTCAAAATCGCGGTTTTCAATGACACCTGTGGGAACTACATTCAAATGGTAGAACAACTTTAAAGTTCTGGTTCTTTGAACATCAGGCCGCCGTTTGTGCCTGTCTACTGGCACAGGCGGTTCTCACAACGGCTGTACTACTATTTACCTAAACGTGAGGGAGACACTCAAGAGCGTTGCTGAAGCCTCACTCCTGGTCGTAGGTTAAGCGTAGCGGTCCTACGACCAATATCAAGCACTAGTATTCTTCGCTGCTGTTTGCTCACACGTGAGTGGAGACATTAACGAGGGCTGTTGAAGCCTATGGATAAAAAAGTTAACCCAAGATAGCGTTATTCTAAACCTCTAATCAATTCTTCTGTAAACTCAACTTCTAAACTGTTGACGGATGAAACGGAGAAGAAGCCAAGGACCCTAAAGTCAGGATCATTTTCCACTGCTATGTTAGTAGGAAGGTTGGCTAGAGGCACAGCAAATAGTTCAGCAAAACCTCCCGGTCGGTCAGTTTGTATTTGAAGCTCGACGAAGTAATCAAATGTCTCTCGTGCAATAGAGTGGATCTCTACCATCACAACATCTCCAATTTCGTACGATTCATCTTCACCTTGAGGGTTGATTCCTGTCCTCACCGGGAATATAAATTCTTGACCATCTATTTCTCCTCCAGCACTGAGACCGGCATCAAAAGCAATATTCAATTCTGATGGCTGATCTAGAAATGCGCCATTCCAAAATGTCTTAATCCAGTAAGCATCTCCTACCCCAACCGAATCTCTAGCAGAGATTCTTCCTTCAAAAATAATGTCATCACTGAACGGTTCCGTTTCTTCGAAGAAAAGGATACTATCCACTTGGGTAGTCCTTCCCATTGCTGTGGTAGAAGAAAATACATTCCCTTCAAACTCGATGCTCAGGGAGTATTCGGCACCAACACTTCCGATTCTTGGTCGCTCGCTTGAAGGCTCCCAGACGTAAACCCCAGGAACATCAGACGCCTCAAACAACAAAGGTTCACTGCCTTGATTATCTGTAACACTGATGATGGCTCCCTCTGCCGGCTGATACTGTTGGTTATCAAAAAATGGCTGAGAGAAGTTCAGCACGATCTGCTGATTTTCTGCTTTGTCATTAATAAAAGCATCAACTACCAAGGTTGGTACGGATTCGGCCAATTCTATGTCTGCAGTGCTTTCACAAGACATTGCCCCTAAAAGGGCAAATACAAAATAATATAGTCTCTTATGCATCATTTAAAATTTGAAGTTGTAGGAAACAGAAGGTAAAACAGTACCTAAAACCGAAAACTGGGTGGCTTCGGTAGTTGCCAATGATCCCGGAGAAGGTATGCCATCTGAGGTATTAAAATAAATTGAGAATGGATTTTCTCTGGCGTAAAGATTATATAGGGAAAATACCCAGAAGTTCCTGTTTCCTCTGCGGTTGTTTTTCTTAGCATAAAGTGTCATACTCAGATCAAGGCGGTGATAAGTGGGAATACGTACATCGTTTCTAGCCATATTATCACTGTGCGGTATGGTGTATCCTTGTATGCTATACCTGGAAGAAGGGAAGGTGGCAGGCGTACCAGATGTAAGGGTAAAGTTGGCGGAGAAGGTAATTCTCTTGTTCAGGTCGTAAAAACCAACCGCCTTTAAATTATGCGTTTGATCAAATCTTGTAGGATACCAGTCTCCATTGTTGATACCATCAACTCTCAACTCTGTTCGCCCTAGAGTATAGCTTGCCCAACCATTGATCTTTCCGGTGTTTTTCTTTACCAGAAATTCTAGTCCATAAGCCCTACCAATCCCGCTTAGTACTTCCCCTTCGTAAAAGCGGTTAAGCAATAAATCCGCGCCATCGATGTAGTCTATTTGATTGCGTGTGTCCCGGAAATAGCCTTCAACAGACAACTCATAGTTATTATTTTTTAGGTTTTTGAAATAGCCCAAGGCATATTGATCCCCAATTTGAGGGTCAATGTTATTCGTGCTTGGCGTCCATATATCTAAGGGCACAGAGGCAGTGGTATTTGACAGTAAGTGAATATACTGCGCCATGCGATTGTAGCTCGCTTTGATGGACGAAGATTGGTTTAGCTGATATCGAATAGAAAATCTTGGTTCCACATTGTAAAAGTCTTCTATCACCTCTGTACCTTCAATTTCTTCCGCGCCAATCACCGGCCTTCTTTCTCCCAAAGGCGCTTCTCCGTAATTGAAGATCGTGGTTGGCCCCAGGTAAACAAAAGAGGAGAAACGAATCCCGTACTCCAGGGAGACTTTATCGCTCACTTCTTGCTTATTGGCTATGTAAATAGAACTTTCCAGGCCTTGTTGGTCATCTAACCCAATGTCTGTTCCTTCTCCCCCGGAAACCGCCTGGGCGTCAGCGGGTGTAAACAAATAGTTCACGAAATCACCTCCGAATGATAGCTCGTTTTTATTATTGAGAAAATAAGTGAATTCCGGTTTAAGGTTGATGGTCTGAATATGTGATTCCCAATTGAAGCTATCGTCAGCCCTATCAGCGAAGGCTATTTCGTAATCATAGTTACTGTAAACACCTGTCAGGTTAAAAAAGATTTTATCATTGATCAGGCTATTCCACCTAAGTGTTGCTGTTTGATTGCCCCAAGAGAATCCCTGATTAAGGTCAAACTGAAAAACATCTCTTCCCCAATAGCCTGAAAGGAAAATCCTGTTCTTATCATTGATTTTGTAATTTGCTTTGGCAGTGAGGTCGTAAAAATATAACTGCTCATCGTTCAGCACGGGTGCCGCCAGCACATCGATGTATGACCTCCTACCGGCCACTATAAAAGAAGCTTTATCCTTGGCAATAGGAGCTTCTATTGCCAACCGGCTAAAAATCAAGCCCACACCTCCAGTACCTTCAAAATGCTTACTATTCCCTTCCTTCATGCGTACATCCAAAATGGAGGATATTCTACCACCATATTGAGCCGGAATACCTCCTTTGTAAAGCTTGACATCACTCACTGCATCTGGGTTAAAGACGGAAAAAAGCCCGAACAAATGAGACGAGTTGTACACCGGTGCTTGATCTAATAGCACCAAATTTTGACCGACATTTCCGCCTCTTACATTAAATCCTGATGCCCCTTCACCAACTGTACTTACACCAGGTAATAACTGAATACTTTTGATCACATCGACCTCACCAAGCAGTGCCGGCATTTTCTGAATGGTCTTTATATCCAATCTCGCCACAGACATTTCCACATCTTTCACATTGGAATTTTCAGCTTTTGCCTTGATCAACACTTCTTCAAGTTCGGTTTGAGAAGCCTCCAGCTCAATATCAATGCGCTCGTTTTTGGTAAGCTCAACGGTTTTTACCACTGAATTGAATCCAGCATAACTAAATTCAATGTTATAACTACCAGCTGGTACCGTAATGGAATAAAAGCCGTAAACATTGGTGATGTTTCCTGTATTTAACTCCTTGACTAAGACAGCAGTACCGATCAGTGCTTCGCCATTAGCAGCGTCTTTTACATACCCACTGATGGTATAGTCCTGAGCTGTTGCTAGTGAAGAACAAAGTAGCATAACTGTCAATGATAACACGCTCTTTAATTTGAAGAGTTGATTCATCATAAATTTCAATCGATACATTTAAAATCTTTTTTAAGGGGAACTGCCAATGGTATTTCAAATTTGTCACCTGCCACGAAAGAAAATAGCAGGCCTTCAATCTTAACGTCATTCTTATTACAATCACTTTTCTATAAAGCACGTCTAGGCCTTGGCCATCACTACTACTCATACAGTCTGAGTTAATCTGGGAATCGTTTTTTCCACTATCTAAAACCAATTTACCGATAAGGGCGCGTCCATTTTTATGCGCTTACTTTAAAGCTGTGACGAAGTACCTTCTGTACCTTTTCCAGAACACTCAACGTTATAATCATATTCAATGGTACATTCAACCTATAAATGGGCTAGAAAAGTGATAATAAAGATTGGGGGCATAAACCCAATTAGTTTATCTGATTCTATTATCTCAATGGAATTGGTATAATCATTTAGTTAAAACATTAGATTTAATCATTTGTTTAATATTTGCAAAAAAATTTTAGTGGAACGTGAGGTTAACCCATAG
>JBCBSS010000123.1:0-24666 GCA_039819065.1 Bacteroidota bacterium
AAATTGATCAGCTTAAGAAATTACTTAAAGAAAAGTTTGACTATATAGCTAAGATAGACTCACGAAAAATATGTAATTGCGAGTTAAACGCTTATAAATTAGTTCTAGATTTTGGTGCTAAAGATTTTTCCCTAGCGGATCAATTAGTCGAATTAGACAGTTTTATACACAATACTTCCTTTTTAGATAGCCTTGGGCTAACAGAAGCTGTGGATTACAATCAATTATTTTTTCTAAATTCTTACAAGCCTGATGATCCTGAATATGGCAAAGGGAAACAATGGCCTTTGGCACAAATAGGAACTGGCTATCATATTAATGTTAGAGACGCTTGGGGAGAAACGCTTGGTGATTCTAAAATTATAGTCGGGGTAATAGATACTGGCATTGATTACGAACATGCTGATTTAAAAGATAATATGTTAAAAAAAGTAAACTTCATCGATATAGGAAGTTGTCCTGGCAACGTATCTGATATCTATGGCCAAGGAGTTTATGGATATGACTTTATAGGATATTCCAACAACCCAATGGATAACCATGGACATGGTACAAGAGTATCTGGAATTATAGGAGCCAGCCATAACCAAATCGGAATCGCTGGGGTGGCCAGCAAAGTAAGTTTTCAATCATTAAAAGTGTCCAATTCAACTTTTGCACGCCTAGAGCCTATCATTTGCGCATTTAGTTATGCATCACACATCAAAGAAATCTTTCTCTTAAATAGTTCTTTCTCTCTTAACAGGTCTAGTAGCTTGCTTCAAAACTTGATGGATAAACTCGAAAAGAAGAATATACTAGTCGTTACGGCGGCTGGAAATGATGGAATAAACATAAATAACAGATGCTTTTTCCCTAGTACTTTAGGAAATGACAATATAATTACTGTCGGTTCATTAAACAATAGAGGAAAACTAGCCTATCATTCAAATTATGGCAATAGAACCGTTCATATTGCCGCCCCTGGTGTTAATATTTCTAGTACTGATTTAGGTAGTTCGTCTGTAATACACGGTTTATGCGGTACTTCTTTCGCTACACCTCATGTTAGCGGGGCATGTGTCTTGATCAAGTCGAACAATTCTATGTTGTCTGGCCTTCAGGTGCGGGACAAAATTTTGGATGGAGCATATCAGTTGGCTTCTCTGACGGATTCAATAGAAGGTAGAAGAGCATTAAATATATCTAGTTCAATGTTGACAATTCTGAATAATGACAGTATAGTAGCAACAACAAAGTCGAACTAATAGTCAATCTCTGCTATTTCATAAGTTCATTCTAAGCAACCCGTAATACCTTCATAATTATAGTTGTCAATTAACTAAATCCATTATGAATCTCGAACTATGGCTTATTTGAAGGAAAAAGAACAGTTAATATCTAAAATCCTTAGGAAACCGAGGCTTTTTACGAAGGAGGAGGAGACACAAGCGCTAAACCAGCTTGACTTTGGTAACATCCGGAACCTTATGAAAAGTATATACGACGCGGATGAGGATTCTCTTAGGGAAATGTCGGATGCTAGAAAGGGTAGTCTCGCCATCCCGAATAAAATTGCTGCAAAATACAGGCACAAAAAGTATTACAGAAAAGTCAAAGCAGCACACCGGGTTGATAATCCCAAGAAAGCTAATAAGGTTATATTGGCGGAAGGTGACTCGTGGTTTCAATTTCCATTTCTTGTTAAGGATATTATTCGGTGGCTTATCGAAGATAGAAGAAACGCTATCTACAGTATTGCTTATGCCGGAGACTGGCTTACCAATATCATCTATGATGGAGAATATATAAGTGAGTTAGCCGTTCACCAACCGGACGCTTTTCTGATCAGTGGAGGTGGAAATGATCTACTGGGAAATTCAAGACTAGCCGTCATGTTAAAACTACCAGAACAACCCTCCATTAACCCTTCAGATTATGTAAGAGAAAGGTTTTATTCGTATGTACTCACTCTGAAATTAATGTATCGAATGATATTCCAAAACATACGAAACCGTAATCAGTACGATAAGATGGTTATTATTACTCAAGGCTATGACTACCCCATTCCAAGAAGACCAAGATTCGTATTGAAAAGGCCATTCAACTATTTTCTTACCAAATTAATAGGCAGTGGTCAGTGGCTAGCCGAGCCAATGGATATAGTTGGAATTCCAAACAAATTGAAAGAACAGCAAGATAACGAGCTTAGAATGGATATCATTCGTTACATGATCGATTCCTTCAATGAAATGTTCATCGAAGTGACCGAACACTTTGAAAATGTCTTTCACGTCGATTGTAGAGGGTTAGCCAAAGACGAGAACGATTGGTTTGACGAAATTCATTTACGCAGCAAAAACTTTAGGAAAGTTTCCAAAGTTTATTCAGACATTATACACACACGTTTAGGCCAGCATGAACAAAAAGTATATGTGGTGAATTCCAAGAAATACGACAATTGAATTATATACTATAAATGCTAACCCATCACACATTCATTCTTTCCAACACTCACGTACCACAGTAGAAGAACTATTTGAATTTGGCTTAAAAGAGAGAAGCAGCAAGATACAAACTGGTCAGGAACAAGGGATAGAACTTCTATTCCTTGTTCCTAGAGGTCTTATTATTTCACGACGAAAAAAAGATTCGACTGCCCTGATTACCTTCATAATACATTGGTTTGAATGACTTTTAGGAGAGATTTTCGAACTGCCCCTGTCCCCATCCTAACAATTTCCAATTAATGATAGTATTCTACCTGAATACAGGACACACCCCTTTAGATTTGTCGCTGTCAGATCGTACTTTGAATCAACAAAACTGGTCTTGTTGTGAGGTTCATTATTGCTGTCATATTTTTTTCTTTCTTTCGCTTAGAACTGGCCTACAGTCAGGCTAAAATTGAAAACCAACGTCGAGCCGATAGTGTAAAGGTTTTGATTGCCAAGGCGAAAACTGTGGAAGAGAAAATCGACCTGACTAATAAAATGGCTAAGAAGTACTACCGGGCTAACCCCGATACAGCACTTCATTATGCGAATCTGGCTCTGGAGCAAAGCAAAACAGTCAGTTATCAACCAGGCATTGTGGCCAGTATGTCTAACATCGCCAAATACACAGCTCAAAAGGGTGAATATGAGAATGGGTTGGGTATAGCTTACAACGCATTAAATCTCGCCGATTCGATTCGAGATGATTATGCTCGCAAAAGTGCCCTCAATGCACTTTGTGACATCTTCTACTTCCGCCGTGAACTTGATTCATTGTTAAAGTATGAACAAGAAGCGGTGATTATATCAGAAAAAATTGACGAGGGGGAGGACCTATTGGTGAATTACAACAACATGGCCGTTGACTATTCTATGAAGGGCTATTATGAATTAGGTCTAAAGTATTTCCTAAAAGGTCTGGAAATCACTGAAACACTTAACAAAGACCCAGTTCGTGACTTTCAACTGATTGCCAATCTCTGCGAACTTTACGACGTCATCGGGAATACCGAGAAGTCATTGTACTATAGTCAAAAGTTAAAGGATATAGCTCAATCAGAAATAGTCAATCAGAATTCTAGAGCTTATGCCGAAATTCTACTTGGACAGGCTCATTATGCTCGCAAGGAATATGTCAAAAGCCGATCTCATTTGGAGACGGGACTTGAACTCATCCAACATGAAGGGGTTAAGTACCAAGAGTTGCTGTACCTCGGACATTACCACCTGGGGTTGGTAAATATAAGAGATGGGCGTGAAGACGAAGCCATAACTCATCTCAAAGAGTCAGTCGAATGGTCCAGAAAGAGCCATGGTGCACAATATCATTCTGAAGCGAACATCTCATTGGCTGAGTTGAACATCAAAGCCGGCAAACTGGAAGCTGCCAGAGATTCTTTGAGAGCAACCTTAGCTTTTGCGCAAACCAATGGAGACCTGTTACTCCAGAATAAAGCTTTTCTTGGCCTAGCGCGCTATGATTCTATCATGGGTAACGACAAAGATTACATTCGCCATTATAGACAGCACATCACCTTGCAAGACAGCCTGTTTTCTTTAGAGAAGCGTAAGTCCGTTGCCCAAATGCAAATAGAATATGAGACCGCTCTCAAAGACAAAGAAATCGCACTATTGCAGAAAGAGAACAGCGTTAAAACGGCCAGGCAGGAGAAGTTGGCACAAATGAGAAATGGCCTCATTGGAGGCACCTTGCTGCTAATGGCCCTATTGGGCGTTTTGTATAACCGATTCAAACTGAAACAGCGTAGCCTTCTCACCATTAATCAGCAAAAGGAAGCTATTGAGAGAAAGAGCAATGAAAATGAAAGGTTGATCAGAGAGACACACCATCAGGTAAAGAATAATCTACAGATCATACTCAGCTTGTTGAATGCTCAAAAGAGATTGCTGAAGCAAGAGCATAAGGCCATTAGCATTGTACAGGAAAGCCAGAATAGAATAAAGTCCCTCTCCCTGATACACGAAGACCTCTTCAAAACAGGAGACTACGAAGTGGTAAAAGCCCGTACTTACATGGAGACATTGGCCAGCAATGTTCGGGCTTCATTTGGGATAAATGCTAAGAATGTTTCAATGAAAATCAACATTGATAACCTCAACTTCAAAGTCTCAAGAGCCATCACACTTGGGCTTATATTGACAGAATTGCTAACCTACTCACTGAAATACTCACTGAGCGACGTCGATAAAGGTTTAGTCAAGGTCTTTTTCGGCCGGCAGGACGGCGACGATCACTATACCTTCAAGGTAAATGACAATGGACACAGCATATCTCATAACGTACTGGAAGATGAGCTAAGTGCTTTCGGTTTTCAGTTGGTAGAGGGCCTAACGCAACAGATGTCAGGCAATTTGTGCATAGACCATTCTGATGGCAATACCGTTCAAATCACGCTTCCCTGCGATAACAAGATCATAGCGGCTGATCAACACTCTACTTAATCCTGCCTCAACGTCTCCGTCGGGTTGGTTTTGGATACCTTGATCAGGTTAGAAGAAATAGTGAGCAAGACCGTGCATACCAGTATCAAAACACTGAAGCTAATCAATTTAACACCGACAGGCACATGAAAGGCATTGACATCATCTAAGTAACCGGATACAAGTTGCTGGCTAAAAGGGATGGCAATGATCAAGGCAATTAATAGAATCAACACAAACTGTTTCTGAACTAGCATGGAAAGGTTTACGATCGATGCACCAAGTACTTTCCTGATACCAATCTCTTTCATCTTGCGCTCAACCACAATTGATACTAACCCAAATAGGCCCATTGATGAAAGAATGATAGAAATAATGGCATAGGTAATCAAGATGTTAGTGGGTATAGACATTTGCCTGAAGAACTCATCAAAAGACTCATCCTGATAGAAAACATTGTACGGTGCGTCAGGAAACAATTGAGCCCACTCGCTCTTGAGTTTATCGTTCAGTACGCTCATCTGACCAACATCAGTACGGATAACCATGTAGTTAAAAGTAGGTTGCTCCATCAATTTGAACGCCATGGCCTCTATTGACGCATAGAAATCGCGATAGTGGAAGTCTTCAACGACTCCTATGATTTCGTACTCGCCATCAGCCGTTTTCAAATAACTACCCGGCACTTCCCCGATCAAAAACTTTTTGGCAAATGATTCATTCACGACCAAGGCGTCCCTTCTGTTGGAAACATCACCAAAGAATTCACCTTTGACTATGCGCATACCCATTGCATTCATATAGGCTGAATCAATGGCGTAGGTGAGAATCGGGTCTTTGCCATCCAGGGTTACGATATCAACGGTGGTAGAACGTCTTCCCACATGATGCTGACTTCCAGCTACCGCCTGAACTTCAGGATAGCGACTGACTCGATCGTACAACGCGTTATACTGATTGGAATCACTTAGCGGTACTACCACTAATCCGGATTCATTGTAGCCCCAGTCAATATTGCGCTGAAACTCACTGTTGCTAACAAAGGATATTCCTGAAAAGATGATCAGGAAAGTAAAGGCAAATTGTATCCCCAGAAAGAACTTGAAAAGGTAATTCCTACTGCTTCCAAACCTTTCTGTTCCCTTTAGAATCAAAGTAGCATTGAAGGAGGACACATAAAGTGCTGGGTATAATCCCGATAAAAGCCCTGTAACCACCGCAGTTGCCAATAGGAAAATCCAAAGCACTGAGTCGCCATAATCGATGACAAAATCAACCGGGAAAAAGCTATCGAATAAAGGAGCTATGATAAATTGTGCCAGGCCTAGTCCTAGAAATACGGCTAGAAAACACAATATGATATTTTGGCTTAAAAACTGGAAAATTAACTGCTTTCTGGTGGCGCCAATACTCTTTCTTAAACCGATTTCCTTCAGTCGTTTGGAGACAGACGCCAAAGCAATATTCACATAATTGATACAGGATAAACTAAGTAAGAGTACACCAAAGAAAATCGCCCCGATCAAAGTGGTTGGATTCTCCTTGCCTACTACACTACTTTTGATATACTGCTCTCCAGTAGTTAGCTTATCAAATCGTGTAAAACTAAGTCTATTGATCGGGTAGACCGGATCTTTGGCATTATAAGCTTGTGTGTATTCATTTTGCTTGCCATTCAAGGCATTGAGTGCATCAGGATCAGCGGTTTCAAAGAAAGTAGCGTGTACAAGGTTAGACCAACTCTCTTCAGTTCGGCCCAAAGCTTCATAAGGCACCAGAATGTTGAAGTCAAAATAGGCGTTGTTGGGAAACTTCTGAGCAACAGCGCCGACCTCAAAAATGGTGAGCCTACCATTCGCTTTAAGAGATATTTCTCGCCCAATGGGATTATCGTTACCAAAGAATTTCTTGGCAGCGTTATCACTTAATACGACCTGTTGTGCATTGTATAGCGCCTGGGCATTACCGTAGGCCAGATCAAAACTGAACATTTCCAAAAAGCCCTGATCCACATACTGGACAGGTTCTTCAAGTACTACATCATCAGCACGCACAATAGCACTCCCTTTGACGTATCGCGAGAAATTCTCAACAGCACCCATGTCCTCGGCAACTGAAGGTCCAAGTAATTCTGGAGAACGTCCCCATAAAAAAGCATCCCTATTCTTATCTACAGAATGGCTGACTGCCATGTATATCGAATCCCCTTTTTCAATGAAATCATTGGCGCTCAGTATGATGTTAACGAATACGAAAAGTACTATGCAGCACGCTATGGACACAGAAAGCCCAAAGATGTTGATAAACGAAGTCAGTACGTTAGAAGTGATATTTCGTAAGGTGAGCTTGAGGTAGTTCGACAGCATATCAAAGGTGTTAATTCTATAAGAAGTAGGTTGACGTTTCAGTGCGAATGGGCGCATCATACTGACTATATCTCGTATAAATAGCCTTTTGGCCGTGAAGGGACCGTGGCTTTTCAACCTTCTATCATAGGTCTCCAGGATATCGCCCTCCACCCGTTCTAAAATATCGGGACGAATGAACTTGAGCAACCTCAACATCCACAACGGCGGAGCATCTTTTGTCTGATTGTGTTTCATGATGTGGAGAGTTTGGGTATCAGGTCAAACAATGAATTACGCAGGTTTCGTGTCTTGGTCAAAGCAGCCCGACCGGCCACTGTAAGGTCATAATAGATCTTGCGACGCCCCCTCCTACTTTCCGTTATTTCTCCAGGTCTCGTATTGATGAACCCTTTCTGCTCAAGTCTGTTCAAGGCAGAATGAACGGCACCAACGCTTGGAGCACGATCGGTTTGGGTTTCAATTTCGGCAATGATGGCCGCCCCATAGGCATTCTCGTTCAGCACACCTACTATGAGAAGCACAAGCTCTTCGAATTCACCTAGATGAGTACCTTTCATAATTTATTTAATTCCTAAATGTAAAGTTTAATTCTTAGACGCACTAGCTTTTCAAAGGTTACAGTGCTATCATTTTTTGAAAATATTTCGATTTTCGCTTGACTCTTACCCTACGTCATAGCTTTTATTTGTCGTCATCATTTGAATGAAGTGTCATGACCAAGTATTCAGTTAAGCAATTGTCGAAGCTCGCGGGAGTGAGTATCAGAACCCTACATCACTACGATAGTATTGGGTTACTCAAACCTGCAGATCGATCAGAAAAGGGCTATCGCTTCTATGGCAGAGACGAACTCCTGAAACTCCAACAGATACTATTCTACCGGGAGTTGGATTTTCCTCTAAGCGAAATCGATGAGATCGTGAACAACCCTGATTTTGATATGATCAAGGCACTGGAATACCACCGGGAGCAGCTCAAGGTCAAATCAGAACGATTCGAAAAACTGCTATCGACCATTGACAAAACCATTTTATCACTAAAAAACAGTAAAACAATGATGACAGACAAAGAAATCTACAAGGGCTTTTCGAAAGAAAAGGTTGAAGACATGAGGAATGAAGTCAAAAACCTTTGGGGAGAAGATCAGCTCTTAGCCGTAGAAGAGAAAATCAGAAAACTAGGCAAAGAAGGTTGGGAAGACGCTCAGAAAAAGGGAGAAGAGATCAACCGGCTTCTAGCGGAATTGATCACCCTGCCACCAGAGCACATCAAGGTACAAGAAGCTATTGTCTTGCACCACAGACATTTATGCACCTTCTATGAGGTGACCAAGGAAAGGTATCTCAGCCTCGGCAAAATGTACACCGAGGACGAACGCTTTACCGCCTATTATGAGAATTACGCAACCGGGTTGGCCAAATTCCTTTACGATGCCATAAAGGTCTTTTGTAATAATGAAATGAAGGTGGTTGGCAGCTAACGGATGTTGAGAGCGTCAAAAGCGGCTCTAATAGGCCTTAAGTAACGGGATTACTTTGAAGTAATCTCGTTACTCTTTTCACTGAGTTTATTGCTGCAAACCGGTTATACCTACGCTCTTTGCGTCATTCTCCGGTTCGAGACGAAGGAACGAATCCGGGGAATCTCTTTGATGGCTTCCAGATTGCTTCACCCTCCTTCGCCGTCCTTTGTAAGTCTACCAACGGATCGCAAGGGAATGACGGTATTTACTTTGTTCTGTGCTTAATCAAGTGTTCTACGTCTTTGCTCTTTCTATGAAATGTCATCCCGGGTCGGGATCTTTCTCTTTCTGTTAATCGCCATTCGAAATGACAGTTGGGAGAGGTTTGAGCCGTTCTGAGCCACATGCTGTACCCGCTTAATTTATAGTGTAGTCTGGTCAAAGACCCAACGGTCTATGCTCTGTGGCTTCAACCGCCGGGTGGAAACACCCGGCTGGGCACTGACAGTCTCATGTCTAATATCTCATATTTGCCATAGGGGTACTTCTATATATTTCTACTTAATTCTACATACTTCCAGTTTCTTATTTCTAATTTCTAACTTCTCTTATCTTCGAGATTGCTTCGCTCCTTCGTCCCTCGCAATGACAGCTAGAATTACGTCAGTTCTTGTCCGTCCACTGACGGATCGCAATGACAGTCAGAATTAGGATTTCCACATCTATTGTCTTTCGTCTTACCTCTTATGTCTCGTTTCTTATGTCTGATATCCAATAATGATTAGCTTTGTATTTTAATCAGAATTCATGGCCAAGACTTACAATACTAACTTCTACAGTTCCAGACATGGCAACTCGCTTTATTCTGCCGAGACCATTGTCAATCTCATCTCAGATTACGTTAAGCCGAAAAGTGTGGTGGATATCGGTTGTGGAGTAGGTACCTGGCTCAGTGTTTTTCAGCAATCCGGCATCAAGGATATTCTAGGGGTAGAAGGCCAGTGGGTAGAAGAAGAGAATGTCGTCATTCCACTAGAGAATTTCAAAAAGGCCAATCTAGAAGAAAAGATTGACCTAGAGAGAAAGTTTGATCTGGCTGTCACACTGGAAGTGGCTGAGCACATCGATGCGCAATATGCTGATCAGTTTGTAAGTAACTTGGTGAATCTGGCCCCTGTGGTGATGTTTTCAGCCGCTATTCCGCTTCAAGGCGGAAAGCACCACGTGAATGAGCAATGGCCGGATTACTGGAGAGATGTTTTTGCTAAGCACGATTACCTGTTAATAGATGGCATTCGGCCGCATGTATGGAATGATGAAGGCATCGAAATGTGGTACGCACAAAACACTTTTGTGTATGTGGCCAAGGACAAGTTGAGTGACTATCCGGAGTTAGAAAAGCAGTACACAGAAAACCCGATGATGCTTTCGGCAGTACTACCAAGATTCTACGAGTTCAAGCTCAATCGCTATCCTATAGGTCGAGCCATTAAGAATAAGATCAAAAGAACATTCTAAAACCCTCAGCTAGCTGCCTTGCCCAAAAGTGTTAAAATTTCCGGGGTCATCATTACCTACAACGAGCAAAGGAATATCGCCGAGTGTATCAACTCGATGAAGCCTGTTGTGGATGAGATTGTGGTGGTAGATTCATACAGCACCGACGACACAGAGGCCATATGCCAATCACTCGGAGTGCGTTTTGTACAGCACGCATTTGAAGGGCACATAGAACAGAAAAACTACGCCATGCATCAGGCAGAATACGATATCGTACTTTCCCTGGACGCTGATGAAAGGCTATCTGATGAAATGCAGCAACAAGTTCTTCAACTGAAAGCAAACTGGGATGCTGATGGTTATGTTTTCAACAGGCTCAATAATTATTGTGGGGCATGGCTCAAACGGTCATGGTACCCAGATAAAAAGTTGCGCCTATGGGACAGGACTAAGGGAGAATGGGGCGGTACGAACCCCCATGATAAAGTGATTGTCAAAGATGGCTTGGTCAAACGTGGCAAAGGTGACTTATTACACTATGCCTATGACAACTTAGAGGAACACTACGAGCAAATCAAGAAATTCGCCATCATAGCAGCTAATGCCAAGTATCAGAAGGGCAAAAAGGCGAACTTTGTCATTCATGTTTTGTTAAGTCCTGCTTATAAGTTTGTTAGAAAATATATCCTTCGGTTGGGCTTTCTGGATGGCTACTACGGCTTCATATTTAGCGGCCTTACAGCCTATCTGAACTTTATGAAATATTTAAGACTTTGGGAATTGAATAGAAAAGGTGTTGAGCATGGAAAATAACCTGAAAGTTTCAGTAATCATCGCTACCTACAACATGCCTGATTGGCTGGAAAAGGTACTTTGGGGCTATGAATCTCAAACCCATAAGGACTTCGAGGTTATCATAGCTGACGATGGTTCAGGAGAAGAAACCAAGGCTATTATTGATAAATTCAAGAGTAGAGGCAAACTCGATATCAACCACCTGTGGCATGAGGATCAAGGTTATCGCAGGCAGACCATTCTCAATATAGCCATTCAAGAGGCCAAGTATGAGTACGTCCTATTCACTGATGGTGACTGTATCCCGAGAGCAGACTTTGTGGCTAAACATGTTCAATTCGCTCAAAAAGGGCGCTTTCTTTCAGGAGGATACTGCAAACTGCCCATGGCGTTAAGCCAGCAAATTTCAGAAGATGACGTCGTCTCACAGGAGTGTTTTGATCCTACATGGCTTAAGCAACGAGGGCTTACCGGTGCCTCTCAATTGAGAAAATTAAGCGCATCAGAATCCAGAGGAAGATTACTTGACACGATCACCCCAGCTAATGCCTCTTTCAACAACTGCAATACATCAGCTTGGAAGGAAGATCTTTTGGCCGTAAACGGGTATGACGAACGCATGCAGTATGGTGGTTCTGACCGAGAAATTGGAGAACGTTTATTCAACTATGGTGTAAAAGGAAAACAAATCAGGCATCGCGCTATTTGTGTCCACCTCGACCATTCAAGAGGATATAAAACCAAAGATTCTTTGTCTAAAAACCTGGCTATTCGAAAAACCACTAAAAAAGATCGAGTGGTTAGAACGCCTTATGGTATCGAAAATCAGTGATGATATATCGCTGTATATCAATTATTTACCATAGTCACAAAGCAAGGTCATCATATTAAAAACGCCCTTAAATTTGTTTAATAGCAGTTTTTGACTATCTTCAATACAATCAAATGTTAGCCGCAAGACATTTTTCGCGGTAAAAAATTAAGATACTGATTTTTCAGCTGGTCGGATTTCAAAAAGAAGACCCTTACAGTATTACACGCTATTAACTACCAAGTGAAACTATAGTATGTTCGTCCTACAGCGGGTTTTATACATCGTTTTGTCATTACTATTGAGCCTGTCTTTGGCTTTAGGTCAACCGCCAGACGACATCAAGAAACTCCAACTCCAGCTTGATACTTTACCGGAGGATACAGTGCGTGTCAGAGTACTTAATGAACTGGCTGCCAGGATGATGCGTACGGAAACACAAACTGCTCTTGACTATTCCTACGAGGGGTTAGACTTGTCCAGAAAAATCAATGACCCAATTGGTGAGGCCAATCACCTCAGGACCTTATCGAACATCCTTCTTTTAACAGATGATTATGACAGTGCGCTTCGGTATCAGAATGAAGCACTTCGCATTTTTGAAGCATTGGATATCCCGCTTGAAATCGGGATTTGCTATAACAACCTGGCCGGGATATATCAGGCACAGAGTTATTATTCTAAAGCCCTTGATCACCTGATCAAATCGTCTGAAATATTGGAGGCCCATGGTCAATACAGACTATGTGCTATCGTAGATTATAATATCGGCTCGTTATATGTTGAGCTAAAAGAATATGACAAAGCGATCAAGTGGGCACAAAAATCACTGAATTACTACCTCGAAAACAAGAATGACACGGGGCTATGTGACTCCTATTCACTGATTGGGGAGATAGAAGTATTGAACGGTGAACTGCAAAAAGCAGAAGTGTCTTTCAATAAATCACTACCATTCTGTGAAGCCGCCAAGGACATCTACAGCATCACCGATGTTTACAATCAGTTCGGGTTGATTTACCTGAGACAAAATAAGATAGACATGGCCGAACAGAGTTTCAAAAAGGCCCTGGAAACCCTATCTCAGATCATCGACCCTTCCAAGACTGTGGAATCGCAACTAGGGTTGGCTGAGGTAGCATTGAGAAGGCAGAAAACAGAAGAAGCACAAGGCATACTTGATCAGGCACTGGTAGTTAGCCAGTCCATCAATAAGCATGACCTGCTAAGAGATATTCACAGGCTCAGTGTGAAAGTAGATTCTATACAAGGAGACTTTCTATCTGCATACCAACATCACAAAATGCAGATGGCTTACCAGGATAGTATTTTCAACGCCGAGCAATCCAGGCAGTTGGCAGAATTGGAGGCAGCGTATGAAAGCAACAGGAAGGATCAGGAGATTGACTTATTGACTAAGAACAGTGAAATAGAGACGCTAAAGTCTCAGCGACTCAAAACGACCAGGAATGCTTTCTTGATTGGATTAGTATTGATATTGGTCATTTTGGGATTGGTCATCTTCGGATACAAGAGCAAGCAACGGGCTCTAAACATCATTGACGATCAGAAAAGCGTACTCGAAGTCACCAACATTGAGAAAGATGCATTGATATCCGAAAAGGATATGCTGTTACAAGAAAGGGATATGCTAATACAAGAGGTTCATCACCGGGTAAAAAATAACCTGCAGATCGTTTTGAGTATTCTTTCATCACAAAAACGTAGAATCAAAAACCATCACTTGCTGCACATACTTGATGATACCGAAAGCCGTATCCGGTCTATGTCGCTGATACACAGAAACCTTTACCAAACCAACAACTTCATTCTCATCAACACGCAAAAATACTTTTCTGATCTGATTGATAACCTTAGAACGTCTTATCCCGATACAAGAGGGAAAATAAGAATTGAGAGAAACCTTGAAGAGCATCAGATATCCATCAAGTTGGCTATTCCATTAGGATTAATCATGAACGAACTGTTAACCAATGCCTACAAGCATGCCTTCTCCGACAGGACTGACGGAATCATTTCCGCCAGTTTCCAGCAATTGAAAGATGGCAAGTATAGTTTGGGCGTCAAAGATAATGGCAAAGGAATGCCGCCGGATATTGCGGTAAAAGGCGCCACCACCTTAGGTCTGGAATTGGTTAACGGGCTAGCCACTCAATTAGGAGCACACCTAAAATTTAAAACAGGAGAAAATGGATCTTCCTTCTGTATCACGTTTGACCTTGATGATGTAGAATACCCCCAAAACATAGATGCTGTACTCAACTGAAAATCTAATCAAACAGTTTTGAGGTGCAGATTAGTTGCATTAATGAGGTTTTTACCCATTATTGCTACTTTTTGCACTGATGTTAAATTTTAACATTAGGAGTTCTTTCGTTTGAGCTACTTTGACGAATCTGAGCTTCTTGGGTGTTTAAAAAAGTCAGCCAAGATGCTTTTGCCATTACAGCGTTTCTATGCTTTCATCAATCATTAAACAGTCAGTTTGTATATCACTTATCTTTTTGTTTTTCATATCGGATGGAATTCAAGCACAAAATGGCTCTGATGATCGACTGGCTGAGTTAGAACAAAGTCTTGATACGGTCAGCAATGATACTACCAAGGTACTTACGCTTAACAACCTGGCTGCCGCGGTGATGAGAACAGAGACAGAGCAAGCACTGGCCTATGTTCAAGAAGGGTTAAAGCTATCAAGACAGATTGATTATAAGGCGGGTGAAGGATATCACCTCAGGACTTTGTCGAATATCATGCAGCTTAACGATAATTATGACAGCGCCTTATTTTATCAGTATGAAGCACTCGATATTTTCGAATCGTTGGATAGGGTGATTGAAGTAGCCGGTTGCTATAATAACCTCGCAGGCACCCATATGCTACTAGGCCAGCATGTAGAGGCGCTTGATTTGTATATCAAGGCCGCTGATATACTTGAAAGGCAAGCGTATGATCAGTACACGGCTATTGTTCAATTCAACATTGCCAACCTTTATGGTACACTTCAAGAGTTGGATTTGGCATTAAGTTGGGGTAAAAAAGCGCTGAGTTATTTCAAAAGGCACAATGATCAAGTGGGGCTTTGTGATGTACATAGCCTTATTGGCAGCGTATACTTGGAAAGTAACTTGCACCAATTGGCATTCCAAGAATTGGACTCCGCTTTAACTTACTGCCAGGCTACCAAAGACCTATACAATCAAGCGACGATATACCATTCTTTGGCAGAGATCTACGTCCAAAAAAATGAGATAGACTCGGCACAGATCAACTATCAAAAAAGCCTTGACCTTGCTGCTAGCATTAATGATCCTTCTACAATCATCCAGGCTCAGACGAGTTTAGCGATGATTTTCAGAAAGAAAGGACTTTTGGCCAAAGCTAACCAATACCTGGACAGTGCTTTGACAGTCAATGATAAAATTGCCAACAACAAGTACTACAAAACAATCTTCGAGCAGAAAGAAAGCCTGGACTCCTTAAGAGGTGATTTTGCTGGTGCTTTGAAATACGCACAGCTACAAAAGGCATTTCAGGATAGCGTTTACAGCGAGGAAAAAGCACAGCAGATGGCAAGTCTGGTCTGGAGTTATGAAAACAAAAAGAAAGACCAGGAAATTGAATTACTTACGAAAGACATTCAAATCAATACCCTTCAATCTGCCAAGTTGCAGAGTTCTAACTATACTTTCATCGCCAGTTTTATTTTAGCCTTAGTGGTCTTAGGCCTTCTTGTTTATAATTATAGAACCAAGCAGCTTACCTATAACATCATTAGGGATCAGAAAAGCACTCTTGAGTCGACTAATATCGATAAAGACCAGTTGATTATTGAAAAAGATTTACTGCTGAAACAGCGTGATATACTGATCAAAGAAGCTCACTACAGAGTCAAGAATAATTTACAGTTCGTTTCTGACATTCTTGATGCTCATCGGCGTAAAGTAAAAGATCACAAGCTTTCATTTATTCTAAATGATACAGACAACCGGATCAAATCAATTGCCATCCTGCACCAAAACTTATATCAAAACGACAATTTTGTTTTAGTCGATACAAAAAAGTATTTCTCTGATATTCTAAATAACCTGAACACGGCCTGTTCCGAGGGCAGTGATAATATCAATATAACTACGGAATTGGAAACACACCGGATTCCCATGACGTATGCCATACCACTTGGCCTGATTATGAATGAGCTGGTGACCAATGCTTATAAACACGCTTTCTCCCAAACTTCCAATGGTTCAATTAGTGTACGTTTTCGAAAGCCAGACGAAACAAATTTTTACGTATCTGTAAGTGACAATGGGGTCGGCTTTCCTCCGGACCTTGACCTGCAGAGGGCTACTTCTATGGGATTACAATTGGTAAATGGCCTTACTGCTCAACTCGGTGCTGATTTTAAATTTCAAAGTGACCAAAACGGCACATCATATTGTGTGACTTTTGCGATTGAAGATATTGAATCATAAGTAAAAACATGCTCTATCATTGACACACTGGCATATCTCAAGCGTGCTCAATAAGAACCTCACGAATCTACCACCTAGAGTGAGCAACACCTTCTTGATACTTACATTTTAATTAATCAGGTATTCGCATTAATTAATGCTGACTCCTATTTATCTGGTTAGCATTAGACTTAAGGTAAAAACCGTAAAGTCATGCTGGTCAACTTCTTAACCTCCTCATGGAGGAACCTGAAAAGCAACTGGGGTATCACGCTACTCAATGTACTGGGTTTAAGTACAGGTATTACTGTCTTCCTTTTTATCCTTTCCTATTGCCAACTAGAATGGTCTTACGATACCTTTCATCGTGACGCCAATCGCATATATCGACTAAACCTCGCCCTGGACAGTGAAGGTGCAGAGCCTTATTCAGGCGCAGCCGTATTTCCTGGGGTTGGCCCTGCCTTTCAGGACGAACTGGAAGAAGTAGAAGACTTCTGCCGCGTGGTACCCATTTGGGGCTATGGTGGCGTCATTCAGTATGAAGAAAACTTTTTCGAGCAGCGCTACATCCACTATGTCGACGAGCATTTCTTTACATTCTTTTCCTTTGACTTGCTAGAAGGCAACCCGGAGTACGCCTTAAAAGAATTGCATACACTAGTGATTTCTAAAAGCTTGAGCGAGAAGCTTTTTGGAGACGCCAATGCCCTTGGAAAACAGGTCAAAGTCAGGTCCCGTGACGGGGAAGAAGATTATGAAGTGACAGGGGTTTATGACGATGGCGTTGCGACACACCTGAAAGCCGATGTACTGCTCTCCTACCCATCTTTGGTACACCTCGAAGTAGTAGGTCAAGAAGCTTGGACCAATTGGGTGTGGTTTGACTACATCACTTACATCAAAGTCCAACCCAATACGGATGCGAATCTACTCCAAGCCAAGTTCGCTCCGTTAATTGATAAGTACAGAGGCAGCAAAGAAAGAGGTAGCAATAGAATGGCTTTCCAACTGCAACCGCTACAGGATATTCATTTGTATTCTAATATCAACCAGGAAATCGCACCAAATGGCGATGGACGAGTCACCAACTTCCTCATGATCATTGGGGTATTTGTTCTCATCATTGCCTGGATCAACTATATCAACCTTTACACCGCCAAAGCCACTGAAAGGGCCAAAGAAGTAGGTGTTCGAAAAACACTGGGCGCTAGAAAGAGCAGTCTGATCACGCAATTTTTTGTTGAAGCCGCTTTAATGAATCTATTGAGCGTAGCGGCCGCTTTAGTTTTGCTGGTTGTATTGACCCCTGTTTTGTTGAGATTAACGGAAAATGAACTACCCATTTTCTCACTAACCACCTATCAATTCTGGCTTTCTATATTGATGCTATGGTCGATTAGTACTGTTTCATCGGGCCTATACCCGGCACTGATCATTGCCAGATTCAACCCGTTGAAGGCATTAAAACAAAAAGGAAATCAATCTGGCAGCGGCCGGCTCAGGAAAACACTGGTAGCCTTTCAATTCCTGGCCACATCGCTACTTTTAGGAGGTACGGCAGTGGTATATCAGCAACTCAGCTTTATGAACCAACAGGCACTCGGTGTAGATACAGCGCAGGTAGTAGTGATTGAAACACCAAATTACTCCGGGGATCATGATGCTTATGTCCGCTCATTGAAACTGTTCAAAGAAAGCCTAAATACCAGAAGTGCAGTAATTGGTGTTTCCTATTCAAGTGAAGTGATTAGTGAGCAGGTGGGTTGGAGAGGCAGTTCTTATTACCTGAAAGGTCATGATGAGCAGGCAGAGCGAAAGATCGTCTTCAAAATGAATGTGGATGAACAATACCTCGATTTCTATGATGTTGACTTTCTGGCTGGACGGAATTACCAACAACCTGCTGATAGTCAATACGTCATCATCAACCAGGCAGCGCTAGCACTGTATGATATCGCGCAACCGGATGATGCCTTAGGCGAAATGATCTTCGTAACCGGTGCAGATACACTGGCCATACTAGGGGTGGTAGGTAATTACTACCAAGAGAGTTTAAAAGAAGGTTTTAAACCGACAGTATACCTCTACATGGATGAGGAAATCGCCAAATTGTCTGTTCGGCTGGCATCGAATAGCATAGAAGAATTTATCAGTTACGCCCAGCAACAATTCCAAACCTATTTCCCCAATATGCCATTCGATTATGCAGTATTGGACGACCTATTAGCGCAAAGGCATCGCAATGAAAAGCAGTTTCTCAGTCTCTTTAACCTCTTTGCGCTCATTGCTATCATTATTGCTTTGCTTGGCTTGCTAGGGCTTACCCACTATATGGCCATCAAGCGGCAAAAAGAAATGGGTATCCGCAAAGTACTTGGGTCCAGCGTCGATCAAATCGTCACTTTGGTCTTTCAGGATTTTGCCAAGCTTGTACTGATAGGTAATCTTTTGGCTATCCCCTTACTCTATTGGACCGCTGGAGAATGGCTTAATCAGTTTGCTTTTAAAATCAGCTTTAATTGGCTCATACCCATTCTATCGCTAGTAATCAGTCTGGTCTGTGCACTGGCTTTCTCGTTGGTAAATTTACGCAAGCTAGGAAGGGTCAACCCCGCCGAAGTGCTGAAATATGAGTGATAGGCTGGATCACTTGTATCGACAAATCTTTCTAATTGAGCTAAAGACATTCATGCCACTGTTGGAGTTGTCTCCAACAGCATCTTTGTTGAATAATACTCGTTAGAGACAACTCCAACAAGGGCTAAAAAGAATGCTGCGTATCAAAGTGGGTATCCTTTTTGTAAAAAGAAGGGGTCGTTTTAATTCCCCCTTCTTCACATATAAATGAAAACTAGCTATTTCTAACTCCATAATTGCCAGCAATCATTGTCTTAAATGAGTCTTACGACTTGTTCAGCGTAGTATTTTAAGGTCACCATAATTGAGGGTCGAATGTCTGACTGCGAGCATGAGCTGTACATTCTACTTACTACTAACCAATAACAAAAAATTAAAAAGGTTAACCGTATGTAGGCAGAGGTTGTAGAATACTTATCTTCGATTCCAATATCAGTATCATTTGGTTCAGTGCCACTTTTGTCCCCCGCTGGCGGAGGTTGGGGGTGGAAGCAAAAAAAAATTGAACCCAACCTAGATCAACATGAAAAGCACAATATTCTACCTGTCAATGGTTATGCTCCTCCTTTCGCTTGAGAGTAATGCACAAAATATAACTTACTTGCATATTGAAAAGGCAAAGCTAAACGACAGCCTATCGTACGTGGCTTCTATTCAATTTCAAGAGAATACAGTAAGGATAACTATAGCTTACGCTTATACGAACCTAAGCGGAAGTCCCATAGTGGCCGAAGATAGGGTGCAGCGTATCAAACTGACTGAAAAAGAAAAACAATCATTAGCTCAACATATCAGGACTAGCGTTGATCAATCCAATCTGCTTAAACCTACTAAGGCCAAATCCACCAGATACCTCTTTAAAGACAACTTGTTTGAGCAGGTTCCTGAGAATACCAAGGTTAATGTGATAATCAGAGATGGGCAACATTACATTTTAGAATATCAACTTAATACGGGAGATCAGATAAGGGAGGAAGAACTTGACGTATATTTTGAGAAAGAAAGGTTGGATAAAATAATGTTCAACCCATTTGAGGATTTCATCGAAAAGAAGAATAGAGCTTACCGAAGTCCTTTTAGCAATTAGAGTCGTAAAACCAGCCGATGCCTTTGTACTTTCTGGCTCCAAAGACACCGATTCATGCCGCTGTTGGAGTTGTCTCCAACAGCATCTTTGTTGAATAATACTCTTTGGAGACAACTCCAACGAGGGCAAAGAAAATCATTATCAGTTAAATAGTATCCCTCACTACGCACACTTCTCACTCAAAACTCCTCACCTTCCTCTCTTCACCAAGTCTACTACATCATTTTGCTCAGCCAGGGATCTGCCTTTAAATATTCTTTTCCGCTTTTTCGGCTCCTCCTTAGCCGTGCTTAGGTAGACGGGTATTTTGACCACTCTTTCCAGAAAAACCGTATCGGGAGGTAATTCTATTTCTACAGTATCGATTTGTACCGGCGAGGGCAAATACACTTCCCGTTCCACAAAGACCGGTTTTTCTATTAAAACCTGCTTGGCCGGAATCAAGAACCAGATCACCAACAGCAGAATAACTGGTGCAATGACAGCATAGGCAGGAATACGATAGTTGATGAATGCCACTCCGGTCGACTTATGCTTAGCCTTGAATTGAGCCATTAATCGCCTTTTGGAAGAGGTTTTTAATGGCATTTCTCTTTCTGACTGAGCGGTACGCACCAGATCATATAGTCTCATATAAGCCGCCTCTCCTCCTATTTGATCGTTTACCCAAGCCCTTTCAGCATCTTCCAATGCGTCGTAGGTCTTATTCCTGATCAAGTATTCTAATCCTTTAAATGCTTCCTTGTCCATAACTCAAACAATTTGATCTTCTTTTACTGATTTGGCTAACTGCTGCTTGATGTAGAATAGCCGTGATTTTACCGTACCCTCCGAAATTTCGAAAAGCTGAGCCAACTCTTTGATTGACAACTCCTGTTGATACCGAAGTAGAAAGAGTTCTCTTTTGTCTTCATCCATAACCGCCAGGGTCTTGTGCAACGAATCCATCAACAACTGCTCATCCAGCATTTGCTCGGCCTTAGGCAATTGTACCTGCTGCGTGTCCAGTTGGGCTAAGAATGCTTGCTCAAACTGTTGTTTGCGATAGGCGTTTTTGCACATATTGGAAGCAATCCGAAAGAGCCAGGGTACAAAGGCATATTGATCATTATACAACTCAGGCTTTTCGATCAGCTTGGTAAATACCTCTTGTACACTATCCTCGGCCATTTGCTCATCTGACCATAGCATTCTATAAAAGAATGATTTCAGCCTTTTCGCATAGCGGTCATAAATGGCCGAAAAAGCGCGATGATCCCCATTTTGTATGAGGATCATCAACTGCTCGTCTGACTGCTTCTTATAGTTTGTGAATAGACCCAACTATTCTTCGATTACTTCCATGAACAACCTGAACCCAACTGCCGTGTCAGGCCCTTCATAGTTATTTATACTAGTGATGGTAGACTCTTCCGCAGGATGGTTCCAGCTTCCTCCCATGGCCTTGCCCTCTTGGTCTGTCATTTCTGCTACATTGCCTACTACATCATATAATCCCATTTTGTTGGCAAAATAACTAGCCACTGGCGAAGTGAATGTGAAACCATCCCCTATTGCGGCACCATGAGGACAGACCTTTTCAGCCGGGGTTTTCACATTAGCCAGATAACAGTCTTTCGTGTTCTGTATTTGGTCCCTGTATTCGAAACCCCACTGCCACCATGGATACAATATTTTATAATCTTTTAATGGATACTTTTTCAACGTTTTCGACTTACCCGGTTCCGCATTGGCCTCCACCGTGTTTTCTTCCAGGTTCCACGATGTAAACCCTTTGAAGCCGAGTGCTGCCATCGTCCATTCCTTCCTGGTGGGCAACCGGAACTGAACGCGCTTATATTCACGGCCCTCTTGGGCGTTATATTGCTCCGTGAGCCATTCACAATAGATCTTGGCACCTTCGAAAGGAATGTTCATCACCGGGTAGTCAGCATAGCTCTTTTGCTTACTCTTCTTGTCCTTTGGCCTTTCTACATGGGTGAACAGGTAGGTCTTGAGCCAGGTGGTAGTGATTTCATCAAAACCTGAGATATCGATACGTGCTTTACTTAGAAGGTCGGTATGCCCCTGGGCCTCAAGGTAATCGATAAAAGCTTTATAGTCTTCGGTGGTCACTTCCACTTCGGATGCATAAAGGTTGTCCTTCACCTTTTTCATTTTGTGGTCCAGCTTTTTGAAATCGTAGTCGGCCGGAACAAACTTTTTCACCGTTGTGCGATCGTTGATCAACATCTGTAGGCGTGTTTTCAATTGAGAACGATCAGCTATGCGTAGCAATTGCCCTTCCCACTCCTCTACTTTTACATCGTCACCTAATTGGTCGTAGTATTCCTTCATCAATAAAAAGGGAACGATATAATTGGTTTCGTAAACTTTACCGGTGGCTGTCTTCGGCTCTCCATTGAAGTCTACGGTCAAATAGTCCATCAGGAATTTCTGTTCTACGTTTTCCTTAAGGGCAGAATAGTTATCAAACGAATTGCCATTCAGATAAGAAGTGAGTCCTACCACATAGAGCCTGTCCTGAATATTGCTCAGGTGCTCAGAGGGAAGTGTTAGTGCATAGTAGAATGCTACCTCTGGGTTGAGCAAAGGCAAAGAGCGGCTAAGTGTAGTCCGATTGAATGGAGTAGCTAAACGATCTACGCCCTTTAAACCATTTTGCTCAGACCACTGTGTCAGATAATTGGTATTCTCGGCCAGATCGAGGTTCAACACTTTTACATCAGGCCGTACGCCCATTACATCCTGTAGCATCCAAACCGGTACAGTAGTATGCTCTCCTTCAACCACAAGGACGCCGTCCTCTCCTACCGACATCAGTACATTGTATGAATAATTAAGCAGGCTAGGGTAAATCAGTTGCTTCTCGTAAAGCGACTGTCCCAAAGCTTGTCTTTCCGTACGATCTAATTCAAATTCGGCCAGCATCAGACGATCAGGAATAACGGCATTTTGATCCGGAGCCACCTCAACAGCCGTTTTCAGCGCTTCCAATCCCTCATCACTCCAGCCCAATTGTAAAGCCTGTGCGTAATGCGATTCGTAAGAGTCGTTGAACTGTGTTTCTATCTGGTTACTGATGCGCTTTAGTAATGCCGGTTCAGCTTGCGCATAGTGGGCTGCCCTGAAGTATTCCAACCAGCCAGCCTGATCATCCGGGTTTTCGAGAAGAAATTCCTGCCAGGCGCGCAGTTTTTCTTCGTACCAACCGCGTGCTTTAATTTCAGTTAGTTTTGAAGGAATCACTTCAGGCCTTGATAAGGCATGAGCAGACATGCCGTATCCGAGGAAGCAAAGTATGATGAGTATCTTTTTCATAGTGTTTACAAGTTTAAAAATTGACGTGACTCCCGGAAAGTCAATCAGCTATACACACGAGAAAGGTGGGGGTTCAATTACTTCAAGAAATTTTAAATTATTTAGCTTAATTCTTAAAGCTAAGTTTATACTTAGTTCTTTTCATACTACATTTAATATCAGTAATTAAGCAAGACAAATCGATTAGTGGAGATGGCAAGTGGGCGGAACAAGAAAATATCTTTATTCAATAAGTTCAGTACAAACCTTATTAATGTCAAAGAGCATTTAAAAATGAGGTTCACTGAATACGATCTAACAGATTCCTACATATGTCCTCTTTCTTTTAGAATCTTCTCCAGAAATGGATTAAGCCCGGTGTATGAGGATCAACTGACAGCAGAGCATGCCCCTCCCAAGGCTCTTGGTGGTAGAAAAGTTGCTCTCACAACTCAATTACTTAATAATACCTCTGGGCATACCCATGATATTAGGCTCTTGAATTATATTAATCATCTTGAATTCAGGAAAGGAAAATCTGCAATTAAGACTAAGTTTAAAATCGACAATCAGATATCGCTTAGTGGCAGGATTTATAAAAAAGGTTATTTGGAATTTGACCTGTCCTCTGAAAAAGTGCATTTGGGCATACAGAAAGCTATGGATCTGATGCGAACACAATCGAGTGTTAACTTTAGATTCAGTTTGCCTAATCTCAAAAGTATCGAGCTTGCCTTTTTAAGAACGGCTTACCTTATAGCATTTAGCGAACTAGGCTATAGTTTCATATTCGGAGGGACTAATTATATAAACCAAAATTGTGAAGTGATAAGGAAACAACTACTTGAGCCTAGATCATCTGTCATTTCCGATATCATCGTATTAAGAGATTTGTTCTCAGATGAATTTTTAGGCGTTAACATCATACACGAGCCTGAGCCTCTCCGATCAGTTTTAGTCGTATTTGATCTAAAGACAGATAACGAAGTGCATAGATTTGGAGTGATCTTACCTGGCCCTGATGAATACGGTTTCCATGCAAACAAATACTTCAAAGAAAACATAGGTACAAAACATACTATAAACTTCAAGGCTTATACTTTTCCTAACGGTATTGATCTTACAGAACCATCTGATAGTATGTTATTTTTAAAGGTTTGGAAAGAGTTAAATGGATTTACAAAACAGACTCCTCCTTAAAATCTTTGAGATTTGAAGAAGTTGCTTAAATTTTTCTCCATCGATGCGCTTGTTGGTTGCCTAACTATGGTCACATTATACTTATGGCATGTATCCAGCATGACGCACTAT
>JBCBSS010000124.1:0-24564 GCA_039819065.1 Bacteroidota bacterium
TTGTATTACCCCTAACATTAGGGGGGAAATCGCCAGAACAACAGAACTGCCAAATGATCTCGGCCAACGTCATCCAATTTTGTGTATTTGAAACTAAAATATTAAGTCTCTGAATGACTGTTGAGGGTCAGTTTGTAACTTATCTACTACTCATGTTATCAATTGATCAAAGCATCAGACTATCATAGCTTCGCATCATCACATTAAATGATCAAAGCATCAGATTATCAAATAATCATCTCATCATCGAATCTTCAAATTATCTCATCATCAAAAAGCGAAATAAATAAAAGGCTGTAGGTCGGCAGAAAGGATTTGATAAATGAAGAATACTGTTAACATAGCGGCGCCGATCTTAACAGGCATGGGAAAAAGTACGAACTTCTGTTGGTACCAGAGCTTTAATGGTGAAGGCAGCCAGTGTATGATATAACCGCCTAGCATGACCAAGAACACATATTTGTAGGCAGTTAAAACATCAGGGATTACCTCAGGTTGGAAATGGTAGGCGATTCTATTCAACATCAACATGGCTCCGTCCCAGGTTTCAGACCTAAACCATGTCCTGGTAAAGGTGATGAATACAAGCGTTATCAAAACGCCCCAAGCTCGAAAATACCATTTTGATTTATCGTTCCACGGACTGATTTTCTTCCATAGCTTATACACCACGAGGCCGATGCCGTTCAGCCCTCCCCAGACCACGAAATTCCAACTTGATCCATGCCAAAGTCCACCAATCAGCATAGTAAGCATGAGATTGACATTGGTACTTACCCAACTCTTAAAAGTACTAGACAGTCTACCAATACCATAACCAATCCCAACTACTACTGCAAAGATGATGATCACTTCCCAGCTTGCTGCCAGTAGTGATAGGAATAGAATAATCACCCCGATCATGATATTAGAAAAGATGGAACCGGATCGATTCCCTCCCATTGGTATATACAGATAATCCTTCAGCCATGTAGAAAGTGAGATGTGCCATCGCTTCCAGAATTCGGCCACGCTCGACGCCTTGTAGGGAGAGTTAAAGTTCTTCGGAAGGCGAAAACCCATCAACAATGCGACCCCGATGGCAATATCGGTGTAACCGGAAAAGTCAGCATACACCTGTAGCGAATAGCCAAAGAGTGCCATTACACTTTCAAAACCAGAATGGCTCCCCGGATTGGCAAATACGCGATCCACGAAGTTTACGGCTAAATAATCCGCCAGAAACAGCTTCTTCAGGAGCCCATTGATGATCCAGAACAAGCCGATGCCAAAATCCTCTTTGGTGACCTCATACTTCTTATATAGCTGTGGAATGAAATCTGCCGCTCTGACAATTGGGCCTGCCACCAGCTGAGGAAAGAACGAAACATAAAATCCGAAATCGAGAATATTCTTGACCGGCTTCACATGCCCTCTGTAGATATCAACTGAATAGCTGATCGTCTGAAAGGTAAAGAAAGAAATACCGACGGGCAGCAATATCTTCTCCCAGATGAAGTCTGTCCCCGCTACTTGATTCACCCCTAGTGCAAAGTGGTTATAAACGTCTACTTCTATTCCAGTGACCTGCTGAAAGAAGTCAGCGAAGAAATAGGCATACTTGAAGTAAATCAGGATGAAGAGGTTGACGCTAATGGAAGCTGCCAGCCAGAGTTTCTTGTTCAATTGTACCTTGGATGCATATATCCTGTTGCCAATCACAAAATCAGCCAGTGTTGAGACTAACAGGATGATGAAGTAAAATCCACCGGTTTTATAATAGAAAAAGAGACTAACCAGGAATAAATAGGCATTTCGAGGTGCTGTTTTACGATACAAAAAGCTATAGAAAAGCAATACAACACCAAAGAACACCCAGAAGTATAGCTGCGTAAAGAGTAACGGCTTCTCACTAGAATAAGAAAGGTATTCTATGATCTTCTCTTTCAATGCGTAAAGTCGTTATAAGTATGCTGAAGATAGCGGCCATATCCCTCTTTGATGGCTTTGAATAGTAGGTCCGCTTGCACCTCATAACCGGTGCGGGTGAAGTGGATTTTATCTGCTTTAGCCAATTTGAAATCCTCCCAGACTTTCACCGAATTAAGGCCACCCATGATCTCGAATAAGTCCCATACAGCCCCGCCATGTTGCCCGGCCAGGTTGATCATGGCCTTGCGCACTTTGAAGGCGTTGCGATTGGCGTACCTTCTGCGATAGTAGCTATCGTTGTTAGTAAGGAATAGAATGGCCACATCGGGGTTAGCCTCCTTGATTCTGGCAATAAGTTTATTATAGCGTGTTTCGTAGACCCGTTGACTGAAAGCCCGCTCTGGCCCGTAAGCATCATTAATGCCAATGCCAAATATGACCAGATCAGGGGGGAATGATTTCAATTGATTAGAGAAGTTGCTAGTGCGCAGAAAAGACTCCGTACTGGCACCATTTACCCCGATAGAATTGTACACCAAGCCGGGACCGTTTTGCAGATACTGAATGCCCTGAATGGTGAAAAAGCTTTGCAAGCTATCCGTTCTGGCAAGTTGAAAGCTTAGCGTATCGTAAGACTGGGCAAATACGAATTCTGTATAGTGTGCTAATGAATCTGTACGAGTAGAAACTACGTCATAGCCTTCGGCCATTTGTACCGCAAATGATTTAGCATCGAGAAGGTGGAATATGCGCACGGCATCGAAACTGTAGGGTTGCTTGTCGCTGTCCTCCGCATAAATGGAGACAGTGGTATTTTCCCTCCTGGTAGTACCATTGATGCCACTTACACCCCAAGGACATCTCGCACTTCGTACCGAACACCTGCAACCTTCCCATGAGCCCGTATAGGTTACTTTATAGTTGGAAGGGTTATTGGTTTCTGCTAACCGATAAGGAAAGAAGAAACCGCGCTCACTTTGGAGATCAGGAGACAGCTCCAGGAATTGCTTACGCATGGCATTACTCAACACACCACCCTGCACATGAGAGCCTCCCATGTGTAGTACATTGATCTTTCCTTCTCCCTCAAAGATCAGTTTATCCAGCTGCTCATAAAACCGAAAGAAACGAGCACTATCACCATAGTAATCCAGCTTGTTCTTTTCTTGAACGATGAAGGGATACCTTTCCCTGATTTCCTTGTCTTGCGCGTTCGCTGTGCTATGCAGGCCCGCTATCATCAGTAGCAAAACCGCTAGTGACAGTGTCCAGCTTTTATTGAGAAAGGCTGATCTGTTCATCTGTTTTGCCATTTTCGAATGCTTCAAAATCTTTCATTAGGGCGTCGTAGAATAACCCGGCAATTTTTACTGCACCCTCGTTGGTGAAGTGCACATAATCCTTTGCCGCCAGTGGAGGGTCAGCATCTACCCAGCTAGGCATCGAGTTCTTGCCCCCCATTACTTCATAAATATCCCAAAACCCGCAACCGGTCTCAAAAGCGGCTTCTTTGACCGCATCACGAATGAATTCCAATTGAGGATAGGTCACGTATTTGGTCTTGTCCTTGGTGGACATATCTGAGGGCCCAATCACCACAAAATCAGCTTTGGGGTTGAGTCTTCTGAGCAACTTGATCTGACGCTTCAAAGACCTACTGTAGCCTTGTGCACGCTCTTTGGTTTCGATATAAGGTACAGTGTTACCACCAAATTGTAGCAATACCAACCGAATAGGTTCTTTGTTGAGTTGGCTGCTCATTTCCGCTCCGTTTATTCTACCGAAAAACGTACCCGAGCTACCACGTAAACCCACATTATCCAACAACACTCCTCCCCTGCTCTCTAACCTGATCCCGTAAATGTCAGGGCTGTAGGTTGCAGTGAATTCAAGCTTGATGAGCCTAGGCGTCTTGCCGAATTTGAGCTTAAACTCGCCAAATGCCCCAGCCTGATAGCTATTCTGGGATACCAAGCTATCATTGACATACGCATTAAGCGAAAAGGGCTTTTTGACATTACCGAACAACATGTTTAGTAGACTATATTGCTTGGAGGTATAATAGGCGATGTTAGAAGGTCTGATCTCAATCCAGGCTTTAACGGTGTCCTGAGCAACAGCGGCCGAATCAGCAAAGAGTAAAGAATCGGGATAAATGGGAGAAAAGCGGCTGAAGGCACCGTACATGCCGAATTTTCTGTGGTTCAGGGTAGAATCGCTGGTACCAAAAACAGCAAACCTTTGCCAGTTTTCCGAGATGGTTTTATTGACCGAGAAACTATTAACCACTGATTTTACTGCGAAATAACCAGGGCCATTGCCACCGAAGAACTTTTGAAACTTGTTTCGAATATAGCTGCTAATCCTATCCCCTTCTATTTGAGAATCACCATAGTGAATGATTCTAAGTTTCTTTCCATTCTTTTTGGTTTTGGCTAAGGCTTGAAAGAATTTGGGTAATTTCTCAATCGTATCGCTGGGGTACTGGATACGTAGCATCTTCTGCCGGTAGGCTATCTGCGCACGTTTAATGCTGTCCTTTATAGCCGTAGAATCGATCACAACTTCGTAAGAAGCCAGTAATTCCTCCACATCCACTTTCACTGAATCTTCGCCCTGATCGAAAATCTCGTTGACGGTAGCAAAACGCAATGTCAAATCTTCTGATACTTTGATACCATCTTCCGGGAAGAAATAAGCCATGGTCAGGCAACCGGCAGAAAGCACCAGCAGAAATAACAATATGTGATGTGGCTTCACCATCCTGTCACCTCTTGGTACGTATTTTTAGCTTCTGACCAATGTCTATGCGCTCATCTATGTCATTCCATTTCATGATGTCCTCAGGTGATACATCATCGTATTGCTTTGATATTTTCCAGAGCGTATCTCCCTGCTTGACCTCGTAGGTCACATATTGCCCCGGTATTAAAACAGCATTGGGCTTTTTTTCTTTAGGCTTGGGATTAGGCGCTTCCACTACTACAGGATCAGGTATTTTGCTTCCCTTCGCTTTGTACACCACCAGTCGCTTACCCGCATAGATAACATTGCCTCTTAGCCCGTTCCACCTTCTCAGGTCTTTAATATTGACACCATAGCGGCGTGCTATCGCACCTAAGTTATCACCCGGACGGATGACATAGGTCAGTAAATCGTGAGTGCCGGGAGCTGGTATGCCTTTTTTCAATTTCTTTCTAATGCTATCCAGTTTCACCACTTCTTGAGTAGCCAGGGAAAGGCTCAATTGAATCAATTGATCGCTATTGAGCGATGATGCTATTCTAGAAGGCAGGTAAATAGGAAGTGCCGAATAGTTGGCTGGAATGTCAGTTCCTACAAAGGATGGGTTGTAACGGCTGAATATGGCGCCATTAATATCTGTTTCTTTCAAGAGTACGCTCAACGCGACATCTTCTGTAAAGTATATTTCCTCTAAAGGATAGACAGGCTTCAATGTCACGTCATCCAAATTTTGCTCATCCAAGACCTGAAAAATACGCTGAGTGTGGTGCCAGCTCAAAGCCAATTTCTGTCCAGTCTGTTTTTTGGCCGATGAGTTAGCGTTTTTCGAAGTTATGGGACTTTGATAGAACGCCAGTTTAGCGGATTCTTCACCCAGTTTGTTTTTCAGATCTGAAAAGTAAGCCTTGGCCGCTATGGTAGATAGAATGACATCTTTGCGTTCGTCGATACGCTCATCTACTCTGAGCCCATATCTCACTGCCACCGGATAAGAAAGCTGCCAGATGCCTACACGGTTATATCGCCCTTCTTGTACAGGATTAAGGCCTGAAAGTAGCATAGCCATATACTTGTATTCTGCAAAGAAACCTCTCTCCGAGGCAGGGAGGCGTGATTCTATCCATAAACTCAATGCGTATAGATAGGCTAGCTTTTCACAATTCTGCCTGAAAAAACCTTTGATAGAATCCGAGTCAAATTCCGTTCCCGCATACTTCTCAAAGTCAACTTGTAGGCATGGGTCTGCACCATAAGCTATTAAAGTGTAAGCGTTATCCCAGTAGAAATAGGAGCCGTCGAGTTGTTTCTGAAAATCAGCAGGCTGACTCCAGGCAGTAGAAATGAAGAAGATCGAAAAAAATGTAAAGCTCAGTATCCTCACCTATCGCACGTAGTTCGTTTCACAAAAGTATACAATGAGATGGTTTAGAGGCAAGTATTATTCCAATACTGAGGAAAAAACTTTCTATTCACCCCAATAATATCACTTATCAAATATTTTTTAGACACCCGGTTTACTTCCGCAAGATTCTCATACTAAATACCAAGCATACGACAATTTCGGGTATTCAGTTAAGCTTAAAGCTGGCACTTCTAACAGGGATAAGTGCCTTTTAGCTGCCCCAAATCATATGTATTCTAATACAATAACCTTACCATTCACAACCTATGATCACATTTATTCTATATTGGCTGGCTGGTATTAACAAAGGTTTCATGGACACTTTGCAGTTCAGGAAAGGTACCAATCGCCTTTCATCCAGTAAACAATCGAGGTCCTTCTATGGCACTAATAATTGGGAAAGGAAGTATAAGGAAGATGAACAAGGAGAGCTGATACCCGCTCCCGATAGCTTGTATTACAAAGCATTTAATCTCAAATACAAGGAACGCTTTCCGGGTTCAGCCACTCTTTTTGTCTGGCTGGCGGATGGGTGGCATTTCCATCAAGCACTGCGTACCTTCTGCATTCTAGGAGCCTTACTCTGCATTTATTTAGAATCCATCCCGGGTTGGCTCCTACTGTCAGAACAAAGCTGGCATAACCTATTGATCATTGCCATTGCCTTTCAACTGCCTCACAACCTTCTGTTTGAGCTTTTCTATTCCAATCTATTAATCAGAAAACAATCATAACCTTTAAATACCAAGATCATGAAAACAGCAGATAAAAGAACACTAAAGCAGGTTGTCATCGTACTGATTGCCTTTGCCCTCGTAGTAGCATCATTCTATATTTCAGACTACTATCCTTCATTCCAACGAGTTTACGGGTACGTACTGGCTGGCATCATCATTCTTTTAACCATATTCTTTGTGAGGGGATTAAGGTTAAAAGGGAAGTAACTTAATCTACATAGGTCAGTTATCTATTGCTTTAGCATAGCGCTTAGCCCCATAGGGGCGATATGTTTATAGCCTACGTTATTTAGATTGTAAAATAAGCGCCGTAGGTGCGATCCAAAAATTAACAGGTCGCACCTACGGCGCTTCTCAGTGGTGTCTGCATTGACGATCTTATAGACAGGCCATCCCTACGGGACTGGGGCTTTCTATTGCAGCAAAGACCATCTAATCAAAAGCCATTCTACTTAAGAATGCTTTTCATAGCAGTTTGCGCCTGCCAAATTCCTTGGGTTGAAGGTTAAGATGCGTACCTGCATTCGAAAGGGTCGCCTCGGTTGAGAACCGATCCTTTTTGTGATGTATCCTGTATCATGGTATTATAGGGTACACCAAGATTCACCCTCCATCTCCAACAAAATACCCAAGCTTAGGTATTGAAGTTCAGATCATTCTCGATGACTTTTAAGGATTAAAGATGGAATACAACCATCTTGATATCCAGATAAGTAAGAATTTTCAGCACTTAACATTTAGATAATATAAATCAATAGTGATGAATGAAATTTTTTTACTAAACTGAGAAACTATAGTCGTTGGAAACACCACTTTAATCATAAAGCGTAGTTGGCATGTTAAAATTGGCTTCCCTGAAAGCTGCATTTGTAGCTTTTGCATTAATTCTGTCGTATCAAGCGTCAGCGCAAAGCGACGTTTGTAATGGAACAAACGCTCCTGACTGTAGACCTGCGTTCAATCCATCATTGTCCGGTGGTGACTATTGTTCATCCAATCAGGTGTGTTTTTTCTTCGGGGCAGAATTTACATTCAATCCTCCTCAAACGGTTTACGAGATTGATTGGAACGATGGAACAGTAGAGATGTTTACGCATCAACAACTGTTGAACCTACCGGTTGACGCAATATCCAGAAGGCAGGTATGTCACGCATATCTTGCTTCGGAATGTGTGGCTGACACTTTGCAGAATTATGCCATCAGTATCCTGATCACCAATCCGACCAATGGCAAAACCAATAGTGCGATTACGGGGGAGATATTTGTTCTTGATCCTGTAATAGCCGATTTCAATGCCCCCACAGATGTTTGTATCAATCAACCTTTCACCATAGAAAACCTATCAGATCAAGGATTTGATGAAAACTGCATGGAAGATGCCCGTTACGAATGGGATTTGAATGGTGATGGAAACGTAGACCAAGTTACCACCGGCTTAGGTTCAATTTCCCATACCTATGGTTCGCCGGGTGTAAAAACGATTAGGCTTGAAGCATTTTACCCTAACCACCCCTGCCCTAGAAGCGTGGTTGAAAAGACTGTAAACGTACTCAATATTCCCCGTCCAAGTTTTGATATTGGCACCGGCACTGAGCTACAAAGCGTGTCGGATTGTAATGCCTCTAATGTTTTTGTTTTCAACCCCGCTTCTAACGCATGCGCCAGTGTGAGCCTACCTTTGGTAAATACCACCACCAACAGGAACCCTACCACTACTTTCCTATGGAGCGTAAGCCCAACCGGAGGTGCTTCGTTTCAAAACAGCAACCTGACACTAGATAATAATGTCATCAATTTTGGGCAAGCCGGAATATACGAGGTAAGGTTAACAGTTAGTGATCAATGTGCAGATGGTTTAAGCGGACAAAACTTTGCCTGTATCAGGGTGATAGTCAAAGATGTACCTCAATTAGCTATCGATCTCAATTCTGGCCTTTGCGAAGGCGATCAACTAATAGGAAACATTCGTCAAAATAACACAGGAAACCTAGACCCAGCAGATGTCACCAATATCAACTGGTCAGTGGTCAAAACTTCAGCCGGAGGTGCCGGTGTTCCTGCATTCACCAACGGTAATGACAACCTGACCATCAATAATATGCCTGCTGGCACATACAATGTCTCTCTGGTTTACCAAACCATTTGTGGCACTGCAACAGCAGGTCCAGAGAATATCGAGGTATTTCCAATACCAACCGTAACAGTAACGTCAAACCCGTCTTCTGTTTGCCCAGATGAACCTTTCACGGTTTCTGCCAATAATACCACTGCTGATAGCTACACATGGTTTGAGAATGGAACGGAGATAGTCGGAGAAACCGGCACGTCGATCAACCGGCAAATCACTGTACCGGGAACCTATCAATACAGCGTTGATATCATAGAAAACGGCTGTCCGGGCAGTTCTAATGTGGCCACCGTAACGGTCAACTCTGCCGCATCAGCTGATGATATATTAGTGAGTCAGGGTTTCTTCTGTAGCGACGAAACCATCAGCTTCACACTGCAGGCGCAAAATGTATCACCAGCCAGTTCTGCTTTACAATGGCAGCAATGTACGGTCTGCAACGGTTCGGATTGGACTGACATAGCAGGTGCCAATGCTAGCACCTTTAATGGCAGTGCGACTGGAACATTCAGGCTGAGGGTATCGAATGCAGGTTGTCCTTTCTTCACCCCAGAAGTGACCGTATCGCAAGCAGTCGCCACCGGGCCGTCCATTACATCCCCTACCACATCAACTTGCGGTGATGCTGGCGGAATTCTGATTTCTTCTAATTTCACCAATGCTCCTGCCTCCCCTGCTTTCCAATGGAGAAGAAACGGCGCCAATATAGCTGGTGCTAATGGAGCGACATTTACGGCCACTCAATCAGGTAGTTACTCACTGGTAGTAACCGCTAACGGCTGCCCTGAAACATCTAATACGCTAGACTTGACCATCACACCTCTTGATGAAGTGCAGGTGATGGCCAATGATCAGGAGTTTTGTAACTTCGAAACGGTTAACTTCACATTGACTGCGAATGGCGTGGAGTCCGGTACTGTGCTGCAATGGCAAACCTGTACCACTTGCAATGGCTCTGACTGGACAGATGTTAGTGGCGAAACCGGTGCTACCTTCAATGGGTCGAGCACAGGTACTTATAGAATTCAAACCGATGTATCTGGGTGTATCTTTAATTCTGACCCTATAGAAATCACCCAGCGTGATGCTATCAATCCGATTATTACATTAGCGGGAGGTGGTTCAGTATGCGCAGGCGATGATGCTACTTTAACCGCTAATACCTCAATATCATCTGGTAGCGTAGCATTATCTTATCAATGGCAACGTGATGGTCTAAACATCGCTGGCGCCACATCATCCACTTACATGGCCGATGCAGCCGGAGACTATCGGGTAGTAGTGATGCAGGATGGTGTTTGTACTGAGACATCCGCTCCAGTCACAGTATCAGTTGACCCGCTTCCGGATATCAACTTTTCGGTGAGCCAGAATGCGTATTGCTCGGGTGACCAGATGAACGTCACTTTCTCGTCTGCTACGCCTAACCTGACTTTCGGATGGCGGGCACTGCCTAACGGAAATGTTTCCATCCCCAGTACTGCGGGCACCGGTAATGTACAGCAGATCATTCAGAACAACAGCAACACTATTCAATCTTTGACCATTAGAGCGGCTGCTTTGAATAATGCCACCAATTGCCAAAGCGATAGCATAGATATTGTCATCCCGGTAGCTCCTGATATCAGTTTAAACCTGCCTACCAACCTGGAAATCTGTGATGGCGAGTTTTTCAGTGCCAATATCAACACTTCAGTTACAGAAGAAATCACCTACCAAATCACAGTATTAAATACTGAAGCAGGCATTGCCGGTGCACAACCGATAGATGAAACCAACCAAACCGGTTCCTTCACCCTTTCACAAAGGTTGACCAATTCGTCGAGTGTAGCTGCTAATGCTACTTACAACATCAAAGGGATATTGACCCACAATGGCGTCACTTGCGAAAGCCCTAATTATACACTTACAGTAAGAGTCAAACCAACACCCAACCTGATCTTTGATACCGCTTCAGCAGATACATTGATCTGTAGTGGTGAGACACTCAATCTGAATTTATCCACAGATCCGGTCGGTGCTGGTATCAGCTATACATTCATTGACAACCCTAATGTAGAAGGTGAAATGAATGGCACTGGCAATACGATTTCACAGCCATTGACTAGTGTTAACGATAGCACCAGCGAGTTTGTGACTTACCAAATCTCTATCTCAGCGGATGGTTGTGATGGCGTAGCTAGAAACATAGTGGCCGTAGTTAATCCCATTCCCACCATTACCCTGGCTTCTACACAGAACGATACCATCATTTGTGGGCCAGGCAACTTTCAAAGTACCATTGTAGCCCAAAGCACGGTGAGGAACAGCACTTTCCGATGGCTGGATAGCAGTAATCAACCAGTATCCAATTCTGAAACATTAGTAACCAATGTCATCGGCACCTACACCGCTGAGATCACTACACCCGATAATTGTAGCACCACCAGACAAGTTGAGATCGTGCGAAGGGAACTGGCCTTACCGGTGATCGATACGCTGAGTATTTCTACCACCAATCCCGTGGCCTGCCCCGGAGATACGGTCTTACTTTCGGCCAGTGCCAGTGGCGCACAGGCCATCACCAATTACCAATGGTTTTTCAACAATCAACCCATTGCTGGAGCCACAGCCAGTACTTTCCCTGCTGTGACTTCAGGAGAATATAGCGTCAGGGTCAATGAAGGCTCTCCTTGTCCTGAGTTTACCACTCCCGTGACGGTAGCTTTCCCTCCAGAACCTGATCCGGCCATTGGCGGGTTGATCAGCTCCTTGTGCCCGGAAGAAGGTAGTTTAGCACTTCAGGCCATCAACAATGAGCCATTAGCTAATATTACCGGATATGCGTGGGTGGTTTCGCCAACTTCTTTTGCCAGCTTTGATAACCCAACAGGGAGCGCCACTAATTTACTGGTGAGTGATAACAAAACCGGTGGAGACGTAAGCCTTACTTTGACGTTGACATTGACTACAGTAGATGGTTGTCAAAAGAGTATTACAGAATCTTTGCTATTGACTTCCAGACCGATAGCCAATTTCCAAGCACCAGCGGAGTTATGCGAAACGGATGTATTAGTGGCTGAGGATAGAAGCCAATTCGCAGATTCCCTCAGATGGTCGGTATCACCCGATGCTGGGGTGCAAATTGATAATGCCACGGCAGACAATCCAAATATCACTTTCAGTCCTAATAATCAGCGATCGGCTACACAGACTTATTCCATCCGTCAAATTGCCTACCGTGGCGGTTGTGCTGATACCCTTAGGCGCGATGTAGTGGTCTTCCCGGCTCCTGCCGCCTCATTTACGAAAAACTTTATGCCGGTGAACGGCTGCGGTCCGGTAGTGGCTGATTTCACCTCTACTTCTACCGGTGTAAACCTGCAATACAATTGGGACTTTGGCAACGGCAGGACTGCCACTGGTATTGGCCCTTTTACCGAGACTTTTGAACCCGATACGGTCAGTAGAACTTACGTGATTACCCTGGAAACAGTAAGTGATATCTGTCAAAATTCCATTTTCAGGGATACCATTTTCGTCCGGCCGGTACCTAAGGTTTCCAGAGTGCTTTTCGGACATCCTATACCGGTTTGTGCCGATTTCCCTTTACCGATCAACTATGTGGTAGTTGGCCAGCCGGATTCAGTGTTGTTTGACTTTGGAGATGGTAGCTCAAGGGTAGAAACGGATTCTGCAGGCATTTTCACACATACTTACCGTAATGAAACAGAAGGGGATTCCACTTTCACCCTTACCGTTATCGCGGTTTCAGAATGTGCTTCTGATACGCTGACACGGCCGGTGGTGGTATCACCAAATGAGGTTACTGCATTCTACGAGGCTGATACGGCAACGACCTGTCAATTCACGGCGGTACGCTTCACCAGCAACCAATTCGCCTCCAGCGGTAATCAGATCATTTGGGATTGGGGGGATGGCAACATCACCAATGACAGCATCAGTGTCAGCCATGTTTATGAAACGGCCGGTACTTTCTTCCCTAAGCTTATCGTCAAGAATGGCTGTAATGTAGATACATGTAGCTTGCAAAGCAATCCTCCTTGTGGCGCCGCGATCAATGTGCTGGGCGCTCCAACCGCTGCATTCTCGGTAGAGGAAAAAGCTTGTGACGGCTCACCGGTCACCTTCATCAATCAGTCGACAGAGCCCACCATCAGCCGGTGGGACTTCGGCAATGGCAGCGGCTCAGATGATAGAAATCCGGAACCTTATCTCTTCGCTTCTGCCGGTGATTATAATGTGATTTTGGAGGTCATCGATGAGAACAATTGCCGGGACACTACTGACCTCAACCTGACCGTACATCCATTGCCACAACCACGGATTGTGCCTCCGGAAGGCCCATTCTGTGAGCGGGATTCGTTGATATTTGCCAATGACTCTGATGGTGCATTGAGCCACCTGTGGAAAGTGGAGACACTCAATTTGCAAAGCACAGGAGAATCGGCTGCGATCCCCTTCCCTACCGAAGGGTTATATGAAGTATCGTTGACGGCATTCGATGAACCTGGTCAAATGGGCTGTTCTGACTCTACCAATTTCACGCTTGCCGTAGGTGAAGTGCCTGTACCGGATTTTGAACTGGTGGAAGTAGGTATTGATTGTGGTGTGACAGGTATTACCATCGTCAATAATTCTACCATCTCTTCCCCTGACAATGCCTTCTGGGTATGGGATTTCGGCAATGGCAATTCCGGTGATGCATTCTTCAATTCTACCACAGAGCAATATGCCAACTTTGATGATTTTGAGAAAGAAGTCACTATTTCACTCACCATCAATCATGTGAATGGCTGCTCCTCCTCCTTGCAGAAAACATTCACTTTGCCAGCCTTCAGGGAAGATGTGGTTCTACCACCGAACGGCGAAATGATCTGTTTCACCCCAGGCAAGGCGCCGAATGAATCATTCCGGTTACTCTTCGACAATGTAGAAGAAACAGGTTTCGAGATGGCAATTTTCAATGAATTCGGTGCTCAGGTTTTCAGGTCGGATAATATCAACGATGCCTGGGATGGCTTCTACAATGGCAGGATTGCTTCTGTGGGAGTATATGTGGCTCAAGTAGCCTTCAGGGGCTGCAACAGCCAAAAGACAAAGCAAAAGAATATTTCAATCTGTGTAAGGAACTGATATGGAAGGTAATCGATTAAAAAAGGGACTCTGGGGTACTGCGCTGTGCTTGCTTTTGATCATGATGTCGGAAGTAAGTTACGGTCAATTCTATCAATTCAGCCAGTACTATAATACATTCCAGTTGTTGAATCCAGCTTTCGTAGGCAGCTCTGGTTTGAGGTATAAGCTTTACTCCACTAACCGCCTACAGTGGATAGGCATCACAGAAAACTCACCTCAAGTTTTTCAAACCTACGCTTTCTCAGGACAATGGACTTTTGGCCACCCTCTCAATGAAAGTAGAAATATTGATAATCGGCAGGCCGCCAAGAGTACCTTCTGGTCAATGGGCTTGAGTGGTGTAGTACACAATCAGGGCAATGGCGCCTTAAAATCGACCTCGCTACTCACTTCTGGCTCTGTACTGCAGCGGATCGGAGAGAAAGCTTATATCGGCGGTGGTATTGAAGTCAATTTTAACCGCCACCAATTGGATGATTTCATCTTTGTCAATGACTATCTCAACGGTGATTTCAGCGGTAACAGCGCGGTAACTGAATCAAGTTCTAATCTATCTACAGGTTTGATATTGGTATTGCAGAATTACTGGATCGGGGTTTCTCTGAAAGACATGACCACTTTACCCTTTTCTAACAATGATGGTATTCTGGTCAATGAAACCAATAGTTTCTATGATAATGTCTACGTACATGGAGGGGCCAGCTTTCCTTTAAGGCCAGAACATGATATTTACTTTACTTCTTCATTCTCCTACAAGCAAAGAAGACAGAACAAGCAATTTGATGTGGGTGCAGGTTTCGTAAGGGCCTACCAAAGTGGATACTCCTACTCAGCGACGGTGGCTTACCGAGGTGCGGGCAGATCGTCCGAAGGGCTTACTACACGCGACGCTCTGATAGCCGCAGTTGGTTTTAATATCCCTAATGATATTATTAGAAGGGTATTGACACCCAAAGGCAGCAATCCGGATAAATTCAAAGACCGGGGCAGCCTTGGCGTGAGTATAAGCTCGGATATTGTCCATACGCAATTCAACGAATCTGCCAGAACATGGGAGTTCTCACTTATTCTGAATGCCCCTTCTAGAAAGGGCTCACAGAGTGAGTTCAGGCCCCATTGTGAAGATTACTTACATGGGCCTTTAGCGGAGCAGTTGACCAAGAACCTTTACGCAGGCTTAAATCCTTACGTGAATGAAAAGCGCAAGCGTGGAGGCAAGAAGTTCTCTGGTGAAAAGGAAGGTACTAAGGACATCAAAAAGAAACCAAGTGAGAAGATTAAAAAGGTAAGGAAGAGAAAGAATTAACTATTTCTAGTGCTTTAGAATTAAAATAGGTGCTCTGCCCTGATTGCGTTCAGGGTTTTACATATGAAGGATTGATTGGTTTTGCATGCTGACAAAGCCTTCACAATGAATGAGGTAATCTATATGATTATCAATTTACATTTAGGTTAACACAAATCTTTAAGAAGGAAATGATTAAAATGGATAAGGTGCATTACAAGTTAATACTGCTGGCCATTAGCGTGATGTTCTTTTCGAGTATCCAAGCTCAAAATTCTAGCCTGGAAAAAGGTGATGAACTATTCGTAGAAGGAGATTATGAAAAGGCTTTTAAATTCTATGAGAAGAAAATAAAAAAGGAAATACCTGAAGCCTACTCAAAGTTGGGTTTTATGTATGATCATGGATTAGGGGTTCAACAAAGCAAGAAAAAAGCCCATGAGTATTATCAAAGGGCCATTGCAAAAGGGAATCCGTTAGCGGCAGCAGCATTGGCAAGACATTACCAACGAGGGTACCAAGTGAAGAAGGATCAACAAAAACAAGATAGTCTATGGAGGCTGGCGGGTGCGCAAATGGACTATCTGAATGCGAGTCCTCAAGGTCGCTTCCTTATGGCATTGATGCACCTTCAGGGCATAGAAGGTAATGAAAATGAAAAATTAGCCTACAAGTTGATTGATGAACTTGATGGAAAAGGGTTTGCACAGGCAAGGTATATCAAGGGATGGATGACACTCTACGGTGTGGGAACTACCAAAAATGTCACCACTGCCAAAAGAATATTGGTTGAATTAGCCAATGCTGGAAATGAAAGTGCCCAGTATCATTATGGCATCATTAAGTATGATGGATTAGACCGAAAACAAGATTATGCTGAGGCTTCTAAATACTTTGAGCTGGCCGCACAGCAAGGTCAGCACGATGCTATGTATTACCTGGGGTTAATGTACATTAACGGGAATGGCGTAAAACTCAACATTCAAACCGGTTTGGGTTGGCTGGAAAAAGGATCCAAATCTGAAAATCAATTTGCAAGCTATACTCTTGGTGAATTGTACCATAAGGGTAATCATGTGAGGAAAGATATTAACACTGCTCTATCCTATTACAAAGAAAGCCATAGACAGTATCATAAGTCAGCTGTCAATGAAATAGGTGAAATATATTACCTGGGTGCGGGCAGTAGTTTTAAAAAAGACATAGAAAAGGCCATCTATTGGTTTGAAGAAGGTGTCAAAATAAACAATGCAAGTACGCAGTATTGGTTGGGCAGGATATACAGGTTGGGTGAAGATGTAGATCAAGATAAAGTAAAGGCAGAAGAATTGCTCATTCAATCGGCGAACCAAGGCTTCAAGTGGGGACAATATGAATTGGCCAATTTTTATTTAAGTGAGAAATCTTATGCCAAGTCGAAAACTTATTATGCCAAAGCAGCTGAACAAGGTCACCCACAATCCCAGCACCAGTTGGCCAAGCTAATGGCGCTAACGCTTAAGGATAATGATAAAGATTTAAGTGGGGTTATTGATTTGTTTATCTCATCTGCCAAGCAGGGATATGAGCCCGCACAAATTAGTTTGGGTGAATTATACTCAAGCGGCAAAATCCTTGACGAAAAGCGAACAGATCGCTTAAACTATGATAGTGCGTACTTTTGGTATAATAAGGCTTTAAAACAAGGGAGCGAGAAAGCTGCAAAAGTCATAGACACTTACAAGTCTAAAAATGCTGATGAAAATGCCAAGCGCTTTCTTTTATTTTCAAGCTTCGTGCATTGGCAACTTAAGCAAGGAAAACACCCCGATGCTTACTTCCAGCTTTCCAGATTTTACAGGACAAAGAAACCATTCAAAGATGTGGTGTTTGAGCATTTTAATCTAAAAACCGGTTTTGAATATTTGGGTAAAGCCGCAGACTCTGGACATCCAGAGGCATTGAGAATTTTGGGACTATCCTACATGATCGGCAATAACTTGGTCAAAAAGGATTTGAAAAAAGGGTATGACTTTCTAGAAAGAGCATACAAAGGTGGCGACCCCAAAGCTTTTGATATTTTATACGCGGCATATATTGCAGTGGATTTCGGGGGCGAACCTGAATATGATAAAGCCTACCAACTCGCCATCTCAGAATATGGGAAAAACAAAGAGAATGCAGCTTATAAATTGGGGGATTTGTTCATTTACGGTAGAGGAATAGAAGATGACTTGGCGAAAGGACTCAGGTTCACTGTTGAAGCTTCAGAATATGGTAGCGAAGGAGCAGCTAAGCTTCTGGGAGACTTTTGGGATAAGCAAAATAAAAAGGCAACGAAGCAATATTATGACTTCCAAAAGGTGATTGCTAGCGCCAACAATGGCAATGCCGATAGTCAATTTGAAATTGCACGATTCTATCTGGACACAGTCGGTGTTTACAGTTATAAATTAGGCCTGAAGTGGATGGAGGAAAGCGCAAGAAGCGGCCACTTCATGGCTCAGTCAAGCGTTGCCAATAAGTATTACAAGGATAAAGACTTTACCCGATTCTCTGAGTTTGCGGAACTAGCTATTGAAAACGATCGCCGGTTCAGTGACACCGAAGAACTAGGTTTCCTATATGGTAGGTTGGCTTTACGGGAATTTGATAAGGATCCTATAAGCGACAAGACACTGAATTACTTAAGCGATTATATAAAGTATACACCCAGGCCAGTTGGTTATTATATGAGGTCATTAAGCTTTTACCAACTCAAAGAATTCGAGGCGTCACTGAAGGACATTCTGACGGTGGAGAAGCTTGATCGCTCATTGGTTGACGACAAGTTGCTATTAACTAAGGGGTTTTGTCTGTTGAAAATGGGCGAAAAGGAAAAAGGTTGTGATGTATTTAAAAGTATGAACAGTACCTCTGCTTATATCAGCAATTGTTTAGAAAAGAAGACCAATAGCGGCCGTGTAAGTTCATCCAAAAGTGCTGTATCTACGGGAGTATATATCAATGAAGGTGATATGGTCAAAATGTCGGCTTCCGGATCGGTGAGGTACGGCACATGGGCAGGTTCAGGTGGCCCATCTGGTATTAGTGGGTTTACCAGCTATAACCATGTGAGAGGTGCCAAACATGGCGCTTTGTTGGGCAGAATAGGGGGGTCTGGTGGTTGGTTTGTGGTTGGTTCAGGTAAGGAGATGATTGCCAATGAGTCTGGTACACTTTACCTCCTTATAAATGATGCCGACCCAAGAAACAACTCTGGTTCGTTTTCTTATAGTATTGATGTTTATTCGGATAAATAAAGTAGGGTTGAATGAGGTGAAAGGCTAGAAATGGCAAGAGGAAGAACACCATCAGAACCTGAAAAACATTAACTAAGCTTTTTTAAATAGGTCATATCAATTGAGTTTGCCATTACCCAAAAAAGGCATTGGTCATAAATTACTCACACAGGATAAAGTCAAATTCTGAAATTGGCTATTCTTCAGGAAATTGAGATGAATGAAAAAAACCTACTAGATTCCACACAGCTCTTACTAAATATTTAAAATGTAATTAACATATATTTTGCGTCTGCAAGTATTTATCTGAAACCAGAAGCCAATGAAAACCCTAATTAAATACATAGTTGTATCCCTACTACTTCAAGGTTGCCAGTCGATTCTCTTTGTTGAAACCGTACCAAATGACGCAGGAATTGTAAGGAAATTACCTGACTACTTTAATGGCATCTATAAACCTTCGGGTGCTGACTTAGACTATTTCTTCATTGACATGGATAGAGTTAACGATGGCCATTGTATTATGAAATATTATTTCTCTTTTCCAAAAAATTCTTTTGACGAAGTTTCAAAACTAATTGGTGGTGAAAACTCTAAGGTCACCTTGAATGGAAACAGTTTGTTTATTTACAAAGGAGACACTCTTAACGAGGTGATAAATTTGAATGATGCAGGCAACAACTACGAAAGTGATAAAACCTTATACTATGAAATAAATCTAAATGAAGGCTATCTCATTACAGATTTTGAAAAATTAGAAAAACAACGTATTCTCCTTAAGGAAAGAAATGATGAGTACTTTCTTAACATTTTGCAAGACGAACATTGGTTTTTAGTTCACTGGAATTTTAACAACAACCAACTAAACTTCACTAAAGCCACAATTAATGATACCACCTTTACAGAAAATCTAAGTTACTACAGGGGAATTACTGAGATTGGCAAGATTGAAGGCACTAACGATTACTTTGCAAACCCTACCGACGAAGAGCTTTTTGCTTTGATTAGTGAAGCTAATCTTTTTGACAAGGAACAGTGGGTGAAAGTTTCGAGCAATTCATACAGAACAATAATCATCATAGGTTGTATTATAGCGATAATATTATTTGTAACGCTATATCTTGGGTATAGAAGAAGAAAGTCACATTAAAGATTAAAATCATGAAATCAATTATATTGACAGACACTGACTATCTGCATTTTGAGCCTATTGATATTCATTTATGGAAGGTGAAAGAAGACCTTTATGTGGGACGACCGGGAGAACAGCAATTTAGGTTACCTCAAATAGTCGTAAACGTGCTTAATGATATTAAATCCACTAAAAATTCCCCATATTACCAGATTCAGGAAGACGGTCAATACTATGTTAGTATCCCTAGTTACAATATTAAAGGGATAGCATCTTGGAGATAATGCGGTTATTCTTCATGCTTAAAAAGCTCCTATATACTTTCTCCTATCAGTTGTCCCGGGGGATAGTTGGACATGAGTCACAAGCTTTTTTCAAACCTCAATGAAAACAGAAGAGCAGCCAGTAGAAAATGAAGTCAGATTTTTCACTCCGGCATACCCGGAGGAAGAAATTTTTAAATCAGGAATCAAGTTTCGACAAACACTACGTGACTATATCTACTTCAAGCTTTTGTCTCATTTCAGAGATCAAGAAATAAATGTTAATGGGCAAACATCAGTGAAAGCATTATTCCCGAAGAAAGGAAGAGGCAAATCTTGGCGTAGTTTTAGGTATAGTTTTCCACTCAAGGTGCCTCAGTTGATGCCGCACCCAGTTTCGAGTACGATAGCATTTCTTTTCTTGGTCATGTTTCCTCTTTTTCTGTTTGTTTTGTCATTCCGCTTCCCCGAAATATATTTGGTATTCTCTGAGGTTAATTCCTCGCAGGTTCTACTGCCAGTTTCCATGGTTCCAGTAGTCATTCTCTTTGCAATATTTGGATATCATCATATACCATGGAAAACAATTGAAGATCTGGCAGAAGCCATCGTCGCTCATAATTGGAAAGATTTTCTGGTTAATAAAGAATCCTTAAAGGATCTACTAAAAGAAGAAAGGGAAAGAGGCAATACCTAGCGTTGAATGTACAACAACCTGACGTATGTTATAACAAGTTATGGCCAATTAAAAAGACCTGAAAATGAATTTGGACAAAAAGAAATTTGTAACTGTTGAAAATAAAAGTGGTTTATCATCAGAGGAAACCATCTTTCAATATTTTCAAACGGGTACAACCATTACAGGAAATTACAAAGGTGGATCAATAGAGGAAGGGTTTATAATAGGTAAGCAAACAGATGATTCAAAAATTGAACTCTTGTATCAGTGCCTTACAACAGCAGGGGAATTGAAAGCAGGAGAATCAAAAGGTACAATTTCAGAAGTACAAAATGGAAAGTTGAAATTAGAATTTGATTGGAATTGGTTGAATGGAGATTTATCAGGAGGTAAATCGGAATATATAGAAATTGAATAGATAATGCCTACAACATACCTACTAGCATTCTGCAAAGAGCCTACAGTACATCCCCACTTATCGAAATAAATTTAAACTCAGAGGCCATAGCTCCGTACCTGAACGTTATGATATAATCCTTCGCCAAGTGACAAACAAAAATATTTATCCTGTATATACTCAGATAAAAGAGGAGCCTTCAACAATTTGCAAAGAACTAAAAGAAGATGTGTTCGAATATTCTTTTTTCAACGAAGGAGTATCTAACAGCTATACGGAAAATTCAGAAAACTACGACTTAGACAACCTTGATCTGGCTCAGAAAGATGACGACCTTATTCTCAGAGCAATCATATTTCACACGTCCCACTGTGGCTCAACGCTCGTCAGCCGAATGCTCAGTCAACTTAGCGAGGTTCGAGTATTGAGTGAACCTGAATCGGTAAATGGTCTGCTACTTTCGGCAATTCTTCATGAGATAGAACCAAAAGAAGTAATGCGAAAATTGATGCGAATCATTAAGGCATATTGTAGAAAAAACACACCTCAGAAATATCTGATAGTCAAACTGACATCCTGGAATGTTTTCAATATTGAGCTATTCCAGAAGTGTTTTCCAAAAACTAAATGGCTGTTCTTAGACAGAAATACTGATGAACTATTGTCATCATTAGAGAAGAATAAAGGAGGTTTTATTGATTGGTGGGCTCACCCAGTTGATGTGATAAGGAAACATTTTATTCGTCCTAATGTAGCAGTTTTGAATAGGCACGACTACTTAAAAGAAATGGTTACCGGTCATAGAGAAAAGGCAAGAATGGCAAGCAATGCAAATGCTCTTTTTCTAAAATATCCGAGTTTCATAGATAAGTTTTCAGAGATACTGGATCATTTTGAAATTGTCGCTTCAAAAGATGATATGCAAAGGGCAACACAAGTGTTAGATTACGATTCTAAAGCACCAAAAGAGCACTACAGACATAACGATCGCTAAACTTCACGAGCTTAATTGGCTATTTGCAAAGGCAGAATGCGGTAGATATTTTTGAAGTAATTAAAGACTAAGGTGGCAGAGCTTCGTTAGATGTTTTGTAGCTATCCAAAAGCTCGATTCGACTTCTGTTATGCGTGTTAATTATATTGGTTAAACATAATCCAATCAATTGGTCTTGAAAAATGAGATGATTACGTATGGAGCTAGGTGAATTAAGACTTGACAAGGTCCTGCTTTTCTTTTTCAGCGCCATTGGAGTAATCAATACTTTTTTTCTCACACTTTATTTTTCACTGTTTGTGAGAAATAGGAGTTCCCATAATCGAATCTTAGCAGCATTGCTTTTCGTCATAGGGCTTAGGGAGACCAAGTCTGTACTTGTATTGTTTTCCGGATATCATGTCCAGTATCTTGGTTTTTTTGGGCAAACGGTTAGCATCCTGATCGGGCCTTTATTGTATCTGTATGTAACGCAGCATATAACCAATTCACAACCTAAACGTCAAAAGTGGGCCAGCCATACCCTACCCTATCTGGTATTGATAGCCATTGCGTTTTACTTAATCAAGCTTAGTGGCCAGCCTTACACTAACTGTTCTTCCGAGATCGGTGGAATCATTTTCGTCCAGTGGTTTGTCTATATCGGACTATCACTTAAGGCAATAAAAGGGATTCTCAAAAAGCTGTATAAAAGGAAAAAACTAGAGAAAAACGAATTCTGGGTGGTCACACTAATAGGATGCGTATTTATCATCTGGCTGGCATATTTAGTGACTCACTACGGCAATTACATTTTGGGAGGAGTCTCTATATCGGCAGTATTATACTTGTCCCTTATCCTTTGGCTTTACGGACGTAGATCTGCGTTTTTTGAAACCCCACCCAAGTACGAAAACAAAAAGATTAATGACGAGGAAGCCAGACAGTTACTGGCCAGACTCAACACGTTGATGGTCGATGAAGAGCTCTTTCTCAACCCGAATGTAAAACTGGGCGAGGTCGCTACAAGGCTGGATGTCAGTCAGCACCTATTGTCTCAGGTACTCAACGACAATCTTAAAATCAACTTCAACCATTACGTCAATCAGTTCCGAATTCAAGCCGCTACGGAGATGATCAAAAGCAATCATCACATCACACTGGAAGCCATCGGAACAGATAGCGGCTTCAAATCTAAATCCACTTTTTATGCTGCCTTTAAATCCATTCAGGGGCAGACACCTGCTCAATTCAGAAAAGTACACATTCCGAATTAGTTCGATTTTATAATTACGAACGTTTTACAACCCAGAATAGCGTTTTCTGAACCAGTACGTCCGTAACATCGCTTAAACTTTAGGCTATGAAAAAGAAGACTAACACACTACGTACACCAACACACCACCTGTTCCTAATACTTATTGCTCTCCTCTCGGGCTGCAATAATTCAGGCAAAAGAGAAGCAAATGAAACAGTTGCAGAAGACTATATCAAGCAAATCGACAGCCTCATTGAGACAACTGATCCGCGTATCTTTAACGGTATCGTACTCATCACAAAAGGAGGTGAGACTAAATACCTGAAAGAACAAGGCTATTCGGACTTTGCTAATAAAGTACCCATTTCCATCCATGACAGGTTCAGAATCATGTCCAACAGTAAGCAGGTTACTGCTGTACTGATATTAAAAGAAGTAGAAAAGGGAAAGATAGATTTGCAGCATCCCATCAGCAACTACCTTACGGATTTGGATCAAACATGGGCAGATACCGTGACCGTTCATCAGCTTCTAAATATGTCATCGGGAATTAACGATATCGAAGATAAACTCCTCTTTCAACCAGGTGAAGGGTACCATTATAGTAACCCAGGTTATGGATTATTAGGAAGGATCATCCAGAAAGTCACTGGTAAAAGCTATAAAACAAATGCCAACAACTTATTTAAGGAACTGGGAATGGGCAATACTTACTGCTATGAACTCAATGGTAACAATGATAAGCTAATCAATGGATACTCGCTTCTAAATGGGGAAAAAGAAAAAGTGGATATCAATAGTTTTGGTTTTTATGTCGAAATATGGAATGATTTCTTACCTGCCGGGGGTATCGTATCTAATGCGTACGACCTGAATAAATGGGATGCCATGCTGCATAAAGGTGACATATTGGAAGAAGGTTCATATCAGCGAATGGTAAACCCAACTAATTCAGGTCCTCATGCCGCTTTTGATGATGATACTATAGGTTATGGTTACGGCCTGCGTATACATGACAAACATACCATAACACATGTAGGCCATGGAGGAAGGGGTTTTGGCTTTGTATCCATCAAGTTTTACATCCCTGAAAAAGATGTAGATGTTATCATTTGGGAGAACATTTATTATCGGGACAACTTTCCTAATACCGCCGATATCATCTATCATTTTGAAAATGAGATAAGAAAAATAGTCGTTAATAGTGTGCTAGTGAAATAAGCATTTTTTCCATCCCTGAATGATAAAACCCAT
>JBCBSS010000125.1:0-24198 GCA_039819065.1 Bacteroidota bacterium
GCTCTTCAGAGAAACAAACTCATTATTACCCCATTATGTAGAAGATGTAAACCAAGAGAGAAAAATTATTAAACTTAACCCTGATGGCCTTCAAACTATAAAAATTAACGGTAATGTTAATTATGAATTTTATACTCCGAAAGAAGAATATAGATTACACGTTTACACATCTGAAAATCTTTCTTTTGTGAATATTGACTTTCAACCGGTATATCTGTTGGACTTAATGGAATTACCAGAGATCGTATTTTTTTTTAAACAGGGGATACAAGCGTTAAAAGAAGTTGATTATGCATACGTCAGTGGTATCAGATTGCGACAACTAACAATAGACACTTACCGAGATTTTGATTTTAGTAATCGAGGTAGCTTATTTACCGGTTTTACTTGGTTGCTGTACCTCAACAACGAAGAAGTAGAAAAAAATGGAGGAGATGCATTGCTCACCATACCGCATTTGACAAATGTAGAACGTCTACCTGACGGAGTACTTTTTCAAGTAGGCGAAAGTCCATTGGACGTGTTTACTCCGGAAGGGGAACAACAACTTTATTTAGCTACTAAAGCTTGGTGTGAAATTGTTGGATGCTCGGAACCATTGTTTAAGCTTCCCAATGGGCCTATAATTCTTGAGTGACCTTATTATGCTTTTCTATTATAATGATTCAGCAAAGTCATCTCTCAATTAGAGTAGTTATACGAGAACGCCACAAGATCAGGTTATGAGTATATTGCCTAAGCCAGTCGAACCCTTTTCTTGCTCAACTTCCTAAAATTCTTTTTCTTCTATGGCTTCAAAATCCATTAACCATATCCTACAAGAGTCTGATTTAGGAGTAATTTAGATTACCCAAACAATATGATATCCAAAAGCATCAAAACCAACACTTTAAAAACGCCCTTATATTGCATCGTTGGTCTTCGGCCAGTGAAGGCTTTTGATACTGAGGACGGTGGTCTGGATATTCATGCTTTCAACTGGGAAACGAAAGCATTCGAACGGCACATGGAGTATTTAAGTGTTATATATTTTGGTACTCAATACGACGTAGAAGAAGTAACCAAGGAAGAGTTTGATCGGTACGTTGAGGAATTGAGATCTAAAAAATAAGGCTCCAGTCAAGGCTACCTCACAAAAGCTACCGGCCCTCTTGCCTTACTCATCTCTCGTAACCTTTCCAGGTTAGATTGCTTTAGAGGTTCTAAGATACGTTGGCCGTATTCGGTGAAGTATTTATGTTGGGAAAGAAATTCTATATTCAGTTTGAGCCATTCATCGTCATTGTAGCTTTTTTCAAGGCATGTCTCCCACTCTTTGCGTAAAGATTCTAAGCTACCCATGTAAGCGTCGCATCCCAAATGAGAGAGGTCGGCATCGCACATGATTTCTTGTAAAAGTGTTTCTGGCTTTTGAGGCATTCTGGTAGCCTCAATACATGTTTTGACAATGTCTATCTCAGCCTGGGGTAGACCGTGATTTTGAAGGAATTGCTCAGCTATAGACTTGCTGGTATCCTCATGATGGCAGTAGTTATTGCAAAAGCCCGTGTCGTGAAACCAGGCTGCAATTTGAAGGAGACAGAACTCATTGTAACTTACCCTGCTTGTTTCTGCAATAGTCACTGTACTGGTGACCACGTCAAGGGTGTGACGTACGTTGTGGTAAAATAAATCAGTAGAAAGCTTATCGCTAAGCATGGTTAGCACATGTTTGGATGATTTTTTAATCAATCCTTCCAAGTCCATTGCGTTGTTTTTCATGCGACTATACTTCTCCACATTTCCCGAATCTAATGCCAAAACCACCAAAAAAACAAATTTGTTCAGACTTTATCCTTACTACTTAAACAAAGTAACCAACTCAGAAACAACGACTATCAAATGATAATATTGTAACGGGTGTCAATGCTATAACAAGATTAAGACGCTATTGATTGGTCAGTGGGAAAAAGAGGATATGCAAAAATACTACAGGTTAAGCTTGTTAAACCGCTGTGTAACTGACCCTTATTAGCCGAGGTAGTTGAAAATGAAAAGATCAACTCAATTGTAATTCAACATGAAGTTGTTTTCTAAGCTCGGAGATCGCCTTTCTCAGCCTGGTTTTTACAGTGCCTAAGGGTAGGTTTATGCTATCTGAGATTTCCTGGTGGGTAAAGCCTTTGAAATAATGCCAATCCAATACTTCCTTCAGTTCGTCCGCCAGACTGGCCATCACATCAGCTATACCGATAGCATCGTGGGGTATTTGTGTGGTAACTGTGTTTTCGACCGTATAGCCAATACTTTCCCCTTTGGCTTCATAGCGGAAAGCCTGAGAGCGTGAGACATCAATGGCTTTGTTCCTGGCGATGTTCAGCATCCAGGTAAAAAGTCTCCCCTTGCTCCGATCGTAATCATCAATTCTATTCCAGACCTTTAGAAAAGTGTCTTGAAGCACTTCTTCGGTCAAGTCCTCAGACTGAACAATTTTGATGACAATGTTGCTAAGCACAACTTGATAGTTGTCGATGAGGTATTTAAGGGCTTCAGTATCCCTATATTTGAGTGCAGCGCAAAGTTGTTGTTCAGTATATTTTTTCATGGATAGGCATCATACATTTCGGTATTGCCCTACCCAAATACATACCAAAAACAACTTACTGAAAATCAGCAAGTTATAATCAAAATCGTATTTTAAATTGCTGAAATATCAGGAATTGATTAAATATCAGGAATTTCTCAAGGGTTTCTCTTGTCTATATTAAGCTTAGCGATTCGGCTCTCCAGTGTTTTGGGGTTAACCTGAAGCAATTTCGCCGCGCCTTTATCTCCGCTCACTTTCCCTCGGGTCAATTTCAGGGCTTTGATGATATGAGACCGCTCTGCCTCTTCAAGGCTTATCAGCGTATCTTTCTTGCCGTTACCCTTTCTTTCCAAGGATTGGTCGACCACCAGCTCATCACCAGTGGAAGTGATCATAGCCCTTTCGATGATATTTTCCAGTTCTCGTACATTGCCAGGCCAATTGTAATCAATCAGCATCTCCATGGTTTTCTTGGCTACTTTTTCTATGCCTTTACCCATGCGCTCACTGTACCGCTTCACAAAATGATTAACCAACAATGGCACATCTTCAGGGCGTTCTCTCAGTGGTATAGTTTCAATTGGAAATACATTCAACCGGTAGAATAAATCTTCTCGGAATGTGCCTTTATCTACTTCATTTTCAAGGTCTTTGTTGGTCGCAGCAATGACCCTCACATCTATCTTAATGGTCTCCGTCCCTCCTAGTCTTTCAAACTCATTTTCCTGAATCACCCTCAACAACTTGGACTGCAAATCGAATGGTAACTCCCCTATTTCATCCAAAAAGATGGTGCCATTGTCCGCTAGTTCAAATCGTCCCATTTTCCTATTAATAGCGCCTGAAAATGCGCCCTTTTCATGACCAAAGAGCTCACTTTCGATCAGTGCAGCGGGTAGCACAGCGCAGTTCACTCTCACCAATGGTTTGTTCTTTCTACGGCTAAGGTTGTGAACAGCCCTGGCAAGCAATTCTTTCCCTGTGCCTGATTCCCCAGTGATGAGCACAGTCGTGTCGGTGGGTGCTACCTGTTCTACCTTTTTGAGGTTCTTTTGGCTTCGCACATTTTTAAAGATAATCTCTTCAAAATTGTTATTGAGCTTGATTTCCTCGCGCAGGTAGATATTTTCGCGCTCCAGTTTATTCTTAAGCTCTTCTACCTGGTTCAATGCCTTGAGCAGCTCCTCTTCTTTTTTCTTTCGCTCAGAGATATCCCGAACAATACTGCATCGGAACTCCCTTCCCTCCCACATAAAGATGTTGTTGGTTATTTCTACAGGGAAGGTAGTGCCATCCTTACGCTGGTGTACAGTTTCAAATGTATGGGATTTTTGTGCCTTGGTATCCTTCCACAGCTGTTGGGACTTTTCATGCGTAAAGGTAGGGTTGATGTCCTTCCCGGCTTTCCCTTGTAGCTCTTCCTTAGTATACCCTAGCGCCTTGCATACGGCATTATTAACACGGTAGAACTTCGCGTTTTCATCAATCCAGAAAATCCCATCCGAAATAGATTCTATGGTGAAATCAGAGAGCATGAATGCGTTCTTCTCCTCCATGCGCTGGGTAATGTCTGAGATTGTACCAAAAAGGTGGGTGAGTTGCTTCTGCTCATTGTAGAAGGGTTGACCGGTAGCGTGAACGTACTTCTTGTTTCCCTGCTTGTCAATGATCGTGCAATCCATCTGATAGGAAGTCCCCGTCATGACGGCATCGTTGATGGTTGTTTCAACCAAAGTCCTTTCTTCTTCCGAGGAATAAGTCAGGATATCTTCAAACCTGGGAGCATCCTTGCCGCGTTCCAGGCCATAGATATCGTACACATGGTCAGACCAAGTCACTTTATTGTTGAATATATCGTACTCCCAAATGCCTAAACCAGCTAAGTTCTGGGCCCTCCTCAGCATTTCTTCGTTACCTCTAATACGCTTCAATTCTTCCTCAAGGAATGATATTTCATCTTTAAGTTTCGCTAAATCAAAGGTCTCTTTGGCTGCATCCATTGTGGTTCTTAAAGGGTAGAATGACGGGTTAGTTTTTAAAAATTCACCTCAATCAGGATATCAAAATCCCAGGATCATTATTGCCTTAGTAAATATCCGCTGGCACTTCTAATATAGGAAGTTAGGTTAATGATTCACAACCTAAGGCAAAATCGTGGCCTCCTTTCGGTGCTGTCCAATAGAAGACCCAAGGTGAAAGTTTTGAAAAGTGGTGGTTTCCGGCAAAAAATGAAATACCACAAGAAACCACCGTCACGCCCAACCTGTCCACATGCTAACCTCAATGTGAATACCACGCGGGGCAGTACTTGAAACCAAAAAAACCTGTCTTTCCGATCCCGACGAGTCGGGAGAGAAATCTTTCTCACACAAAAAGCTTCATTTGAACACTTTTGAAACTTGCAAAAAGAGAGATATCTCATTTTAATCGATATGACAGGTTTTTTTGGTTTCTTGTACAATACCGTTTTAACCTTAAACCCAGTGTTAGCTTCTGTTTTGCAATAGCTGCTTAATCTCCTTGGTTTTCGATAGTCCCAATTCGAAGGAAGCGTCAAGACAAGCTTCCAAATAAGCTATTGCATGGTCTGTTTGTTGATTGCAGAGATAGATCGTTCCGAGTTGATAGAGGATTTCCGGTTCGTGCGATTTGTTTTCAACATATACTTGGGCAATGCGAAGCGCTTCTTTATGTTCTCCGTTTTGCACCATGCACCATGCCAGTTGAGCATACGTGGCCGGTGTAGGTCGATTAGTCACTTCTCTTCTGGCTATATCCAGAGCCCTCTCTACGTCCTCATGATCTTTAGCCAGTATTTCGATGATATATTTGTTGTACATGTCTGTGTATTTGGCTTGAGTAGATTCGTTCATAAAAGAGTCCAGGTAAGCATCTTTTCCCTGCTCATTTCCTGAAGCTTCAGCCAACTCTGCCAACATGAGATAGGCATCCGGTAAAGCAGTTTGCTCTTTGATAGACTTCATAATGCGTTCCGCCTCGTCCTTTTTATCATCATTAGAATAAGCTAACCAGGCAATTCCTCTCAAAGCATGCGTGTAATCTGGATCTTGCTTCAACACTTTCAGATAGGTAGCGTAGGCATCTTCAAGCCTACCCGCATGCCCGTACATATCACCCAGGTTTACGCTTGCCCAAAGCTTTTTCTTTTGGTTTCCGGCTATACCTTTGGCTTTTTCTACCAAGACGATCGCCGAATCCAAATCACCGACATGGTCTTGGTATTTGGCTAGTCGCACCAGGTAATCAAAATCGTCTAAGCGTTGGTTCTGGTCGAGGATGTTATAAGCAAGACCATATTCCCCCAATTCCATCGCCGCATCGAACTGCATCATCAAAGGGCCAAATTGCTCATCAGTGTATTGACTGGCTTGATATCCGTAGGTCAATGCCTTTTTGAAGTCATGCCGCTTAATGGCTATACTGCTCAAAGCCATATAATAAGCAGCTTTACGCTTACCTACACTTGATCGCATGGCCTCCTGAAGAAGGCTATCTTGCTGATCGAGATGAATCACATCACCAGTGAAATTGAATAACGCCTCCTGTATCTGAGCCAGTTTGTCCAAATACAGATATTCGCCAGGTGCCTTGGTCAATTTTGACAACCAGAACTTCTCTTCCTGTTCTAGCTGCTCCATACGCTCCTCTGCATCTTTGGGAGTAAGGAATTCAACATAATCAGCAGCATGGGTGATTGGTTTGTTCTTTTCTTGCTCACTGTTACAGCCCCAGCATATAATTGATAAGATCAGTACGATCCACTTTTTCATAAAGCATCTAATTTGGTTGTCTATTTTAATGAAAGGCAGGGTTTGCCCATCCCCTTCTGTCCAACACACTGGCAAACCCCGGGAGTAAGCCTTAGTGGCTAGAATGGAGCCGCCAAGTATGGAAAGCTCGAGGAAAAATCAACATCGTTGGTTTGTACGTTGTCGCTTATCAATCCAGTCTGTAAATCGCTCAGGTTTTGCAAATCTTCACCGAAGATCAAGATCAGCGTGACATCAATGGGATCATCAGCCAGATTCCTACCGTTCAAAACATTCTGAAAAGCGACAATATTGCCTAGATCAGATGGCCCATAGGTAGAAGGGAAATCGAGATTGGAAGTAAGCGCATCGGTAGAAAGTACAGTAGCCGTGGTGGTATTATCCAGGCCGAGTACGTTCGTGTAAGTGTCTGAATTGAGCCCAATATACTCTTGCAAGAAATCGAGTGTCGATTCAAAAAAGGCGACCTCCTCATTTCCTCCGTCAGGAGTAGTAGAATTGAAGGCATTCTTCGTAGGACCATCCGCGAAATAATTGAATAGCGTATTGATACCCGGTTTACCCATCTGATCAACCACTGTGAAAGTGGGATTTATTCCTGTGACAGTAGTAGTAGCAGTATTACTGCCTCCATCATTGGTCACCGTGAGGCTCACATCGTATTGACCTGCCGCGCCCACTACGAATGAAGGCATGGCGCCTGTGGGGTTGGCAAGTGTAATATTATTACCTGTGGGTCCTGTCACCGTCCAGGCATAAGTGATATTTTCACCCATTGATGCAGAGCCATCCAATGTTACCGTTTTTTCGAGATCAGCACTTTGTGCGATGCCGGCATTGGCAACCGGTTCATCCACCATTGGGTCCATGTCGCCCTCGTCGTCCCCACAGCTCATTAAAGTAGTGATTGTGGCGATACAAGCCATTAATGTAAGTATGCGTAAGTTTTTCATCTTTCTGTTTTTGATTCGGTTAGTGATTAGTTTCTGCGCTTAGATTCAAGCCATGTGTTGATGGTCGGGCCTCCAAGCATTGTTTTTGGCAGTTCTACTACCAAGGCCAATACATTGGTTCCAGCAAACGTATCTTCGGCATTCTCTGCATCCCGGAAACTGGTAGCGTATTCCATACCGAAGCGAGGATCTTCGACTTCTAAACCAGCATTGTCACCAGCTCCGTTGACTACATCCCTGAATCGGAAGAAGTCTAGAAAGAAGGGGTCCTCTCGTGTACCAGCAAATATCCTAACCCCATTGGATTCTCCGATGATCGGGTTGTCTCCGTAGGGTGTGACTTGCGCTTCCACACGCATACCGCCATTTTCAATTTGGCTATTCAATCCGGTAGAACCCGGTGCTGTAGGCCCGAAAACAATCACATTGCCATCTCTAAAAATGGCTTGAATGACAAGGTCTTCCAGAAAATCGCCATCATTGTCGATGTTGATCTCATACATCACATCTTTATCAAAACTAGCAGCACCACTAGCCGATGGAGCCGTTAAAGAGAGGACTGTAGCAACAAATACATAGTTGTCATCATTCTCACCGTCAAAGGCGTAGTAATCGGCTATATCTTCTACGGTGGTACCTTCTGCGAGTGTCCCGACGGCAGGCGCATCAATATGATCCGCTGCAATCAGGTATACTCCGCACATCGCCGCTATCACTACGGCAGGGACGATCAATAGTAATCTTTTCATTTTTGGTTTCTTAGTTTTTAAAATGTTTGGCAGACTTACGAAGCAGAAAGGAGTCTGGATTGCGAGTGAATAAAAAAATGAAAAGAGCAGGGAAATTTGTGAGGGAGATTTTTGCCCGTGCATGAAACGTTAATGGGTACGAAAGTAGCCCTTTTGCCTATGCATTAGCCTTTATTGGGCACGAAAGTAACTTTCGCGCCAGTGGAGCCAGTGGGGGTGATTATAAGACTAAAGATTAGGGTAATGTGCTTTCAGCTATTCGGGTCGAAATACATTTTTGAGCCTGATTTCCATAAGGTCAATAAAATCCTGTTTCATCTCAGGCGATGCGTCTAAAACAGACTGCCACTTCAATAAGAACTTCTCTTTTTCCCGGGAGATCAAATCAATAACCTCCGAAGCACTCAGGGATCGTTCATCGGCTACAAGGATTTGTTGAATATCGCTTTCCGTGTCTGTGTAGTTACGTTTAAATTCAGACTCCAAAAAGTTCTCAGTACTAAATTTTGTGAATGCATCCTCATAAGCCGCTGGAGTCGAAAGCAGTTCCATAATTTCTAAGGCGTTTCCAAATGTAAGATCAAGATCAGCTTGAAGTCGAACAATCAGGCTTTGTTTGTAGAGGTTGGTTTGAGATTTTAAATAGTCGTCGAGCTTGTTGTAAACTGTACCATATTGAAGTTCAAAACCCTCCTTAAATGCTTTTTTATCAGTCAATTTCTCGGGCAAATACACCCACTCATACATTTTCAGGGTACTGGCCTGATTAAAATACCTAACGTCATTTGACAGTTGAAGCAATACGAACTTTTCAATTATATCCCTATGTTTCTTTTTGTTGTCAGCTTGGGCTGACTCGAGTATGGATTCCTTCTGAAGGGTCAATTCCAGAATCAATGGGTTGATGTTCTTCCAGATATTTCTCAAATCCTCATCCACAAGATACCTATATTTTTGACGCTTTTCGTCATCCTCAAAGTCCTCAAACACCGCCATGTTAGTATTGAGCTCAATGGCAAGCTGCTTCACTTTATCAATCTTACTAAAGATTTTGGCTATCCTCTGCTGATCAGTATCATCAAAAGAAAGGGACTCTTGTCTTTCGATGTTCTCAACCTTAAGACTTGGGATTTCAACATGCACTATGTATTCTATTTCTTCATGGTTCATTGAGAGTGAATACATTCTTAATAGAGAGACTAGGTAAAGTCGGTTATTCACATCTCTTACCCGGTATAGAAAGTCTAACTGTTCAACCACATTTTCCAGTTTGGGGCCTTTTGGTTTAGCGAAGGCACAAGCATTCTGGCCGAAGGCAATGAATAATGTAAAGCAAAGTGTTAGGGCCTGATACTTGAGATTTGATTTCATAGATAAGGTTGTTGTGTTAAATAACTCACAGTCATTGGGCAACAAATATAACAGTCGGGTGATAATACTCATCTCCACTGGTGATGAATAATATTTGTCAATTGGAAACCATTGGCATATTTACTCGTCTTTACCCATATTGAATGACCTTAGACCAACACTGATGAAAAAGCTACTCCTACTTCTCAATTGGCTAGTGATATGCTTAGCCATAAGCTTCGTCGGCTGTGATGATGATCCGGATGACGAATGTGTAGATGCTTCTGGCCCAATAGTCTCAGAATCCAGGAACTTATCCAGCTTTCATAGTATCAGGCTTGAAGGTATTGGCAATGTCTTGCTCACCCAAGGCCCAATCCAATCTTTGCGTATTGAAAGCACTGCAGCAATCATATCAAGGCTTCAAACGGCCGTATCAAATGAGCAACTTACCATTTCCCTTCAAGGGTGTGTAGACGGTTCTATCCCTCAATTGGACATTTTTATAGTCATACCGGATATTGAACTGCTGACGCTGCAAGGTGTGGGAAACATAAGTGCTCAAAACGATTTCAAAGAGGGTTTCATCGGTGTTGACCTCAACGGCGTCGGAAGTATTAGCTTGAGGGGTGAAGCTGAAACATTAGATGTGCTAAGTTCTGGGGTTGGCAGTCTTATGGCTTTCGATATGACGACAGAGACTTGTGATGTGCGTTTGACTGGTGTCGGTAATGTGGAGGTTACTGTGACTAATGATCTGGCCGTAGTGATCAGTGGTGCAGGAAGCGTGAGGTATAAGGGCACTCCTAACATCACTAGCAACATTTCAGGAGTGGGAAGCCTGATAAATGCTAATTAAAACTTATTGACCGTTCTGAATAGAAGTTGGTTCCTAAGGCTCAACCATGGTTACTTGGCACCAACTCTGGTAAACACCAGCGTATCATCATTATCAAAGCTGTCTGGACGCCCCTTGCCCTTAGCGTCAGCCACCATTCTCATTTTATGCTTCTCTGGAAAGTCAAATATACCCAACGCGGCCTCGGTAGTTCCTGATTCCAGTTCAGTGAGTATGATATCAATATGGGCAGGAGAAAAACTGTAGTCTGTTTTGTAAGTCATACTATGTAACTTACCTTCTTTCTCAAAAGACTCACCGCCAAACTTCTCACCTTCCATTTCGACCATCATATAGCCCTTCTTACCAAAGGTCATAACGATCTTCTTACCTTTCTTTTCTGTTGCCTCCCATGTACCTATGTGCTTGTTTTTAGCCTTGTAGAATGAGGACAAAATAACAATCGAAAGTAATAGGGTCACCAAACGTAAGTTCATAATTGAATATTGATTTTAATTTTATCTTGAACTATTACCGATCTGCCCTATCCCCGGATTACCAAATACGGTTGAGATGACTCAGGGTAACATTGACAGGTAGATTCTCCCCTCCGGTTCTTAATAATTCTATTTTGTCATATGGTACATCTGGAAAATAGACAGCAGTCATGGCAGTTCTACCTCCATAGTCAAACAGTTCTACTGAAGAATGATCCAGGTAAACCTGCATTTGCCATTCCTTAGAGGGACGCAGCTCACCATGGATTACCTTGGCGAAACCGTCATGAAAGGAAGATTCACCGGCGTTCGTTCTATCAATATAATACAATTGCTGGTCTACATCTAATCCAACAAGCAATTGTTGACCTCGGCTATTGGACATTTTAAGCTCGACTTTGCCAGTGATAGGTGTGCTTAGAGAAAGGTCTATTTTGTACAAATGTCTACCTGGTTCATCGGCCAATATTGTGGATACATCCTTGAACAATTCTATTTCTATCAAGGTGTCCTTCAATGTTAAGGCCTCTAATTCACGAACCGGCTTAGATCTCAGCTCATACTGAGCACCTTCTTTATGAAGGGTTAGTTCCCTAGGCAAAGTCATGGCGCTTCTCCATTTCTCAGTTGGCACCACCTGAGCGTATTGCCAATTACTCATCCAGCCCATTGCAAGCCTTCTACCATCTGACTCAGGAACATCTGACCATGTAACCATGGCATAATTGTCAGTACCATAGTCTGCCCATTGTTGTTTTTCCGGGTCTGCTTCAAAGACCTCGCCATCAAAGTCACCGACAAAATAACCGGTCGCTGTACCACCATTGGGCGCTTTCTTTTGAATACTTAGGATCAACACCCATTTTGTCTCGCCTGTACCTGCCACTTTCATAGGGAATAGGTCGGGGCACTCCCAAAGTCTATCATCGCCTGCTATACCAAACTCCGAAGCATAAGTCCAACGCTTCAGGTCCGGGGAATGGTAAATCATCACTTTATCATAAGCAGCCAACACCATGACCCACTTTTGGCTAGGCGCATGCCATATTACTTTAGGGTCCCTGAAGTCTTTTATACCTGGATTCGGAATGACGGGATTACCTTTATATTTAATCCATGTACGGCCTTTGTCGTTAGAATAGGCAATCGATTGGTATTGAAAATCAATGCTGCCGGAACGCTCACCGTGAATATCATGGTGGGTGAACATAGCTACTAGTGGAGGTTTGCCATGCTCCCCAAAACCACTGGTGTTATTGACATCCACCACGGCACTGCCAGAGAATATATAGCCCAATGAATCAGGGTATAGGGCGATAGGCAGGTGTTCCCAATGCACCAAGTCCTTGGTAACAGCATGTCCCCAATGCATTGGCCCCCAAACAGTAGAATCCGGATAGTATTGATAGAATAAATGATACTCGCCGTCATAATAGACCATGCCATTCGGATCATTCATCCAGTGGGCAGCGGGTGAGAAATGGAATTGAGGCCGGTGTTGCTCCTGGTAAATAGCACTATCAGGTTGAACCGCAGCCTCTTTGTGTTCAGACACTTGCGATTGGCATCCGTAGAATGAAACCGTAATGAATATCCAAAGGGCACACAATCCTATTCTGTATCTATAACCCATATTAAAGCGCGGTTTATTCCGGTTTACCGGATAGTATTTCTTCCAGTTCTTCAAGGCTTTTGCCCTTGGTTTCTGGCATAATGAAGATGGTAAAAAGGAACTGAAACATCATCATGACCGCGAAAAAAGCGAATATGATCCAAGGATCATCTTTGAGCAAACCTTGCTTCTCGTCCAAGAATACTGGTGTAAGCAGTGTAATTAAGGCCGCAAAAACCCAGTGTGTACCCGACCCGAAAGATTGCCCAAAGGCGCGTACCTTGTTCGGAAATATTTCCGATATAAAAACCCAGATTACCGCTCCCTGACCTATGGCGTGCGCGGCTATGAAAACCAGAATGAAGGTCAATAAAAGCGCGGATCCGGCTTCCGTCTTGAAAGCATAAGCCACCATGCCCAACCCTATGATGTACCCTATCGAACCAATGATCATCAACGTTCTACGGCCCATTCTATCAATAAGCGCCATACCCATCAAAGTGAATATCAGGTTAACCGCACCGATCGAAATAGAGCTGAGTAGGGATTCTTTGGCGGCCAAGCCTGCCCTCTCCAGAATTTCAGGGGCGTAATACAGGATAAAGTTGATACCGGAAAGCTGGTTGAAGAAAGCCAGTAAAAAAGCCAGGGTAATCGGAAAGGCCAACCTCTTAGTAAAGAACCTCGTCTTTTCGAGCTTTTGAACTGATAGCTTAATATCCTGTATGGCTTTTTCTACGTTCTCCACTTGTATTAGTCGAAGTACTTCCCGGGCTTTGTTTTCATCATTATTGTGTAGTACCAACCATCTGGGACTATTAGGAATGGAAGGTACCATGAAACAATAGGCTATGGCAGGTAATGCTTCAGCCCCTAGCATCAATCGCCAGTCAATGTTACCACCGACACCTTCCAATAGGTAGTTGCTGAAATAGGCCACAAAAATGCCAAACACAATCATAAACTGGTAGGTGGCCACCATTCTACCACGTCGAAAGCTTGGCGCTATTTCCGAAATGTAAGTAGGTGCGGTAACACTGGAAGCGCCAACTCCCAGTCCACCGATGAAGCGGAAAAATGAAAAACTGTAAGGATCAGGCGCTAAAGCAGAACCGAGGGCTGAAACAGCATATAACACACCGATCCAAAACAGGGTCTTCTTTCTTCCCAACTTGTTGGTGGGATAACCGGCAAAAAGGGCACCAATCACTGTACCCCAAAGTGCCATCGACATGATAAAGATACCGTGAAACCAGGGTGAAGTATTCCAAAGATCTTTGATGGGCTGGTTAGCTCCTGATATGACTACGGTGTCGAATCCAAAAAGAAAACCTGCCATGGCAACGGTGGCAGTCCAAATGAAGAGCGCATTTTTGTGGGCCATTCGCTCAAATTATAGAAAATGGCTGATTATTAAAAACTAGTTAGCCGTTCAGACAGGTTTAACTTGGTGATCATCTCGCTTCTATTGGGCTTAAGGCAAGTACAATTAACCAGGTTTAATGAAAAAGTGAAACGTTTGCGCCTTACTTTGTTCTTCAGGTTGGTATTGTATAATGACTTTAACCATGTCTTCGGTCTCGTCTACATAGCTATCTACAAATTCAAGTCCCCTAGTTCGTCTGGTATTTTGAGGTTTGGTTTTCTGTAGTAGGCTATCCCCGAGATAGCTCTCAACAAACACCTCACGTCCAATTGCACTGGCATTGGTAAGGTTTATTCTGTACACCCTGAAGTATGGGTTTCCATTACGGGCAAAATAGCTGAGCGTATCGCCATGGCTTACAGACTTGAAGAATTTATGGGTCTCTCCGCTGCGGCGATACATCAAGGAGACACTTGCTTTCAAATCCGCATCTTGAAAACTTAAAAGGGATGAGATAAATAGAATAGTAGAAAATAAAATAGCCATTAGGTAAGTCGTTCTTTCAAATCTAAAAATCAGATTTTTTCTAGAATCTTCAAAATCAATAAAATCTCACCTGCGAGCCAAAAAGTGAAATAGGGTATACAACATTCGTACTATTAACATCAAACCGGCGTTCTATCCAAATGAAACAAGAAAAAACAAGTCTAAAAGTCATCGAATCAAGCGATTTGATACTGACAAGAAAAGAAAGGTCTCAGCTACGAGCCGGGTATAGTTTTACGGAAGGCGATAGATCTAATACAGAAAACTCTACTTTTTCATCGTAAGAACAGTGTTTTTTTGATTGTACGTTCTTGTCTCAAAGTTACTATGTCTTAAACTTTGCTCAGATTTTCATTTAAGTGTACCTAAGACTTTAGGGATATATCGAAAATGGTATTTCTGCCTATCGTCGTAATAAAAATTTTTTGGTAGAAGGTTCACCACCTGATCCTACTTCCAAAAAATATAGGCCGTCAGGTAAGTTTTCTAAACGAATGGTTTTTGAGGTTTCATCTTTGGAGGTAAAATAATAACTCAATACACCTTCCCCTTTTGCGTTATAAATATGTAAATACTCCAAACCTAACGCTGAGGATAATTGAAGCACATCGTTGACTGGGTTTGGAAATAACTTGACCTTAAAATCATCGTAGCCTTTAAGCGAAGTTACTGCACTGATGCTCGAAGCGAGTGTATCGATCTGTTCCGGAACTTCCCCGAAAGAATACATACCGTCATTATCAAGATAGATAAACAAGTTAAAATCACCTGCCTCAAAACTATCGTCAATGGTAAATTCTACCTGCTCGGTTCTGGTAGAGTTAGCCTCTATCGTAGAGAGCTTTTGAGAATAAACAATTTGGTCACTGGGCTCCAACAAGTCATTGCGCGAAAAAGAGGCTACGAGATGCCTATCGTCAAATTCTTGAAAACCTATATTACCAATATCAATATTCACCAGCACCGCATCACCAGATTCGAGCTCTTCGGGAAGGTCAAGATCAATATTTGTAGTCAGGCTAGAGCTATCAGTAACAACCACAATGGGTTGAAACAAGATATTATTTGAGTAATCAAATTCAAGTTCAAATTCTTGAAAATTCAAAACATATAAAATGTAATACATTCCACTCGGTGGAATATCCCTTTCTTCTATAATTCTAAGGAAAACATCAATAGTCTCCCGCTCTCCGAGAATGATTCGATTAGGCCTACCAAAACCCACCTCAATATCATCGAACCCGTCAAACAGTGTATCTTGGGACAGAAAAACAGTGAGGTTCAAATCGCCATACCTTCCGCCTCTTAGGTTCGCCCAGGTAGCTCTTGATGTTACCTCAGTTCCTTGGAACAAGGTATCAGGGACTTCATTGAGCTCCTTCATCCAAAAGTCAAAACCAGTTTCAGCCACAGTCAAAGGAGCAATTGCTACATTATTTGTCAAATTCAGATCAGTAGTTCCTCCGGAGAGTTTTATCTCACGAATTAAATAATAATCTCCAACTGGAGTAAGCGGGTCGATAGGAAACCTTTGTTCGCAAGAAAAAGTACTAAATGGCGGTATTGAAGCATAATCAAATTCCGCAAGTAATAAGTCTTCGGCCGAATCGAAAACATCGTCATCCGACCTGTAGAAAGCAATGGTATAAGGCCCAGAATCATCACTACCATCATTAACGACACCGCAATCCGCGTTTATGCTGTTGTATATTTCCAATGTAGGTTCAAACCCATACTCTTCTGCATTAGGTATCACGATTCCAGCTCCGGCGGATTCGTTAGGCCTTTGTATAGAGAGGTCTACAAACTTCTCGCGAACAAAAATTGGATTTGAGCCAGTGTTGTTAGTTTCATCGATTTCTGGTGTTTCCTCTCGAAAATCTGCCACAGTAATTATATAGTAATCTCCTGAAGCAGTGGTGTCTGGCATTTCAAAAACTTTAGTAATGTTAACACTATCACCAGCCGCCAGACTAACAAAACCAAACGTGGATAACAAAATATCATCTTCGTCATACACTTGATCTGTTGACAAAAAGTAGCCGACATCTCCAATAACTGCAGTCGGTGCATCACCTATGTTGAGCATCTGACCGCGCATTGTCAACCTTGCGCCAGGATCAATTTCGCTTATTTCCAGTTTTGGTTTTACGATTAGATCAGCTTGCCCAAAGGTATTTACACAATGAACGCTTAGAATTAATAATAAGAGTAAAATTGACTTCATAACGCTTATAAATTTACTAACTAATCAGCAGAAAAATGAATTCAATAGCCTTATTACCTACTGTCATCTATAAGTAAGTCTTGTTCAATGTCAGCTATGCTCCAACCTGGGCTTTTCAAATGCCTCGGTTTTAATTTAATATCCTCAACTTAAAGAAATAGATAAATGCTTATTAAAACTTATTTTTCGCATTCACTAGAATAGCTTAATCTTTAATATCCTACCATTGGCCACTAGTATTTTCCGGAATGTCCCCATCCTATAAGTACCATCCGGAGCCGGCCTATCTTCAATCCATACTCTACTACCAGCGTTGATACCATTTATGATACTACCGTCTACCTCGATAGGATGACCAATTTTTTGTTTGTAGGTTTCGACATAGAAAGCAGCTAAAATCTTCCCATCCTGGACTTCATATCGTTTATTCTCGTGTCTAATACGGTAACAACCATCGGCCGCTTCATCATAATTAACCTGTACTTTATCTCCCTTCAGTGGATTAGCGAAGTCGCAAAAGATCTGCAACTCTCTTCCATCTATTAATTCCTTGGAGATATAGTCTTTTCCATTACCCGCATCATCAGGTAGGTCTAGTATTTCTTCCATTAATTCGATCTATTCATTATTGCACTTTTGTTAGGTCAATCTTACATGTTTTCTGATTAATATGTTGTAACATATTAGTCGATCTTCCGATCAGTCCCAGCTTTTCTTTTCTCATCCACCGCGTAATATCAAATTACCCTTATTGCACTTTACCATGAACAAGGTCCTTCTACGTGCTATATATTCATCATAGATACTTAACATCAAAGCCCTAACGAAACTTAAAAGGCGAATATAAAATACACATTTTTGCAATGAATTCTCAGATAAGTAATATAACTCAAACTTAAATTTTCTAATTTAGCGGCTCTTTAATCATCTACAGTTTTAAACAATCTAATCATGCAACAACACTACCTATTTTGGCGGTTCTCCATGAACCGTACAAGAGCCTTAGTGGCCATGTGCTTACTAATCATTTCAAGTGCTTATGAAGGTTATAGTCAACCTATAATTGGTATAACTCAATTTAATAGCAATGTCGGATCAATTGGTTTTAATCAGTCAACACCATTTTCTACAAATATTGAGGGATGGACGCTAACTGTTAGAGGGGCCACCACAGCTGGTATGTCCAATTTTATTGGAGTAGTCAATATGTTCTCTAACGGTACTATAACCAGTTTCGATTTCGCAAGTAATGATGGTTCTGAGCTTCAATTAGATAATTTCGTGGTACGCTTTAACGACGCTTCTATGTCAGGGCAAAGTTATATCGTCACCGGCTATCGAGATGGAAGCATTACTGGAGCAACAACAAGTGCTATTGTATCTCTAGGAGCTCTTACGACTATCGACGTTAGTTCTAGCCCTGATTTTGATAATATTGACGAGTTTAGAGTCTCATTTACAGGAAGTCCATCTGGAGGCATTAGCCTAGATGAAATAACCATTTCTCCGGCAAGTCCTTCCAACACCCCTCCTACCGCAGCTTCCTTCACTGCAGCTAACGGTCCTTTTCAGGGGCTTGCTTATACTTTCGCTACCGCTGATTTCGGCTATATGGATAGCGATGGTGATCCCTTGAGCTCTATCAGGATTCCTACCGTACCGGCCAGTGGCACATTGTATGTTGATGCAAACGGTAATGACATGTTGGATGGTGGAGAGGGTCTGACCAACGGATCAATCGTATCAGTAGCTGATTTAGATGCAGGCAATCTTCAGTACTTCACCAATGTGGTCGCGAATACTACATTCACATTTGATGTAAACGACGGTACCGATTTCAGTACTACTACATATACAGCAACACTCAATATAACATCCATTCCTGATGTAGTTATTAATTTAGGAAGTGCTTCGTTAGCAGAGGCAGACCCGAATGAGGTGCTCACTGCAACATTGAGTAATGCTTATGGTGCGGATGTGACGGTAAATCTGGGCTTCTCTGGGACGGCAATTCTTGGTACTGATTATACAGTTACAGGCACGTTAATTACCATTCCCGCCGGAACGACGAACGCCTCCATAGCCATCGATCCAATAGATGATCTCTTGGATGAAGATGATGAAACGGTCATTATAGATATAGTCACTGTCACCAATGGTAACGAAAGTGGAATCCAGCAAGAAACGCTGACCATTACAGACAATGATGCTGAGCCAACCGTCGCTTTATCTCTAGGTGGAAGCCCACTAGCAGAGAATGGAGGGGTAGCAACGGTGACGGCTACACTTTCAGCAGCTTCTGGTAAGGATGTTACTGTTAATTATGCTTTCACCGGAACCGCCATTAACGCAGTTGATTATTCTACTTCTGCTTCCAGCATTATGATCCCAGCCGGAAATACTTCCGGTGATATCACGATCACCGGAATTAATGATGTACTAGACGAGGACGACGAGACAGTGGTTGTCGATATAACGAGTGTTACCAATGCATCCGAATTCGGAGGATTCCAGCAAGCTACCGCATTCATCACAGATGATGATGGACCACCGACCGTTACCCTTGCAGTAAGTGGCAGTCCAATCTCAGAGAATGGCGGTTTGGCTACCATAACAGCAAGTTTATCCAGACTGTCAGGAAAAGATGTTACTATCAACCTGGGCTTCGGAGGATCTGCTTTCGGAAGTGGAGTAGATTACTCTGTATCTTCTACCTCGATCACCATACCGGCGGGATTCCCAACCGGTGATATTACGATAACTGGTACAAACGACCTCATAGACGAAGATGATGAAACAGTGATCGTGGATATCACTTCAGTGATCAACGCCACTGAGTCTGGTGTGCAACAAGTTACTGCCATCATCAATGATGACGAGCTTCTCCCCGACGTAACCCTTGCTTTGAGTGGAAGTCCTATTGCCGAGAATGGCGGAGTGGCCACCATAACAGCCACTTTATCAGCTGTGTCAGGCCGCGATATTAATATTAACCTGAGCTTCAGTGGAACGGCTACCGGTGGAGGAGTTGATTACACTGCCTCCGGTAACACGATTTTCATTCCAGCAGGAAGTTTTAGCGGTACAATCAACATTACCGGGGTGGATGATCTTGACGATGAAACCGACGAAACCGTGATTGTTGATTTAGCTAGTGTAACAAACGGAAATGAAGTAGGTACACAACAAGTTACTGTCGTCATCACAGATGATGAGGATTTACTAGTACCAAACATCACAACAACGAGCCCCCAAGTGGTATGTAGCGCAGATGATGTCACCATCAACTTAGATGGCTCCGAAGTCGGAGTTACTTATGAAATATTGGTGAATGGTGCCGGTAGTGGTGTCACCACCGTGGGCACAGGTGCTCCTATAGGCATTACCATTACTGCGGGTAATTTTGGAAATAACGATGTATTAACGGTTAAGGCTGACAACGGAATCAGTACGGCGCTTGTGAATGGTAGCATAACCATTGACATTAATAATCCTGCAGTACAGAACATTACCACTCCAGACCCGCTAGTAGTTTGTAGCGTAGATGATGTTACCATTGATTTAGATGGTTCGGAATTAGGTGTTACTTATGAAATATTGGTGAACGGTGCCACAAGTGGCTTCACCGCTGCGGGAACCGGTGCTCCAATAAGCCTTACCATCACTGACGGTAACTTCGGAGATGGCGATGTATTGACTGTAGAGGGCGACAATGGACAATGTCAGACAATCATGAATGGCAGCGTGACAATAAATTTCAATGTACCAGCCATACAGAACATTACCACAACAGACCCGCTAGTAGTTTGTAGCGTAGATGATGTTACCATTGATTTGGATGGTTCGGAAGTGGGTGTCACTTATGAAGTATTGGTGAACGGTGCCGCAAGTGGCTTCACTGAGGCAGGTACAGGTACCCCACTCAGTATTACTCTAACCACAGGTAATTACGGAGACGGCGATGTACTGACCATACAAGTTGACAATGGACAATGTACAGCGATAATGAACGGCAGCGTCACCATCTTTTTTGACGACCCTGCCATACAGAATATAACTTCAGCGAGCCCACAAGTTGTATCTAACATGGATGACGTTACTATAGACTTGGATGGCTCAGAAATCGGTGCCACTTATGAAGTTTTAGTGAACGGTATCGGAAGTAGTTTCAGCGCCGCTGGTACAGGTGCGGCAATCAGTCTTACCATAACATCAGGAAACTTTGCTGATGGTGATGTTTTGACCGTACAAGCCACGAGCAGTATTTCAAGCTGTCTTGTTTTGATGAATGGCAATGTCATTATTGACATTAACGACGGAGCTCCAGTGACATGTGAAGGCAATGTAACACTGACCACTCAAGCTGAGGTCGACGCCTTTGACTGTAATATCTTGGTTGGCAGGCTAACCATTAATGGTAGCGATATTACGGACTTGACCCCGCTTCAATCATTAACACGAGTGGACTTTGGTGTATTCATTGTCAATAACCCCAATCTTACTTCTCTGGCCGGTCTAGAGCACCTGGAGAGCATCCAGAATACATTGTTGATATCCAATAATCCAGGGCTGACTGACTTGAGTGGACTAAGTGGTTTATCAGGCTCTATTGGTAGAATAGAAATTACTAACAACGCTAGTCTTACTTCTGTTGCAGGCATACCGAACGTAAGTCGAATCAATAATCGCTTACGGATTGCCGGCAATCAATCATTGACTTCCCTTCAAGGCTTCCAAAGTTTGACTTGGTCAAACATTGTCATTATTGAGAATAGTAATGCCATTACCAGTCTACAGGGCTTTGAGGGGCTTGACATTGTTAGATTCGTAGTCATATCAAACAACGCGACACTAAGCTCAATTGATGAATTAGCCGCTTTAGATGTAAACAATGCTTTCTTGCTTCTGGTAGACATCAACAACAACCCATTACTTTCTCAATGTTGCATATTGGATGGGCTGGTTGGGCTGCCCAATCTGGATCTACAAGTTTCAGGTAATGATACAGGCTGTGAAAGTGTAGCAGACATCACCCTTACTTGTGCTGCAAGTATGGCACAGGCTACCCTCTTCCCTAACCCTTTGACCAATTCCAGTCGAATCGATTTACAAGTGGCCGAAGATTACAATCAAGCCCAGGTAATTGTATCAGACATGGTGAACGGTGTAGTACTGACCAGGGACTTCAATCAAGGACAAGTTTATTTGGATAGAAGTGAATTCCAGAAAGGCATATACTTCTGCCAAGTGATCGTTGATGGCGAGCCTGTACAGATGATCAGAATGCTGGTTGAGTAACATCTCTACTACCTATATATATCTGAAAGCCCTGGCAATGTCAGGGCTTTCTTATTATACACAAATTCATCAAATATCCGACCATAGTCATCAAATATGCTGAGCATGTAAAATTCATTATCGACTAATTGATACATGGAATTAATTTCATATTTTGCACCTCAAATTAGTCTATAGTCTAACAACCTTATCATGAAAAAAATCTACCCAATCATTTTATCCTGGGAAAAGTATGTGAAAATTTTCTCAGTAGTATGTTTAATCATTGCCTTAGCTGCCAATAGTAGCATCTCTCAGCCGATGGTAACCATATCCGACATTAAAAACGAATGCCTTTCGTTGGATAATGGCTCAGCAGAAATCTTGGTAATGGGATCTGTTCCTATTGGGGCCGACGACGCACTATTAAACGTTTTTGGGCCTGTTACGCTACTCGGTCAACCACTGACGACTGGGGCCCCATTTAGTTTAAATAATCTACCCAATGGGACCTATATAGTAATAGTACAGGATGCTACCGGTAACGCTGTACTCAACTTCATCATAGTTGATGTCATCACTCCTATTAATATTGCCGCCGACTCGGGAAACCCAATTGATAATACGGGTTGTGTCGTTCCCAATGGTGAGATCAACGTAACCGTTTCAGGTGGGTCAGGAACTTCCTTTACTTATGCCTGGACAGGCCCGAATGGCTTTACCGCTACCTCTGAAGATATAACCGGATTATCTGGTGGCACTTACACACTGGAAGCCTTTGATAACGGCACTAACTGCTCCCAAACTGCCACATTCACCATTGAAGACCCTTCATTGGCGGTGTTTAACATTGCTACCTCAAGCCCTCAAGTGGTTTGTAGCGTAGATGATGTTTTTATAGGCTTAGACGGCTCGGAAGTAGGTATCACCTATGAAGCATTAATTAACGGTGCGCCTAGTGGTTTCACTGCTGTCGGTACAGGTGCTCCAATAAGCATTACCATTCCCGTTGGCAGTTATGGAGATGGCGATGTATTGACTGTACAGGTCAATGATGGGCTTTGTGCAGCCACGATGAACGGCAGCGTGACCATTGACATCAATGACCCCAATATCTTCAATATAACCACACCAAGCCCTCAAGCTGTAAGTAACGAAGATGATGTTACCATAAACCTGAGTGGTTCGGAAGTGGGCGTAGAATATGAGATATTAGTGAATTTCGTGGCTAGCGGTTTCACATTTACGGGTACAGGAGCTGCATTGGACATGACTATTACCGCTAGCAATTTTGCTGATGGCGATGTGTTAAGAATTGATGCAGACAACGGTCAATGTCAGACTAGAATGAATGGCAGTGTCACTATCAATATTGATAATGGCAGCCCTGTGATTTGTGAAGAGAGCATCACCCTTACCTCTCAAGCAGAAGTCAATGCTTTTGACTGTATTGTTTTGACTGGCAGGCTCACGGTAACCGGTGCTGATATCACAGACCTTACCCCACTTCAGACCTTAACGCAGGTAGACGCGGGTGTCTTCATTGTGAACAATCCTAACCTTACCTCTCTTGCCGGTTTAGAAAACCTCCAAAGCATCAGGAACACATTGCTGATAGCAGACAACCCAAACCTGACTGACTTGAATGGCCTCAGCGGACTATCCGGTTCTATTGGTAGAATCGAGGTGAGAAACAATACCAGCTTGACTTCAGTAGCAGGCATTCCTAACATAGGTAGGATCAATAATATCCTACGTATCGCGAACAACCCACTGCTCACTTCATTGCAAGGTTTTGAGAGCTTGAACCGGTCAAATATCCTTATTGTTGAGGGCAACAATTTGCTTACCTCGTTGCAAGGCCTTGAGCAACTTGATGTAGTCAGATACATAACCATATCAGGCAACAACGCCCTCATCTCAATTGATGAATTGGCCGCGTTAGATGCTAATAATAGTTTGTTACTCCTGGTAGACATAAACAATAACCCGGTACTTTCCCAGTGCTGTATATTGGATGGACTTTCGGGGCTGCCTAACTTGGATTTACAAGTTTCAGGTAACGATACAGGTTGCGAAAGTGTGGCAGACATCACCCTTACTTGTGCTGCAAGTATTGCACAAGCTACGCTCTTCCCTAACCCTTTGACCAATTCTAGCCGAATCGATTTACAGATGGCTGAAGATTACAATCAAGCCCAGGTAATTGTATCTGATATGGTAAATGGTGTGGTACTAACCAGGGACTTCAATCAAGGGCAAGTTTATCTGGATAGAAGTGAATTCCAGAAAGGCATATACTTCTGCCAGGTGATCGTTGATGGAGAACCTACACAGATGATTAGAATGCTGGTTGAGTAACATCTCTGCTACATATATATATCTTAAGAGTGTGTCTCAAAAGCCTGTTTTAATGTCATTTCGAA